>CAVOLB010000001.1:0-12712 GCA_963696655.1 uncultured Alphaproteobacteria bacterium
GTGTCCCTGTCGGGGAAGCGATAGCCATAGCTGGTCGAGAGCCAGGCCAGCATGGCGAGGATCGGCAGCATCGCCAGCAGCACGCCGGGCAGCACCAGCCCGATGCGTTGGACGGCCGTCTTCAGCACGTTGCGGATCAGCGGCCAGGCTTCGGCGAACTCGCCGTCATAGCCGTCGAGCGCGCAGCGCGCTGCCAGCGCATCGCGCTGCGCCCGGGCGATCCGGGTCTGCGGCGATGCGAAGCGATAGATCGCCATCGAGAGCGCGGCCGCGATCATGGCCCAGAGCACGAGCCGACCCGGGGCCGGCAGCGCCTGCATCATCTGGTCGACCCAGCCGAAGGCCAGTCCCGGCAAATCGAGCGCACCCATGAGAGACTCCTTCGCCGATCGCGGCGATCGGTTCAGCGGGGCTGCGGGGTGCGGCGGGCCTCGGGTCTGGCGACGACGCCCGGGCGGATGCCGGCGTCGGCGTCCGATTTGCGGCGGCGCGCCAGCCAGCGCCGGACCGGCCAGGCCACGACGAATCCGACCGCGGCGAAGAGGGCGAGCAGCAGGCCCCAGAGCGCGCCGAGCAGGCTGAGGCCCGCGCCGGGACCGACATAGGCGAAGGCGGGGTGGGCGAGGCTCGCAGCCCCGAGGACGACCGCGACGGCGACGATGAGCTTGTTCATTCCCAGTCTCCTTGCTTGATCAGTTTCCCCCGGGCCGTTGGGTTTCCGCTTACGGCGATGTCAACCAGGTGCCGACCTCGTCGGCGGTAAAGCGCTCGCCGCCGGTGACGATCGGGATGCGCCGGTCCGCAGGGCCGCCGCGCACCGGGTTCACATATTCCCAGGCGATCTCGCCCTGCGCCGTGACCTCGACGAGGCGACCGCCGTCGGATTCCGTGATCAAGCTGTTGCCATTGGGCAGACGCTGCGCGTTGGACCGCAGCACGCTCTCGAGCGGATGGCCTGCCGCGCCGTCATATTCCCAGGCGATGGCCATGTCGGCGGGATCGATCTCCAGCAGGCGCGAGCTGCCCAGCGGGCCGACATTGCCGAGATTGTCGAACATCAGGAGATGGCCGTTCGGCAGCAGCGACGGATCATGCTGTCCCAGCCAGGGCCCGCGCGCGGCCCAGACGAAGCGGCCCTGGCGCGGATCGAGCACGGCCAGCAGGCTCGCCTCGCGGAACGAGAGCAGCACGTCGCCCGCCTGCCAGGCCGCGGGTGCGTTGGCGGACGTCGCGTCGATGGGCTTGGCGGCGTTGGCATGGAGCGGATCCTGCCGGCCATAGTCGGACAAGGCCGCCAGGAACTTGCGATAGGGCGAGGCCGCCATCGCGTCGAGCAGGGAGATCTTCCGCTCCACCTGGCCGTCGGGCGAGAGGACCACCAGGAAATCCTCCAGCATCGGCGTATCGAGCTGCGGCATGCTGCCGATCGGCTCGCTGCGGAACCGATGGGTCAGGGTATAGATCCGTCCGTCCGCGCCGACCTCGACATCGTGATGGACTCGGTCGAGATATTTCCAGATGACCTTCGAGTCCTTGGTCATCTTCACCAGCCCCAGGCCCCAGGGCGTGTCGCCGACGCCGCTATAGACGGCCAGGATGTCGCCGTTGGGAAACAGATGGACCTTGTCGAAGGCGACGAACGGGTCGGGTCGAGGCTTCTCCACCACCGAGCTCGAATCCCAGACCTGGCTGAAGGGCAGGCGCCATTCATGGACGATGCGCCCGTTCATATCGATCAGGTAGGCGGCGGCATCGTGGCCGGAGCTGTAGAGCGTGAAGCCGGGAAAGGCTTTGCCGGTGTCGGCGACGGTCACGCCGCGCTGGTCGCTGCGCGCGTCGGCCCAGAGATCGGTCTGCAGCGGTTCCCGATAGTGAACCGTCCTGTCATAGAGCGCCATGCCGGCGCTGTAGGCATCCTTCAGCAAGCCATAGGGCGGCAGCCTGTCCAGCACCACATAGGCGCCGCCGACAAAGGCGAGGAAACAGCAGCAGAGCGTGAAGATCACCGCGCCCGTCCGCGACGGCGCCGCATCGGCCGGCGGCGCCGACAGGCGCAGCCTTTCTCCACCCCGATCCCATCCGGTGCCGAAGGGCGGCGTCGGGCCGAGAAGCGTCGGGTCGAGCTGGGGTCGTTCGAGGGACATGGATCAGCGATCCTGATCGGAGCGAGACTGAAATCGATCGCTGCGGCCCGTTGTGATCAGCCGATAACCATCACTTTCCGAAGCGCATCCCCGCCTCGGTTTACGAACGCACAACATTCTCTTAAGGGCAAATATCCAGGCCGACGGGGTTTCGCAACCCCCGCGATGTGGCGAGTTTGTGGCTCAGCCTGCTGTAACGAGCCGCATGGCCCTGCTCAGGGGCGCTTCTCGGGCTTCGAGAAATCGCCGCCAGCGCCCTTGATCATGCTGACGCCGGTCTCGCGCTGATAGATCAGGAGATCGAGCCACGGCGCTTCGCCGGCGATTTCGGTGACCAGCGTGTGGGCCTGGCCGCGATGGTGGGTCTGGTGATTGAAGAAATGAAGCAGCAGCGGTGCCAGTTCCTGCTCGAGCTCGGCCGGGCTGCGGGTGGAGTGGTAGCGGATCGTGCCGGAGAGTGCCGTGTCGGTCAAACCGTCCATATAAATGATGATCCGGCGGTCGAGCGTCTCTCGGGCTTGGCGCAGCTCGGCGAGATCGTGATGGACGATGGCATCGAGCCGGGCCGGGGCCTCGCCCGCGCCGGTGAAACGCCGCATCCAGATGAGATCGCCGACCAGCAGGTGATTGAGGGTGCCGTGCAGAGAGCCGAAGAAGGCCCCGCGATCGGCGCGGTACTCGCGATCGGGAATCTTCGCGGCCGCGCCAAAGAGCCGCCGGTTGGCCCATTGATTGTAGGCGGCCATCATGCTGAAGAGCGGTTTGATCGGGGACATCGTCATCGCAGTTCGCTGAAGGGCAGGAAATCGACCAGATCGCCCGGCGCCACCGCGGTCACGGCTTCGGCGATCTCGACCAGGCCGGTGGCCGCCGTCATCGAGGTGAGGATGTGAGAGCCCTCGCGTTCGAAGCGCTGCACGGCTTGCTTGCCGGCTCCATCGGTTTCGATCCAGCCGCGCAGGAACTCGCGGCGGTTGCGTTTCTTGCGCAAGGCGAAGGCGGCGGGCAGGCGATAGCGAACCGGCTCCAGATCCCTGGCGCCCGTCAATCCGAGGATCAAGGGTCGCGCGATCCGCAGATAAGTCACCATGGCGGCCACCGGATTCCCCGGCAGGCCGACGATGGGGACCGCGCGTCCGCCCGCGTCGATCTGGCCCAGGGCCACCGGCCGGCCGGGCTTGATCGCGAGGCGCCAGAAATGCAGCCGTCCCATCGAGGCGATCGCCGCCTTGACGTGATCTTCCTCGCCGGTCGAGACGCCGCCCGAGGTCAGCAGCAGATCGTGGTCGCGGGCCGCCACCTGCAGCGCGAGGCGCACGGCATCGGGCCGGTCCGGCAGGATGCCCAGATCGCTGACCGAGGCGCCATTCTGGCGCAGCAGGGCGCCGAGGATGTAGCGGTTGGAATCATGGATCGTGCCGCTGCTCAGCGGCTGTCCCGGCTCGGCCAGTTCGTCGCCGGTCGAGAACAGCGCCACCCGCAGCCGGGCCCGCAAAGCGAGCCGGGCCTGTCCCGCGGCAGCGGCGAGGCCGATGTCCTGAGCACGCAACCGGGTCCCGGCTTCGAGAATCTTGCGGCCGGCGGCGACATCCTCACCGCGCCGGCGCCGGTTCTGGCCGTGCGTGAGGCCGGCGCCGATCACGACGCAATCGCCATCGACGCGGCAATCCTCCTGCATCGCCACCGTGTCGGGGCCGGGCACTCCATCCGGGCCCGCTGGCATGGCGGCGCCGGTGAAGATGCGCACGGCGGTGCCGCGCGGCTGTGGCTGGTCCAGGGGATGGCCGGCGGTGGCACGGCCCGCGACCGGCAGGCGCGTCTCGCCCGCGCTGTCGAGGTCTTCCGCATAGACCGCATAGCCATCGACGGCGGCATTGTCATGGCCGGGCACGTCGAATGTGGCGACGACATCGGCCGCCAGGATCCGGTCCTGCGCCGCGTCGAGTGGCAGCGTCTCGATGCCGACCACGCAGTGGATGCGCTGGCGCAGCAGCGCCAGGGCCGTCTCGAGCGGCATCAGCGGCTCGCCGTCGGAGAAGCAATCGCGATCGAGCAACGGGTTCATCCGGCCGGTGGGCGCGCCGTCAGGCCGCAATAATCCAGGATGAAATCGGCGATCGCCCGGGTGTCGTTCAGCACCAGGACAGGCAGCGCCACCTCCGGCAGGGAACCGTCGCTGGCGATCGCGACAATATGCGGATCCTGGGGATGGAGCAGGGGCTTGCCATTGGCGCGGCGATAGACTTCGAGCTTGGGATGGGGCTCGCGCTTGAAGCCCTCGATCAGCACCAGATCGACCGGCGTCATCTGCCGCATCAGCTCGGCCGCGCTCGGTTCCGGCCCGCCGCGATTCTCATGCATCAGGGCCCAGCGATTGACGGACGACACCACGACCTCCGTCGCTCCCGCCGAGCGATGGACATAGGAGTCCTTGCCGGGCTGGTCGATATCGAAATTATGGTGGGCATGCTTCATGGTCGAGACCGTGAGGCCGCGCCCGATCAGCTCGGGCAGCAGGCGCATCATCAAGGTGGTCTTGCCGCTGCCGCTCCAGCCGGCGAGGCCCATCACTTTCATCGCGAACCCTGGCTCTCGCTCTGCATATGGCGCAGGCCCGTGACCAGATAGTCGTAGCCGGTGACGAGCGTCAGGAGGGCCGCGACCCAGAAGCCGATCTCGCCGATGAGCCGGATCGGCAGGGCGGCAGGGCCGGCATCGCCGAGGATGAGGAAGCCCAGCGCCACCATCTGCACCGTGGTCTTCCACTTGGCCAGCATCGAGACCGGCACGCCGACGCGCAGCTCGGCCAGGAATTCGCGCAGGCCCGAGACCAGGATCTCGCGGCAGAGGATCACCACGCCCGCCAGCACGGTCCAGCCCGAGATGTAACCCAGCGCCGTCATCACCACGATGGCGGCGGCCACCAGCAGCTTGTCGGCGATCGGATCGAGGAAGCGGCCCAGCGCCGAGGTCTGGCTCCAGCTGCGCGCCAGATGGCCGTCGAAATAGTCGGTGATGCAGGCGGCGGCGTAGACCGCGCAGGCCGCCCAGCGCCAGACATCGCCCGGCAGATAGAGCAGCGCCACCAGGAGCGGGATGGCGACGATCCGCGAGAGTGTCAGGAGGTTGGGCAGGCTGGTGATCATGACGTTGAATCGACAAATTTATGACGGGAATTCCGAATCGCCCCAGCGGGCTCGGCGGGCGGGGGGAGTTTAGGGGCTGGCACCGGTTTTGTCATGGCCGCCCCTCTGCCGCGGCAATTCGGTCGAAGGGCCATCGCTAATGGTGCTTTCTTCCCCTCCCCAGTTTTTGGGGGAGGGCAGGGAGGGGAATGACTGGGTCCAGGATCTCGTCGGGGTGCGAAGGGGCCGATACCGAGCAGCCCCCTCCCCAACCCTCCCCCAAAAGTTGGGGGAGGGGATTTAAGGTCGGCGCGTCACTGGCCGTGGAAATGATCGTAAATCTTCTTGGCGACCGCTTCATTGATGCCGGCGACCTGGGTCAGGTCGGTCAGGCCGGCGCGCGCCACCGCCTGCGCCGATCCAAAATGCAGCAGCAGCGCCTTCTTGCGCTTGGCGCCGATGCCGGCGACCTCGTCCAGCAGCGAATGACCGATCTGCTTCGATCGCTTGGCGCGATGGGTGCCGATGGCGAAGCGATGGGCCTCGTCGCGCAGGCGCTGCAGGAAATAGAGCACCGGATCCTTGGGCTCCAGGCTGAAGGGCGGCTTGCCCGGCATGAAGAAGCGCTCTCGGCCCGCATCGCGGTCGGGACCCTTGGCGATCGCGACGATCGCCACATCGTCGATCCCCAGCTCGGCAAAGACCGCGAGCGCCGAATTGAGCTGCCCCTGGCCGCCATCGAGCATGACCAGGTCGGGCCAGGTCCCCCGCTCGCGCTCCGGATCTTCCTTCAACGCCCGGGCGAAGCGCCGCTGCATCACCTCGCGCATCATGGCGTAGTCGTCGCCGCCCGTGGGCGCCGGCAGGGCCGCCACCGCCTCGGCCGGCGTCGGCTCGCTCTCGGTCTGGAAGACGGGCGACGGTTCATGCAGCGTCGCGGGCGCGGCGGGCTCGCCCGTCGGCTGGGGCCGATCCTTGCCGCCCTTCGGCCCGACGATCGCGAATTTGCGGTAGGCGTTTTTCATCAGGCCTTCGGGCCCGGCCACGATCATGGCGCCATAGGCATGGCGGCCCTGGATATGGCTGTTGTCATAGACCTCGATGCGGTTCGGCGGCGCATCCAGGCCCAGCGCCTGGGCGACCCCGTCCAGCAGCTGGCGCTGGCTCGCATTCTCGGCCATGCGCCGGGCCAGGGCCTCGCGCGCATTGGCGAGCGCATGATCGATGACGCGGCGCTTCGAGCCGCGCTGCGGCACCAGCAGCTCGACCTTGCGGCCGGCCGACACGCTCAACGCTTCCGCCAGCAACGCTTCTTCGGCGGGCTTGTCGCTGAGCAGGATCAGCCGCGGCGGCGTCTTGTTTTCGTAGAACAGGCCGATGAAGGCCGCCATGACCTCGTCGAGCGCCGTCTCGCGGTCATGCGACGGGTAATAGGCGCGGTTGCCGTAATTGGAGCCGGCGCGGAAGAAGAACACTTGAATGCAGGTCTGGCCCCCGGCCTGATGCGCCGCGATGACGTCGGCCTCGTCGATATCCTCGACATTGATGTCCTGATGCGCCTGCACCTGGGCCAGCGCGCGGATACGGTCGCGCAGCTTGGCGGCGGTCTCGAAGTCGAGCGCCTCGCTGGCGCCCTGCATCGCCAGGGCCAGGCGCTGCTGCACGGCGCGGCTTTGCCCCGAGAGGAAATCATGGGCTTCCGCCACCAGTTCCGCATAGTCGGCCTGGTTGATCCGGCCGACGCAGGGCGCCGAACAGCGCTTGATCTGGTAGAGCAGGCAGGGCCGGGTCCTCGAGCTATAGACGCTGTCGGAGCAGGAGCGCAGCAGGAAGGCGCGCTGCAGCGCGGTCAAGGTGCGGTTGACCGCGCCCGCCGAAGCGAAGGGCCCGAAATACTCTCCCGGCCGGGAACGCGCACCGCGGTGCTTGGTGATCTGCGGCGCGGGATGGTCGGCTGTCACAAGAATGTAAGGAAACGACTTGTCGTCGCGGAGCTGGACGTTGTAGCGGGGCCGCATCCGCTTCACGAGATTGCTCTCGAGCAGCAGCGCTTCCACCTCGGTGTGCGTCACCACCACCTCGAGGCTCTGGGTCTCGGCCACCATGCGCTTGAGGCGCATCGGGAGGCGGTCGGTCTGGGTGTAGGAGGTGACGCGACGCTTCAGATTGCGCGCCTTGCCGACATAGAGGGCGTCGCCGGCAGCATTCAACATCCGGTAGACACCGGGCGAGGAGGGCAGGGTCTTGAGATGCGCTTCGAGCAGCGCGACGCCTTCGGCGAGGCTCGGCGTCCGCGCGCGTCTGGGTGCCGGCGCGGCGGAATCGGCCGCGCCGCGCGAAGACGGGTTGCGCCCCGGCACGGGATCGGGCCTGTCGTCCGGGCGGTCAGGCGTCATGGCGCCCGTCTCGGTCGGCGAGGTCCTCCCGGGAAGGAATCGCGCGGGAATCCTGGGGCGGTCTCAGATATCCACGGAATCGGTGCATAACGCTGTTGATAATGGGGGCCGGCCCAGGGTTCGAGCCAGCGAATCCGTCCCTTTCACGTCATTGCCTATAAAATAGGCATAAATCGTAACTGTTTGAAATCAAGCTACAAAAATAAATATTTGCATGAACTCTTGATGAAGGCTCGGCTCGGGCGCGGGCGCGGTTGCAAGCCTAATTTGCGCCCCGGCCCGCTGTGCACAACTCGGACCCTCGAAACCCCTGTCAAGCCCTTAACCAATAGTTCCGGCATTTCAAGGGGTTCAGCCGGCGGCTCGCATCCCGGAGTATGCAGGGAAAAATATCCTGCGGGTTGTATTGGCCGATCGGATTAATGCCGGAGGCCGCCGCTCAATGGCCCGGTCTGCGGCGCTCCACCTCGATCCCGACGCTCAAGGCTTCGGGAAAAACGTCGAGTTTCTCGATCCGCACCTTGGCACTTTGCACGCGGCGATCGGCGAAGCACATGTCGGCGATCCGCTCGCACAGCGTTTCGACCAGGTTCACATGGCCGTTGCCGACCACATGTCGAATTCCTGTCATCAATTCGCCATAACAGACCGTGTTCTCCAGCTCGTCATTGATTGGCCCATCAGCTTCCACCTCGAGCTCGAGATTGAGGCGAATCCGTTGATTGGCCACGCGTTCATGTTGATGAACGCCGATCCGCGCCGACAGAACCAGGTCGCGAATGAAAAGGCGCATGGGGACGGGTTCGGCCTGGCGTGCCGGGAACGCGCTCACCACCTTCTTCGTCGTCGCGCTCTTGGGCTTGGTGATGGCCATGAAATTCGCCTTGTCTGTCGGAGAGCTTGTCTGTCGGAGAGATCGTCGATCGGAGAAGTCGCGCCAGGTCTTAAACTTGGCGCCGGGCCCTGTCAGATTTGGGGAGCCGGCCCGGTCTCGAAAAGCCCCAGGCCCGACGCCCGCGAACAGTAGCGCCGCCGCTCATTCCTGCGCAACAAAGCCACGCGACGGCACCGCCCAGCCCAGATGCTCGCCGCCATCCAGCGCGATCATTTGGCCGGTCATCGCCGGCGCCGCCAGGATGAAGCGCAGCGCCTCGCAGATTTCCTGGGGCGTGGTGCCGCGCCCCAGCGGCATGGCGGCGCATTGGCGCTCGAACTGCTCGGCGGTCTGGCGCGGGCTCGGCAAGGTCGGGCCGGGCCCGATGCCATTGACCCGGATCCGCGGCGCCAGGGCCAGCGCCAGGGTCCGCGTCAAGGTCCAGAGCCCCATCTTGCCGACCGTGTAGGAGAGGAAATAGGGCGTCGGCTTCCATACCCGCTGGTCCAGCATATTGACGATGTTGCCCGGGACGCCGGCCGGGAGCTGGCGCGCGAAGGCCTGGCAGAGCACCAGCGGCGCCCGCAGGTTGGTCTCGATATGCGCGTCCCAGGAAGCGCGCGTCGCCGTATCGATCTTGTCCATCTCGAACAGCGAGGCGTTGTTGACCAGGAGCGAAATCGGCCCCAGGGCCTCGGTCGCGCGGGGCAACAGGCTCTCGACCTCGGCTTCGCGCTGCAGGTCCGCATGGAGCGCCACGGCGCGCCCGCCGCCCTGCTCGATCGTCTGCACCAGCGCCTCGGCCTCGGCGCGCGAGCTGTTGTAGTGGATGGCCACGGCCCAGCCCTGCTGCGCCAGATCCTCGGCGATGGCGCGGCCGATGCGCTTGGCGGCGCCGGTTACCAGCGCAACAGGAACGGGCGTGGGGGCGGATTGCGTCATGGCCGGGAGAATGACCGGGGTCCCCGCCGGTGGCAACCCCGCAAACCCCTGATTGGGCCGCGAGATTCGAGCCTGCGCCGCGACAAAACGAACATGGTATAAATCCTGCGGAGAGTGAGATGGTTGGGGTGGGAGGCGGCAGACGCGCCGGCCTCATCCCGATCGTCGGCGGGCCTCGAAGTTCCGCGCCTTCGGGCCGCGGGAAAATTCTGCAGGAGGGTTTGTGCCCATGCGACGCGTGGCTTCACTGGCGCTCATCCTGATCCTTGCCGGCTGTGCCCAGTCCTACCAGCCGGTGGTGGATACGAAGGGTGTCGACAACGCCAAATATCAGCAGGATCTCTTGGAATGCCGGCAATATGCCGAGCAGGTCAGTCCGGCGGGCGAAGCGGCGACGACCGGTGTGCTCGGGGCGGCCGGCGGTGCCGCGCTGGGCGCCATCGTGGGCGCGTTTTCCGGCAGCGCGGGAACGGGTGCGGCCATCGGTGCCGCGACCGGCGGCGCCGTGGGCGCCGGTGCCGGCGGCGTCAGCGGGATCAGCGAGCAGAAGCGCATCATCAACAACTGCCTGCGCGGGCGTGGCTACAACGTCCTGAACAGTTGATCGCTTCTCCGCGCGCATCGAGAAGGAGACGGCCATGAGCGAACCGCCCGCCAAGACCTGGCGCACCGACGGGGTGCAGGTCATTCCCGGTTCCTCGCTCGATCCGAACACGGCGCAGACGCCCGGCATGTCGCGCGCGACCGCGATCAATTTCGCGCGCGCCGGTGCCCAGAAGATCTGGGCCGGCACGGTCACCATCGCGCCCAACGCCAAGACCGGCGCGCATCATCACGGGTCCCTCGAAAGCGTGATCTATGTGGTGCGCGGCCGGGCCCGGATGCGCTGGGGCGAGAAGCTGGAGTTCATGGCGGAGGCCGGCCCCGGCGATTTCATCTTCATCCCGCCCTATGTGCCGCATCAGGAGATCAACGCCGATCCCGGCGAGCCGCTCGAATGCGTGCTGGTGCGCAGCGACCAGGAACCGGTCGTGGTCAATCTCGACATCGACCCGGTCGAGCGGCCGGAATCCGTCGCCTGGATCGACCCGATCCATCGCCATCCGCATAAATGACGGCGACAGCGATTGTCGCGCCACATCGTCCCTTTCCCCACGCACAAATCTGATGCTCTCTGCGAAGGCACGGTTTCTTCTGCGGTGCTTGAGAAAATCTCGTGGCGCCCCAAATGGGTGGAAAGTTCTACAAAGAGGGGCCGCGCCGCATCTCAGAGACCGTGACGATGGATCTTTTCACCCCAATCACGATCGGCCCCCTGCGCCTGCCGAACCGCCTCGTCATGGCGCCGATGACGCGCAATCGCGCGAGCGACGACCAGGTGCCGACCACGGCCATGGCCACCTACTACGCACAGCGGGCCAGCGCCGGCCTGATCGTGACCGAGGCCAGCCAGATTTCGCGCCAGGCCGTCGGTTATCCCCGTACGCCCGGCATCCATAACGAGGCCCAGGTTGACGGCTGGCGCCGCGTGACCGACGCCGTTCACGCCGCCGGTGGGCGGATCTTCCTGCAGCTCTGGCATGCGGGCCGTGCCTCGCATCCGTCGCTGCTGGCGGGGCAGGCCGAGCCGGTTGCGCCATCGGCCATTGCGGCCAATGGCAAAGCCTTCACGGCCGAGGGGTTCCTGCCCTTCCCGACGCCGCGCGCGCTTGAGGTCAGCGAGATCGCCGAGATCGTCTCCGATTTCAGCGCGGCGGCCTGGCGCGCCTGCATGGCGGGCTTCGACGGCGTCGAGATCCATGCCGGCAATGGCTATCTCATCGATCAGTTCCTGCGCGACGGGTCCAACCGGCGGACGGACGGCTATGGCGGCAGCGTCGCCAATCGCGTCCGCTTCCTGCTCGAGGTCGCCGAGGCCGCGATCGGCGGCTGGAGCGCGGAGCGCGTCGGCGTGCGGCTGTCGCCGACGCAGAGCTTCAACGATATGAGCGATTCCGATCCGGCCGTCACCTTCGCCCACGCGGCGCGCGAACTGTCGCCGCTCGGGCTCGCCTATCTTCATGTCGTGGAAGCCGTCACCGGCAGCGAGGCGGGGCAGGCGCCGCTCATTGCGCCGCTGCTGCGGCGCGCCTTCAAAGGGCCGCTGATCCTGAACGGCGGCTACACCCACGCGCTGGCCGACACGACGATCGCGTCCGGGCAGGCCGATCTGATCTCGTTCGGGGCGGCTTTCCTCGCCAATCCCGATCTTCCCGAACGGCTGCGCCGCCGGGCGCCGCTCAACCCGGCCGACCGCAAGACCTTCTATGGCGGCGACGAGCGTGGCTATACGGACTATTCCACCCTGTCGGATCCCGCGACGTTGCGAGGCTGACGGTCCCGGGGGCAGATCACCCTTCGCGCCGATATTCTCGTTCGGCTCCCGCATTTTCGTTGAACGGCACGTCGGTCCGGAACGTAGGTCCATTCCGGGATCCGGGCCCGGCCTGCCGCTTCCCCACCTCCCCGAAGCACCGCATGCAGCACCCGGGACCGGCTGGCCCTGGATAACGCCCACCGCTGCCTCTACATATTTGATTATCTTTTGTTTACCATTATGGTGGACTATCCGCTCGGTCAGGTTTCGCGATCACCGCCTCGCTTGAGGACTTCAGCCTATGTCTGGCCAGGGCCAAAGGTGACCAGCTAGCTAGGGGAATGGGAGGACGGAAGAGCAAATCTGTGGATGTCCTCGTCTTTCACTTGAACCGGCAACGCTATGGGCTGATCGGCGCGGATGTTCGCCAAGTCCTACGCGCGGTCACCATCGCGCCCTTGCCGCGGGCGCCCGCCATCGTCGAGGGCTTCATCAATCTTCGCGGTGCGTTGGTGCCGGTCCTGGATATTCGCGCGCGGTTCCGGCTCCCGGCCAAACCGCTGGCGGTCACCGATCATCTGATTGTCGCAACGGCGGGGACGCGCATCGTCGCTTTGCGGGTCGATGGCACGGTCGATCTCATGGGGATCGATCCGGCGCTGATCGAAGACCCCGCACCGCTGGCGGCGAACGCCGATCTCGTCGCCGGCGTGGCCAAGCTGCCCGACGGGCTCGTGTTGATCCATGATCTGCGCGCCTTTCTGTCGGCGGCCGAGGCGGATGCGCTCGACGAACTCGCCGGTCTCGAGGTTTCCCCGTGAGGCCGAATGCCTGGACCGATCCCGCCTATGAGGCGATCGCATGCTGGCTGCATG
>CAVOLB010000002.1:0-6936 GCA_963696655.1 uncultured Alphaproteobacteria bacterium
GATCGCGCGGTTGCGCTGGGCCTCGACGGAGACGTTGGTGCGCGCATGATGCGCGATCGGGCGGAACTCGTCGAAGCCGGTGCCCATCTCGAGCTCGCGGCCGGCCGCATCGAGCAAGGTCAGGTCGACGGCGACGCCGCGCGAATGGGGCGAGCCCCGGCGCGGATCGGCCAGGAACTCCGGATTGGGATCCTTCTTCCACAGCGCCCATTGCGCTTCGCTCGGACGGAAGGCGTCGAAGATCTTGAAGCGGTATCCCAGCGCCCGCGCCAGCACGATCGCGCGCGCCAGCGCGTCCGCCGCGTCGCGATGCAGATAGCAGCGCGGATGGGCATAGATCGGCTTGCCGGTGATGTTGTTGGCGGTGGCGTAGGCCAGCTCGATCTCGACGTCCCACTGCGGCGGCTTGATTTCGACCAGATCCATAGGCTCTCTCTCGGCTTATCGCGTCTTTTGTCGCAAGATGGCACCGGCGCCATAGCTATCAGGAATTGGAGTCTCCGGGAATCCGCATGAGTGAGCCTGTGACCGCAGCCATGGCTGGGAGCCCCGGCCCCGACGGGCCGGACGGCATGCCGCATGCGCTGACCCTGGCGCCGATCGCCAATCCGACGCTGCTGGCGCTCGACAGCACGGGCAATGCCTGCTCGGTGGCGATCTGGCGCGATGGCGCGCTGGCCGCCCATCGGCTGGCCGAGATGGTGCGCGGCCATGGCGAAAGGTTGCTGCCGATGGTGGCCGACGTCATGAAGGCGGCGTCGCTCGAGATGGCGGCCCTCGATGCCATCGCTGTCACGATCGGTCCCGGCAGCTTCACGGGCCTGCGCATCGGGCTTGCCGCGGCGCGCGGGCTGGGGTTGGCGCTGTCGCGGCCGGTCGTCGGCATCACCAGCTTTCTTGCCGTCGCCGCTTCCCTGCCGGCGGCCCTGCGCCAGGGTTGCGAGATCCTGGTGGCGATCGACACCAAGCGCGATGACGTCTTCCTGCAGCGGTTCGATCCGGCATTGCGCGCGCTGGCGCCGGCCCGCCTGATGACGGTATCGGAGACGATCGCCGGGCTGCCGCCGGGACCGCTGCTGCTGGCGGGCGACGGCGTGGCGCTGTTGGCGCCGTCGCTGCCGCGCGATCGCGATATCGCAACAGCGCCAGGGACGGGCCTGATCGAGGCCGCCTTGTTTGCCGGCCTGGTGGTGCGGCTCCTGGCCTGTGGCGGGGCCGCGCCCGAAGGTCCCTTGTTGATGCCCGATCCCTTTTACCTGCGTGCACCCGACGTCAAGCTGCCGGGCGGTCTGCCGGCCGGCCCTGCGCCGTCATGACGACCGGCTCGCCCAATCTCTCGGTAAGGCCGACGGTCGCTTTCGATCTCGATGCGCTGGCGCTGCTCCATGCCGAGGCCTTCGCCCAGGTCTGGGATCAGCCCTGGGACCGCAATTCCATCGCCACGCTGCTGGCGATGCCGGGCGCGTTCGGGCTGGTGGGTTTCGTGGATGATGCGCCGGCCGGCTTGGTCATCGCGCGGGAGACCGCGGGCGAGGCCGAGATCCTGACCTTGGGCGTCGTTCCCGGCGCGCGCCGGCGGGGCCTCGCGCGGCTGCTGCTCGACGAAACCGCCAGCCGGGCCGCCGCGGAGGGAGCCGAGCGGCTTTTTCTCGAGGTGGCGGAGGACAATCTCCCGGCCCAGGCGCTCTATGCGCATGCCGGCTTCGTCAGGGTCGGACGGCGCCCCGACTATTACGCGCGGGGTGCCGGCGTGCGCGTGGCGGCGCTGATCCTGTCCTTGCCCCTGGCGGCCTTGCCCTTTGCGTCGATCTGACACAAGAACTCGACAGCTCCGTCAATATCGAGAATCGCGGCGCAGTAGAGCGGACAATAATGCCTGGAAAGACCCCCCAAGACTTGGTCGAATATTGGCGTTTTAATCTTGACCGAAGAAGGACCGGCCCTATGCTTGCGCGGCCTTGAAACAACCCTCGGAACGATCGAACCATGGCCGACACCGCGAAACCCCAGGATCTGCTGCCGCTCGTCGCCGATATCGTGTCGGCGCATCTGTCCAATAATTCCGTTCCGGTCGCAGAGCTGCCGAACCTCATTCGGGACATCTATCGCGCGCTCTCCACGGTGGGCGAGGCGGAGATCCCGAGCGAGCGGCCGGAACCCGCGGTGCCGGTCAAGAAGTCGGTGTTCCCCGACTACATCGTCTGTCTGGAGGACGGGAAGAAGCTGAAGATGCTGAAGCGGCATCTGCGGACCGCCTACAACATGACGCCGCAGGAATATCGCGATCGCTGGAGCCTGCCGCCCGACTATCCGATGGTCGCCCCCAACTATGCCAAGCAGCGCAGCAAGCTGGCCAAGCAGATCGGGCTGGGCACCAAGGCGCGGCGCCGGCGCTGAGGCGCGGAATTTCCTCTCAAAGCCCTTACATTCTATACACTTACTGGCGGCCGGCGGCGTTTCCCAGGATAGGCGGACGCCGGGCTTGCCACTATACTTCCGCGAGCCGGGCTCCCGAGGTAGGCTGAGAAACGATGATTTCTCGAATCGAAAAGCTGTGCAACGACCGCGGCCTGAAGATGACCGATCAGCGCCGGGTCATCGCGCGCGTGCTGTCGGACGCCCAGGACCATCCCGATGTGGAACAGGTCTATCGCCGGGCGACCGCGATCGACCCTCGCATCTCGATCTCGACGGTCTATCGCACTGTCAAGCTGTTCGAGGAAGCCAGCATTCTCGACCGGCATGATTTCCGCGACGGGCGCGCCCGCTATGAGGAAGTGCCGGAGCATCACCACGATCACCTGATCGATGTGCAGTCCGGCCGCGTCATCGAGTTCAACAACGAAGAGATCGAGAAGCTTCAGCATGCCGTGGCGGAGAAGCTGGGCTATCGCCTGATCGGGCACCGGCTCGAGCTCTATGGCGTGCCGCTGGTCGGCGGAAAAGAGCGCAAGGAATGAGCGGAAGGCCGGTACCGCCGACGGCCGATCGGGTGCTGCCGAACCGCGCGAGACCTGCGACCCCGGGACCGGCCAAGACCGGCAAGCCGGTCGATATCCATGCCGGCGATCTCGAGCTCAGGCTGGCCGAGAACGAAGCCGAGATCGAGGCGGCCCAGCGCCTGCGCTATCGCGTGTTCTATCAGGAGATGTCGGCCGAGCCGACGCCGGAGATGGCGGCGGCAAGCCGCGATTTCGACAGTTTCGATCCCTTCTGCGATCATCTCCTGGTGATCGACCGGCGTGTCGGGGAAGGGGCGGCCGGCGTGGTCGGCACCTATCGCCTGTTGCGCCGTTCGCGCGCCGCCGAGCGCGGCCGGTTCTACTCGGTCGACGAATATGACATCGCGCCCCTGGTCGCGCATCCGGGCGAACTGCTGGAGCTGGGCCGTTCCTGCATCGATGCCGAGCATCGCTCGCGCGCCGCGATGCAGCTCTTGTGGCGCGGCATCGCCGACTATGTGATGTATCACGACGTGGCGCTGATGTTCGGCTGCGCCTCCCTGCCGGGCATCGACCCGGCGGCCCATGCGCTGCCGCTCTCCTATCTCTATTACAATCACCTGGCGCCGGAGCAGTTGCGGCCGCACGCCCTGCCGTCGCGCTATGTCGATATGCGGCTGATGCCGCGCGAGGCGATCGATCTGAAGGCGGCGCTCCTCGCTTTGCCGCCGCTGATCAAGGGCTATCTGCGGCTCGGCGGTTTCGTGGGCGACGGCGCCGTGGTCGATACCCAGTTCAACACCACCGACGTCTGCGTCATCGTGAAGACGGACTGGGTCACCGACAAATATTTCAAGCATTACACGCGCGAGGACGCCGCCTCGCGCCCGGCGGCCGGGCCCGCTTGATGGCTCTGCCGCGTCCGCCGCGCCTGAAGCTGCTGCCGCCCGAAGACCCGCCGCCGGAACTGGTGCTGGGCTCGACCTATCGCGCGATCTTCCGGGCGATCCCCTATATCCTCTGCACGCTGGTCCTGATTCCGCTCCAGGCCTTTGCGATCGCCATCGGCTGGTCGCTGGCGCAGCGCCTGCCCATCTTCTATCACCGCATCTGCTGCCGCATCATGGGCATGCATGTGACGATCCGCGGCCACCGCTCGCGCGCTCACCCGACCCTGTTCATCGCCAACCACAGCTCCTATCTCGACATCATGGTGCTGGGCTCGCTGGTGCCCGCCTCCTTCGTCGCCAAGGCCGAGATCGCCGGCTGGCCGTTCTTCGGAACGCTCGCCAAGCTGCAGCGCTCCGTCTTCGTCGATCGTCAGCGCCAGAACACCCATCTGCAGCGCGACGAGATGCAGAAGCGGATCGACGATGGCGAGAATCTGATCCTGTTCCCGGAAGGCACCTCGGATGACGGCACCACGGTCAAGCCGTTCCGCTCCGCGCTCCTGTCGGTGGCCGAGCGCCGGGTCGGGCCCGGCCAGACGCCGCTGACGCTGCAGCCGGTCTCGGTCGCCTATACCCGCCTCAACGGCGTGCCGCTCGGGATCGGCTTGCGCCCGCTGGTCGCCTGGTATGGCGACATGGAGCTGGCGCCGCATCTGGGGCGGTTCCTCGGACTCGGCGACATCGAAGTGGTGGTCGAATTTCATCCGACTGTCACGATCGAATCCTTCGGGTCGCGCAAGGCGCTGACCGACCATTGCTTCCGCGAGGTGGCGAGCGGCGTGGCGGCGGCCCTCTCCGGCCGTCCCCAGGCCCTGCCGGCCGGCGGGCCGGCACCCCTTGGCGCGATGCCGGCGCCGGTCGCCCGGCAGTTACCATCCGGGGTTCCCTCATGATAGAGTGGCGCCATATGGAAATGAGCGAGGGTGACGCGAAGCGGATCGAGCGGCGCCGGAGCGGGGCCGGAACGGTCCTGCCGCCTGCGGCCTCCTTTCCGCCCGTGACGTGAACATTGGCGAAGAAGCTCTACATCAAGACCTATGGCTGCCAGATGAATGAGTACGATTCCGCCCGTATGGCGGACGTGCTGGCGCCTCTCGGTTACGAACCGACCGGCCAGGTCGAGACCGCCGACATGGTCATCCTCAACACCTGCCATATCCGCGAAAAAGCCTCCGAGAAGGTGTTCTCGGAACTGGGCCGCCTGCGTCCCGCCAAGCGCGATCGCGAAGCGGCCGGGCAGGAGATGATCATCGCGGTCGCCGGCTGCGTCGCGCAGGCCGAAGGCGGCGAGATCGTCCGGCGCGCGCCTTATGTCGATATCGTGCTGGGTCCGCAGACCTATCACCGCCTGCCGGAAATGATCGCGCGCGCCAGGCGCGCCGCCGACCCGTCGCGCCGCGGCATCGTCGATACCGAGTTCCCGGTCGAATCGAAGTTCGATCATCTGCCGGAAACCCATGCGGCCGGCGGCGTCAGCGCCTTCCTGACGGTGCAGGAAGGCTGCGACAAATTCTGCACCTTCTGCGTGGTGCCTTATACGCGCGGCGCCGAGATGTCGCGTCCGGTCGAGGAGGTCGCGGCCGAAGCGCGCCGGCTGGTCGCCCATGGCGTGCGCGAGATCACGCTCCTCGGTCAGAACGTCAACGCCTATCACGGCCGCGCGCCGCTGCACTTCGTCGGCAAGGCCGGTGCCGCCGGCGAATGGGGCCTCGGGCGGCTGGCGCGCCATCTGGCGGAGATCGACGGGCTCGAGCGAATCCGCTACATGACCTCGCATCCGCACGACATGGATGACGAGCTGATCGACGCGCATCGCGATCTGCCCCAGCTCATGCCCTTCCTGCATCTGCCGGTGCAATCGGGCTCCGACCGGATCCTGGCGGCCATGAACCGTCAGCATCGGACGGCGGATTTCCTGCGCATCGTCGAGCGCCTGCGCAGGGCGCGCCCCGATCTTGCTCTTTCTTCCGACTTCATCGTCGGTTTTCCGGGCGAAAGCGATGCCGATTTCGAGGCGACCCTGGCGCTGATCCGCGAGGTCGAATTCGCGATGGCCTATTCCTTCAAATACAGCGCTCGGCCCGGCACGCCGGCGGCCTCGTTGCCCGACCAGGTTCCCGAAGCGGTCCGCGACCAGCGGCTCGACCGCCTGCAGGCGCTGCTGCGCGAGCAGCAGCAGGCCTTCAACGCCACCATGATCGGCCGGCGCCTGCCGGTGCTGCTGGAAAAGCTCGGCCGCCACGAGGGCCAGCTGATCGGTCGCAGTCCCTATCTCCAGTCCGTGCATCTCGAGGCGCCCGCGGCGTTGATCGGCCAGATCCAGCCGGTCGACATCCTGGCTCTCTTCCCCAATTCGCTCGCCGGCCGCCTCGCCTCCGGCCATGCCGGCGCGCGCGAACGGCTCTCGGCGTGAAATCCTTGCCCCAAGCCACGGTCAACCCACCCATCCATCTCGAGTTCGACGACAACCGGTTGCTGCCTTCCTTGTTCGGCGAGCATGACCAGCATCTGGTCCGCGTCGAACAGGGACTGGGCGTTTCGCTGGTCTCGCGCGGCAATCGCCTCGCCATCTCCGGGCCGGCCGATGCGGTGGCTCATGCCCGAACCACCTTGATCGCGCTCTATCAGCGGCTGAAGCGCGGGCTTCCCGTCGATATGGCGGAAGTGGACGCGGCGGTGCGGCTGGTGCGCGCGGAAGAGCAGGCGGGCGAGCCCAGCCTGTTCGAGCGCATGGGACCGGACGGCACGGCGGTGCGCACGCAGCGCCGCCACATCACGCCGCGCTCGCCGACGCAGGCCGAATATCTCAAGGCGCTGCGCGACCGCGATCTCGTCTTCGGCCTGGGGCCGGCCGGTACCGGCAAGACCTATCTGGCGGTCGCGGTCGCGGTGGCGATGCTGACCAAGGGCTCGATCGACCGCATCGTGCTGTCGCGCCCCGCGGTCGAGGCCGGCGAGCGATTGGGTTTCCTGCCGGGCGATCTGCGCGAGAAGGTCGATCCCTATCTCCGCCCGCTCTATGACGCGCTCTGGCGATACGTTGC
>CAVOLB010000003.1:0-17968 GCA_963696655.1 uncultured Alphaproteobacteria bacterium
GGCGATGCAGACGGTAGCAACCGAGCTGGCGAAGATCGACTCATCGAAGAACCTGGCGGCCCATCTCTACGACCAGGCCGGCCAGATCTGGATCCTGCAGGGCGATCCGGCCCAGGCCATTGCCGCCTCGAACGCGGCGCTCGAGATCCTGCCCAACGATGTCGATCTGGTGATCGACCGCGCGGTGGCGTTGGGGGCGGCCGAGCGCTGGTGGGATGCGCTCGACGATCTCAACCATGCCAACGAGCTGGCGCCCAAGCGCGCCGACATCCTCGTGCTGCGCGCCAGCGCCTATCGCTATGTCGACAGCAAGGACCTGGCGATGGCCGACGTGAACCAGGCGCTCACGCTCGATCCGAAGAATGCCGAAGGCCATCTCGAGCGCGGCATTCTGCTGTTTGGCAACGGCGACAAGAACGGCGCGCGCGCCGACTGGCTCGCCGCCATCCAGGCCGCCCCCAACACCCCCACCGCCGAAACCGCGCAGGCGCGGTTGGAGCAGCTGGATGTGAAGGCGGAGTGAATAGGCGCAACGCGCCTATTCACTCCGCCCCCGCGAAAGCGGGGGTCCAACTCCAAGCTCGGTGTGCTGGATCGAAATGGGTGCCCGCTTTCGCGGGGATGACCATTTGTGTGAACTCGACACTGCTTTGATTTTTCCCCTAAGGACCGGCCGCGACGCTCACCCCACCGTCACCCCACTTTCGCGGGGATGACCATTGAGCGTTTGCCCTAAAAATCCAGGTCCGCGTAATGCTTCGGCGGCGGGGCGCCGGGGAGGCGGTCGCCGAGGAGCGGGCGCAGGCTGGGGCGCGACTTGATGCGCTGATACCAGTCGCGCGCCCCGGCATGATCGTCCCAGGGCACGTCGCCCAGATAGTCGATGCAGGAGAGCTGCGCCGCGGCCGAGATGTCGGCCATCGAGAAATTGTCGCCCGCGAGCCAGTTGCGCCGGTCGGCGAGCCAGGCGATGTAGTCCAGATGGGTCTTGAGATTGAGGATGCCGGCGCGGATGGCGCTCGAATCGGGGGTGCCCTTCCCCATGATGCGCCGGCCGATCTTCTCATCCAGCAGGTTGGTCGTCACCTCGCGCTGGAACTTGCGGTCGAACCAGGCCGCGAGGCGCCGCACCTCGGCCCGCGCGCGCGGCTCGCTGCCATAGAGCGAGGGCGTCGATCCGGTTTCTTCCAGATACTCGACGATGGCGCCGACATCGGCGATCGGCTTGCCGTCGCTTTCGATCAGCACCGGCAGATCGCCCGCCGGGCTCATGGCCAGGAACTCCTCGCGCCGCTCCCAGGGGCGTTCCTCGCGCAGATCGAAGGCGAGGCCCTTCTCCTTCAGCAGGATGCGGACCTTGCGGGAAGCGGGGTCGAGCGGGAAATGAATGAGCAGGAGCATGGGGCGATTCTTTCGCCGCAGCATAACGAAGCCGGCGCCGGGGCCAAAGCCCGTTGACAGGCCGGAGCCGCTTCTATGCCATGGCGCGGCATGAGCGACGCGGCCCTCCTTGCCGATTATCTTGCTGGCGCCGCCAAGGGCGATCGAACGGCACTGGAGCGGCTTTATCGCGCCACCGCCCCGCAACTATTCGGCCTCGCCGTCGGTATCGTCAGACGCCGGGATCTCGCGGAGGAGGCCTTGCAGGAAACCTTCATGGCGGTGTGGCGGCATGCGGCCCGGTTCGATCCCCAGCGCGGCACGGCGCTGGGCTGGATGGCCCGCATCCTGCGCAATGAATGTTTCGACCTCTTGGCGAAGCGCGGGCGCGAGACGCCGCTCGACCCGGAATTCGCCGAGCGCCTGCCCGACCTCACCGAGGGGCCCGAAGCCCTGGCCCAGAGCGGCGAAGAGGCCGCGCGGCTCAAACATTGCCTCGATCAGCTGGAGGCGCAGCCGCGCGCCAGCCTGCTGCTGGCCTATTATCAAGGCCTGACCTTCGAGCAGGTCGCGGCCCGGCTGGGCGCACCCCTCGGCACGGTCAAGAGCTGGATCCGGCGCAGCCTGGTGCGGCTCAAGGGATGTCTCGAGCCATGACCGAGCGGGATCCCGACAGGCTCGACAGCCTCGCGGCCGAATATGCGCTGGGGACGTTGCGCGGCCCGGCGCGGAAGCGCTTCGAGCGGTTGATCGAAAGCGATCCTGCGCTGGCGCAACGGGTCGAGGCCTGGGCGAAGCGTCTCGATCCGCTGGCCGAGGCCGCGCCCGCGATCGAGCCGCCGGCCCGGAGCTGGGCCGCCATCGAGCGGCGGATCGATGCCGCCGCCGCGAAGCCCGCGCGGCGCGGCCTGTTCGAGCTCCTGTTCGGCCGGCCGACCGCCGCCGTCCCGAGCCTCGCGACGGCGGGCCTCTGGTACTGCGTGAGTTTCTGGCGGCGCGTCGGCATCGCCGGGGCCGCGATCGCGGCTCTGCTCTTCGTCTATCTCTTCGTGGCGCCGCCCTCCGCGCCGACCCATATGGCCCTTCTCGCCGATGCCGAGCACAAGCCGGTGCTGATGGTCAGCCTCGATCTGCATCACGACCGGCTGACGCTCGATGCGGCGCGGCTGCCGGCGGCCGAAGCCGGCAAATCGCTCGAGCTCTGGATCCTGCCGCCGAGCGGCAATCCGCGCTCGCTGGGCCTGCTCGCGAACGGCCGGCTCTCGGTGCCGCTCGACGTGAAATCTGCGGCCGATCTGGCGCAGGGCGCACTCGCCGTCAGCCTCGAGCCCGCGGGCGGCTCGCCCACGGGATTGCCGACCGGCCCCGTACTCTATTCCGGCCCGGTCCTTCCTGCCGGTTGAGACGTTGCCAGCATCTTGATCGCCCAGCAGAGTTCGGCGTCTCACAGTTTTGTGACCCCGCTCCTGCATCCGCCGACCCCTCTCGCCGGTATTGCCCGTGACAGCGACGACGTTCCCGACACGCTGTTCAACGAGCAACAACCGACAGAGAGAGGATTCCATGACCGAGCCAACCCTCATTCGTCCTGACACGGCCCTCGTTCCCGCGCGGCGCACGCTGCTGGTACGCGGCACGCAAGCCGTGTTGAGTGCCAGCGCGATCGCGATTCTCGCCGGCTGCGAAAGCATGGCCACGAGCAAGAACGCCTCGGCGGCATCGGCCTCGAACGACATCCAGGTGCTCAACACGGCGCTCGGCCTCGAATATGAGGGCATCGCCGCCTATCAGGTGGGCGCCGAAAGCGGATTGCTGCAGGCGCCGGTGCTGGCGGTCGCGGTGAAGTTCCAGGACCAGCACAAGAAACATGCCGAGCTTCTGGAGGCCACCGTGAAGAAGCTGGGCGGCATGCCGGTCATGCCCAAGAGCCAGTACGATTTCCCGACCGGCAATCTGAAGACACAGGAAGACGTGCTGCGCTTCGCGGCCGGCCTCGAGCAGGGTGCCGCCCAGGCCTATTACGGCGCCGTGCCGGTCTTCGCCAACAAGGACCTCTCCTCGGCCGCCGCCAGCATCATGGCCGACGAGGCTATGCATTGGGCGATCCTGCGCAATGCGCTGGGCGAGGACCCGATCCCGACGGCCTTCGCGGTCTCCTGATCGAGCATTGCCCATCCCCAAGACCGACCTCGACCCGCCGGCAGCGAATTTGGCCTTCCCCTGGAGACCTCGTCGCCGGCGGGCCGCTTCTTCATCGGCAAGGCCGACAGATATCTACCATCATGATTGCCTCGAAACTCGCTGTGCGATCGGAGCTTTGGCTCGCGATCGCCTGGACGTTCGCCGTCCTGATCGCCGCCGCCCTCACGCAAGGCCACGCCGATGAAATGCCGACGGGCGATCCCGTGCGCGGCGAGACGATCTATCACAAATGCCAGGGCTGCCATTCGATCGACCGCAACCGGGTCGGCCCGAAACATATGGGCCTGTTCGGCCGCAAAGCGGGCAGCCTGCCCGATTTCGACTATTCCGCAGCGATGAAGAACTCCGGGATCGTCTGGAACGAGGAGACGCTCGATCGTTTCCTCGCCGACCCGCGCGGCGTGGTGCCCGGCACCAAGATGACCTATGCCGGAATCAAGAACCCGCAAGACCGCGCGGATCTGATCGCCTACCTGAAAGAAGCCACAAAGGAGTGAGAAGAAAGCGGTTGTTCGCGTTCACGAAATAGCAATCATCGCGAGTGTTAACTTTGATGGTTCAGACCAACGATCGGGGGCGCCCCTTTGCGTCATGCAGCAATATTTACCTGTGCCATAGCCCTCTTTTGGGGAGGGTTCGCCTCCCTCACCGACGCCGAAGATTCACCCCGTCGATCGCTGACGCCGGAAGCGGTCCATCAGATCTGTCAGGATACGATGGACCTCGCCAATGCCGGCCAATTGCAAGAGCGCTTTCTCACATTTCGACGACCGGTCGCGGCTGACAATCTCGCGTCAGTAGAATTGGATGGGAGATTCGGTGTCGGCGGTCTTCTCGACATCGACTACAACCACGATGGAAAGTCCGACCGTCTGGCTGAGATTGGTGGGGGTGGCAGTTGTAGCGGCTTAGACATCGTGGATATCGACGCCGTCAAAGGCGATATCTCATCCTACTTCGGATCGTCCTCGCGCTATACGAACGATAGCAACGAGAATATTCGCTGGGCGGGCTGGGGCCGCCTGGATCGGCTCCTCATCGTCGACGGGGAGCCTGTCGTCGTGGCCAGCCGAAACTGGCAAACGCACGCCGACATCAGGCTGGCCTCTTGGATGGGAAGCGGTGTTCAGTTGCCGCTTTGTGCGTTTGAGTTCAGCGGGAGCATCAAGAACGCCGTAATTCCAATAGGAGATCGGCCGATATGCGGCGCGCTTGTCGCGGGAGAGGTAGAAGTACCGGCGTGGGGCGAAGCGATGCATCTATCGAGGGAGGCTCAGGTCGGTTTACATGATTATTATGATACCATTCGAACAGCGGATATCGATCTCGGCCAAGACGGCGACCCGGAGCGAATTGCCGAGCTGAACTATGCGAGCGGCGCTGGCTGCGGCTCGGATCACCGGTGGTTCAAGGAACTGGAAGCGGCCGGCATGACGGCGTCCGAGACGCCGCTCAATCGTGCGTTGGGCACTCGGGAATGGGGCGTCGCCTATCGCCAGGCGCGAGACGACACGTCGCCCCTCCCAGACCTGTTCATACATGACGGCAAGGCCTATCTGCTGGGCGAAACACCCACTGGCCATACCGGTGTCTATTCATTTGAAAATGCGACACCGCATCTTCGTTGCGAGATCGACCGGATCGCGCAGGTCCGGATCGTGCGTGAATATCCGGTCGGGCCTTAGAGTCTGACTCATAAAGCTGTTGCGCCTTTCAAGGTCTCGCCAAGCGTCGCGTGAGACGACGGATGTGGGCGACGAGGATCCAGGCCACGGCGCTTTCGATGGTGGCTTCGAAGTCCTTGGCGAGGCGGCGACATCGGCCGAGCCAGGCGAAGGTGCGTTCGACCACCCATCGGCGAGGCAGCAACTCGAAGCCCTTGGCGGCGTCGGAGCGCTTGATGATTTCGAAGGTCCATTGACCAAGCGCGGCCATGGCGTCGCGTAGCTTGTCGCCACCATAGCCGCCATCGGCGAACACATGGCGCAGCCACGGGTAGAGAGAGCGGATCGACATCAGCACGTCGGGCGCGCCATCGCGATCCTGGATATCCGCAGCGTGAACCTGCACCCCGACCAGGCAGCCCTCGGTATCGGTGACGATATGGCGTTTGCGGCCTTTGATCTTCTTGGCGGCATCGAAGCCTCGTGGCCCGCCACACTCGGTGCTCTTCACAGACTGGCTGTCGATCACCCCCGCCGTGGGGCTGGCCTCTCGCCCGACCCTCTCGCGCAGGGCCGTGACCAGCATGTGGTTGATGTGCGCCAGTAAGCCTTTGTGCGACCAGGCGTAGAAGTAGCTCTGCACCGTCGAGTAGGGCGGGAACTCCTTGGGGATCGCGCGCCATTGGCAGCCGGTCGAAGCCATGTACAGGATCGCCTCCACCACCGAGCGCAGATTTGTCTTTCTCGGCCGCCCCAGTTTGGAAGCCATCGGCATCAAGGGCGCGATCAACGCCCATTCCGCATTCGTCAGGTCGCTTGCGTATCGCAAGGCATCGCGCCGATAGTGCGGTCGGGTGGTTTCAGTCCAGGCCATCGTGATCTCCATTGAGATTCGCAACCCAACGGAATCACAACCGATTGAAATCACCCAACTCCTTTTTCAGTCAGCCTCTTAGAGCGTCGGCAACGGCCCCTCACCCCAGCCCTCTCCCCGCAAGCGCGGGGCGAGGGGGCATGATCTAGGGGGACGCGTGCGACGCAGACTCTACGCCCGCATCGCCGCGGCCTGGTCCACCAGCGGATGCGGCAGCAGGGCCACCATCTCCTTCGGCACCACCTGCCAGAAGCCGTCGCGCTCGAGATGCCAGTCGTTGAGCAGGCTCATGGCGAAGCGCGATTGGGTCTCGCGGACATGCTCCTCGACCAGGCCCTTGAGGCGGGCTTCCCAGTAGCTCGAGCCCAGCCGCTGGAACAGCACGCTGTCGGCATTGATCCGGCTCGGCAGATGCGCCTCGGGGTCGTAGACGAAGGCCATGCCGCCGGTCATGCCGGCGGCGAAATTGTCGCCGACGGGCCCGAGGATCACCGCCGTGCCGCCGGTCATATATTCGCAGCCGTTCGAGCCGCAGCCCTCGACCACCGTCTCGGCCCCCGAGTTGCGCACGGCGAAACGCTCGCCCGCCGTGCCGGCCGCGAACAGCTTGCCCGCCGTGGCGCCATAGAGAACCGTGTTGCCGACGATCGCGTTCTCGTTCGTCACCAGCGGGCTCGAGGGCAACGGCCGCACCACGATGGTGGCGCCCGACAGGCCCTTGCCGACATAGTCGTTGGCGTCGCCCAGCACCTCGAGCTTGAGGCCCTGGACCGCGAAGGCGCCGAGCGACTGGCCGGCCGAGCCGCGCAGCCGCACCGTCACATGGCCGGGCTTCAGGCCTGCCATGCCGAAGCGGCGCGTGACCAGCGAGGAGAAGCGCGTGCCGATCGCGCGCTGCGTGTTGCGCACATTGTATTGCAGCTGCATCTTCTCGCCGTCCTCGAAGAGGGCGCGCGCATCGGCGATCATCTGCTTGTCGAGCGTGTCCGGCACCTCGTTGCGGCCTTCGAGGGTGCAGTAGCGCGGATAATCGCCGGGATCGGCGCGCGCCAGCAGCGGGTTGAAGTCGAGATCGTCGAGCGCCGCCGAGCCGCGGCTCACCTGGCGCAGCAGGTCGGTGCGGCCGATCACCTCGTCGAGCCTGCGGAATCCCAGCGAGGAGAGGATCTCGCGCACCTCCTCGGCGATGAAGCTGAAGAGATTGACGACCTTCTCCGCCGTGCCGGTGAATTTGGCCCTGAGCGCCGGGTCTTGCGTGCAGACGCCGACCGGGCAGGTGTTGGAGTGGCATTGCCGCACCATGATGCAGCCCATCGCCACCAGCGAGGCCGTGCCGATTCCGAACTCCTCGGCGCCCAGCATGGCCGCGATCACCACGTCGCGGCCGGTCTTGATGCCGCCGTCGGTCCGGAGCTTCACGCGATGGCGCAGGCGGTTGAGGGTCAGCACCTGGTGCGTCTCCGAGAGGCCCATCTCCCAGGGCACGCCCGCGAACTTGATCGAGGACAAGGGCGAGGCGCCGGTGCCGCCGACATGGCCCGAGATCAGGATCACGTCCGCTTTCGCCTTGGCGACGCCGGCCGCGATGGTGCCGATGCCCGAGCGCGCCACCAGCTTCACGCCGACCTTGGCGTCGGGATTGATCTGCTTCAGGTCATAGATGAGCTGCGCCAGATCCTCGATCGAATAGATGTCGTGATGGGGCGGCGGCGAGATCAGCGAGACGCCGGCCGTGGCATGGCGCAGCTTCGCGATCTCGACCGTCACCTTGAAGGCCGGGAGCTGGCCGCCCTCGCCGGGCTTGGCGCCCTGCGCGACCTTGATCTCGATCTCGCGGCAATTGTTGAGATACTCCGCCGTGACGCCGAAGCGCCCCGAGGCAATCTGCTTGATGGCCGAGTTGAAATTGTCGCCGTTGGGCCGCGGCCGGAAGCGTTCCGGATCCTCGCCGCCCTCGCCCGAATCCGATTTGGCGCCGATGCGATTCATGGCGACATTGAGCGTGCCATGGGCCTCGGGCGAGAGCGCGCCCAGGGACATGCCCGGCGTCACGAAGCGCTTGCGGATCTCGGTGATGGACTCGACCTCGTCGATCGAGATGCCCGTCCTTCCCTCGCGGAAGCCCAGGAGATCGCGCAAGGCGACCGGCGGCAGCCGTTCGACGCCTTCCGAATAGCGCTTGTAGGTCTGGTAGGATTCCGACGCGACCGCGCTCTGCAGCGTGTGGATCAGCCCCGCCTCCCAGGCATGGGCATCGCCCGAGCGGCGATAGCGATAGAAGCCGCCCACGGGGAGCGCCGTCACGTCCTCGCGCCAGGCGCGCTCATGCAGCTCCATCAGCTTCTGCTGGATGCCGGGCAGGCCGATGCCGGAAAGCCGCGAGGGCATGTCGGGGAAGAACTCGGCCACCAGCGTGCGCGACAGGCCCAAGGCCTCGAAATTGCCGCCGCCGCGATAGGAGCTGACGACGGCGATGCCCATCTTCGACATCACCTTGAGCAGGCCCTGATCGACCGCCTCCTTGAAGCGGGCGAGACCCTCCTCGAGGCTTTTGCCGGCGAAGAGCCCGCGGCGGTGGCGGTCGGCGATCGAGGCCTCGGCCAGATAGGCGTTGATCGTGGTGGCGCCGACGCCGATCAGCACCGCGAAATGATGCACGTCGATGCACTGGCCGGAGCGCACATTGAGCGAGGTGAAGGTGCGGAGCTGCTGGCGGTGGAGATGGGTATGGACGGCACCGGTCGCCAGGATCATCGGGATCGCGACCCGGCCCGGCCCCGCCTTCTCGTCCGACAGGATCACATGCACGGCGCCGCCGCGCACGCCGTCCTCGGCCTGGCGGCGGATCAGCGCCAGCGCATCGCGCAAGGCATGCTCGTTGTTCTCGCCCGGTGCTCCGACCGGGAAGGTGCAGTCCACCTCGACCGCGCTCGCGCCCATATAGGCGCGCATCGCCTCGAACTCGGCCGTCAGCAGGACCGGCGATTCGAGCTGCAGCAGCCGGCACTGGCTCTCGTCCTGATCCAGGATGTTGCCGAGATTGCCGAGCCGGGTCTTCAAGGTCATCACCCGGCTTTCGCGCAAGCTGTCGATCGGCGGGTTGGTGACCTGGCTGAAATTCTGCCGGAAATAATGATGCAGGCCGCGATAGCGCTCGGAGAGCACGGCCAGGGGCGTGTCGTCGCCCATCGACCCCACGGGCTCCTTGGCGTCCTCCACCATCGGGTGGAGCACCAGCTCCAGATCCTCGATCGAGAGGCCGGCCGAGAGCTGGCGGCGGCGCAGCTCTTCCTTCTCGAAATGCGCGGGGTTGCCGGGCTTGGCCTTCAGGAGATCGTCGATGACGGAGATGTTCTCGACCCACTCCGAGAAGGAGGCGCCGCTCACCAGCTTGTCGATGATCTCGTCATGGCCGTAGAACTTGCCGGCCTTGAGGTCGATCGCGATCATCTGGCCGGGTCCCAGCCGGCCCTTGCGCGCGATCTTGGATTCGTCGAGCCGCACCATGCCGGTCTCGGAACCCGCCACCAGCATCCCGTCGTCGGTCAGCGCGTAGCGCAGCGGCCGCAGGCCGTTGCGGTCCATCGCTGCCACCACCCAGTTGCCGCCCGCGCCGCAGATCGCGGCCGGCCCGTCCCAGGGCTCCATGACCGAGTTGCAGTAGCTGTAGAAGTCGCGGTGTGATTCCGGCATCGTCACGCGGCCGGCCCAGCTGTCGGGAATGAGCAGGCATTTCACCATCGGCAGCGTGCGGCCCACGCCCACCATCGCCTCGAACACATTGTCGAGGCAGGCGGAGTCCGAGCCGCCCGGCTGGATGATCGGCTTGATCTCCGGCATATGCTCGCCATAGGCGGCGGCGGCCATGCGGGTCTCGTGCGCCTTCATCCAGTTGACGTTGCCTTTGAGCGTGTTGATCTCGCCGTTATGCGCGATCACGCGGAAGGGCTGCGCCAGATGCCAGGTGGGGAAGGTGTTGGTCGAATAGCGCTGGTGATAGATCGCGAAATTCGAGACGAACCGCTGATCCAGCAGATCCGGATAGAACGCGGTGAGCTGCTCGGCGAGGAACATGCCCTTGTAGATGACCGAGCGGCAGGAGAGCGAGCAGATATAGAGCTCCTTGATGCTCTCCTCGAGCGCCGCCTTCTCGATGCGCCGGCGGATGATGTAGAGATCGTTCTCGAAGGCTTCCTCGTCCTTGTCGTGGTTGTTGCAGACGAGGATCTGCTCGATCTCGGGACGCGTCGCATTGGCCTTCTCGCCGATGATCTCGATGTTCACCGGGACCTGGCGCCAGCCATAGATGGTGTAGCCATAGCCCAGGATCTCGCGCTCGACGATGACGCGGCAACGCTCCTGGGCGCCGAGATCGGTGCGCGGCAGGAACACCATGCCGACGCCAAGCCGCCCCGGCCCGACGACATCGCCGGAACCGCGGATATGGTCCTTGAAGAATTCCTGCGGGATCTGGAGATGGATGCCCGCCCCGTCGCCGGTCTTGCCGTCGGCGTCGACCGCGCCTCGATGCCATACGGATTTCAGCGCGGCAATGCCGGCCTCGACCACCGCCCGGCGCGGCTTGCCGTCGATGGCGGCGATGAGGCCGACGCCGCAGGCATCATGCTCCTCGGCCGGATCGTAGAGACCCTGCTCGGCCAGATGCGCGGCATTGGCGCGCCATCGTTCGATGAAATCTTCGCCGGATTGGGTCTGGTCGGTCATCGGCAAGTCCTCGGAACGGAGAAGGCCGTCAGGGTCGAAGTCGGAGCGAGCGGGAGTCACGCCGCCATGGCCGGTTTCCAGGTGATCGGCACATGGCGCGGCATGGCCGCGATGCGGTCGATCCAGCCGCGGATCGCGGGATAGGGCTTCATGTCGAAGCCGCCCTCATGGGCGACATGGGTGTAGGCAAAAAGCGCGATGTCGGCGAGGCCGAAGCGGCCGCCCACGAACCAGGGCTGGCGCGCCAGATGCTGCTCCATCACGGCGAGCGCGGCATTGCCCTTGGCCAGCTTCTCCGGCACCTGCTGCTCGCGGTCGGGCGTCAGGCCGAAACCCACATGCTTCCAGGCGCGCAGCACCGCGACATAGGGCTCGTGGCTATATTGCTCGAAGAACATCCATTGCAGCGTGCGGGCGCGGTCGAGCCGCGAGGCCGGCGCCAGATCGGTGCCCTCGGCCAGATACCAGGCGATGGCGTTCGATTCCGCGAGGAAGCTGCCATCCTCGAGCTCGAGCGTCGGGATGCGGCCGTTGGGATTGCGCTTGAGGAAGTCGGGCGTGCGGGTCTCGCCCTTGAGGATGTCGCATTCGATCAGCTCGAACGGAATCCCCAGCGTGCGCAGCACCAAGCGCACCTTGTAGCCATTTCCGGAGTCGAGGAAATCGTAGAGACGCAACATCGCGATCGCTCCCCTATTCCGCGGCCGTGGCGCTGAGGCCGGTTTCCTTGGTGGCCAGATAGCGCTGGATCGCCGCCGCCGCGTCGCGCCCGTCGCGGATCGCCCAGACCACGAGCGAGGCGCCGCGCACGACGTCCCCCGCCGCGAACACGCCCTCGAGATTGGTCGCCATGCGCTTCCAGTCGAGCTTGACCGAGCCCCAGCGCGTGACTTCGAGCTCGGGCGCGCCCATCGTCTGCGGCAGATCCTCCGGATCGAAGCCCAGCGCCTTGATCGCGAGATCGGCCGGGATCTGGAAATGCGAGCCTTCGATCGGGCGCGGCTGCTGGCGGCCGGTGGCGTCGGCGATGCCGAGATGGATGCGCTGGGCGCGCACGGCCGTCACGCGGTTCTGTGCGCCGCCCCCAGAACCGCCGACAAAGGCTTCCGGCTGCGCCAGCCAGACGAACTCCACGCCTTCTTCCTCGGCATGCGCCACCTCGCGCTGCGAGCCCGGCATGTTGGCGCGGTCGCGGCGATAGAGGCATTTGACCGAGAGCGCGCCCTGGCGCACCGCGGTGCGCACGCAATCCATCGCCGTGTCGCCGCCGCCGATCACCACGACATTCTTGCCGCGCGCGTCGAGCGTGCCTTCCGCGAAGGCCGGCACATGGTCGCCCAGCGACGTGCGGTTGCTGGCCGTCAGATAATCGAGCGCCGGCACGATCTGGCCGAGGCCGACGCCGGGCGCCTGGATGTCGCGTGCCTTATAGACGCCGCAGGCGATCAGGATCGCGTCATGGCGCCGGCGCAGCGCCTCGAGCGAGGCATCGCGGCCGACCTCGAAATTGAGCTTGAAGGTGACGCCGGCATCGACCAGCAGGGCCGCCCGGCGCTGCACCACGTCCTTCTCGAGCTTGAAATTGGGAATGCCATAGATCAGGAGGCCGCCCGCCCGGTCATAGCGGTCATAGACCGTCACCTGATAGCCCTGGCGGCGAAGCTCCTCGGCGGCGGCGAGGCCGGCCGGTCCCGCGCCGACGATGCCGACCGTCTGGCGGCGCTGCTGGCGCGCCTTGACCGGCTTGACCCAGCCCTTCTCCCAGGCGGTGTCGGTGATGAATTTCTCGATGGCGCCGATGGTGACGGTGCCGTGGCCCGCCTGCTCGATGACGCAATTGCCTTCGCAGAGCCGGTCTTGCGGGCAGATGCGCCCGCAGATCTCGGGGAAATTGTTGGTGGCGGAGGAAATCTCGTAGGCCTCCTCCAGCCGCCCTTCGGCCGCGAGCTTCAGCCAATCGGGAATATTGTTATGGACCGGGCAATGGACCTGGCAGAAGGGCACGCCGCATTGCGAGCAGCGGCTGGCTTGGTCGGCCGCCTTGTCGGGGGTGAAGTCGGCATAGATCTCGTCGAAATCCTCACGCCGCGCCTCGGCCCCACGCTTTTCAGGCATGGACCGCCCCAAGGTCACGAAGCGCAGCATCTTGGCCGTCATGGCTTCCCTCTCGGCACCCTTCTGCCATGCGCGGCCGGCCCGGGACGGGGCTGGCGGCGATAGGGCATGGGAAGCGACCTATAAGGTATGAAGCCCCGGAAGGCGAGGGCTTTTTCATTACTAGGACAGTTAACTTGACTAATTTAGGGCGCGCCGGAAGGCTACTGGGCCAAATTCGGAATCCAACATCCTTTGGATGTCATTTTTAATTCCGAAATGAGACTATTTCCAGTCGGCGCTTCGCTTGGGTTCGGAACCCATTGATGCTAAGGCCTGATTTGCCGCCTGCTGCCCGGCGGGGCGCTGATCGCGTATCTGTATATTTTCTGGAGCTGCTCAATCGTCATCCCCGCGAAAGCGGGGACCCATCTTGATCCAACGCGCCGAGCTTAGAGTTGGGTCCGCGCTTTCGCGGGGATGACCGTGGGAGTGGCAATCACGCCAGCCGCATATGCCGTCCGCCCGGGCGGTAGCGGGCGAGGTAGGTCGGCAGGATCAATTCGAGCGCGGTGGCGCCGACACCCAGTTCTTTCAGGCCCGGCATGCCGGCGGTCACGACGTTGTCGCGCTTGAGCAGGCGCACCTGGTCGAGCGTGAGCGGGGGCATCGGCAGCAACTGGAGCAGCGCGCCCTGCAGGCTGGCGATCGCGAAGGGGATCGGCACCAGGAGCCGCCGCCGTTCGATCTCCTCCAGCATGAGCACCATCAGCTCGCGAAAGGTCCGGATCTCGGGGCCGCCCAGCTCGTAGGTCTTGCCCGCGGCGTCCTGACGTTCGACCGCGGCGACGACCGCATCGGCCACGTCGCCGACATAGACCGGCTGGAACCGCGTATGGCCGCCGCCGATCAGCGGCAGGGCCGGCGTGAGGCGCGCCATCTGCGCGAAGCGGTTGAAGAACTGATCCTCGGGACCGAACACGATCGAGGGCCGCAGCACGGTGCTTTGCGGGAAGGCGGCCTTCACGGCCGCTTCGCCGGCGGCCTTGGTGCGCGCATAGGCCGCAGGCGAGGCGGGATCGGCGCCGATGGCCGAAACTTGCACGAATTGCGCGGCCCCGGCCTTGCGCGCCGCGCCCGCGGCCCGGCCGGCGCCGTCGACATGCACCGCATCGAAACGCTGGCGGCCGCCCTGATAGAGCAGCCCCACCAGGTTCACGACCGCGTCGGCCCCGGCGACCGCCGCCTCGACCGAGCCCTGATGGCGGAGGTTGGCGGCGATCGGCGTGATCTGACCGACATCGCCGAGGGGCTTGAGGAACAGGGCCTCGTCGGGCCGGCGCACCGCCGCCCGCACCATCCAGCCCCGCTTCGCCAGGCGCTGCACCACATAGCGCCCGATGAAACCCGAGCCGCCGAATACCGTCGCCAATTTGCGCGCCATCGCTCTCTCAACCCTCGTTCCGGAGCCTGGGGGAACCCGGCTCTTGTGCCGGACACGCGACAGGACCAGATTGGCGCCCGTCGACAAGCCCTGCCGTCCGAGCCGGCACTATAATGAAGCCGAATTGGGCCTCGCAGCAGGAATTCGCGGTTGACTTTGCGGGGTCCGTGATGAAAATCCCCGCCTTCAAAGCTGCCTATAGATGCCCAGGTGGCGGAATTGGTAGACGCGCAGGTTTCAGGTACCTGTGGCCGAAAGGTCGTGAAAGTTCGAGTCTTTTCCTGGGCACCATTCGCCGGCTCATGATCCGAGCCCGGCCTCCCGGCCTTCTCCTGTTAGGGCCGCTTACGCGCTAGGTTGACAGCTCCATGCCCCAGCCGACCATCGAGCTCCATCACGGCGACCTGCCGGCGGGGCTCAAGCTTGGGCCGGTCGTCGCGATCGACTCCGAGACCATGGGCCTGGTTCCCGCCCGCGACCGCCTCTGCCTGGTGCAGCTGTCGGCCGGTGATGGCGTCTGCCATCTGGTGCAATTCCCCGCCAAGCCTGCCGGCGAGCCCCAGACGGCGCCGAATCTGGCGCGGATGCTGACCGATCCGGCTGTCCTCAAGCTGTTTCATTTTGCCCGCTTCGATATCGCGATCCTGCGCCGTTCGCTGGGCGTGGTGACCTCGCCCCTCTATTGCACCAAGATCGCCTCGAAGCTGGTCCGCACCTTTACCGACCGGCATGGGCTCAAGGATCTGTGCAAGGATCTGCTGAACGTCGAGCTGTCGAAACAGCAGCAATCCTCCGACTGGGGAGCGCCGACGCTGACCCAGGAACAATTGCGCTACGCCGCCAGCGACGTGCTCTATCTGCACCAGCTCAAGGCCAGGCTGGACGAGATGCTCGCGCGCGAGGGCCGCACCGCCATCGCCGAAGCGTGCTTCAAATTCCTTCCCACCCGGGCCGATCTCGATCTGGCCGGCTGGGGCGAAGTGGATATTTTCGAGCATTGAGCGGGCCCGGGCCGGGCCGGCGGGACGCGACATGGTCCCGGGTGGCCCCTCGACGCATAGGGTTGCTGGCCAAAGGCTGCTAGGATTCGAGCCGGGATTCGGGCGATTCGCCGGATTTCCGGGGTTGGGCCGTGAGGGGCGGGGGTCAAGCCGAGGGGCCCAAGACGCAAATCTGACGTGAACTCCGCCGAAGAGACACCGGCGACAGCGAGGCGAGGCAGGATCGACATGACGCGGCAGGCCCACCAGGAAGCGACCTCACGGCCGGATGCAGCCAAGAAGCGGGTGCATGACGATCTGACGGTCGCGCGGCGCGTCCTGGCCCAGGAGGTCGCGGGCCTCGAGGCCCTGGCCGAGGCGCTCGGCCCCAGCTTCGTCGCCGCCCTCGACCGCATCGAGGCCGTGCCCGGCCGCGTGGTCGTGACCGGCATCGGCAAGAGCGGCCATATCGGGCGCAAGATCGCGGCCACCATGGCCTCGACCGGAACGCCCGCCTTGTTCGTCCATGCCGGCGAGGCCAGCCATGGCGATCTCGGCATGATCACGCGCGAGGACGCGGTGCTGGCGCTGTCCAACTCCGGCGACACGCCCGAGCTTTCCGACATCATCGCCTATACGCGGCGCTTCGCGATTCCGCTGATCGCGCTCACCAGCCGCGCCGACAGCGCACTGGCGCGCCAGGCCGACGTCACGCTGCTGCTGCCGCGCGCCGAGGAGGCCTGCCCGATGGGGCTGGCACCCACCACCTCGACCACCCTCATGATCGCCATGGGCGACGCGGTCGCGGTGGCGCTGCTCGAGCGCAAGGGTTTCACCGCCACCGGTTTTCGCGACCTTCATCCCGGCGGCCAGCTCGGCAAGCGCCTGCTGTCGGTCGCCGACCTGATGCATGCGAGCAGCGAGCTGCCGCTGGTCCTGCAGGGCACGCGCATGGCCGACGTGCTCTTGGAGATGACGGCCAAGCATTTCGGCTGCGTCGGCGTGACCGACAAGAAGGGCCGCCTGATCGGGATCATCACCGACGGCGATCTGCGCCGGCATATGAGCCGCGACCTGCTCGAGGCGTCGGCCGAGACCGTCATGACCGCCCATCCGCGCACCATCCGCCCCACCGTGCTGGCGGCCGAGGCGGTGCGGATCATGAATGGCGACGATGACGAGCGCCCGATCACCGTGTTGTTCGTCGTGGAAGACGAATTGCCGATCGGTATTCTGCATATTCACGACTGCCTGCGCGCCGGCGTGGTCTGACGGCGCGCCATCGATGACCCCGATCGAAAAGGCGGAGAGCTGAATGGCCGAGGAGGCGATGGCGAGGTTGAACGCGCCCGCGCGGTCGGTGCCACGCGGCCGTCGTCATGTGCGCGATTACAGCCGCTTCGTCACCGCGATGAAGTTCGTGCTGCCGATCCTGGCGGCGGGCCTGATCGCGCTGCTCGCGGTCTGGTCGCAGATCCGGATCGAGGATGGCCGCTTCCGCATCGGCATGGCCTCGATCGCGCCCACCGAGATCGACCGGCTGAGCATGGTCAATCCGCGCTTCCAGGGCATCGACGACCAGAACCGGCCCTATACCGTCACCGCTGCCGAAGCCAGCCAGGTCAAGGGCAATGACGATCTGATCGATCTGCTCCGCCCGCAGGCCGACATGACCATGGCCAACGGCAGCTGGATGGCGGTGTCCGCCGACAGCGGACGCTTCCAGCGCTCGACCAAGCATCTCGATCTCGCTGGCAGGGTCAGTTTGTTCCAAGACAAGGGCTACGAGCTCCATGTGGAATCGATCTCGGTCGATTTCGGCCTGGGCAAGGCGGTGAGCGACACGGACGTCACCGGCCAGGGTCCGGCGGGCGAGATCGCCGGCGAAGGGTTGCGGATCGCCGACAAGGGCGCCGTCATCGAGCTTACCGGCAAATCGCGCGTGCTGCTCTATCAGGGCACCCAGCAGGAGAAGTTGCCTTGATCCGCGTTCCGGTCGGCCTCGATCCGCGCCTGAATGCGGCGCTGCCGGCCTCGCGCCGCCGCTTCCTGCTGGCGAATCTCGGCGGGTTCCTGGCCTTCGGCGCCATCCTCGTCGCGGCCCGGCCGGCCCGGAGCGAAGCGGCCGCCAGCGTCGATGCGCCCGGCACGGGGCTGGATCTGACGAATTCCTCCGCACCGATCGAGATCGAGGCCGATGACGGCATCGAGTGGCGGCGCGACGACAAGGTCTATATCGCGCGCGGCAAGGCCCGCGCCAAGCGCGGCGATCTCGAGGTCAATGCCGACGTGCTCAGCGCCTATTATCGCGAGTCCGCGAAGGGCAGCAGCGACATCTATCGCGTCACGGCCGAGGGCAATGTGCTGCTGATCTCGAGCAGCGACAAGATCTGGGGCGATCGTGCCATCTACGATCTGGACCAGGGCTCCCTCGTCGTGACCGGAAAGAACATCCATGCCCAGACCAAGAAACAGACCCTGACCGCCACCGATAGCTTCGAATATTGGCAGAAGCAGATGGCCATGGTGGCGCGGGGCAATGCCGAGGTGGTCGAGGGCGACCGGCGCGTCAAAGCCGACCTTCTCACCGGCTATTTGCGCAAAG
>CAVOLB010000004.1:0-8989 GCA_963696655.1 uncultured Alphaproteobacteria bacterium
GGCAGCCTCGAGGGCGTCGGAGAAGGCAACAGCACCGCCATTGGCGTAGAAGATGGCTTCTTTGCCGATGACCCCGAAGATCCCGAAGCGAATGCCGCCGCGCTCGATCACGAGATGGCGGCGGATCACCCCATCCCTGGAAAGTCGCTGGAGATCGGCCAGTGTTGGATCTGGCTTCGCGAAGCCGGTATTCGAGGCGAGCAGCGCTGGAAGACGGCCCGCTTTCGCAGCCACGCCGATGGACTGGCCCAGGCCTTCGGGCCCGTAGTCGAATTCATGGTTCCCGAAGGTGGTCGCGTCATACCCCATCCGCGACATGACCTGCAGTTCACCGCCGATCTCGCGCGTGGCGGCGCCGAAAGCGGTCCCCATGCTGTAGTCGCCCGCGTCGAGCACCAGCACAGGCCCCTGGCCTTCCAAAGCCGCCTTCCGCATGGCGATCAATCCCGCCAAGCGCGCATACCCACCTCTCGTATCGTCGTCATTGAGCTTCAGCGGTGAGTAGTCCGACGATGGGCCGAGACCGATGAAGGCCGAGTGCATGTCGTTGGTATGAAGGATGGTGAAGGTCTTCTTCGGCGTATCCCCCTTCGCCGTCCCGGTGAGGGCCCCAATGAGGATCATTGCGCCGGCTGCCACCGAGCCCGCTAAGACCTCGCGGCGCGAGAATGCCTTGCTTGAAAGAGAACTGCAGGTTTTCCTTCCGCTCGTCGCCTCCGTCGATTCTCGATCGAATGCCGTCATTGCCGTAAACTCCCAGCGCTGAACTGACCGCCGCATCTGCCGCCTCGACAACGGCACGGCACATGACCGCCGCGAACGGCTCCCGGGTGCGGAGCGCTGGCCGTCGATGAAGCAAGCATCGATCGACGCCAAGGACTTCGACTTGATTCAGGTCAATCCGCAGGCATTTAGCCGCCGCTCGGGCGGGCGTCCATGACGGCCGCCGCCGCAAACGTCTTGCGCGCGGCTGATCGAGCTCTGCGACGCCTATATCAAGGCGAAACGGCCGGCGTGACCACGGCCGTCCTGTTCCGCCGGCGTTCGGTGATCTGGGTATAGAGCACGCCCAGCAGGATGATGGCGCCGCCGATCAGCTGCTGCCAGCTCGGATAGGTCCCGATCCACATGGTGATCAGCACCGCCGTCACCGGAATCAGGTTCTGATACATCGAGGCCACATTGACGCCGACGCGGCTGATGGCCCAGAGCCAGAGGAAATTGCCGAGCCCGTTCGGGATGAAGCCCAGATAGAACACATAGAGCAGCGGCCAGAAGGTCAGCTCCATCCGGATCTGCGCCAGCCCCAGATAATGCAGCGCGACGACGATCAGCGTCAGCTGCACGGCGCCCGGCAGGATCGTGTAGGCGGAGCGCTCGAGATAGGTATAGCCCCGCAGGCGATGCTGGATCGCCAGCGAGAACCAGGTCCAGATCAGGTTGGCCGTGACCAGCGCCAGCTCGCCCAGCCCGAAGGTGACGCGGCCATGCTGGCCCGCCGTCACCGCCAGCATCCCGCCCGCCACCGAGAGGATCGCGCCGACGAAAATCGCGCGCCGGAGCTTCACGCCATAGAGCGCCTGGGCCAGCAGGGCCGAGCCGATCGGGTTCGTGGCCGAGATGATGGCGGCCGAGAGTCCGCTCGAGAGGAACACCGCCAGGGTGGTGAGCAGACAGCAGACCGTGATGCCGACGGTGCTGAGAAGGATGATCGTGCCCCAGGGCAAGCCCCGTCGGATCGGCCAGCGCCGCTCGATGCAGGCGACCATCGAGAGGAGCGCGATCGTTCCGGTGACCTGCCGTCCCGCCGAGGCCGAGAACATGTCCCAGTGGCGCAGCTGCAGCTCCAGCACCGGGAAGAAGGTGCCCCAGGTCGTCGTATTGAGAATGAGCGCGGCGTTGGCGACGACCAACTGCTTCAGGCTCATGCCCGTCTGCATCTCGCCGACGCGGGTTTCGCTCATGCGCTTGCTCGTAAGCTCCCCCGTCCTACATGCCGCGCGGGATCCATCGCGCCAGCCAGGCGCAATAGATCATGAACAGGCTGACGCTGATGAAGACCGACGGCAGCTCGAAGAAGGTCAGCAGCAGCGAGAACAGCATCGGCGGAATCAGCCCCGCCAGGTCGCGATACATGCTGAAGACCATGGTCATCTCGGGCCGCTCGCGCGCCTTGACGGCCCGCAGAAACGGGATCGACACCACGGAATCGAGGGCCACGGCGGCCATCGCGCTCAGGGCCAGGCAGAGCGTCGACCACCAGGAGAAATGAAAGAAGATGGCCACGCCCATCGTCGTCGTGGCGCCGGCCAGGAAGGCCAGGATCAGATGGCGCCGGGCGCCGAGACGCCGCCCGATCCAGCCCATGATCGGGCTGGTGAAGAGCATGGCCGTGCAGCCCGACATGATGACCGCCACCGCCGTGTCGCTGCGCCCGACCGCGACCAGATAGACCGGCGCATAGATATAGAACGTGGACCACCAGACCTCGCGACCGAAGCTCAAGATCCAGGCGAGCCTCAGCCGGGGCTGGCTGACATAGCGGCGGATATTGGCGATCGGGTTGGTCGAGAGTTTCGCATTCAATGGCAGGGCGGGGCCATATTCCGCGCGCATGCGCCAGAAATAAATCAGCAGCAGCACGGCCGAGCCCGAGCTCAGCAGGTAGGTCGCCCAGGGTCCGATATGGTCATAGAGGATGATCCCGACGCCGGGGCCCAGCGTCCAGCAGGCGGCGGCGAAGAAGGCGCGCAACGGCTCCGAGCGGACGAAGTCCTGCTTCCGGATATAGGCCATGTAGTAAAGGTTGAGGCCGTTGAGCAGGCAGGCGGCGGCGAAGGCGCGCAACGCCATGCCCAGCGCCAGCCCCCAGAGCGTGTGGGTCGCCAGCAGCAACGGCACGATCACCAGGATCGCCGCGCCCATCGAATAGAGCCGGCGCGGCCGGTAGCGGCGGACGATCCAGGGAATGAGGAAGCTGACCGCGACCGCCGACCAGCCGGTCACGGTGTAGAGCAGGCTCACATCGCGCGCATTCCCCAGCGTGCGCAGCGCCACCAGCGGAATGACCGTCGTCAGCGAGGCGCGAGCGAGCGAGTCGATCGCGAACATCAGCGCGAAGGTGGCGGCGCCGGGCTTTCCGAGGGCTCGGATCCAGGCGGGGAGAGGGGCGGCCATGGCGCGGGGGAGCGGTCTGGAGGAAGGGCTGGAGGGTGGCGCCGACGAAACCCGACGGCTCCCCCGGCAAGGCCCTCTTTTAGCGCATTGTTGATCGAGCGGCCAGATCGGTGCAGCGCTTTGAAGCAAATACGCTATTCCCGTTTGCCCCCAGCCCTGGGACGCTTTTCCTGCTGGCGTCCCCCAAGCCGCTTGGGGCATATCTGGAGCCTGCGGGCCCGATCGGCCTTCGGCGCCCTCGCCGTTCCTCATTCTCTCCTGTGATCCCATCCATGAGCATCAACACCACCGACCTGTCGCGCCCGGGGCAGGCCCATGTCGATTCCTACTGGGCCGTAACCGCGGGCGAGGAGGTCGCCGGCTGCGACCCGGTCCAGAGCGACATCGATACCGACGTCGCCATCATCGGCGCCGGCTATACCGGCCTCTCCGCCGCCTATCACCTGGCGCGCGATTTCGGCATCAGCGCCCATGTGATGGAGGCCAACCGCGTCGGCTGGGGCTGCAGCGGGCGCAATGGCGGCTTCTGCTCGGTCGGCATGGGCAAAGAGGGCGTCGATGCCTGGGTGCGCCGCTGGGGCCGCGAGCGCGCGCTCGACAGCTACGACCTGACGCGCCAGGCGGTCCGCCTCGTCGCCGACATCCTGGAGCGCGAGAAGATAGACGCCCAGCGCACGGCCGAGGGCGGGCTCGAGCTGGCGCATCGGCCCAACCGCGTCGACGGCATGCGCGCCCATGCCGAACGGATGCAGCGCGATTTCGGCATCGAGTCCCGGTTCCTCGACCAGGCGGCGCTGGCCCGCAACTTCCTCGACAGCCGCGAGGCTTACGGCGCGGTGCTGCATCATGAAGGCTTCGCGCTCCACGCCATGCGCTATGCGCGCGGGCTGGCGCGCGCGGCGCAGAAACATGGCGCGATCCTGCACGGCAACTCGCCGGTGATCGGCTGGGAGCGCAAGAGCGGCCAGCATCATCTGCGCACGCCCGGCGGCATCGTGCGGGCGCGCCAGGTGCTGATCGCCACCAACGGCTATACCAACGACACGCTCAACCCCTGGACTTCAGGGCGCCTGCTGCCGGTTCTCTCCAACATCATCGTGACGCGGCCCTTGACCCAGGCCGAACGCGATTCCGTGTCCTGGCGGACCTACTTCAAGATCTGGGACACGCGCCGGCTCCTGTTCTATTACCGGCTGCTGCCCGACAACCGCATCCTGTTCGGGTCCCGCGGCGGGATCGGGGACAGCCCGGCCGAGAACAGCGAGCGCAAGGCCTGGATGGAACGGCGCCTGCGCGAGATGTTCCCGCCGCTCGCCAAGGTCGAGACCGAGTATTTCTGGTATGGCTGGGTCTGCTTGTCCTACGACAAGAATCCCCATATCGGCACCACCGACGACAAGAGCGTCCATTATGCGCTGGCCTATATCGGCCAGGGCGTGGCGCTGGCCAGCATGGCCGGACGCCTGACCGCCCAGCGCATCGCCGGCGACAGCAAGGTCGATTACGGCGCGCTGCTCTCGACGCCCTTGCCGAAGTTCCCCTTCCCCGCTTTGCGCCGGATCTATCAGCGCGCGGCTTATGCTTACTACTCGTACGAAGATGAGAAGCGGTGAGCGGGTCGCGGGGGAAGGCATTGAGCGAGCAGGGCGGCAGGAGAGTTTTGTCCCCTCCCCCCTCGCGGGGGAGGGGCAGGGAGGGGGCAGCGCGGCATCGACATCGCGTCATCCCCCTTCCTAACCTTCCCCCGATCCGGGGGAAGGGACCGGAAGCGCGATGACCGCGCCCGTTCTTGCCGTCACCCACGCGCCCTGGCGCCGCCTCGCGCTGCCGCTGTTCCTGCTGCTCGTCATGGGCATCGCCTGGGGCGGCAGCTTCTCTCTGCTGCGGATCGCGCGCATCGACGGCGCGTCGGGCTTCGGCATTGCCTTCTGGGAGGGCTGCGGCAGCGCCATTCCGCTGCTGCTGCTCATGCTTCTTACCCGTCAGAAGCTCCCGCTCGACCGGCGCTCCCTCGTTTTCTACGCGCTCAGCGGTTTCTTCGGCATCACGATTCCCGGCAGCACTCTGTTCTTCGCCGCGCTGTTCCTGCCCGCCGGCATCGTCTCCATGTCGAACGCATTGGTTCCGCTGGCGACCTATGCTTTCGCCCTGATCATCGCACTGGAACGTTTCACGGTGCCACGCGCCTTCGGGTTGCTGGTGGGCTTGGCGGGCGTGCTGCTGGTGCTGCTGCCCGAGACCAGCCTGCCCGATCCCGGCATGGCCCATTGGGCCCTCCTCTGCTTCGCGGCCTCGATCTCCTACGGCGTGCAGAACATCTATGTGGCGAAAGCAAGCCCGCCCGGCATGAGCTCGCTCGCCATGTCGGCGGGCACGCTCGTGGGCGGCGGCATCCTCGTCCTGCCGATCGTCGTCGCGACCGATGGGTTCTTCTCGATGATGCCACCCTGGGGGCAGGCGCAATGGGCGGTCGTCGGCATGATGACCGTCAATTCGAGCTGTACCGTGGCCTTCCTCTGGATGATCCGCACCGCCGGCCCAGTCTTCACCTCGCAATGCGCCTATCTCGTGGTGCTGTTCGGGATGCTCTGGGGGATTGTGATCTTTGGCGAGAGCCATAGCGGCTGGATATGGGCCGCATTGGCCCTGATGGTCACGGGCGTGCTGCTGGTGAGCCTGCGCCAGCGCCGCGCGCCGTAACGCCGGCGCCCTAAGCGGCGCGATCGATCAGATGCACGAAGGAGCCGAAGACGCGGCCGATGCGCTGGCCGGCCGAGCCGAGCTCCCGTCCCCGCGCATCGCTCGCCGCAAACAGCGGCTCGGTCCCGGCCTCGTTCAGGACCCTGGCATAGTGGAACTCATGGCCGCGGAACCTGCTGCCGGCGTCGCCCAGCGGCAGCATCTCGCCATGCAAGGTCACCGCGCGATATCCCAGATGGAGCCGCCGCTCGGCGAAGGAGGTCTCCAGCGGCAGCAGCCCCGCCATCCGTTGGCGCCGGCCCTCGGCGTCGACCAGCCCTTGCCCCAGCAGCATATAGCCGCCGCATTCGCCGTAGATGGCGGTGCCCCGCTGCGCCGCGACCCGCAGCCCCGTCATCAGCTCTCGATTCTGCGCCAAGCGGCCGGCGTGAAGCTCGGGATAGCCGCCCGGCAGATAGATCGCATCGGCCGAGCGGTCGGGGCCTTCGCCCGCCAGCGGCGAGAAGAAGGAAAGCGAGGCGCCGCGCTCGCGCCAATCCCGCAGCAGCGCCGGATAGGCGAAGGCGAAGGCCTCGTCGCGCGCCACCGCGACATGCTGGCCCAGAGGCGCGATGAAGCTGTCGGCGCCGATCCGCGCGCTGAGATCGCGCGCCGGCCGTGCCAGCGCCATCACCGCCGCGAGATCGATCTGGCGTCCGATCTCGGCGGCGGCATGCTCGATGAAGCCCTCGAGATCGCCATGCTCGCCCGCCTGCACCAGCCCGAGATGGCGCTCGGGCAGGCTCAAGGACTCGTCGCGGCGCACCATGCCCAGCAGGGGCAGGCCGATCGGCTCCAGCGCCTGCGCCAGGATCGAGGCGTGCTCGGCGCTGCCGACGCGATTGCAGACGATCCCGGCAATCTCGACATCGGCGCGGTGATCGCGAAAGCCCCGCGCCACCGCCGCGATCGACGCGCCCTGTCCGCGCGCATCGACCACCAGCACGACCGGCCAACCGGTCAGCGAGGCGAGATCGGCGGTGGCCCCGCTGCCGTCGGCGGCGCCGTCGAAGAGGCCCATGGCGCCCTCGGCAACGATGAGCTCGTGATCCGCCGAGAGCCGCTCGACCAGGCTCGCGACCGTGCCGGCGCGCATCGCCCAGAGATCGAGATTGAGACAGGGCCGCCCGGCGGCAGCGCTGTGAAAGGCGGGATCGATATAGTCGGGGCCCGTCTTGATCGCCGCCACGTTCCCCCCATGGCGCGACAGCAGCCGCAGCAGCGCCATGGTGAGGACGGTCTTGCCGCTGCCCGAGGCGGGCGCCGCCAGGATCACGCCCCGGCCGCGACCCCGGATGTGTGAGGTCCCTTCCATTGGACCCGCGCCCGTCAGGCGCTTTCGGTCCGGCGGCGCGTGCCGAGCGGATCGGCCGTGAGTACGCGCCCCTGAGACGCGCCCAGCCAGTCGAGCGCCGCGCGCAGCCGCACCACCTCGCCGATCACGACCATCGCCGGCGGTTCGAGACCGGCCGCTTCGGCGTCGGCCGCGCAGCGCCCGAGCGTGGTCTCGAGCACCGTCTGCTCGGGCAGGGTCGCGCGGCAGACGATCGCGGTCGGCTCGTCGGCGCTGCGCCCGCCTTGGATCAGGAGCGCCGCGATGCGCTCGATATGCTTGAGCGCCATATAGATCACCAGCACCGGCGAGCTCTGCGCCAGCGCCGACCAGTTCACGGAGTCGGGCACGTCGCCGGTGGCGTCATGGCCGGTGACGAAGGTCACCGCCGCATTGGTCTCGCGGTGGGTAACCGGGATGCCGGCATAGGCGAGCCCGCCGATGCCGGCCGAAATGCCCGGCACGATGCGGAACGGGACATTGGCGGCCACCAGCGCCAGCGCTTCCTCGCCGCCGCGCCCGAACACCATCGGATCGCCGCCCTTGAGCCGCAGCACGCGCTTGCCCTCGCGCGCCAGCTGGATCAGCCGCAGCGAGATGTCGGGCTGCTTGACCGAGGGCTTGCCGCCGCGTTTGCCGGCATATTCGAGCTCGGCGCCGGGACGGGCCATGGCCAGGATCGCCTCGCCCACCAGCGCGTCATAGACCACGACATCGGCCTCGCCCAGCGCCTTGGCGGCCAGGAGCGTGATCAGTCCGGGATCGCCCGGGCCGGCGCCGACAAGCCAGACCCAGCCCGGCTCGAGGCTGGGAAAATCCGGCCGGCGCATGGTGATTTCGGGGGACGACATGGCCGCATCATGCCGTTCCGGGTTCGGTCGCGACTAGTCAAATCAAGACCCCCATTTCCGGAATAGCGCCCTGGAGCAGGGCCAGCCGGGCATGAGGCCGGCCGGCCCCTGGTTCCGGCTCCGATTCGTTGAAATAGGGGCCGATTTACCCATCAAGCCGGTACGGCTTGATGCGCCGAGGCTCTAGGATAAGCCCATGCGCCGGAACCCTTTTGACCGCCCCCAGGATGCCCATGGCCCGTAAGCCCGACGGCCCCTTGCGGCGCGGCTGGACCACGGGCGCCTGCGCCACGGCGGCGACGGCGGCCGCCTTCGAGGCGCTCCTGACCGGCCGTTTCCCCGATCCCATCGAGATCGCGCTGCCCAAGGGCGAGCGCCCCTCTTTCGCGCTGGCTCATCAGAAGCGCGCGGGCGACGTGGTCACCGCCGGCATCGTCAAGGATGCGGGCGACGATCCCGACGTGACCCACGGCGCGCTGATCCTCTCGAGCGTGCGGGCGCTCGGTCCCAACACGGGCCTGCGCTTCAAGGCCGGGCGCGGGGTCGGCACCGTCACCAAGCCGGGCCTGCCGATCCCGCCCGGCCAGCCCGCGATCAATCCGGTGCCGCGGCGCATGATGACCGAGGTCGTCGAGGCGATCGCCGCCCGGCTCGGCGGCCGGCCCGATCTGGAGATCACGATCTCGATCCCGCAAGGCGAGGAGATGGCGCGCCATACTTGGAACCCGCGCCTCGGCATTCTCGGCGGACTCTCGATCCTCGGCACCACGGGGATCGTGCATCCCTTCTCCTGCTCGGCCTGGATCGCGTCCATTCATCGTGGCATCGACGTGGCCCGCGCGAGCCATCTCGATCATGTTGCCGGCTGTACCGGCTCGACTTCGGAGGA
>CAVOLB010000005.1:0-26666 GCA_963696655.1 uncultured Alphaproteobacteria bacterium
ATCTTTCGCTGCTGGCCGATCTGAAGGACGAGACCCCGGTTCATGTGGAGGCCAGCGGGCATTGCCACGTCAATCCGGACGTTCCCGATATCGTCCATGCCTCGCTGCATTTCGCCTCGGGCTGGATGGCGCATTTCCACTGGAGCTGGATGTCGCCCGAGAAGCTGCGCCGTACCGTCATCGGCGGCAGCGACCGGATGCTGGTCTGGGACGAGCTCGCGGCCGACGGCACGCTCAAGCTTTACGATCGCGGCATCGACAAGCCGGTCGGACACGGTGATCGCAGGATTCTCCCGGGCTACCGGACCGGAGGATGGGAAACGCCGGCGATCGAGCCGGGCGAAGCGCTGCAGCGCCTCGTCGGCCATTTCGCCGACGTGATCGCAGGGCACGCCGTTTCCATCGCTGATGGTCGCTGCGGCGTTCGGGTGCTGTTGCTCCTCGAGCAGATCCAGTCCGCGCTCGACCGGAACAAGGTGGCCCGGAGCGGCGGCGCGATCACTTAACACAACCCAATAACGTACTGATATATAATGATATAAATGTGGATTCTTCCGTTCAACAGGAAGATCAGGTTCGGGGGCGGGCTGAGCGCGCGATGGTGCGGCGAGTTGGAACAATCGATCGCGTCGCGGCATGACCATCGCGCCGCCCCGTCATGACCGTGTTCCTATCGGAATCGGGCGACAAAAATCACAGGCTCTACCCACACGGCCATGCAGCGGTCACAATTTCATGGTGGCCTGCGCAGCAGAGGGCGCTTCGCGGTCGCGAGTGACGCCGTTCATCACGAGGGGATCATGAATTTCGTTCGTTGCCTCGCACTCGGTCTCGCGCTCGCGCTGCCGGCGTTGTCCGCATGGTCTCAAGACATGCAGGTCGCCAGCCAAGCGGCCGACCGTTATCAGTCGGACATCCAGCAGCGCTACAAGAACGGGTCGGACCCCGACAAGGCCGATGCGCTGCGGATCGCGGGCGAGACGGCCGAGCAGGCGGGGCAGACCAGCGTCGCCATCTCCAATTATGAGCAGGCGGTGGCCTTCGGCGGCGCCGACTACGAGATCTGGCATTCGCTGGCCAAGCTAAACCGCGACCAGCAGTCCTTCGACCAGGCCGTGGGGGCCGGCTGGCTCGCCTATCAGGCGGCCGAGACGCCCGAGGACCGGGCCGCGGCCCTCGATATCGCGGCGAGCGGGCTGCGCTCCCTCGACCAGCCCGAGGAGGCGCTGGCGGCCTATCAGCTCGCCCTCGACCAAACCCCGGACGATGCCAACCTCAAGGACCGCGTCGCCGAGCTCACCGACCTGATCGGCCTCAAGCTCGACACCGTCGATGTCGAGCGCACCGGCGACAGCCCGAACATCTGCCTGCGCTTTACCGCCAACCTGCTCGATCCCAAGCAGGTGCATTACAAGGACTATGTGACGGTGACGCCGGCCTTCGAGCCGAGCTTCATTGCCTCCGGCAACCAGCTCTGCATCACCGGTGGTGCCTACGGCACCGACTATGACGTTGCGCTCAAGACCGGCTTCCCGTCGGCCGAGCGCAAGAGCCTGATGCAGGGCCAGACCGTTTCCGTTCCCGCCGGCGTGCGCGATCCCTCGCTGGGTTTCGACAGCAACACTTATGTGCTGCCGCGCACCGGCGGGCAGGGCGTGCCGCTGGTCAGCGTCAATTACGAGAGCGCCAAGCTCGAGCTCCTGCGCATCAACGACCGCAACCTGATCCGCCAGATCACGGACGGGCGGTTCCTGCGCGTCCTCGACGGTTACGACCGCAACGACATCGCCAACAATCTGGGCGAAACGGTGTGGACCGGCGTGGTCGAGATCGAATCCAAGCCCAACCAGCGGGTGGTCACGGCGGTTCCGATCGACCAGATCCTGCCTTCGACGAAGCCCGGCGTCTACCTGCTCATGGCGGCACCGCCGGAGCAGACCAACGCCGACGATTGGGCCCAGCAGGCGACCCAGTGGCTCATCGTCACCGACATGGGCATGACCTCGATGAGCGGGGCGGATGGGCTCAACCTGTTCGTCCGTTCGCTCCAGGATGGCGAGGCGCTGCGCAAGGTCGACGTCAATCTGATCGCGCGCAACAACGACATCCTGGCCTCGACCGAAACCGACCGCGACGGGCTGGCCCATTTCGATTCCGGCCTGTTGCGCGGCGAAGGCGGTCGCGAGGCGGTTGCCGTCGTGGCCTCGCGCAAGGATGGCGATTTCGCCTTCCTCGATCTGACCCAAGCGGCGTTCGATTTGAGCGATCGCGGTGTCGGCGGGCGCCTGCCGCCGGGTCCGAGCGACTTGTTCCTCTATTTCGACCGCGGCGTCTATCGCCCGAGCGAGACCGTGCATCTGACCGGCCTGCTGCGCGATGAGGCCGGCAAGGCGATGACGGGGCTGCCGCTGACCTTGAAGCTCCTGCGTCCCGACGGCAGCGAGGCCGATACCCTCTCGCTCAAGGATGGCGGTGCCGGCAGCTATCAGCGCGACATTCCGGTTTCGGGCACGGCGCGCACCGGCGTCTGGACGGTCGAGGCCTATCTCGATCCGGCCGGCAAGCCGATCGCGAGCGCCACCTATCTGGTGGAAGAGGTCGTTCCGGCCCGTATCGAGGCCACGCTCACCTCGGACCAGCCCGCCTATATCCCGGGAGCGGAGACCACGCCCAATCTCGATCTCACGGTGAAATATCTCTATGGCGCCATGGGTGCCGGCCTGCCGGTCAAGGGCGAGGCCGTGGTGGGCAAGGCCACGGATCCGTTCCCGGCCTATCCGGGATTCCATTTCGACCTGGCCGACGAGGCGATCGATCCGGTCCGCACCGAGCTGGCCGGCGGCGTGACCGACGAGAATGGCGAAGCGCAGATCCCGCTCTATCTCGAGAACATCCCCGACACGGCCCAGCCGCTCTCGGCGACGGTGCGCGTCGAGGTCGCCGATGTCGGCGGCCGCTCGATCTCCGAGGTGCTGGAGCTGCCGATCCGCAACCGGCCGCTGGCGCTGGGCATCAAGCCGCTCTTCCCCGACGACACGGTCGATCGCGGTGCCAATGCCTCCTTCGAGGCGATCGCGGTGGGCGACGACGGCAGCCGCAAGGCGCTCGACAAGGTCACCTATCGCCTGGTGCAGGAGGACTGGGACTATCAATGGTTCCTGCGCAACGGCTACTGGGACTATCAGGCTGTGGTGCGCGACATTCCGGGCACGACCGGGGAGATCTCGATCGCCGCCGACGCGCCGGGCAAGATCCAGCTCCCGGTCGATTACGGCCAGTATCGTCTCGAGCTCTATGACCCCGAGAGCGGGGCCGCGGCGAGCTATCGCTTCACCGCCGGCTGGTGGGCCCGCGCGGGCTCCGGCGATACGCCGGACACGCTGCAGGTCACGGCCGACAAGCCGACCTATGCGCCGGGCGACCAGGCGGAGCTTTTCGTGCGCCCGCCCTTCGCCGGCCAGGTGCTGCTGGCGATCGCGACCGATCGCATCGTCGCGACCCGCGTCGTCGACGCCACGCCCGACGGCGTGTCGGTCAAGTTCGACGTCGACGCCAATTGGGGGGCGGGCGCCTATGTCCTGGCAACTGCCTTCCGGCCTGGCTCCTCGGAGCAGACCCGCGGTCCCGGTCGCGCCATCGGCGTGGCCTGGCTCGCGATCGACCCGGAGATTCACCGGCTCGGCGTCACCATGACGGTGCCCGAGGTGATCAAGCCGCGCCAGAAGATCGATGTGCCGATCGCGGTCGCGGGCCTCGGCGGGTCGGGCGATGCCTATGTCACCTTGGCCGCGGTCGATGAAGGCGTGCTGGAGCTCACCGACTTCAAGACGCCCGATCCGGTGGACTATTTCTTCGGCAAGCGGCGTTTGGGTGTGGAGATCCGCGATCTCTATGGCCGCCTGATCAATGCCGCCAACGCCAATCGCGGCGTGATCCGCAGCGGCGGCGATGCGGCGATGAGCCGGCGCGCCGCCCCTCCGGGCACGACGCTGGTGGCGCTGTTCTCGGGGCCGGTCAAGCTCGATGCCGACGGCAAGGCCACCATCTCGCTCGACGTGCCGGATTATAACGGCCGCCTGCGCCTGATGGCGGTCGCCTGGAGCAGCGACAAGGTCGGCGCGTCCGACACGCCGCTCATCGTGCGCGATCCGCTGGTGGCGCTGATCGCCACCCCGCGGTTCCTGGCGCCGGGCGACCGGTCGACCTTGACCGTGAGCCTGCAGAACATGGAGGCGCCGGCCGGGACCTATCATGTCGCCATCACCAGCGACGATGTCTTCCAGCTGGGCGAGGGCGCCACGAGCGATCACGATCTGGCGCAAGGGGCCGCGGCGGTTCTGACGATTCCGCTGCTCGGCCATACGGTCGGGACCGGCCATATCACGGTCGCGATCGAAGGACCGGAGGGATTCAAGCTCGACCGGCAGATCGTGCTTGGAGTCCGCCCGGCGCAATTGCCGGAGGTGCAGCGCGTCGCACGCCAATTGGCGCCCGGCGACAGCTTCGAGCTGGGTCCGGATCTGGTGTCGTCCTATCTGCCCGGCACCGGCGAGGTGCTGACCAGCCTCGGCGGCCGTCCGGATTTCGATCTGGCGGGCGTGCTGCGCGGGCTTGATCGCTATCCCTATGGCTGCATCGAGCAGACCGTCAGCCGCGCACTGCCGCTGCTATACGCGGCGGATCTGGAACGCGATCTCGGCCTGGTCGAGGACGATGACGGGTTGAAGCGCCGGGTTCAGGGTGCGATCGGGCGCGTGCTCGAGATGCAGCGCTGGGACGGCAGCTTCGCTCTCTGGGACTCCTACGGCCTGACGGAGCCATGGCTTTCCTCCTATGCGATGGACTTCCTGACGCGGGCGCGCGCGAAGGGCTATGTCGTGCCCGACTTCGCCTATAAGGAAGGGCTCGACTGGCTGCGCTATCACGCCGCCGATCATCAGAATGACAGCCCCTCGGCCCTGTCTTCGCGCTCCTACGCCATCTATGTGCTGGCGAGCGCGAACGCGGCCGATCCGGGCCTGGTCCGCTACATGTTCGACCGCAACAAGAAGAAGCTGCCGAGCAAGCTCGCGGTGATGCAGCTGGGGGCGGCGCTCGCTCTCATCGGCGACAACAACCGTGCCGCCGACGCCGCCCAGATCGCGCTCGATACGCGCCGTCGCTGGAGCGGGGATGCCAACGACTATTATGAATCGGATCTCCGGGACACGGCGGCATTGCTGGCGCTGTCGACGGAAGCGAAGGTGCCGGGCGTGGATCCCAGCCCGCTGATCGACGATCTGGCGTCGGCCATCGGGACCGATCCCTGGCTCAGCACGCAGGAGCAGGGCTGGATCGTTCTCGCCGGCGCGGCCCTGGGGAGCAGCCCCCGGATCGCGGTGGCGGTGGGTGACGGCCAGACGCAAGACCGCACCGAGCCGCTTTATCTGCGCCCCAAACCGGAGCAGATCGCGGCGGGTCTGCAGATCGCCAATCGCGGCGAGGGCCCGATCTGGGCCAACACCACGGTCTTCGGCGTGCCGAGCGAGCCGCGGGGCGCGGTGAAGAACCAGGGCTTCACCATCGAGCGCAAATACTACACGCTCGCGGGCGAGGCCACGGATCTGAGCCATGTGGCGCAGAACGACGTGATCGTCACGGTCGTCACCATCCGGGATGACGGGTCGCGCGGCAGCCAGGCGCTGCTGATCGATCTGCTGCCGGCCGGTTTCGAGCTGGAGAATGTTCGCCTGGCCAATGCCCGCCAGACCGATCAGTTCGCCTGGATGCCGGAACTCTCGGATGCGCTCTATACCGAATATCTCGACGACCGCTTCATCACCGGCTTCGAGAGCTATCCCGGTTATGAGTACAGCTTCGCCTATATGATCCGCGCCGTGACGCCGGGCCATTATCGGGTGCCGGCGGCCTCGGTCGAGGATATGTACCGGCCGACCCGCATCGGCCGCGGCGCGATGGGCCAAGCCGAGATCGAGGCGGCAGGGACGCCGTGACGGAGTAGGGAACGACATCATGCGCCTGCGCTTGACGCGCCAGACCGCAAGGACGCAGCACGATGCAGGCCAGGTTCGCCGGCGTCGGCTGTTCCTGGCTGTCGCCGGGTTGGCCGTCGCGACGCTGGCGCTTGCGATCGGGCTCGACCGGATCTTCCCGCCCCATCTCGACCGGCTTCGAAATGTCTCGGTGCTGGTCGAGGATTCGAACGGACAGTTGCTGCGGCCGTTCGCGGCGGCCGACGGGGCCTGGCGGCTGCCGGTCGCGGCCGATCATGTCGATCCGCGTTTCCTGCAGATGCTCGTCGCCTATGAGGATCGCCGGTTCTATTGGCATGAAGGCGTCGATCCGCTGGCGTTGGCCCGCGCGGTCGGGCAGTGGGTCCGGAACGGCTCGGTCGTGTCGGGCGCCTCGACCCTGACCATGCAGGCGGTCCGCCTGCTGGAGCCGCGGCCGCGGACGCTGGGCTCGAAGCTGATCGAGATGGCGCGGGCGGTCCAGCTCGAGGCGCATTTCTCGAAATCGGAGATCCTCGGAATCTATCTGACGCTCGCTCCCTATGGCGGCAATCTCGAAGGCGTGCGTGCCGCCTCGCTGTTCTATTTCGGCAAGGAGCCGGCCCATCTGACCGACGGGGAAGCGGCCATGCTGGTGGCCTTGCCGCAGCAGCCCGAGCGCGTCAGGCCCGATCGCAATCCGATGGCGGCGCGCGAGGCGCGCGACCATGTGCTGCAGCGGCTGGAAACTGCCGGCCTCATCGACGAGACCGAGCTGGCGGAGCTCAGCAGCGAGGCCGTGCCGCCGGGGCGCCTCGAGGCGCCGATGGTGGCGGCCCATCTGGCCGAGCGGCTCAAGGCCGCCGATCCGGCATCGACGGCGATCAGGACCACGATCGATGGCAGCCTGCAGCGCGGCCTCGAGGCGCTGGTCGCGCGCCGGCGCGGCGAGCTCGAGACCGGCGCCACCATCGCCGTGCTCGCGGTGCGCAACAGCGATCATGCGGTGAGGGGCTATGTCGGCTCCACCGACATCCTCGACGCCAGCCGGCATGGTCCCATCGACATGATCACGGCGGTGCGCTCGCCGGGCTCGACCCTGAAGCCCTTCATCTATGGCCTGGCCTTCGACGGGCTGCTGATCCATCCCGAGACCATCATGGTGGACCGGCCGATGCGCTTCGGCGATTACGCACCGCGCAATTTCGACAACCGCTTTCACGGCGAGATGACGGCGCGCGAGGCCCTGCAGATGTCGCTCAACCTGCCGGCCGTGGCGCTCCTGGATCGGATCGGTCCGCTGGAGCTGGCGCGCCGCTTCGGCCTCAGTGGTGTGACGTTGCGTCTGCCGGCGGAGACGGAGCAGCCGGGGCTGCCGATCGCGCTGGGTGGGGTCGGCGTCACGCTCCAGGATCTGGTGACGCTCTATGCCGGTTTGGCGAACAAGGGCACGACGGCGCCGCTGCGCTTCCGCCTCGACCAGGAGGAAGGCGACAAGCAGGCGCTGATGAGCCCGCTCGCCGCCTGGTACGTCACCCATATCCTCGAGGACATGCCCCCGCCGCCCAACCGCCTGATCGAGAGCGATGGCCGGCGCCAGCGTCAGATCGCCTACAAGACGGGGACCTCCTACGGCTTCCGCGACGCCTGGGCGATCGGTTATGACCGGGAATGGACCATCGGCGTCTGGGTCGGGCGACCGGACGGCAGTTTCTCGCCGGGCCGCATGGGGCGCGACGCGGCGGCGCCGATCCTCTATGAGGCCTTCGACCTGTTGCCGCCGCCTTCGGGCAATGACGCGCTGATGAAGCCGTCGGGTCCGGCGCCGGCGGGCGCCATCCTCGCCACCAACAGCGAGCTTCCGGCCAGCCTGCGCCGGTTCCAGCCGGCGGCCTATGCCTGGCGGTCGACCTCGGGCCTCCAGGGACCGAACCTGACATTTCCGCAGGACGGCGCCGTCGTCGAGCTGAAGTCGGGCGATCATCTCGCCAGCCTGCCGCTCGAGGTCACCGGCGGCGAGCTGCCGCTGATCTGGCTGGTGAACGGCCTCCCGCTGAGCGCCCAGCCCTGGCGCCGCCAGGCGGAATGGCTGCCCGACGGCATGGGCGAGGCGCGCATCACCGTGATCGACAAGGCTGGCCGCAGCGCCAGCGCCGAGATCTGGATTCAATAGTCCCGGGCGGGTGGGACGCCTTACAGGCCGCCGGTGAGGTTGGCGAAGGCGGCGACATAGATCACCGCCGCGATGGCCAGCGCCGTCAGCGGCAGCAGCAAATCCTGTTTCAATGACATGGGGTTATCCCGCGATCCTGGTTGCGTCACAGGCCCGCAGGATCGGGGAGGGAGCGTCGGAACGGAAATGCCGCCGGGCTATCGGTTCGATGCGAGGCGGGCATGAAACCCCGGGCCCGTCACGGGCCCGGGGTCCTGAGGCAGATCAGGCGGCTTTCTCCTGCCAGAGGCCGTCGCGCATCAGGCTGTCGGTCACGGCCTTGATGGCGCCGCGCAGCGCGTCGGCGGCTTCGTCGATCTGCGCCTTGGTGACGATGAGCGGCGGCGACAGCACCACGAGATGACCCATCGGCCGCGCCAGCAGCCCGCGCGGCATGGTCTCGTTGATGATGCGATTGCCGAAATTCCATTCGGCGGGCATCGGCTCCTTGGTCTTCTTGTCCTTCACGAACTCGAGACAGATCATGAGATGGCTGCCGCGCACGTCGCCGACCAGCGGCAGGTCGGCCAGCTCGCGGAACTTCTTCATGAAGTAGGGCCCGATATCGCGCACATGCTGGCAGAGATTCTCGCGCTCGATGATGTCGAGATTCTTCAGGCCCGCGGCGCAGGAGACCGGATGGGCGGAGTAAGTGAAGCCGTTGGTGAAATACTTTCCCTTGGCTTCCGGCACCGTCACGGCGTCATAGAGCCGGTCCGAGACCAGGAAGGCGCCCAGCGGCACATAGCCCGAGGTCAGGCCCTTGGCCGTGGTGATGATGTCCGGCACCAGGTCGAACACCGGCTCCGAAGCGAAGATCTCGCCCAGCCGGCCGAAGCCCGTGACCACCTCGTCCGAGATATAGAGCACGCCGTATTTGCGGCAGACCTCGAGCGTGCGGCGCTGATAGCCCTTCGGCGGCACGATGACGCCGCCCGAGGCCAGCAGGGGCTCGGCGATGAAGCAGGCGACATTGTCGGGGCCGAGCTCGAGGATCTTGTTCTCGAGATCGGCGACGCATTTGTCGCAGAACTCGGCCTCGGTCATGCCTTCGGGCCGGCGATAGGGATTGGGGACGGGGAGATGGTGCACCGTCTCGGTCTCGAATTTGAGATAGGCGCGGTCGGCGGGCTTGCCCGAGACCGACGCCGTCAGATAGGTCGAGCCGTGATAGGCATATTCGCGGGTGATGATGTGCCGCTTCGACGGCCTGCCGGTGAAGCCGAAATAGAACTGGACGAAGCGCAGCGCGGAATCGACCGCCGTCGAGCCGCCGGTGGTGAAGAACACATGCTTCAGGTCGCCCGGCGCATATTTGGCGATGCGCGTGGCGAACTCGATCGCCGGCGGGGTCGATATCTTGCCGAAGGGCGAGTAATAGGCCATGCGGCGCACCTGCTCGGCGATCGCCTCGGCCATCTCGTTGCGGCCATAGCCGATCTGCACGCACCACATCCCGCCCATGCCGTCGAGCATCCGATGCCCGTCGGAATCGTAGATATAGGCGCCCTCGCTCTCGGCGACGATCAGGAGATCCTGCGTCTTGGCCTGCCCCAGATCGATCCAGGGATGGATGATATGGGCGTGGTCCTGCTCGGTGAGGGCGGCGGTGTCGAACTGCAGATTGCGGGTCATGGGTGGGTTCCGATGTTGGGCGTCTTGTCGGGTGTCGTCCTCGAGCCGGTGGGCGGGACTGTCTCTGGAAACAGTTCGCCCGACGGAGCGCCCGGTCTTGCTTCACGAGCGCGGCGCCCCGCCGGGCGAGCATGAAGGCCGGCGCCCGAAAGCGCCGGCCGGTATCAGCGGATCGGACTACACGCCGGCTTTCACCTGCTCGAAGATCTGCTGCAGGTCTTCCAGCCGCTTGTTGTCCTGGCTGAAGGTGCCGCGCTTCAGATGGTCGCTGGGATCGGCGGGCAGACCGATCTTGGTCAGCGCCGCTTCGCCCGCTTCGGCGAACGCCTTCTTGTTGGAGTGGCCATAGCCATAGGCGATCAGCCAGAGGCCCGCTTCCTTCGAGATCAGAGCGTTGATCAGGTCATGCGCCTTGTCCACTTCGGTCGCGTTGCTGGTCAGCACCGCGCCGCAGACCCAGGTCAGCATGCCTTCCTTGGGCGACATCCATTTCACCGGGACGCCCTGGTCGATCATCTTGGCGAGCGTGCCGTTCCAGGCCGAGGCCGCCACAATCTCGCCGGAGGCGATGCCCTGCTCGAGCACTGTGGCGTCGCTCCAGTAGAAGCGGACCAGCGGCTTCTGCGCGGCGAGCTTTTCCTTGACCTTCTTGAGCTCGTCGTCGGTCATGGAATAGGGGTTCTTGGCGCCGATCAGCAGGGCCGTGATGATCGCGGTGTCGGTGATGTCGTCACCCATCGAGATCCGGCCCTTGTAGCGTTCGTCCCAGAGCAGATCCCAGGAATCTTCCTTGGGCTGCACCAGGTCGGTCCGGTAGATGACAGCGGTGTTGCCCCAGTCGACCGGAGAGAACCACTGCTTGCCATCCTGGTCGGCGGTGTTGATGTGCTTCAGCGTGTCGAACACATCCGGCCAGTTTGACAGCTTCGAGGTGTCGAAGGGTTGAATGAGTTTGGCGTTGCGCCACTTCTCGATGCGACCGGAGCAGGGATGGGCGACGTCGGTCTTGAAGCCGGCCATCAGTTTCTGGAAGGCTTCCTGCTCGTCGGAGAAGACCGGCAGGTTCGGGCTGGCGCCGTATTTCTTGACGTAGCCCGGGAAGAAGCCAGGATCGTCATAGCCCGACCAAGTAAAATACGTGGCCTGATCGTCCGCGCGGGCCAGCTTGCTGGTCACCGGCATGGTGACCAGAGCCACGCCAGCGGCAGTCAGCGCCTGCACCATCTGCCGGCGGGTCATGTCCTGGTTGGCAAGGCGGCTCTTGAATTCCTTGATATCCATGAAGTCTCCTCCCTGAGGAATGGTCATTCTCGACCGTTTTGATTGTGAGGTTCCGTAGCGGTAGCGGCCGAGGACACAGGGGAACCGCCCTGCAGCGAGGCCAATGCGGATCGCAACACGGTGTCGCGGTGCATCTCGTCATTGATGGTCCGACTCTAGCATCCGCGCCAGAATCCGGGCAAGGCGGCTAACCCTCATTGTCATCTTACAAAAAAGGGCTTGTGGCCCGACCGGGGCCGGTGCCAACATTGCGCCGCAAAAAAGACTGGCTCAAGAAATCTTCCGGGAGAGGGGACGTGTAATGGCTGAAGCCGGACGACGCCGGCTGTCGCGTCATGGTTAGCGTTACCGATCGGGGTCGGGCCCCGACGACGCAAGGTGGTCCCTGGACCGCCTTTAAAACCGTGCTACACAGATATGAGAGCATCCGCGGCTATCTGCTGCTCTCGCCCACCCTTCTCGTGATGCTTGCGCTCATGATCATCCCGCTCATCGGGCTGGTCGTCTTGAGCTTCTGCACGCAAGTCTATTTCGACATCGATTACACCCCGACGCTGAAGAACTACTTCGCGATCTTCGATCTCGAAAACAACCCGATCTATCTGGTGTTGCTGTTCCGCTCGATGGTGATGTCACTGACGACGACCTTCTTCGTCGTGATCACCGCCTATCCGATGGCCTATTTCCTGGCCTTCCGGGTCGGACGGGGCAAGCTGATCTGGCTCATCCTCATCACGGTGCCGTTCTGGACCAGCTATCTGCTGCGGGTGTTCGCCTGGAAGATCATCCTGGGCTTCAACGGCGTGATCAATTCCGGCCTGATCAGCCTCGGGATCATCAAGGATCCGCTGCAGTTCCTGCTCTATAACCCGACTGCCGTTGTCGTGACCCTGACCCATGCCTGGGCGGCGTTCGCCATCCTGCCGATCTATGTGTCGCTGGAAAAGATCGACAAGTCGCTGCTCGAGGCGGCGACCGATCTGGGCGATACCCCACGCGAGCGGTTCTGGCGCGTGACTTTCCCGCTGTCGTTGCCGGGGATGATCGCCGCCACCTTGCTCGTCTTCATTCCGACGGTCGGCGACTATGTGACGCCGTCGCTCGTCGGCGGCACGTCGGGCATCATGATCGGCAATCTGATCCAATCGCTGTTCGGCAAAGCCAACAATGCGCCGCTGGGCGCCGCTGTTTCCATCGTCATGATGCTGTCGATCACCCTGATCGTCTGCGTCTTCCTCGGCGCCATGGGGCGCCGTCGCTGGAAACAGTCCTAAGGTCGGGGCCCCGGATTATGGTCGGCAAAGCCAAATACGACGCGCTTTTCATTTACGGCGTCGCCTATCTCATCTTCATCTATGCGCCGGTGCTTCTGATCGTCCTCTTCTCCTTCAACAACGGGCTCTATGTCGCCTTCCCGTTGAAGGAAATGACGGTCAAATGGTACGCGGAGATGGTCAGCAATCCGGGATTGACCAAGGCGCTGGGCGTCAGCCTGCGCATCGCGGCCTTCGTCTCGGTGGTGAGCACGATCCTCGGCGTCCTCGCCGCGAAAGCGGTGACCCGTTATTACCTGCCGGGGCGCGCGGCGATCACCTTCACCATCATGCTGCCCCTGGTCATCCCGACCATCGTCTTCGCCATCGGCCTCCTGATCATCCTGGCGAAGTTCCTGGGGCTGCAGCCCTCAACCTGGAGCATCATCGCCGGCCATGTGCTGCTGTGCGTGCCCTTCTCGATGGCGGTTCTGATCTCGCGCCTGCAGGGCTTCGACAAGAACCTCGAGGAGGCGTCCCAGGATCTGGGCGAGAATGCCTGGCAGACCTTCTGGCGGGTGACGTTCCCGCTGGCCATGCCCGGCATCGTGGCCAGCTTCCTGCTCTGCTTCACGACCTCGTTCGACGAATATCTGATGGCGGCCTTCCTTTCCGGCAACGACACCACGCTGCCGGTCTATATCTACAGCCAGCTTCGTTTCCCCCAGAAGCTGCCCGGAACCCTGGCCCTGGGCAGCTGCATCCTCGTCGTGTCCTTCGTGATCGTCACCTTCGCGGAGTATATGCGGCGGCGCGGCGTCAACCCCGACCAGGGTTTGGGTATCTGACATCATGAGCGCAGACGATTCCTTCATCTCGATCAAGCGCGTGTCGAAGCATTTCGGCGCGGTCAAGGCGGTGGACGACATCTCGTTCGACATCCGTCGCGGCGAGTTCTTCTCCCTGCTGGGTCCGTCCGGCTGCGGCAAGACCACGCTCCTGCGCATGCTGGCGGGGTTCGAGGTGCCGACGGCGGGCGAGATCTTCATCGACGGCCAGCCGATGGCGGTGGTGCCGCCGCATCTTCGTCCGACCAACATGGTGTTCCAGAACTACGCGATCTTCCCGCATCTCAATGTGCGCCAGAACATCGCCTACGGCCTGCGCAAGAAGAACCTGACCAAGCCGCAGATCGACCAGAAGGTCGAGGAAGCGCTGGGCATGATCAAGCTGCCCGGCTACGGCAACCGGCGCGCGGACCAGCTCTCCGGCGGCCAGCGCCAGCGCATCGCGCTCGCCCGCGCGCTCGTCTGCCAGCCCAAGGTGCTGCTGCTCGACGAGCCGCTGGGCGCCCTCGACAAGAAGCTTCGCGAGGAGATGCAGCTCGAGCTGCGCCAGCTGCAGCGCTCGGTCGGCATCACCTTCGTGTTCGTGACGCACGACCAGGAGGAGGCCTTGACCATGTCGGACCGGATCGCGGTCATGGCGCGCGGCAAGGTGATGCAGATCGACGGGTCGGCCCAGCTCTACGAGCATCCGAACTGCCGCGAGGTCGCCGACTTCATCGGCAATATGAATTTCATCGACGGCACGGTCGCCGGCACCGAAGGCGCCAACGCCATCATCGATGCCGGCCCGCTCGGCAAGCTGCGGGTTCCGGTCGGCCAGGCCCGCGTCAGCAAGGCTGGCCTCGTCACCCTGGCGATCCGGCCGGAGAAGCTGCGGATCGAGGCCACCCGGCCCAATGGCGGCACCAACTCGATCGCAGGCCGGCTCAATGCCCAGGCCTATCTCGGCGACCGCAGCCATTTCTATGTCGAGGTTCCGGGCCTGCAGCGCCGCGTCGCGGTCGCGGCCCAGAATGTCGCCCGCAATGCCGATGCCGCGGACGGCAAGGCGCGGGATGTGTGGGTGAGCTGGCCGGTCGAATCCGGGGTGCTGCTGCCCGCCGACTGATCCCGCGAGGGGGCCCGCCGGCATCATGAGCGTCACGATCTATCACAATCCGCGCTGCGGAAAATCCCGCGATACCCTGGCGTTGCTGCGCGGCCGCGGGATCGAGCCGACGATCGTCGAATATCTCTCTACGCCGCCCGATGCGAAACGGCTGAAGCAGCTCTTGAAGCTGCTGGGCCTGGGCCCGCGCGATCTGATGCGCAAGGGCGAGCCGGCCTATAAGGAGAAGAAGCTGGCCGATCCCAAGCTCGACGAGGCGGCGCTGATCGCGGCCATGGTCGCCAACCCGATCCTGATCGAGCGCCCGATCGTCGTCGTCAAGGACGCCAAAGGCGAACGGGCGGCCCTGGGCCGCCCGCCGGAAAACGTTCTGAAGATTCTTTAGGGGAACCGCCCCCTGCGCCGCTCGCGGCGGCGCAGGGGAGGGGTGCTTCGGTATCGACCGCTCAGGCGGTAATGCCGGTCATGACCGGGGCCGCCTTCGCCTTCGCGTTGCGGGCCAGCTCTTCGATCGTCAGGTCCAAGCAATATTCGAAGGTGTCGAGCGTCTCCTCGAGGCAGGCCTTGTCGTGGGCCGAGGAAATGAACCAGGGCTCGCGCGAATCCGGCTCGCACATGACGCCATGCGGGATCAGATGCTGCGCCAGCGTGTCGTAGAAGGTGTAGTCGCTGGTCTTCCAGTCGCGGTAGTTGTTGGGCGGCGTCTCGCGGAAGAACAGGCCGCTCATGCTCGGATGGCCGGTGAAGCTGTGGGGGATCCCCCGCGCCGTCAGCACCTTGTGCATGCCCGCCTGCATCGCCAGGCCGTAAGCCTCGATGTCTTCCAGCGCATCGGTGTCGCGCAGGATCGTGAGGGTCTTCTCGGCCGCCGCCAGCGACATGGCCTGGGCCGTGTAGGTGCCGCCATGGGCGACGCCGCGGCCGTAATTGCGCATGATGTCCTCGCGCCCGCCGATGCAGGCGATCGGATAGCCGTTGGCCACAGCCTTGGCCATGGTGCAGATATCGGCCTTGATGCCATAGAGTTCCTGGGCGCCGCCGCGACGCACGCGGAAGCCGGTCTTCACCTCGTCCACGATCATCAGCACGCCGTATTTGGTGCAGAGATCGCGCACGGCCTTGATGAATTCGGGCTTGGAGGGAATGCCGCAGCAATTGCCGAGGATCGGCTCGATCAGCACGGCGGCGATGGTGTGGCCATGCTTCTTCAGCACGTCCTCGAGCCGCCCGGCGTCGTTATAGGGGACCTGCCAGAACAGGTTCCGGACGGCGCCCGGGATGCCCTTGCCATAGCTGACGATGTCGGGCTCGCGGCCTTCCTGGATGGTGTCGGTGTCGAGGGTCCACATCGTGGAATCGAACAGCCCGTGATAGGAGCCTTCGAAAGTCACATAGTGGTCCTTACCGGTCACGCCGCGCGCCAGGCGCAGCGCACCCATGACGGCCTCGGTGCCGGAGTTGGAGAAGCGGACCAGCTCCGCCGCCGGAACCATCTCGCTGATCAGTTCGGCGACGGTCAGCTCCTTCTCAGTGCCGAGCGCGAAGACCGTGCCCACCTGCTGGCCATCGCGGGCCGCCGCATCCACCTCGGGATGGCAGTGGCCCAGAATCGCCGGCCCGTAACCCAGCCGGTAGTCGATATAGACGTTGTCGTCGAGATCGGTGATCCGCGCGCCGCGGCCATGCTTCACATAGACGGTGTTATTGTCGCCCCAGTACCGGAAGTTCGAGCTGACGCCCAAAGGCAGCTTCTGGATGGCTTTCCGGAAGTGGGCGTTGGACTTGTCGAGGCGGTAGGGGTCGCGCGTGTTGGTCGCTGTTGGGGCGGCGGCCTTAGTCATGATGAGCTCCGATCCGATTATGTGCAGCCATTAAATGCGTATATAGTGAAGCTATCAAAACGGCCCCCTCGCTGTCTAGGCGACTGAATGATCATATAATTGCCTGGATTTAGAATCCCATATATTACATTCAGTTAGTGCATTTTTCCTAATTCTTAACGATAACTAGCGACTCTAAGAGGCGAAATGGCTCGGCTGAATCCGGTAAAGGAAACGCGCCAACTCCAGCTGATCGAGGCGACCATCGCCACGATCGGGCGGCGCGGTTATGCGGCCACGACCTTGAGCCACGTGGCCAGCGCCGCCGGCATGTCGCCCGGAATCGTCAACTTCTACTTCCGGACCAAGGAGCAACTCCTTGCGGCCACGCTGGAATTCATTGCCGGCGAATATGAGACCTCATGGCGGACTCAATTGGCCGCCGCGGGCGATTCGCCGGCGGCCCAGCTCGAGGCCATGATCGAGGCCGATTTCAGTCCCGGGATCTTCACCCGCGAGAAGATGACGGTCTGGTACGCCTTCTGGGCGGAGGCGCCGAATCAGCCGCTCTACGAGACCCTCGTGTCGGAGCTGGAGCAGCGCTACTGGAGCGAGACGCGGGGCATCGTCGACCGCCTGATCGCCGAGGGCGGCTATAAGGGGCTCGACCCGGATGCCGTCGCCCATGGCCTCAACGCCATGATCGACGGACTCTGGTTCGATCTCCTGATCGATCCCAACTCGGTGACGCCGGCCCAGGGCAAGATCATCTGCCGGCTCTATCTCTCCGGCATCTTCCCGAAGCATTTCGGCCAATATGCGGCCGGCGGCACGCCCGCGGCCGCGGCTTCGGTGGAGGCGGTTCCGCCGCTCGACCGCCATGTCGAAGAGGCTGCGGAAGGCACCGACGCCTTCGGCCGCGCCGCCCATCGCAAGCGCCTCTCGGCGGCGCTGCGCCGCCGGCTGCAGCCGCAGGGCCGCCTGACGATGAAGGAACTGGCCGCGGGCATCGGCGTCACGACCGACACCGTGCAGAACTGGCTCAACGAGAGCACCGAGCCGTCCTCCTGGCTCCTGGGCCGGCTGCTCGCCATGCTCGACCCGGCGTTTTTCGTGGAAGCCTTCGGGCCCACGGTCGATGCCATGCGCCGGCGCTTCGAGACGCGGCTGGTGGCGGAGCGCGAAGCGGCGGAGAAGGATCGCGCCATCCTGACGGAGATCGATCCGCGGCCGGCGAACTCCGATCTGCCCTCCGGCGACCTGGGCCGGCAGGCGGAGCGCAGTCCCGAAGATTCCGGCGGCTCGCGCCAGAGCTGAGCTATAAAAGCGCCGGGGGCCCCGAGCCCTCGCTGGTTCAACCTCGATCGCTCCTATCCCCGCATCACGCCCGATGAACATCACGACAAGACTGCATCGCCTTGCCCCCTTGCTGACGCCGTCATCGGTCGCCTTGATCGGGGCCTCGCCCAAGGCCGGCAGCGTCGGGCAGGGGATGATCCAGACCGTCAAGGGCGGCGGCTACGCCGGACGCCTCCACTACGTGAACCCCTCCTATAAGGAGATCGACGGCCAGCCCTGTTACCCGTCGATCGCGGATCTGCCGGAACCGGCCGATCTGGTCGTGCTGGGTGTCGCCAATGCGCGCCTCGAGCAAAGCCTGGCGCAGGCGATCGCGGCGGGCGCGCGTTCCGCCACGATCTTTGCCAGCTGCTATCTGGAGAATGACACGGAGCCGAGCCTGCCCAAGCGCATCGCCGCGATGGCGCGCGAGGCCGGGATGCCGGTCTGCGGCGGCAACGGCATGGGCTTCTATAATTTCGATCATCGCTTGAGAGTTTGCGGCTTCCCGCCGCCGGCCTGGGTCGAGGGCGGCGGCAACAAGACGCTGATCACCCATTCGGGCTCGGCCTTCAGCGCTCTGGTCCATCACGACCATCGCTTCGCCTATAACCTCGCGGTCTCGCCCGGGCAGGAGCTCGGCGCCACTTGCGACGAGTATCTCGACTTCGCCCTCGACATGCCGACCACGCGGGTCGTCGGGATCTTCCTCGAGACGGTGCGCAACGCCGACGGCTTCATCGCCGCGCTCGAGAAGGCCCGCGCCAAGCAGATTCCGATCGTGGTGCTGAAGGTCGGACGCACGGCCGAGAGCGCCAAGCTCGCCGTCAGCCATTCGGGCGCCGTCGCCGGCGACTATGCCGCCTATGAGGCGGTGTTCGATCGCTACGGCGTGGTCGTGGTGGACACCCTGACCGAGCTCGCCAACGCGCTGCTGCTGCTGGGCCATGACCGGCGATTGCCAGCGGGCGGGCTTGCGACCATGCATGATTCCGGCGGCCTGCGCGAGCTGACGGTGGATCGCGCGGTGACGCGCGGCGTTCCCTTCGCGAAGATCAACGCCGAGACGACGCAGAAACTGGCGGCAAGGCTCGATTACGGCCTCGAACCGATCAATCCGCTCGATGCCTGGGGCACGGGCAATGACTACGAAGGCATCTTCGAGGACTGCCTGGTGGCGCTCTGCAACGATCCCGACACGGCGGTCGGCGCGCTCTTCGGCGAGACGCGCGATGCTTACTCGCTGCATGAGGGCTATGGCCGCGTCCTGGCGCGGGCTTCCAGGCGGACCACGAAACCGATCGTGATGGTCAACAACATGGCCGTGATCGGCGAGGCCAATCTCGCCTCGCATCTGACCCGCGGCGGCTTCCCCGTCATGATCGACATCGATGCCGCGATGGCGGCATTCCGCGCCGCGTTCACCTGGCGCGATGCGGCCGACCGCCCGGCGCCCAGGCCCGCGGCCGCGCCGGCGGGTCTGCGCGCCAAATGGAAGGCGCGCCTCGAGAAGGGCGGCGCGCTCGATGAGTCCGAGAGCCTCGCCTTGATGGCCGATTACGGCGTCGGCGTCCTGGCGCATCGCATCGCCGGCAACGAGGCCGAGGCCATCGCCGCCGCCAAGGCCGTCGGCTTTCCGGTGGCGCTCAAGACGGCGACACCGGGCATCCTTCATAAGTCGGATGTCGGCGGCGTGAAGCTGGGGCTGACCGACGAAGCGGCGGTGGCGGCCGCCTACCGCGACGTCGCGGCGCGGCTGGGGCCGCGCGTGCTGGTCATGGCCATGGCGGGGAAGGGCGTCGAGCTTTCTTTCGGTGCGGTGGTGGATCCTCAGTTTGGATCGCTGGTGATGGTGGGGGCCGGCGGCGTCCTGATCGAGATGATGAAGGATCGCCGCTTCGCGCTGCCGCCTTTCGATCAGGCGGAAGCGCGCCGCCTCATCGACGCGCTGTCGCTGCGGCCCTTGCTCGACGGCAAGCGCGGCCAGAAGCCCGCCGATATCGACGACCTGGCCAAGAGCCTCGCCGCCTTCTCGGTGCTGGTCGCCGATCTGAAAGGGCTCATTGCCGAGATCGACATCAATCCGGTACTCGCCGGGCCAAGCGGCGCCGTGGCGCTCGACGCGCTGGTGGTGCCGGCCGTATCGGACAAACCCTCGGGGCACTGACAATGCCGATCTTCGGGCCGCTCACCTTGCTGGTGGCCTCGGCTTTCGCCGGGGCGGCGATCTACATCAATCTGGTCGAGCAGCCGGCGCGGCTGGGCCTCGAGGATCGCGCTCTGCTCGCGCAGTGGAAGCCGAGCTATGCCCGCGGCTTCGCCATGCAGGCGAGCCTCGCGGTCATCGGCGGGTTGCTCGGTATCGCGGCTTTCGTCGATACCGGATTCTGGGGCTGGCTGCTGGCGGCACTGCTGCTCCTGGCCAATTGGCCCTACACGCTCCTGATCATCATGCCGACCAATCGGCGGCTGGGCGCCATCGCGCCCGAACAGGCGGGTGCCGAGAGCCGCGGACTGATCGAACGCTGGGGCCGTCTGCACGCGGTGCGCAGCGGCCTCGGGTTCGCGGCGGCGCTGGTCGCGCTCTGGTGCCTGGCCTGAGCCCGGTTCAGGCAGGAAACGAGGCGCAAGCCCGGATCACCTGATCCAATAGGAATTCAGCGGATCATCTGGCGTTGGCGCAGCAGCGCGACCAATCGGTCATGCGGCAGCGCCGGCGTGCGATGCCCGTCGCGGCCGATCATGGTGGCATTGGCGACGAGCGCGTTGACGACCGCTTCCTCGATCGCATGGGCCACGGCGGCGTAGAACGGATCGATGCGGCCCCAGGGCACGAAACGCAGATGATCGAACTCGTCCTTTCCCGGCTCGCCTTCGGGGAAGCGGCTCTTGAGCGCCCCTTCATTGCCGGTCGAGAAGGCCAGGAACAGATCGCCCGAGAAATGCGAGCTCGTGGTGCCGGTGCGGGCGAGACCCATGCCGACGCGCCGCGCGAGCGCCTTGCATTGCGCCGGCAGCAACGGCGCATCGGTGCCGACAATGGCAATCACCGAGCCCGCGCCGGCGGGTGCCGCCTGGCGGCGCGTCTCCATCGGATTGTCGTCGGCGAGCTCGCGGCCGACCGGCACGCCCGCGATGGTGAGCTCGTGGCGGCTGCCAAAATTCGCCTGGACGAAGGCGCCGACGGTGTAGCGATGCGGCCCATAGGGCACGATCCGCGAAGCCGTGCCGCAGCCGCCCTTGAAGGCATAGCAGTTCATGCCGGTGCCGCCGCCGACCGACCCTTCTTCGATGGGTCCCGACCGCGCCGCGTCGATGGCGCGCAGCGCGTGCTCGGGTTTCACGTGGGCGCCGTTGATGTCGTTGAGATAGCCGTCCCACGTCTCGCCTACGACCGGCAGGAGCCAGGCCTCGGCCAGCTTCGGGTGATGACGCACGACCCATTCGATGGTGCCGGTATGACAGGCGCCGACCGAATGCGTGTTGGTGATGAGGATCGGCAGATCGAGCGACCCGGTTTCTTCGATCCAGGCTGTCCCGGTCATCTCGCCGTTGCCGTTGAGCGACACCATCCCGGCGGCGCAAGGATTGCCGACACCGTCCCGGCCGCGCGGCAGGATCGCGGTCACGCCCGTGCGCACCGGCCCCTGCCCGGTGCGAAGCGCGCCGTCGCCTTGGACCAGGGTTTCGTAGCCGACCGTCAGCCCCGGCAGATCGGTGATGGCGTTCAAGGGGCCGGCAGTGCCGGCGAAGGGAATGCCGAGCGCGCGGGCGCGAGGCTTTCCGGAGGGCGTCGCCTCGGAGGCGGGGCGGGCGGTCATGTCGCGATCCTGCAGCTTCGGGTCTGGAACTCACAAAGGAGCCCGAAACATGCCGCGCCGCCGGACAAAGAGAAAGGCCCCTTCCGGCGGATGCCGAAAGGGGCCTTGGAACTCGATGCTAATCCGGCTTGGCCTAGGCGACGTCGCGCTCGTCGTCTCGCTCTTCGCTGCGGCTTGCGGGCCGCTTCACCGGATGGCGCAGGAAGGCCGGCATATGGTCGCCGAAAGCCAACACGGGCGCGTCATCGTCCTCATCGGAACGGCGTTCGGCCGGGCGGGCCGCTTCCATATGCGAACCGTCGTGACGAATCGGCTGGGGCTTGGAACGGCTCTCGCCCGCTTCGGGGCGGGGCTGCCGCTTGCCGCGGCCGGAGCGCTCCTGACGGCCCGACCGCTCGTCGCGGTTGGAGTCGCGCGGCGCACGGGCTTCGCGCGCGGGCCGCTCTTCACGAGCCGGACGCTCCTCATGGACGATCGGCGCCTCGGCGACCGGGCTTTCCTCACGCATAGCAGGCTCCGCCATTTCGGGTGCTGCCGCTTCCACCAGAGTCTCTTCGACCGGCTTCGGCGCGCTGCGGCTGCGATCGCTGCGACCGCGTCCGCCGCGGCTGCGCTTCTCGCCATCCGCGCTGCTGCTGCGGCCGGCACTGCGTCCGCTGCTGGGACGCCGCCCCCGGCGACGCCCGCCGTCGTCGGCCTCGAAGGCGACGAGGTCCAAGCCCTCGACCACGATGCGCGGGACCGTCTTGCCGAGCATCTTCTCGATGGCTTCGACGAAGCGGCCGTCATAGGGAGAAGCCAGCGTGTAGGCACGACCCTCGCGGCCCGCGCGGCCGGTGCGGCCAATGCGGTGAATGTAATCCTCGGCATGGATCGGCACGTCGAAATTGAAGACGTGGCTCAAGCCCTGGATGTCCAGGCCGCGCGCGGCGACGTCGGAGCAGACCAGCAACGTGATCTCGCCGTTCTTGAACTTCTCGAGCGTCTCGGTGCGTTTGGGCTGGGACATGTCGCCATGGAGCTGGCCGGCATTGAAGCCATGCTTCGCCAACGAGCGATAGAGAATGTCCACGTCCTTTTTGCGATTGCAGAAGATGAGCGCGTTCTTGACCGGCTCGGCGCGTAGCAGGCGACGCAGCGCTTCGCGCTTGTCCTCTTCCTGCACGACCACGAGGCCCTGGGTCACCAGCGCCGCCGGCGAGGCCGGGGGGGCGACCGAGATCTCCTTCGGATTCATCAGGAAGGCGTCGGCCAGGCGCTTGATCTCCGGCGGCATCGTCGCGGAGAAGAACAGGGTCTGGCGGATCTTCGGCAGCAGCGACACGATGCGCTCGACGTCGGGGATGAAACCCATGTCGAGCATGCGGTCGGCCTCGTCGATGACGAGGATCTTCACGTCGCTCATCAGGATCTTGCCGCGCTCGAACAGATCGAGCAGGCGGCCCGGCGTTGCGATCAGCACGTCGACGCCACGGTCCAGCTTCTTCTGCTGGTCGGTAAAGGATTCGCCGCCGATCAGCAGCGCCTGCGAGAGCTTGTGATATTTGCCGTAGATGTCGAAATTCTCGGCGACCTGCGTGGCGAGTTCGCGCGTCGGCTCAAGGATCAGCGATCGGGGCATCCGCGCGCGGGCACGGCCGCTCGCGAGCATGTCGATCATCGGCAGGGTGAAGGATGCCGTCTTGCCGGTGCCGGTCTGGGCGCAGCCCAGGACGTCTCGTCCCATCTGCACGATGGGAATGGCCTGGGCCTGGATGGGGGTCGGTTCGCGATAGCCGACTTCGGCAATGGCGCGCAAAACTTCTGGGCTGAGCCCAAGGTCGTCAAAACTCATTATCTACCGGAGCAAGGGGCCTGAACGGGATCTCTGGAATCGGCGAAGGGCCCGAATGTTCGCCGCAAAGCTGCCGGATAAGTAGGCAATTCTCGCGGAAAGTCAAGTGTTTGCGCTCATCTCCGCGACTTTGCCGCCGTCCGGCGATGCCGTAACCTGCCCTGGAATTGACGAAGGAATCATTGCCGCGGGGATGAATTTACCATGTTGATCCAACGCGAACGCTCCTGCCTCCTGATCGTCGACATGCAGGAACGCCTGCTCCCCGCCATGGCCGGGGTCGAGCCGCTGCTGCATCACGCCGGCATCCTGATCCGTGCGGCGAAACGTCTCGACCTGCCCATCCTGGTCTCGGAACAGTATCCGAAGGGGCTCGGCCCCACCGATCCAGGCCTGCGGACGCTGCTGGGCAACGAGATCGAGCCCCTGCCCAAGATCCAGTTTTCCTGCACGGAGGACCCGGACATCCGCGCCCGGCTTCACGCGCTGGCCCGGGAGCGGGGCCGGGACCAGGTGATCATCCTGGGTGTCGAGGCCCATGTCTGCGTGCTGCAGACCGCGCTGGGCTTGCCCGAGCTGGGTCTGGCGCCCTTCGTCGTTGCCGATGCCGTGGCCTCGCGCCAGCCCGAGAGCCGGCAATTGGCGCTCGATCGCATGGCGCGCCACGGAATCGAGATCGTGATCACGGAGATGGCGCTGTTCGAATGGCTGGGCAAGGCCGGAACGCCGGAGTTCAAGGAGCTCTCGGCCCTCATTCGCTGAAGCTCCGATCATGCTGCCCATCCTGTTGTTGCCGGGATCGCTTTGCGACGAGGCTCTCTGGCGTCATCAGATCGCCGCCTTGAGGCACCGGGCCGAGATTCGCGTCGGCGATTTGACCCGGGATGACAATGTCGCTGCGATGGCGGCGCGGGTCCTGACGGAACTCTCCGGTTCCTTTGCCGTCATCGGCCATTCCATGGGTGCGTATGTTGCCTTCGAGCTGCTTCGGCAAGCGCCCGAGCGAATCGAGCGCCTGGCCCTGCTGGGGGCGAGTGCGCGTCCCGATGCGCCGGCCGAGACCTCGCGGCGGCAGGACCTGCTGGCCATGCGCGAGCGCGCGCCTTTCCGCGGGATCACGCCGCCGCTGTTGGCGCTGATGGTCCATCGCGACCGCCTGACCGACGCCGCTCTCGCGCGCGAAATCGAGGCGATGGCCCTGCGGGTGGGGAAGGAGGCCTTCCTGCGCCAGCTCCGGGCCATCGTCGGCCGTCCCGACAGCCGGCCGCTGCTGCCTTCGATCCGGTGCCCGGCCTTGATCCTGGCGGGGCGGGAAGACGCCCTGGCGCCGGTGGCGGAGCAGGAGTCGCTCGCCGCCGCCATCCCGGGCGCAAGGCTCGAACTCCTGGACCGGTGCGGTCATCTGGCCCCGCTGGAACGGCCCGAAACGGTGACCGCCATTCTCGCGGACTGGCTGAATCTGCCGCCGGGAAAGCTTTCCGCATATTCATAATGACATAAGGATATTTTTATATCATCATGGCCTCCAACGATTGGGAGAGCCGCCATGGAACAGCTTCTGGCCCCCTTGCGGGCCGCGGGCGATCCGACCCGCCTCAGACTGCTCGCGGTGCTGGCGAGGGCCGAATTGACGGTGACCGAGCTGACCCAGGTGCTGGGGCAGAGCCAGCCGCGCCTCAGCCGTCACCTGAAGCTCCTCGTCTCCGCCGGCCTGCTCAATCGATTTCAGGAAGGAAGCTGGGTGTTCTTCCGCCCGGCCGAGAAAGGGGCCGGCGGTGCGCTCGCGCGCTTTCTCACCGAGCGCATCCGCTCCGACGATCCGACCATCGCGCGCGATCTCGAACGTCTCGCGGTGGTGCGCGAGCAGCGCGCCGAGACGGCCGCGGCCTATTTCCGCGGCCGTGCGAGCGAGTGGAACGAAATCCGCGCCCTGCATATTCCGGAGAAGGACGTCGACGCCGCGATCCTCGACCTGTTGGGCGATGCCGCCGGCGGCGATCTGGTCGATCTCGGGACCGGGACCGGACGCGTCCTGGAATTGCTGGCGCCGCGCGCGAAGAGCGGCATCGGCGTCGATCTCAGCCGCGAGATGCTGGCGATCGCGCGCCACAGTCTCGATCGCCCCGAGCTGCGCCATGTCCAGATCCGCCAGGGCGATCTCTATGCCTTGCCGCTGGAAAGTGCCTCCGCCGACTTGGTGACGCTGCATCTGGTGCTGCATTATCTCGACGATCCCGCGGCGGCCCTGCTCGAGGCGGCCCGGCTGCTGCGCCCGAACGGCCGGCTGCTGATCGTCGATTTCGCGCCCCATGATCTGGAATTCCTTCGCGACGAGCATGCGCATCGCCGCCTCGGCTTCACCCAGGATGAGATCGCCGGCTGGTGCCGCGACGCTGGCCTGAAGATCGAAGCGATGCGCTCGCTCCAGCCCAAACCTGGCAAGAGCGGCGAGCGGCTGACGGTCATGCTCTGGATCGCGCGCCAGACCGTCGACATGTCGCCGAAGGCGCTCCCCGGCGCCGGCAAATCGCAATCCCGTACCAGGAAGGAACGGACCCGATGATCCGCAATCCCGCCCTCATTTCCGACCGCATCAAGGTCTCGTTCGAGTTCTTCCCCCCCAAGACGCGCGAGCATGAGGGCGCCTTGTGGCACACCATCGAGCGGCTCGCGGCAATGCAGCCCGATTTCGTATCGGTGACCTATGGCGCCGGCGGCTCGACGCAGGACCGCACGCTCGCGACCCTGCGACGCCTGGCACATCGCACCGAGTTGCCGGCGGCCGGCCATTTGACCTGCGTCGGCAAGAGCAAGGCCGAAGTCGATGCGGTCGCGCGCGACTATGGGGCCGCAGGGATCAGGCGCATCGTCGCCCTGCGGGGCGACGCGCCGGCCGACCAGGGCCGTTACGCGCCGCATCCCGGAGGGTACCGCGATGCGGCCGACCTGGTTGCCGGCCTGACGCGGATCGGGGATTTCGATATCTCGGTGGCGGCCTATCCCGAGAGCCATCCGGACAGCCCTTCGCCCGAAGCCGATCTCGACAATCTCAAGCGCAAGCTCGATGCCGGCGCGCGGCGGGCCATCACCCAGTTCTTCTTCGAGCCCGATACCTATTTGCGCTTCATGGACCGGGCGCGGGCCGCGGGCATCACGGCGCCGATCATCCCCGGCATCCTGCCGGTCACCAACTTCAAGACGGTGCAGGAACTCGCCAGGCGCTGCGGCGCCTCGATTCCAGCCTGGCTCGCCCGCACCTTCGAAGGTCTCGACGAAGATCCGGCGACGCGCGAGCTGGTCGCCGCGACCGTGGCGGTCGATCTATGCCTCAAGTTGCAGACGCAAGGCGTGACCGATTTCCATATCTACACGCTCAATCGCGCCGAGCTGACGCTGGCGATCTGCCATATGCTGGGACTGCGCTCGGGCGTGCTGCGACGTCGTCATCGCAGCCATGTCGAGGACATGGCCGAGCAGGCGACGACCGCTTAGATCGGAAGGGGACGAGGCCGCGACGGTCAGGGGA
>CAVOLB010000006.1:0-20617 GCA_963696655.1 uncultured Alphaproteobacteria bacterium
GTCGCGCCCGCGGCCGCGAAGACAGCCGCAATCTGGCGCAGGCCGATTATGCCGTGGTCTCCCACGGCAAGAGCGGGCGGACCTGGCTCAGCGTCATGCTGTCGCGCTTCTTCCAGCTTCGCTACGGCCTCTCCGAGCGCAGTCTCCTGATCTTCGACAATCTGCACCGCAAGAACCGGGCGATCCCGAAGATCCTCTTCACCCACGACAACTACATCCGCGATTACCTCGGCAACGGGACCCGCAAGACCGCCTTCTACGAGACGCCGACGGCGCTCCTGGTGCGCAACCCGGCCGACGTGGCGGTGTCGCAGTATTTTCAGTGGCGCCATCGGATGCTGCCGCACAAGAAGGAGCTCAACGGCTATCCGGCGCATGGCGCCGAGGTGGCGATCTTCGACTTCGTGATGAACGAGGAGCAGGGGCTGAAGCGCGTCGTCGGCTTCATGAACGAGTGGGCGAGGGAATTGCCGAAGCTGCGCGACAAGCTGATCATCCGGTACGAGGACATGCGCGCCCGGCCGCAGGTCGAGCTCCGCCGCCTGCTGACCTGGATGGCGTTCGATCCGACCGATGCCGAGATCGATCAGTCGGTCGAGTTCGCCGCCTTCGAGAATCTGAAGAAGCTCGAGCAGAAGCGGGTGTTCTGGTGGTCGGGCACCCGGATGGTGCCGGGGCAGAAGGGCAATCCGGACTCCTTCAAGGTCCGGCGGGCCAAGGTCGGCGGCTATCGCGATTATTTCAACGACGATCAGGTCCGGCAGATCGACAGCTATGTCCGCGCTCATCTGGACCCGATGTTCGGCTATGACGGCGCGGAGACGCCGGCGCCGGTCGTGACCGAGATGCGGCGCGCGGCCGGGCAATAGGCGTTCCAAGAATTCGGTCGGGGGTCTCACGCCCCTTGCGTGATGGACTGGTGACGAGGTGACAAGGATGAGCGAGACGGTCATGCAGAAAAAGCCCTGCGTGTTCATTCAGACCAACGGAAAGCAGCTGGTGGGCGCGCTGGTGGCGGCCCATTCGCTGAAGCGCAACTCGAAGAACCCCGATGCGTTCGATGTCCGGATCATGCATCAGGAGGACCACGCGTTCTTCCGCGCGAAGGAGGGGAAACCCTACCTGCGCGACGGCCTGAAGCGCGTCTGGCACAATGACGACCTGCAGTCCTTCACGCCGCTGCGCTTCATGCCGCCCGAGCTGATGGGCTATGAGGGCCGCGCGGTCGTGATCGATCCGGACGTGTTCGCCCAAGGCGACATCTGGGAGCTGATCTCCCGCGACATGCAGGGCAAGGCGATCATGTGCCGGCGCCGCGGCGCGCGGAAGCTGCATGCCACCAGCGTGATGCTGCTCGACTGCGCCAAGCTCAAGCACTGGAACGTGCCGAAGCAGTTCAACGAGCTGTTCGAGTTCAAGCGCGACTATATCGAGTGGACCAGCCTGATCACCGAGCCGCAGGAGACGATCGGACTCCTGGAGAACGAGTGGAACGATTTCGACAATCTCACGCCGGCGACCAAGCTGGTTCACAACACCAAGCGCAAGACCCAGCCCTGGAAGACCGGCCTCAAGGTCGATTTCCAGCCGGTGGACCGGGTCTATTTCTTCCCGCCCTGGGCCTGGGTCATGATCGCGCGGCGCAAGCTGTTCGGCGATTACGGCCTGATGGGCCGCTATAATCCGCATCCCGATCCGAAGCAGGAGGCCTTCTTCTATGGCCTCTTACGCGAATGTCTCGATGCGGGCACCGTGACCGAGGCGCAGCTGCGCGAAGAGATGCGCCACAACCACATCCGCCACGACTCGCTCGATCTGCTGCGGCGCGTGCCGCCGTTGGAATCGCGGCCGCTCGCCGCCTGAACCGATCCCGTCCCGCGACGGTGGGGCTCTCCCGGGCCCGACCGTCGCGAGGACGCTTCCTTCGCAGAGGGATCCGATGCTGAAGCTGTTCTACGCGCCCAACAGCTGCGCGATGGCCTCGCACATCGCCCTCGAGGAAGCGGGCGCCGCCTATGAGGCGGTGAAGGTCGATCTGGTCGCGGGCGATCAGCGCAAGCCCGATTATCTCGCCATCAATCCCAAGGGCCGCGTCCCGGCGCTCGTCACCGACCGCGGCATCCTGACCGAGAATCCGGCCATCCTCGCCTTCGTGGCGCAGACCCATCCCGCAGCGCGCCTGGCGCCGCTGGACGACGCCTACGAGTTCGGCCGGATCCAGTCCTTCAACAGCTATCTCTGCTCGACCGTCCATGTCGCCCATGCCCATCGCATGCGGGCCTACCGCTGGGCCGACGATCCTGCCGCCATGGCCGAGCTGCGGCGCAAGGTGCCGCAGAATGTCGGCGAGTGTTTCGAGTTGATCGAGAACGAGATGTTCGAGGGGCCCTGGGTCATGGGGGAGCGTTACTCGGTCAGCGACCCCTATCTCTTCACGCTGTCGGGCTGGCTCAAAGGCGACGATGTCGAGCTGGCGCGCTTCCCGAAGATTCACGACCACTATAGGCGCATGCAGCAGCGCCCGGCCGTCGCCAAAATTCTCCCGCTACACCGGCATTAACGCGGGCGCGCGAACAGGGCGCGGACCCGGGCCAAGGCCGCAGCCCTGTCGTCCGGCGCCGGTTTCCCGGCGGCGGGGGCGGGATCGCCGAGCCAGGCCGCATGGCCTTCCTCGACCAGGCGCCGAAGGATCACCCGGACATCGCGCCGGACCCGTCCCGGCAGCAGATGGGCCAGCGCCCAATGTTTCAGACGCTGCGGCGCCAGCGCTTCGCCGATCCCGCGCGACGCGGCAAGCCCGGGATGACCCGACGGCCGCATCGCGCTCCAGCCCCAGCCCATATCGAAGAGATAAACCGGCTTGCCGGTGCTGCAGGCTTCGGCCGCCATCGACATGCTTTCGCCGGTCACGATGAATTCGTCGGCCAGCGCCAGCAGCCCGAGATAGGGATTGGCCTCGGGATCGGGCGTCCAATCATGGAAAAAGGCGGGCTTGGCGATGGCGTCGCGCAAGGCCGCCGCCGCGTCCGGGCGGGTGCGCGGGCTGGTGGTCACCAGGAGCGAGGCGCCGCGCAGGCGGGCCAGCGCGTTGGCCTGCCGCGCCAGCTCGCGCGCCATGGCCGCATCGAAGACATAGGGCGGGCTGTTGCCGCCGACCAGGATCGCGATCCAGGGCCGGGGCAGGGGAGGAAGTCTTGGCGCCCATGTCTCGGCGGCTTCAGCCAGCCCTGACGCCGTGACGCGATGCAGCGGCGCCCCGATGGTCAGCACATTGGCGCGTTCCGGGACGCGATATTGCGGCGTGGTGACGATCAGGTCGAAATGACGGGGATCGGCCCAGGGCCGGCCCAGATGAACCAGCCGTGTCCGCTGCGGCGGCGAAGCCCGTTGCGCCTGGGATTTGATCCAGCGCGCCACCGGCTCGTTGCGGCGCCCGGCCGAGATGACGAGATCGGGCCAGGGCGGCGCCAGCGCGCTCGCGCCCGCGTCGATCACGCCGGCCAGCGTGCTGCCCAGGAGCCGGTTGGTGACGAACTCGGTCTTGCGGAAGCGAAGCGATTTGATCACGAAACGCCAGCCCAGGGCTTCGGCCAAGCCCAGCACCTGCGCATTGTCGCCGGCACGGTAGCTCGTCAACAGCCAGACGCCGGCCGGGCTTTCGAGCGCTTGGGGCTCGGATGGCGCCGTGGGCATGTCGGGCGGGGCGGTCAGTAGCGATCCGCGCCCACCGAGCGCCGGCTGATCTGGCGGATCTGCGGCCAATGCAGCAGCCGGGCCGGGATGCTCATGCCGCGCGTGGCAAAGGCCTTGAAGGGCAGCTCGGCGATGAAATTGATGTAGCGGCGGGGCTGGACCGAAGGTCCGCGCGGCGTCACGCCATGGACCGACTGCGCCGAATTGACGAAACAGGCCAGCGTGTTGGGGCCGTAAGGCACCGCCTCGATCGGCGTCACATCCTCGGGCAGGATCATGCGGTAATTGAGGAAGCGCGGGCTGCGCTGCCAGCGATAGAACTCGAGATCGCCACCCTCCGACCGGTCCGCCGGATCGCGGAAGTAATAGAGCGCCGCGAACAGGGTCTGGCGCTTGTCGACATGGGGTGTCTTGACGGACGAGGTCCGGGTGCCCGGCGTGTTGATGACGAACTGGCATTCGAGCCGAAGGTCGACGCCGGGCTCGGCGCCCCGCACACCCACCCGGAAATCCTCGAGCCGGCGGCCGACGCGTTCCTCGAGTCGGGGAAAGGTCGCGCGCAGACTGTCGCCGAACACGCGGACGATGTCGTTCCAGAAGATCGTCGAGGTATGGATCTTGAAGAACTCGCGCCATTCGGGCGCGATCGCCGCGTTGTCGAGCACCTTGAAGGCGGGCAAGCGGGCCGCGGCATTTTCGATCGCGGCCGCCCGGCCGCCCAGGATCGTCTCGGCGGAGGGGAAGGAGGCGTCCAGCTGCCGATAGAGCTCGGCGGGCAAAGCCGCCCTGCTCACATAATGGGCAAAGGGCTCGCGCACCACGCTGGATGCGGAGGTCGACGCCAGAAGGCTGCCATTCATCGTCATGCCGCTCGTCCATGCCCCCGGCAGAGGTCCTGGGTCTCTGCCGCATGCGTTGCGTTGATAATCCAATTCCCCACTGATTGCATGGCAAAAGCAAGTCGCCGCGATGTCACGGGGTGGCCGGCCGGGGCCGAGGACGGCAGGCTGGCATACCGCAACCGTCAGTGTAATGCTGCAATTTGAATCTAACGCGATGATTTGACCGACGTTCTCGGCGAATGTTATTGATTCTGCCGTATCGGACAGAATGTTGCCAACAGCCTTGAGATCGATCCGATCGGAATCGAGTGCCGATTCTCGCCGTTCCTCCACGGACCAGCAGGCAGGCAAGATTGATGTTTCGGGCAAAAGGGAGTGCCGGCCTGCTGAGGCGAGCCGCGCTCATTTTCCTGCCCCTGGCGCTGGCGTCGGTCGGGATCATGGTGCTGCTCTATCGCGCCCAGTCCGACGCCTCCCTTTCGATCACCCAGGCCACGGAGCAGAAGAGCGTCGAGGTCGCGCAGCAGCGCTTCGTCGCCACCCTGGCCACGCTCGTTTCCGATGCCCGCTATCTGTCGCACGATCCGACCCTGAGGCGATGGCTCGCGGATGACAACGCCACCACATGGAAGGATGTCGGCGACGAGTATCTCGCCTTCGTCGCGACCAAGCGCCTCTATGACAAGGTCCGCTTCATCGACCTCACGGGACGCGAACGGGTCCGCGCGAACTGGAACAAGGGGGACCCGATCCGCGTGCCGGTCGACGAACTGCAGGACAAGGGTGTCCGCTATTTCGTCCGGGAGACGCTGAAGCTTCAGGCGGGCGATATCTATGTCTCGGACTTCGACCTCAATGTCGAGCATGACAAGATCGAGGAGCCGCTCAATCCGGCGATCCGCGTCTCCACGCTGGTCTATGATCCGAGCGGACTCCCGCGCGGCATGATCGTGTTGAACTATCTGGGCCGACGCATCCTCGACCGTATGGCGCTCATGGCCACGCCCGGCCGCGACCAGATCTGGCTGCTCAACGAGGCAGGCTACTGGCTGCTGGGACCCAGCCGCGACGTCGAATGGAGCTTCATGTATCCCGACCGCGAGCAGCACCGGCTGGAGACCCTTTATCCCGATGCCTGGACGCAGCTGCAGAACGGTCCGGCAAGCGGGCAGTTCGCGACCCCCGCCGGTCTTTTCACCTATGCCAAGCTGACGCGCGAACTGAGCGGCGCGGCTTCCGGCGGCGCGATCGACGCGGACAGCCGCCCGCTGCGGCTGCCGGCCTGGACCCTGATCGCCTTCATGCCCCAGTCGGCGCTGGATGCCGATCTGGCGCCGCTGCGGCAGCGGCTGAGCCTGGCCGGCGCGGTGCTGCTGACGTTGTTCGCCGCCGCCAGCTGGTTCCTGGCGCTCTATTGGGAAGAGCGGCGCGCCGCGGAAGAACAGATGACGGCGCTCAATCAGCGCCTCGCGCGCGACAATGCGGAACTCGACGCGGTGAACCGGGAACTGGAGTCCTTCAGCTATTCCGTATCGCACGACCTGCGGGCGCCCTTGCGCGCCATCGATGGTTTCAGCCAGGCGCTCAACGAGGACTATGCGGACCGCCTCGATGCGGAAGGCCTGGGTTATCTCAGGCGCGTCCGCCAGGCCGCCCAGCGCATGGGCATGCTGATCGACGATCTGCTGCGCCTCGCCCATGTCACGCGCAGCGAGGTGGTGCGCGAAGAGGTCGATCTCACGGACATGGCGGACAAGGTGCTCCAGGAGCTGCAGCGGACGGCGCCGGAGCGCCATGTCGCCGCGACCATCGCGCCGGGGCTGAAGGTGCAGGCCGACGGCCGTCTGATGCGGGTCGTGCTCGACAATCTCCTGGGGAATGCCTGGAAATTCACCGCCCGCCGCGACCCCGCCCGGATCGAGCTTGGGGTCGAGACCGTCGATGGCGAGCGGGCCTATTATGTGCGCGACAACGGGGCCGGATTCGACATGGCCTATGCGGGCAAGCTTTTCGGCGCCTTCCAACGGCTGCATGATGCGACCGACTTCCCCGACACCGGGGTCGGCCTGGCGACGGTCCAGCGCGTGATCCGCAAGCATGGCGGGCGAATCTGGGCGCAAGCCAGGCCGGACCAGGGCGCCACCTTCTATTTCACGTTGTGAACGAGGTCTGAACGATGCGGAACGCGGCAATCCTGCTGGTCGAGGACAATGACGACGACATCGCCCTGACGCTTCGGGCCTTCAAGAAGAACAACATCAAGAACACGATCGTGGTGGCCCGCGACGGCGTCGAGGCCCTCGATTATCTCTTTGCCACCGGGGCTCATAGCGGGCGGGACCGGAACGATTTGCCGCAAGTCGTGCTGCTCGATCTCAAGCTGCCCCGGCTCGAAGGCCTGGAGGTGTTGCGCCGGATCCGGGCCGAGGAAGCGACCAAGACATTGCCGGTCGTGGTTCTGACCTCTTCCAAGGAAGAACAGGATCTGATTGCGAGCTATCGGTCGGGCTGCAACAGCTATGTGCGCAAGCCCGTCGATTTCGACGAGTTCGTGGAAGCCGCGCGTCAGCTCGGCCTCTATTGGCTTCTCCTGAACGAAGCGCCGCCGCGCTGACAAGGATCATTCCATGGCCGTGCCGCTTCAACTCCTGATCGTCGAGGACTCGAACGACGATGTCGAGCTCCTCCTCCTGGAGGTCAAACGCGCCGGATTCGAGCCACAGCACGAGCATGTGGATACGGCCGAGGGCCTGAAGGCCGCGCTCGATCGGCAGCGCTGGGACATCATCCTGGCCGATTTCTCTCTCCCGCGTTTCAGCGGCACGGACGCCTTGAAGATCCTGCGCGAACGCGACCTCGATACGCCTTTCATCTTCGTTTCCGGCAGCATCGGCGAGGACACGGCGGTCGCGGCGATGAAGGCCGGCGCGCAGGACTATCTGATCAAGGGCAATCTGCGCCGCCTGGGGCCGGCGATCGAGCGCGAGCTGCGCGACAGCGAGCTGCGCCGCGACCGTGCCCGCGAGCTGGCGGAACGCAAGCGCGCGGAGGAACGGCTGCGCATCCTCTCGCGCGCGGTCGAACAGAGCGCCAATCTGGTGGTCATCACCGACGTTTCCGGCGTCATCCAATATGTGAATCCGAAACTGCTCGAGGTAACCGGCTTCGCGCTTTCCGATCTGATCGGAAAGACTCCCGGCATGTGGAAGCCGGTCGGCGCCACGGAGAATGATTGCGCCATGGCATGGAGCGGCGCCGCCGAGAGCCGCGACATGCAGGGCGAGTTCGAGGTGGCGCGCAAGGACGGGACCCGAGCCTCGGTCTATGCCACCATCTCGCCGATCCGCGACGAAACCGGCAAGGTCACGCATCTGGTCGGTATCGCGGAAGACATCACCCGGCGCAAGGAGATCGAGGAGCAGCTTCGCCGCTCGCAGCGGCTCGAGGCGATCGGCCAGCTGACCGGCGGTCTCGCTCATGATTTCAACAATCTGCTGGCGGTGGTGATCGGCAATCTGGATATCCTTTGCGAGCAGCTCGAACCGGAAAGCCGCACCCGCAAGATGGCGCAGCAGGCGCTCGATGCCGGCCTGCGCGGCGCCGATCTGACGCGCCAGCTTCTGGCTTTTGCCCGCCGGCAGCCGCTCGAGACGCGCTTCGTCAATCTCAACGAACTGGTCTCAGGCATCACGCGGCTGTTGCAGCGGACCCTGGGGGAGCAGATCGAGGTCGATATGAAGCTGGCGGACGATCTCTGGCCGTCGCAGACCGATGCGTCGCTGGTGGAAGCGGCCCTGGCCAACCTGGCGATCAATGCCCGCGACGCCATGCCCGAGGGCGGGCGCCTGACGATCGAGACCGGGAACAAGCGGCTGGACGAACGCTATGCCGCCGAGAACTCGGACGTGACGCCGGGCGACTATGCGATGATCGCGGTCACGGATACCGGCAGCGGCATCGCGCCGGAGATCATGAGCCGCGTGTTCGAGCCGTTCTTCACGACCAAGCCCCATGGGCGCGGCACCGGCTTGGGCCTCAGCATGGTCTATGGCTTCGTGAAGCAGTCGAAGGGCCATGTGAAGATCTACAGCGAGGTCGGTCATGGCACGACCATCCGTATCTATCTGCCTCGAATGATGACGGAGCCGACGCCGGCGGTGGAACCATCGGTGGGCGAGAGCAGCGGCGACTTGAACGGCGTGCGGGTGCTTCTGGTCGAGGATCATCCGGGCGTGCGCGAGGTCGCGGTGAAGCAGCTCGAGGAGTTCGGCTGCCATGTCATCCAGGCCCAGGACGGCCCTGCGGCGCTGGCGCTGCTGAAGCAGTCGGTGCCGGTGGATCTGCTCTTCACCGATATCGTCATGCCGGGCGGCATGACCGGCGTCGAACTGGCGCGCCACGCGACCGAGCTGCGCCCGGGCCTCAAGATCCTCTTTACCTCGGGCTTCGCGGAAAACGCGCTGCAAGGCGACCAGGATCGGCTGGGCGGCCGGACCTTCCTCAGCAAGCCCTATCGCAAACAGGATCTGGCGCGCCGGATCCGGGAAGTTATTTCCGATCCCGAATTCCGCTGAGGCTTGCGTCGCCTCGTCCCTCCATCGGAGAAATTTCGCATGAAGTTCAAGGACCGGACCGTCCTGGTCACCGGCGGCAATTCGGGCATCGGCAGGGCCATCGCCTTGCGGGCGGCGGGCGAGGGGGCCAGGCTCGCCATCTGCGGGCGCGACCGCGAGAAGGGTGCGGCGACCCTGGCCGAGCTGCGCGCGACCGGCGCGGAGGCCGAGTTCTTTCCCGCCGATGTCGCCGATGAAGCCCAGGCCAAGGCCGTGGTCGGCGCCGTTGTGGCGCGCTTCGGCGGGCTCCATCTGCTGATCAACAATGCCGGCGCCGGCGCGCGCCGGTCGGGCATCGAGAGCGCGGACACGCCGGGCGAACGATGGCGCAAGATCGTCGGGCCCAATCTCGAGGGTGCTTACTTCATGGCGGCCTATGCACTTCCGGCGCTGAGGTCGGCCGGGGGCGGGGCCATCGTCAACATCTCCTCGACCGCGACCTTCCACGGCAATTGGGGAACCTACGGTGTCGCCAAGGCGGGGCTCGAGGCCCTGACCCGCTCGCTCGCCGTCGAGGGCGCTCCCCATCGCATCCGGGCCAATGCCGTCTCGCCGGGCTGGATCAAGACCGACGTCACCAAGAACGCGGCTGCGGATGCCGATTGGGAGAAGGGCGCCTCCCTGCTGGGTCGCATGGGCGCGCCGGACGAGATCGCGCAGGCGGTCATGTTCCTGGCTTCCGACGAGGCATCCTTCGTGACGGGGGCGACGCTGATCGTCGACGGCGGTCTCACCATCACCGACTATCCCTCGTTGCCTTGGCTCGAGGTCGCCGGCACCTGGAAGCTCTTCGCCGGGACTTTGTCCTGATCGGACGGGGGCGTAGCATCACCCGGACCGGCGCCAGGATCGCACCTGAAACCGGTTCCAAACGGAGGAGATCAGCCATGTCCAGCGATAGGGGCCGATGGCCGCATGGATCCCTGGCGGTCATCACAGTTCTAGGCATGTTGCTCGCGGGCGCATTCACACCGGCGGCCAGCGCCGCCGATGGGCTCTATGAGGCGCTGCTCAAAGCCGCGCCCCGGCAATTGCCTGCGGGATTCCAGGTCGGGCAGGTGGCGCCTGGACCGATCGACCAGGAGGATCGGAATGCCGGCATGATGGGCAACGCGCAGATCACGCTCCTGGCCTCCGATCCCAAAGCCAAGATCAATTACCTTCTGTTCCCGGATATGGCGGCCGCCACCGCCTACATTTCTCAGTTCGAAAAGGTGATCGCGCAGAATAAGGCGACGCCGCGATCGTTGGCGAATTTGCCGGCGGCCAAATGCGCCGAAACTTCGAACGGCGCCGTATGTGCAATCGATAGCGGCCGGATTGCGGTCTTTTCCATGGGCACCAGCGTCGAGAGCAGCGCCGGTCCTCTGCTCAACGCGGCGATCGATCATTTGAACGACGTCATCAAGGCGAACGGCCAGCAGTAGAGTCCCGAGGCGGGGTCAATTCGTCATGGCCAGTCCCTCTCAGTGCCCGACATTGACGACCGCGCGGTTGCGGCTCCGGCCCTGGCGCGAGGCCGATCTGGCTCCATTCGCGGCGATCAATGCCGATTCGGTCGTGATGGAGCATTTTCCGTCCGTTCTCGAACGGGCCTCCAGCGACGCCCTGGCAGAACGCATCGGCGGGCATTTCGATCGACATGGCTATGGCTTGTGGGCCGTCGAGGTGCCCGACGTCGCTGCCTTCATCGGCTTCATCGGACTGGCCATCCCCCGGTTCACCGCACCATTCACGCCTTGCGTCGAGGTGGGCTGGCGGCTGGCGCGCCGCTACTGGGGCCAGGGCTACGCCACCGAGGGGGCCCGCGCCGCGGTCGCGTTCGGATTCGCCGAGGCGGGCCTCGAGGAGATCGTCTCCTTCACCGTTCCGGCCAATCGGCGCTCGCTGGCGGTCATGGAGCGCCTGGGCATGACGTCCGAGCCCCACGAGGATTTCGATCATCCGGTCCTGCCGGCCGGCCATCCGCTGCGCCGCCACCGGCTCTATCGCCTGGCGCGCCCCGGCTCGCCGTGACTTGTCTGATCTTGCTGCAAAATCCGTCATAACCCTGAATTCACTGATGGAATAGGCGCTCCGGCCCAGGGCCGCCCTTGCAACTCTCCGCCAATGGGCCAATCTCACCGCATCACGTTCGATGCTGGGGCAGGACGGACGGGGCGGGGATGAGCGATACCGATCATGGGCAGGAGGCGCCGCCGGCACGCCGCAAGGCATCGCCCGGACGGGCTGCTGCCGGCAGGGGCCGGCGCTGGGTCTGGTTGGGAATCGCCGTTCTGGTGCTCGCCATCGCCGGGTTCCTCGCCTGGCATCAGGGTCTGATCGGTCCGGCCCCGACCACGACGGCGGCGGCGGCCACCGCGGCGCCGGCACCCAGCGTCGTCGTCAGCAAGCCGCTCGTGAAGCGGATCACCGAATGGGACGAATATACCGGACAGTTCACCGCGGTGGATTCGGTGGAGCTGCGGGCGCGCGTCAGCGGTTACCTGCAGGCGATCCATTTCGAGGATGGGCAGATCGTCCATGAAGGCGATCTGCTGTTCGAGATCGATCCGCGGCCCTTCCAGATCGCGCTGGCCTCGGCCCAGGCGCAGCTCGAACAGGCCCGCGCGGCCTCGGACCTCGCCATCGCCCAGGTGAAACGTTCCGAGGCGCTGCGAAAGAACGACTTCGCCTCGGCCAGCTCCTATGACGAACGGGTCCAGCAGGCCCGCAACGCGGCGGCCTCGATCACCGTGGCCCAGGCGGCGGTCGACGAGGCGAAGCTCAATCTGGAATATACGCGGATCACGGCACCCGTCACCGGCCGCATCAGCGCCCATACGATCAGCATCGGCAATCTGGTGACCGGGGGATCGGGTGGAGGCACGACGCTGCTCACCACGATCGTGTCGCTCGATCCGATCCGCCTCCTGTTCGATGTCAGCGAATCCAACCTGCTGGAATATCAGCGCGCCATCGCCGAAGGGCGCCTGAAGTCGGTGCGCGGCGGATCCGTCCCGGTCCAGGCGCAGCTGATCGACGAGCAGAAATGGAGCATGAACGGCACGATCGACTTCATCGACAACCAGGTCGACCGCAGCGCCGGCACGATCCGGGTCCGCGCGCTCCTGCCGAACCCGACATTGCTGGTGACGCCCGGTCAGTTCGGCCGGGTCCGGATCCCGGGCTCGGAGCCCTACGACGCCATCCTGATCCCCGAGGCCGCCATCGTCTCGGACCAGGCCAGGAAGCTCGTCATGACGGTGGCGGACGACGGGACCGTGGTGCCCAAGGTGGTGCGGCTCGGTCCCAATCGCGGACCCGATCTGCGGATCATCCGCTCGGGTCTCGATCCCAACGACCGGATCATCATCAGCGGGCTGTTGCGGGCGCGACCCGGCGGCAAGGTGACGGTGGAAGAAGGCAAGATCGATCTGCCGGATCCGGAAGAGTAGATCGGCCATGCGACTCTCCCATTTCTTCATCGATCGGCCGATCTTCGCGATCGTCATCGCGGTGTTCATCACCATCATCGGCGCCATCGCCTATCTCACGCTGCCGGTGTCGCAATATCCCGACATCGTGCCGCCGACGATCGAGGTGCGTGCCAGCTATCCGGGTGCCTCGGCCGAGACCGTCAGCAACACGGTGGCGACGCCGCTCGAGCAGGAGATCAACGGCGTCGACAACATGCTCTATATGACGTCGCAGGCGACCAGCGACGGCAATCTGGTGCTGACCGTCACCTTCGCGCTTGGGACCAATCTCGATACCGCCCAGGTGCTGGTGCAGAATCGCGAAGCGGTGGCCGAACCGCGTTTGCCGGAGGAGGTCCGGCGGCTCGGCGTGACGGTGCGCAAGAATTCGCCCGACATGCTGATGGTCATCCATCTGAGCTCGCCGGACGGCAGCCGCGACCAGCTCTATCTCTCGAACTACGCCACGCTCCAGGTTCGCGACGTGCTCTCGCGAATTCCGGGCGTGGGCGACGTCCGCATCTTCGGCTCGCGCGACTATGCGATGCGGGTCTGGCTCGATCCCGACAAGATCGCCGCCCGCGATCTGACCGCCGGCGACGTGATCGCGGCCTTGCAGGCGCAGAATGTGCAGGTCGCCTCGGGCGTGCTGAACCAGCCGCCCATGCCGAATCAGACGGCGTTCCAGCTCAACGTCGAAACCCTGGGACGGCTGGTCGACGCGCGCCAGTTCGCGGATGTCGTGGTCCGGACCGATCCCGACGGCCGCGTGACCCGGCTGCGCGACGTCGCGCGGGTCGAGATCGGCGCCCAGGACTACAGCGCCAACGGCTATCTCGACGATCGGCAGGCGGTCCCGCTGCTGGTGTTCCAGCGGCCCGGCTCGAATGCGCTTGCGACCGCCAAGCTGGTGCTCGACACGATGAAGGATCTGGCGAAAGCCTTCCCGGACGGCGTGCGCTACGACGTCGTCTACAATCCGACGGAGTTCATCGCCCAGTCGGTCGATGAGGTCGTCAAGACGATCTACGAGGCGACCGCCCTCGTCATCCTGGTGGTCATCCTGTTCCTGCAGACCTGGCGCGCCTCGATCATTCCCATCGTCGCGATCCCGGTTTCGCTGGTGGGCACCTTCGCGGTCCTCGAGGCGATCGGTTATTCGCTCAACACGCTCTCCCTGTTCGGGCTGGTGCTCGCCATCGGCATCGTGGTCGACGACGCGATCGTGGTGGTCGAGAATGTGGAGCGCAATCTCAGGCGCGGCCTGTCGCCCCGCGATGCGACGCGACAAACGATGGACGAAGTCGGCACCGCGCTGGTCGCGATCGCCCTGACGCTCACGGCCGTGTTCGTCCCCGCGACCTTCATACCGGGCATCTCCGGCCAGTTCTTCCGGCAGTTCGCCGTCACCATCGCCACGGCGACGATCATCTCCTGCTTTGTCTCGCTGACCTTGAGCCCGGCGCTCTGCGCCCTTTTGTTCAAGCCGCATGGCAACGCGTCGGAAGCCGATGGTCTTATCGCCCGCCTTCTGTTCCGCCCGGTCCGGGCTTTCTTCCGCCTGTTCAACACCGGCTTCGACCATCTGTCGCTGGGCTATGGCGGCACGGCGCGGCGGCTGATCCGGCTTTCCGTCCTGGTGCTGGTGGTCTATGCCGGCCTGGTGGCGCTCACCGGGTTCCAGTTCGCCCGCACCCCCACCGGCTTCATCCCGCAGCTCGACCAGGCCTATCTGATCGTCGTGGTGCAGCTGCCGCCGGGCTCCTCGCTGGCGCGGACCGACAAGGTGATCCACGACGCCACCGAAATCGTCCTGAAGACTCCCGGCATCGCCCACGCCGTTCCCTTCGCCGGTTTCGACGGCGCCACCTTCACCAACGCGCCCAATGCCGGCGCCATCTTCACCCCGCTCGAGCCCTTCGACGTTCGTGTTGCCAAGGGCCTTTCGGCCGACAAGATTCGCGCCTCGCTGCAGCAGCGTCTCGGCGCCCTCAAGGACGCTTTCATCATCGTCATCCCGCCCCCTTCCGTGCGCGGCATCGGCACCGGCGGCGGCTTCAAGATGATGGTCCAGGACCGGCGGGGGCGCGGCCTTCAGGCGCTGGAAGCCGTCACCCAGGACATCATCGGAGCGGCCAACCAGGATCCCCATCTCGCCGGCGTCTTCACCCTCTTCAACACCAAGACGCCGCGCATCTACGCCGATATCGATCGCGTTCGCGCGGAGATGCTGGGCGTCACGCCGGCCCAGGTGTTCGAGGTGCTGGAAGTCTATCTGGGCTCGGCCTTCGTCAACGACTTCAACTTCCTCGGCCGCACCTACCGGGTGACGGCGCAGGCCGACAGCGAGTTCCGCCGGACCGTCAACGACATCACCAATCTCAAGATGCGCAACGCGGCGGGAGCGATGGTCCCGCTGGGGTCCGTCGCCTCCTTCGAGGATCGCACCGGGCCCTATCGCGTGACGCGCTACAATCTCTATCCGTCGACCGAGGTCCAGGGGCAGACGGGCCCCGGGGTCTCGAGCGGCGAGGCGCTGGCGGCGATGGAGCGTATCGCCGCCGAACGGCTGCCCGACGGCTTCGGCTACGAATGGACCGAGCTCGCCTATCAGGAGAAGCAGGTCGGCAACACCACCATCCTGATTTTCGCCGCGGCGGTGCTGTTCGTCTTCCTGGTGCTGGCCGCGCAGTATGAGAGCTGGGCCCTGCCGCTCTCGATCGTGCTGATCGTGCCGATGTGTCTGCTGGCCGCGATCACCGGGCTCACCTTGCGAGGATTCGACATCAATATCCTGGCGCAGGTCGGCTTCGTCGTCCTGGTGGGCCTTGCCGCCAAGAACGCGATTCTGATCGTCGAATTCGCGCGCCAGGCCGAAGCGACCGGCATGGCGCGGGTCGAATCCGCCGTGAGCGCGGCCCGGACCCGCCTGCGCCCGATCCTGATGACCTCCTTCGCCTTCATCCTCGGCGTGCTGCCGCTGGCGATCGCCACCGGCGCCGGCGCGGAGATGCGGCAATCCCTCGGCACCACGGTGCTGTTCGGCATGCTGGGCGTGACCTTGTTCGGCCTGGTCTTCACCCCGGTCTTCTATGTGGTGGTACGAAATGTCGCAGACCGGATCAGAGGCCGCCCGGCCCACGCCCCCAGCGTCGATCCGGCATGAAGGCCGAGGCCTGATCTGACTGATCGATCAGATCGCTGGGGCGCATGATCTTCTTAATTTCCATACGCCCCGTAGTGGAATCGTCATCTTCCAGTGGCGCCTCCTCTTGAATAGTGCGGCAGCGTTGCCGACCTAAGAGAAGGTCGGGCCTTAGCGGATAGCCGGGGCCGGCGGCGCGACGATCGCTCCAGCAGGAAGTTCCACGCTGGGCCCGCCGATACCACGCTGGTTCCCACGGCGCCTTCAGCGCCAACCGCTTAGAGATCCGCCCATCCGCCGACGGAACGGCCCCCGCCAGAGGGCGGCCGGCGACGCCCTTCCGGGCGCCTGTTTCGTCGCGTCTGCCTGTCGAGGAGGTTTTCATGAATCGCTTGTCTCTCGGTCTGTCACCCCTGGGCCCGAACGGCCTGTCCAAGACTCTCACCACCGTCGCGCAAGGGCTCCGTTCATTGCCCGCCCAGGCGCTGGCGTGGCATGAGCGCCGCAAGGGCCTGGAGGCCCTCAACGCGCTCACGGACCATCAGTTGCGCGATATCGGCGTCTGCCGCGACGAGATCGTGATGGTGGCCTATGGGCTGAAGGATCCGCGCGAAACGCCCGATATGGTCACGGTTTCCAGCCTGGCGACCAGGACGGTCCCGGCCGCCAAGAAGGCCGACAACGACGATCGCGATCCTTGCGTGGGTTGCGCCGCCTGAAGCGTCGCGTCAGGGGGCCGGACAAGCCGGCAGGAAGGCGGAGATCTCGGCCAGGAACCGGACCCACGCGGGTTCATGCTCGAGAATGATGTGGTTGCGGCTCTCCAGCGGCACGAAGCGCGCGCCGCGGATGCCGCCGGCGAGCTCGCGGCCGCAATCGAACGGGACCACCGCATCGCCCCGGCTGTGCAGCACCAGGGTCGGCACCTTCACCTGGCCCAACAGATCGCGGACATCGATATCGCTGAAGGCCTCGGTGAGGCGGTAGGCGTTCTGCGGCGAGGCCGTGATGCGCTGCAGCTCGTTCCACCAGTTCGCCTGTTCGGGCGTCGCGTCGGGCAGGTAGAGCGATGTGAAGATCTGACGATAAGCGGGACTCTCCTGGCCCCAGCCCTGCAGCGTCAGGGTCTGCAGCGCCTCACGGCGTGCGATTTCTCCCGGTGACCCACGCCTGCGCCAGCCGCGCGCATAGCCGCCGGCGAGAATGAGGCGTGTCACCCGCTCCGGGTGGCGCACCGCATAGGCGATCGAGACCGCACAGCCTTGCGAGATCCCGAACAGGGGAAAACGGTCGAGCCCGGCCGCATCGATCACCGTCTCCAGATCATAGAGGAACGATTCGAAACTCAGATCCGGGGTGGACCAGTCCGATAGCCCGTTGCCGCGTTCGTCATAGCGGACCAGCTGATGGTGGCGCGCCAGCGCGTGCAGCAGATGGCGCCATACCGGACTCTGCCAATCGAACTCGAGATGATTGAGCCAGTTCGCGGTTTTCACCAGCGGCGGACCCTGGCCCGCCGTGCCATAGGCGATCCGCGTGCCGTCCGGTGCGGTGCAAAAGCGGATCTCCTGCTCGATATCGCGCAGCGGCGCGGGTATCGCATCGCCGGCGGCGGGTGGATCGCCCCGCTCCATCACCGCGACCGCGGCGGGTGCCGTCGCCTTTCGGGAGACGGGGTTGTAGCCCAGAGTGGGTCCACGTCCCTCCGGGCCTGACGGCACCGGCGGCAACCCGCGCAGCTCCCGCCAGGCCAGCGTCAACATGGCGGCGGGAGCGCCGCTCAATTCCTGGATATGCCGGCGCGCGATCTCAAATTGCTGCTCGGCCTCGTTGGCGAGACCGTTGCGCATCAGCAGCCGGACAAAAGCGGTTCGCGCCTCTTCGCAGTCCGGCTCGACCTCGATCATTCGCCGCATATAGGCCAGCGCTTCCTCCGGCCGGGACTCGCCCAGCCGGTTCGCCAGCTGGAACAGGGTCCGGGCATGGAGGATGCGCGCCTGCTCGCGCTCCGCCACCATCCAGGATTGGAAGCCGGGGCAGCGATCGAGGTCGATGCCGTCGAGGAAGGGACCCCGGAAAGCCTTCAAGGCCGCGGTCAGGACGGGCTGCGGCGCGCCGTCGATATCCTCGTCGATGGATTCCCGGATTCTCAGCAGATCGACATCGATGTCGCGGCAATCGAGCGAAACGCTCTCGCGGTCCGCGTCCAGCCGCTCCCGCCGCTCGTCATTCACCAGCGTGCGCAGCTTCGAGAGGCTCCAGCGCAGCGATCCGCGCGGATCGTCCGGCAGGTCCCAGAACATCTCGCAGAGCTTGTCGCGCGAATGGGCGCGGCCCGTGACGGCCAGATAGGCGAGGAGCGCCCGCGTCTTCTTCGATTGCGGCAACGGCAAGGCGGCGCCGTCCCGCGCCAGCTCCATCCTGCCCAAGACTCGAAGTGTCAGCATGACGTCTCTTTCGCGCTGCCGCGACGGGCCGGTCCCCCTTTGGGAGACCGGGGCGGTGGCCGATCGCCGAACGCGCCGATGTTGCGTGATTTCCACGCCAGTTACAACGAATGGGCCTGGGATTCAACGCCTATCGCCACCGCATTTCTCACGGCCTAGGGGGAAATTCCTCCCCGACGCGGGGCCATCCTCCGGTCTCGCCTGGAACAAGAGGAAAACACATGACGATCGAGGGTTTTAGCTACGAAGCCGCATTGGCGGCCTCGCAGCGCGTCAATTGGCGCATCGAAGACATCATCGGCGGCGAGAAGCGCCTGGAGTTCTCCCGGCCCTTCCTGCCGGAGAGTTTGGCCCAGACCGAACGGCTGACCTTCCTCACCCCCGACGAGCGCCGGGTGCTGAACCAGATCCGCGGCCATGGCTATCTCTATGTCTTCGGGCTGGTCGAGGAATTCATCCTGCCCTTCCTCCTGGATCACACCCGCGCCCGGCTCGATCGCGACGATCATCAGGTGCGCGCGCTGCTTCAGTTCGCCGGCGAGGAGGCCAAGCATATCCATCTCTTCAAACGCTTCTGCGCCGAGTTCGAGGCGGGCTTCGGCCATGCCTGCGCGGCGATCGGGCCGGCCGATGCCGTCGCCGAGGTGGTCCTGGCGCATCATCCGCTCGGTGTCGCGCTGGCGATCCTGCAGATCGAATGGATGACGCAGCGTCATTATGTCGACAGCGTGAAGGACGATCTCGGGATCGACCCGCTGTTCGCGATTCTCCTGAAGCATCACTGGCAGGAGGAATGCCAGCACGCCAAGCTCGACACGCTCATGGTGATGGGCATGACGGAAACCTATTCGACGGCCGAGATCGAGAAGGGCGTCGAGGATTATCTCGCCATCGGCGGCTTCATCGACAAGGGTCTCGAACAGCAGGTGGCCTTCGACCGCGAGAGCTTCGAGCGCGCCACCGGTCGCATGCTGACCGCCAGCGAGGCGGAGATCTTCGGACAGCTGCAGCATCAGGCCAATCGCTGGACCTTCCTCGGTTCCGGCATGACCCATCCGCGCTTCCTCGCGACGCTGGGTGCGCTGGATCCGAAACACCGCCAGCGCATCGAATTGATCGCGCCGGCCTTCTGCTAGACCCGCTCCCGAGCATGCCCTCGTTTCACCCCTGTAGATGGAGACCGACGATGAACGACATGACGCCCGCGAAGACCCCAACCCATGTGAACGGATTCGATCTGGCGAAGATCGAGGCGCTGGTCGCCGGCATCCGGCGCGATCCGGGACAGGCGCGGATCGAGTTCAAGGTGCGATCGGCCTGGAAGGGGCAGACCCGCAGCGAGGGTCATGTCGAGAGCTATCGGCTGGGCGGCCAGGAGATCCGCCGCGAATTCGACATTACCGCCGACGAGCCGCTGGAGCTCGACGGCAGCAACATCGCGCCCAATCCGCAGGAGCTGCTGATGGCGGCGCTCAATGCCTGCCTGATCGTCGGCTATGCCGCCAACGCCGCGCTCCGGGGCGTGTCGCTCGACCGGCTCGAGATCGAAGCCGAGGGCGCCCTCGACCTGCGCGGGTTCCTCGGGCTCGATGCTTCGGTCCCGGCGGGCTACGAGACGATGCAGGTCCGGGTGCGTATGAGCGGCAACGGCTCGCCCGAGCAGTTCCGCGAGATCCATGCGGCGGTGCAGGCGACCTCGCCCAACCTCTTCAACCTGACCCGCGCCATCCGGATCCTGCCCACGCTGGTTCCCGCCTGAGACCGGTCCCGGACCGGGAAAGGGCAGGGCCGCCGGGCGCCACACCCGCCGGCCCTTGCCTCCTGGCCGTGCGTCGCTAGAGTCGGTTCCGACGGGCCACCGGCGTCATGCCCGGCCGGCACCGGCTCCAAGCCGCCCTCGAAGAGGCGGCCGGAAACATTGCAAGGGAGGGCGCGGCCGCCAAGGCCGCAAGCCATGTGGCAATCCGATCTCAGCCTGATCGGCACCAAATACCGCCTGCCGCCCTTGAACGCCGCGGCCGTCGATCGGCGACGGCTGCATGCATTGCTGGCGCGCGCCGAGGGCAGCCGGCTCACGACCATTGCGGCACCGGCGGGCTTCGGCAAGACCACGCTTCTGCTGCAATGGGCCCGGCGCCTGGAGACCGAGGCGGTTCCGGTCGCCTGGCTCTCGCTTGACGAAGATGACGACGAGGTCGGCCGCTTTCTCTGCTACCTGATCGCCGCGATCCAGGCGGCCCAGCCGCGCCTCGGCAAGGGGGCGGTGTCGCTGCTGCGTTCGAGCCCGAACCTGCCGGTGGCGCCGGCGCTCGCGAGCCTGGTCAACGACCTGTCGCGTATCGAGGGCCGGTTCACCGTCATGCTCGACGATGTCCACTGGCTGACCCAGCCGGCCCTGCTGCAGGCCCTCGAGAGCCTC
>CAVOLB010000007.1:0-8843 GCA_963696655.1 uncultured Alphaproteobacteria bacterium
AACATCACCCTCAACAACGCCTTGGGCCAGACCGGAAAATTAACGCCGGAACAGCTTTGCAATAATCCGCACGATGCATTCGGCGGATCGCCGCTGCCCGACAAATTCAATTGCACCAACCTGCACACCCACGGCATGCACGTTTCTCCCAGCGGCGATGCCGACAATATCCTGGTCATGGTGCCGCCGGTTCCCTATAAGAATTCTAAAAATAGCAGCCTAAGCGCCAACCCCAGGCAAATCACCATTAACATCCCGAAAAACCATGGCCCCGGCACATATTGGTATCACCCCCATGTGCATGGTTCCACCGGCGTCCAAGTGGGCAGCGGCATGGAAGGCGCGATCATCGTTGAGGACGATCCCGCCAAAACGCCCGAGTCCATCATGAAAGCCAACGCCAATGAAAAAATCTTCATGCTGCAAACCCTTCCCTACGACGACACCGGAAAAGTAAACGATTTCCTGGCGTTAGGCGATGATCGGGCATTTGTCCGCAACCGGTACCTGCTGGTCAATGGACAAATCGCACCGACCATAAAAATGCGCCCCGGCGAAGTACAGCGCGGAAACATCAAGGGCCGGCTCCCTTCGGAACCGGCCCCTGACGCTGCGTGCGTCGCAGGACGGCACGCAAATCCGGCGCGCCGCCCACTCGGGGTGAGCGACCTGCCGGACCTCGTTCCTCTTGGCGCCGACGTTCTCCAACAACGATGGAGCGCACGCGCCGGTTCCGGGTCTTCACTTTTTCTCTCCGGCGGTCTCAGCGGGTCCTTCAGAAATAACGAGGACAACAGTGTTACATCATTCCAGAGCGATGGGCCGGTTGAAGTTCTCATAGATACAGTCACGGGCGCCGAAAGGTCGCGGAATTTTCCCCTTAAGCTGACCATCCGGGACCACAACAATGTGGTGCTCGATATGAAAACGGTCGCCGTCCAAGATATCCAACTCTCCCCGCCTGTCACGACGCGAACTACAACCCCAGCCGTCGCCCAAGGCATCCAACCAAGCGACGACATCGTGTCAAGCGCCTATAGGACGGCTCTTGGCAGCGTTGTCGATGTCCTTGCCGCCGAGAGCGAGGGAGCCGGCTTTGCAGTTCGAAAAGACCTCATCGTGACCACGGCGCGAGCCGTCGGAAGCTCCAAGCTGGTTCGCGTCATCCTTGGCGACGGGCAGAGCCGCAAGGCCGAGGTCGTCGCGGTCGATGCCAAGCTAGATTTGGCGCTCATCAGGATCAGCGGCCCCGCCACCCTGATACCATTGACCATTGATTCAGACCCACCCGCTGTCGGCAATCGGCTGCTCATGATCGGCTCTCCCACCGATTTGCAAGGGGCGCTGACGACGGGGGTCGTGAGTGCAATCCGCAAACTCGATGGGGTCGATGTCGTCCAGGTCGATGCGCCCATCAACACCGGCAATGACGGGAGCCCGGTCATCAACCTGGCCGGCCAGGTCATCGGAATCCTATCGACGAGCCTGACTACGAAGTCCGGGCTCAAGGGCCTCGGGATCGCCGTTTCGGCCAGCGAGATCAATCGACTGATTGCCAAGGCCGGGACCTGACGCCTCGCGGCCAGGCTCTCACGCGACGGGCGTCAGCGCCTCGGCTTGACGTGGGCTCGCAGGGCCTGGCTCGCCGCGCGGGCGCCGTCCATCAGGTAGCTGGTGTCGATGCCGTAGGTGAAATAGGTGAAGCCCATCTCCTGGTAGGCGGCGAAGAAATCCAACGAGGTGACGTCGATGCCCACCGCCTTGCCATGCATCTTCGCGGCCTCGGCGACGCGGCGGATGGCGGCCGTCAGCTCGGCGTGGCGCTCGCCCGGCTTGAGGCCCATCGAGCCCGCCATGTCCGCCGGACCGACATAGAGCACATCGACGCCCGGCAGGGCCGCGATGCTGTCGATCGCGTCCACCGCCGCCTTGCTCTCGATCTGCAGCACGACGCAGGTCCGTTCGTTCGCCGTCGCCACATAGTCGAGATAGCTGTCGTAATAGTTGGAGGCGCGCCAGGGCCCGATCCCGCGCCGGCCCAGCGGCGGATATTTCGCGGCGTCGAGCGCCGCCTTGGCCTGGGCGGCGTTCTCGATCATCGGCACCATGACGCCGGTCACGCCCGCATCGAGCGCGCCGCGGATGAGATCGACGCTGTTGGTGCGCGGCCGGTAGATCACCGGGCAGCCATGGAGCTCGGTCGAGGGCAGCAGGCCGCTGACGGCATCGGGCGGCACCGGCGCATGCTCGCCGTCGAGCAGCAGGAAATCGAAGCCGCCCTGCGCCAGCGTCTCCGCCACCATGGGATGCGGAACGGTGAACCAGCTGCCGATGACCGTCTCGCCGGCCCTGATGCGCTCTACGAGCTTTCCCGTCCCCGCCATTCACGCTCTCCCTCGTTCCCCGGAATCCAAGACGGAGCATAAGTCCGGGCCGGGCCGATGGCCATCGGCCTCCCCTGCCCGCGTCGAACGAATTCCGTTACTTCCGCACCTCGAAGACGATCGCCTGCATCTCGCTGGTGATCGGCCCGTTGCCGAACCGGGCCGCGACCGCCCGGGTGGCGATCTCCGTAACCTCCGCAAGGCGCTTCGGATCGCGCGCCTCGATCTCGTTGCGCAAGGGGGAGCCCTGACAAAAGCCGATCGCGGGATCGCGCGGCGACGAGGCGCGGGTCTGTTTCTTCACGACTTCGGATTTGATCGCGCCGAAGCCGCCCGCCTCCAGATCGCGGCGGATCGCGGCCGTGTCGTGGTAACCGTGGGGAGCCCGGCGGAGGAACTGGGGCGGATCTTGCGGGAAACAGGCCGCGACCGCGTCGGTGACCACCAGGCTCACCTCGCTCTCCTCGAGGCGATCCCAGACATTGAAGAGGAAGAGGCCACCGGGCTTCAGCACCCGCCGCGCCTCCCGGAACGCCTTCGGTTTGTCCGGGAAGAACATGGCCCCGAACTGGCAGACCAGGGCGTCGAACGCCTCGTCCTCGAAGGGCAGCGCCAGCGCATCGGCCTGCTGCCATTGGACGCGCGCCGACCGGAGCTGCGTCATCGCATGGTCGAGCATCGCCTGATTGAGATCGGTCGCCTTGATGGCGACCTTCGGCGGCAGCGCACGATCCAGCGCGCGCGTCACGATCCCGGTCCCGGCCGCGATCTCGAGCAGGCGGCCTTCCTTCAGCGCTGCCAGGCGCCGGGCCATATCCTGGGCATAGGGTTCGAACAGCATTGGCCCCAGATAGCGGTCATAGAGCCCCGGGATCGAACCGGCGAAGACCTTGTCGTTTTCAGTCATCCGATGCCTCCTGATTCACTGCGCCTGCGCGACCACGATATTGACGGCGAGCGCCAGCAGCACGGTGTTGAAGAAGAACGAGACAATACCATGGACGAGGGTCAGGCGGCGAACCTCGGTGGTGAGCGTCTGCACGTCGGAGACCTGGGCCGTCATGCCGACGACGAAGGAATAATAGAGGAAATCCCACATGACGGGGTCGCCGCCGCCGGGGAATTTCAGGCCGCCCGCATCGCGCTTCTTGCCGTCCTTGTCGTCCACCCGGGCATAGTAGAGATGCGCGTAATGGAAAGACGCCGCCATATGCAGCGTCAGCCACCCCAGCGGCACATTGGCGACGGAGAGCAAGAGACCGATGCGGGTGATCTCCCCGCCGCTCCGGTTCAGGAGGATGAAGATCGAGCCGATGCTGAGGGCGACCGCGACCAGCGTCATGCCCGCGATCAGCCCGAAGCCCTCGTCCTCGACGCTGGCCCGCTGCCGCATCCGGCTCGGCGCCTCGTAGAGCGCGAGCAGCATGGTCAGCACGAGATAGATCGCGAAGAAGGCATCGCCCGCCAGCAGGATCGGCAAGGGCGGCGGCAGGACCGACAAGGGAAAGATCTGGAGCAGCAGCCAGATGACGAAACCCAGGAACGCCGCGATATAGAACCGTGCGTGGTGCAGCAGATGGCCGCGGACTCTTTCGAACAAGCTGGGGTTCTCCTTTGTCGGAGGCAAGCGGCCGGGCATCATCCGACACGGCCGGATGCGCTCGGAAGACTAGCATCCCGCCGCTTCGCACCCCATGGAGAAGCATAAAACCTGGAGAGCCCTCGAGGAGCGAGCATGAGGTCAACCGCGATTTGGAGTCTCCAGTCTTCGTCGGGACCATCGTCGAGCCGATCGGCCGCTCAGAGCTTCGCGATGTAATCCCGCGCCCGCGCCGATTTCCGACCGAGCGCCGCCAGCGACGCCTCGACGATCGCCTTCTCGTCGATGCGGTAATAGCGGTAGAGATCGCCGATGGTTCCCGTCTGCCCGAAATGCTCGACGCCCAGCGCCTGGACCCGGTGGCCGCGCACGCCGCCCAGCCAGGAGAGTGCGGCCGGATGGCCGTCGAGCACCGTCACCAATGACGCGTCGCGCGCGAGGGGCGCCAGCAGCCGCTCGACATAGCTGTCCGGGATCGCCACCGCCTCTTCGTCGCCGGCGTGGAGCTGGCGCTTCTTCTCCGCGGCATGCCAGCCGGCGCAGAGCCGGTCGGCGGAGGTGATGGCCAGCACGGCGATATCGGGGATGTCCTCGGCCAGCAGCCCCGCCGCGCGCTGCGCCTCCTCGGCGACCGCGCCCATATAGCAGACCGCGAGCCGGCATCCGGGCGCCGGCGGGCGCATCCAATAGCCGCCCTGGATGATGCCTTCGGTGACGGCCGCGTCCAGGTCGCGCCCCGGCTGCGCCAGGGGCCGCGTCGAGAGCCGCAGATAGACCGAGCCGCCGGTCTCCTCGCGCACCCAGGCCTCGCGCTCCCACGCCGCTGCCTTCGCCTGCTTGTCGCGCTGCATATAGGCGAAGCCCCATTTCATGATGGCCGAGAGCTCGTCCACATAGGCCGGCTCGAAGGCGGCGATGCCGTCCTGGGCGATGCCGATCAAGGGCGTCGCGATCGATTGATGGGCGCCGCCCTCCGGCGCCAGGGTGATGCCCGAGGGCGTGGCCACCAGCAGGAAGCGCGCATCCTGGTAGCAGGCATAGTTGAGCGCATCGAGGCCGCGCTGGATGAAGGGATCGTAGAGCGTGCCGATGGGCAGCAGCCACTGATCCATCAGGCTGTGGGTCAGGCCCAGGGCACCCAGCATCAGGAACAGATTGTTCTCGGCGATGCCGAGCTCGATATGCTGGCCCTCGGGGCCGCCGCCCCATTTCTGGGGCGAGGTCAGCCGCCGGAGCTGGAACGGATCCTCCTGCGCGGCGAAGGAGAAACGTCCGCGGCGATTGACCCAGGGTCCGAGATTGGTCGAGACCGTGACGTCGGGCGAGGTGGTGACGATCCGGGCCGCGAGCTCCGAGCTGCCGGCAGCGAGCTCGTTCAGGATCTTGCCGAAGCCCTCCTGCGTCGACATCGTCTGGCCCTGGGGGCAGGGAAAATCCTCGGGCACCGGCAGCGCCGGCGGATGATGGCGGCGGGTCGCGGTCGAGCGGAACGGCACCCCGGCCAGGAAACGCTCCAGCTCGGCCACCGGCCCTTCGAGCCCCTCGAACGCGTCCCATTCATGGCCGGGCCGCACCCGGTTCTCGGACCGGAACTGCTCCATCTGCGCCGGCGTCATCAGCCCGGCGTGATTGTCCTTGTGCCCGGCGAAGGGCAGCCCATGGCCCTTGACCGTATAGGCGATGAAGCAGACCGGCCGGTCGCGACCGGCGGCGCGGAAGGCGTCGAGCAGCAGCCCCAGATCGTGGCCGCCGAGATTGGTCATGAGCCGCGCCAGCCCTGCATCGTCGTAACGCGCGAGCAGCTCAGGGACCCCGCGCTCGCCGCCGATATCGGCCTCGAGCTGGCGGCGCCACCCGGCGGCCCCCTCATAGGTGAGCGCCGAATAGATGCTGTTGGGGCAGGAATCGATCCATTGCCGCAGCGCTTCGCCGCCCGGCTGCCTGAAGGCCTCGGTCAACAACCGCCCATATTTGAGCGTCACCACCTCCCAGCCCATATTGAGGAAGAGATGCTCGACCTTCTCGAACAGGCGGTCGCTCGCGACCGCGTCGAGGCTCTGGCGGTTATAGTCGACGACCCACCAGCAATCCTTGAGGCCGTGCTTCCAGCCCTCGAGCAGCGCCTCATAGACATTGCCCTCGTCGAGCTCGGCATCGCCCACCAGCGCCACCATGCGGCCCGGCTGCAACCCCTTCGCCCAGGGCTTGGCCTTCAGATAGTCGCGCGCCAGGCTGCCCATGATGGTGATGGCGGCACCCAGCCCCACCGAGCCGGTCGAGAAATCGACATCGTCCTGGTCCTTGGTGCGCGAGGGATAGGATTGCGCGCCGCCGAAGCCGCGGAAGCGCTCGAGCTGGTCGCGCGACTGGTTGCCGAGCAGATACTGGATCGCGTGGAAGATCGGGCTCGCATGCGGCTTGACCGCCACCCGGTCCTGCGGCTCGAGGATCGAGAAATAGAGCGCCGTCATCACGGTCGCGAGCGACGCCGAAGAGGCCTGGTGGCCGCCGACCTTGAGGCCGTCCTCGTTCTCGCGGATATGGTTTGCGTTATGGATGGTCCAGCTCGCGAGCCAGAGCACCTTGCGCTCGAGCTCGGCCAGCATCGCCAGCTCGCGCTCGCGGGCTTCGGCCGAAACGATGTCGCGCGCGGCGGCGCCGGCGGAAGACGGGGACATGCGGGAAGGCTCCGTCGGGGTCGGGGGCCGGAAGCCTAGCAGGAGTTCGGGACGGCCCCAAGACGGCTCAGAATGGCCGGATTTTCATCTCCGGTGTCCCCTCCCGGCAGCGCCGGCGCCTGTCGGCGGTCTGGCAGAAAACGAGGGGTCAATGTCATTGCTGCCAATCCCCGCCGAACGGATAATCCGCCCATGGCAACGACCCCTTCCCTCCGCCCCGCCCGCCGATCCGCCAAGCCGCGCGTCATCGCCATGCTCGCGGTCGAGAACGCCCAGATCCTCGATGTCGTCGGCCCGCTCGAGGTCTTCGGCAGCGCCAACCGATGGCTGATCGCGCAGGGCCTCGCCGCCGCGCCCGCCTACCGCCTCCAGATCCTCGCCCAGCGCGCCGGGCCGGTCACCATGAACAGCGGGCTCCGGCTCGTCGCCACCCAGGCGATCTCCGCGAAGAAGAAGCCGATCGACAGCCTCCTCGTCGCCGGCGGCAGCGGCGTCTGGCAGGCACGGAAGAGCCGGCGCCTGATCCGGTGGATCGGCGAGACGGCCAGGTCGTCGCGGCGCGTGGCGTCGGTCTGCAGCGGCGCGTTCCTGCTGGCGGCCACTGGGCTCCTGAACGGGCGTGCCGTCACCACGCACTGGTCCGACTGCGCCCGGCTCGCCCGGGAGTTCCCCGAAATCCGGGTCGAGCCGGATCGCATCTTCCTGCGCCACGGCAAGTTCTACAGCTCGGGCGGCGTCACCGCCGGCATGGATCTCGCCCTCCATCTCCTCGAGCAGGATTGGGGCCGCGATGTCGCCGTCCAGGTCGCGCGCGAGCTGGTCCTGTTCCTGCGCCGTCCCGGCGGCCAGTCGCAGTTCAGCCCGCATCTCGTGGCCGAGGAAGGCCGCGACCCGGTCCGGCGGGCGCAGCGCCATATTCTCGATCATCCCGAGGCCGACCTGTCGGTCCCGGCGCTCGCCGCCATCGCCGCCATGAGCCCGCGCAATTTCGCGCGCGCCTTCGTCGCCGATACCGGCATGACGCCCGCAAAATTCGTCGAGCAGGCGCGGATCGACGCGGCCAGGCTGCGCCTCGAACAATCCGGGGCCTCGATCGACGCCATCGCGCGCGATTGCGGCTTCGGCGCGCCGGAACGGATGCGCCGCGCCTTTCATCGCCATCTCTCGATCGATCCCTCGAGCTATCGCAAGACCTTCAGCACAACCCTGGGAGCTCCCGATGCTGGAACTTCGGCCCAATTGTGAGTATTGCGACAAGGACCTGCCGCCGCAGGCGACCGAGGCGCGGATCTGCACCTATGAATGCACGTTCTGCGCGGATTGCGTCGAGCTTCATCTCGCCAATGTCTGCCCGAACTGCGGCGGCGGCTTCGCGCCACGCCCGATCCGCCCCGTTGTCGAGCGCCGCCCGGGCCTGTCCCTCGCAAAGCGCCCGGCCTCGATGCAACGCGTGCATCTGAGCTACGACAAGGCCGAGATCGCGGAATTCTCGAAAGCGGTGCGCGATATTCCGCCGGAGAGAAGGTAGCGGCGCACCCTCCCTATCGTCATGCCGGCGAAGGAGCGTGTGAAGAAATCGAATGATTCAGAAATACTCTCGCCCCCTCCCCTTGCGGGAGGGGGTAGGGGGAGGGGCGGCATGGGCGCGATGACGGCCACACTTACGATCGATCAACGCTCTGAAAGCAGCGGGCGCGGGCTGAGTTGCGGACGGTCCAACACGAGCAGACCAGACTCAGCACTTTTTACCAAGACCTCATGCGGCATCGCCCCTCCCCCTACCCCCTCCCGCAGGGGGAGGGGGCGTGGAGTTTCTATGCTCCGCTCAATTCTTTCACACGCTTGATGGCCGGCATGACTAAACGAGTTCTACGACCGCGGCTTCAGCTTCTCGGGATCGTAGAACGGGAACCGCACCACCGTCGCCGGGATGCGCTTCTGCTGGCCGTCGAGCTTGCCGACCTCGACCTCGGTGCCGATCGCGGCATAGGCGATGTCCATGCGGCAGAGCGCGATGTTCTTCTTCAGGATCGGCGAGCGGCAGCCGGAGGTGACGACGCCCACCTGGGCGCGGCCGACATGGACGCAATTGCCATGGGAAGCCGCCTCGTTGCCTTCGAGCTCGAGCCCCACGAGCGTCCGCTGCGGATGCTCCTTGCGCCGCAGCACCGCCTCGCGGCC
>CAVOLB010000008.1:0-11257 GCA_963696655.1 uncultured Alphaproteobacteria bacterium
TCTCGTTGCGCGGGCTGGACCTGCTGCATCTGCTCGAGAAGCATTGCGTGGCAGACCCCCTCTTTCGGGACGACCTGCCCCCGCCGGGCGATGCCGGTGCCGGCAAGGCGCTCGAGGATCACCTGGCGCGCCTGGCCGATCGCCTGGGGGCGCTGCTGCGCGATCCCGAAACGCTCGCCGATCTCGTCCAGGCGCAGCGGAGCCATCGGGGAGTGCGCGGATCTTATGCCCTGCCCCTGCGCCGCCCTTCTCAGACCTACCATGTGATGGCCAACCATTTGCGCGTTCTCCGCCAGGAGCGCGGCTATGTCCTGAAGAGCAACCGGCAGGGGGTATCCTTGCCGCCGGGGGCGCATCGTCTGGTGGACTGGGTTCTGACGAAACGGCGTTTCACCCGCGCGGAAATCGATGCCGAGTTCCGCGAGATCGATGGGGAAGAACGGTCCGCGCTGCTCGATCAGCTCGAGGCCATGCGGGTGATCGAGAAGGCCGGCATGGTGCCGGCACCGGCCGGGGCAGCGCAGAGCGCGGCGCCTCTGGCGCGTGTCGGCTGCCGTTGAGATCGCTTGTCACCTCGGAAAGAGCCGTTGCATTCGTCAACGGGACATTCGTCAACGGGGCATTCATGACGGGGTATTCATGACGGGGCGGTAATCTGGCGGGATGAAGGGTAAAACGCGCCCGGATCGCAGGATCGATTGCTGAATTTCTCTCAGCATCGAATGCAATAGATATGGGATTTTCATTTCCGGTACTCGTCAACATCTTGGAACCATGCAAATTCAGGCGCCCAAAGAGGCCACGCCCCCCCCGGCAGAGGCCGAGTTTTCGCCGTCCGCGGACGAAACATCGACACCAAGGCCCGTTCCTCCCCTAGCGCGATCGGATAAACCCGCGAGACGACGCTCCGCGCCCGAGAAGGCGCCGCGGTCCCGTCGGCGTCAGCTGCGCCGGGTGCTGTTCCTGCTGCTGCCGTTGGCGCTGATCGCCGGGGGCTACTGGTATGTAACGGGCGGCAGCGTGATGTCGACGGACAACGCCTATGTCGAGGCCGACAAGGTCGGCATCTCGACTGATGTCTCCGGTCTCGTCAAAACCGTCGATGTCACCGAGAACCAGCATGTCGAGGCCGGCCAAATTCTGTATCGCCTCGACGATCTCCAGTTCCGCCTGGCGCTGGCGCGCGCGGACGCGCAGGTCGGCATGGTTCGAAACGACCTGAACGCCCTCAAGGCAACCGACCGGGACATGCAGGCGCAGATCAAGCAGGCACAGGACGATATCGCTTATTACGAGACCCAGTTCCACCGCCAGCAGGATCTCCTGAAAGCGAATTACGCGTCACAGTCGGCCTTCGACACGGCGCGTCGGGACCTGCAGAACGCCCAGCAGAAGCAGGCCTCCTTGACCGAGCAGCTCGCCGCGATCGCCGCCAACCTCAATGGCGATCCCGACGGTCCGGTCGAGCAGAATCCCCGCTATCTCGATGCCGTGGCGCAGCGCGACGAGGCGGCGCGTCAACTGGATCACGCCGTCGTCAGGGCGCCGTTCGCCGGCATCGTGACGAATGTGCCGTCGATCGCGCCCGGCAAATATCTCGAGGCCTCGACGACCGCCTTCTATCTCGTCGCCACGGATCATGTCTGGGTCGACGCGAATCCCAAGGAGACGGAGCTGACTTATGTGCAGCCGGGGCAGTCGGTCACGGTGACGGTGGATACCTATCCGGATGCGCGATGGACCGGTATCGTCGAGAGCATCAGTCCGACGGCGGCCCAGGAGTTCTCGCTGCTGCCGGCGCAGAACACCAGCGGCAACTGGGTGAAGGTCGTGCAGCGCATTCCGATGCGCGTGCGCGTCGACACGGGCGACAAGAACCTGCCGCCTTTGCGCGCCGGCATGAGCGCCGTGGTCGACGTGAACACCGGCCATGTGCGGGGCTTGCCGCATTTTCTTACCGCCTTGTTCGGTCGCGCCCAGCAGGAACAGTGATGTCGGCGGCAGCTTCAGCGGATGGCGGCAACCGGGCGGCAATCACCGTCTGCGTGATCCTCGCCACCCTCATGCAGGCGCTCGACACGACCATCGCCAACGTCGCGTTGCCCTACATGCAGGGCAGCGTATCGGCGAGCCAGGATCAGATCGCCTGGGTGCTGACCTCCTACATCGTCGCCGCCGCGATCATGACGCCGCCGACCGGCTATCTCGCCGGGCGGTTCGGGCTCAAGCGCCTTTTCCTCGTCTCCGTCGTCGGCTTCACCATCGCCTCGATGCTGTGCGGCATGGCCCAGTCCCTGGTCGAGATCGTGCTGTTCCGGGTCCTGCAGGGCCTGTTCGGCGCCGCCCTCGTCCCGCTGTCGCAGACGGTGCTGATGAATATCTATCCGAAGGAACGCCAGGGCTCCGCCATGGCGCTGTGGGGCGTCGCGGTGATGGCCGGTCCCGTTCTGGGGCCGGTGCTCGGCGGCTGGCTGACCGAGGCCTATAGCTGGCGCTACGTCTTCTATATCAACCTGCCGATCGGCGCGCTCGCCTTCCTCGGCATGACGACGTTTCTGTCCGAGACGCCACGAAACAGCACGGCGAAGCTGGATTGGTTCGGGTTCGGCACCCTGAGCCTGACGATCGGCGCCCTGCAGGTCATGCTGGACCGCGGCGAGCAGCTCGACTGGTTCGGCTCCGGCGAGATCGTCGCCGAGGCCATCATCGCCGCCTCGGCGGCCTATCTGTTCCTGGTCCATACCTTCACCGCCCGCGAGCCCTTCGTCAGGCCATCGCTGTTCCGCGACCGCAACTTCACGGCCGGCCTGCTCTTCGTCGCGATCGTCGGCCTCACCTATTACGCCTCGCTGGCGCTGCAGCCTCCCTATCTGCAGAACCTCATGGACTATCCGATCGTGACCGCGGGCCTCGTGCTGGGGCCCCGGGGCGTCGGCACGATGGCCGCCATGATGCTGGTCGGAAGGCTGATCGGGCGGGTCGATACGCGGGTCCTTCTCGGCACCGGCCTGGGACTCACCGCCTGGACCTTCTATGTGATGACGGGTTGGACGCCCGACGTCTCGCAGACGACCATCGTCGTGATCGGCGTGATCCAGGGCATCGGTCTTGGATTCCTCTTCGTGCCGCTCAGCGTGGTGACGCTGTCGACGCTGTCGCCCGAGCTGCGGGCGGAAGGCGCCGGCCTCTACAGCCTGTCGCGCAACATCGGTTCGAGCGTCGGCATCTCGGTAGTGACCGGTCTGTTGACGAGGAACACGCAGATCAATCATGCCGAGCTCGCGCAGCAGGTCACGGCCGTGAACCGGATGTTCGAGGACCCGACGATCGCCGAGTTCTGGAACCCTCTGACCGCCGCCGGCCGGGCCGCGCTCGATGCCGTCCTCACGCGCCAGGCGCAGATCATCGCCTATATCGACGATTACAAGCTGCTGATGATCGCCGCGATCGCCGTGCTGCCGCTGCTCATCGTCTTCAAGAAGCCGTCGAGCGGGGGCGGAGGCGGTCCGGATCACGCGATCGCAATGGAATGACGGTCGGCAGGACAGGACCGGCAGCTCCGCCGATTTGGAGGCGCGACCTGTAGAACGTCGATGGCAAACCCACTCCGGCTCGTCGTTCAGCCCCCCAATCCCGAACGCGAACCGGTTACCCCGGCGCTCCTCCCCCAAGGAGCGCCGGGGGCGTTTTCCAACGCCTCGTCGGCAAAGGGAAAGGACGTCCGTTTCAGTCTCGACCTTGCCCAAGATGAACGCGAATGACGAATCCCTGCCGGCAACGCCTGGGCTCGGCACCCCTGAATCCGCCGGGACTTCCTGGAGCATGAAGCCGCATTCACGCGAAGGTTCCGACGCATCATGAGAGACATCCGTGGAATCATCGCCTGGCTGGATGACGGCGCGCGCAGCGCACCCGACCCGCAGGAGCTCATGGCGGCGCTGTGCCGCCGGCTGGCCGGCGCCGGCATTCCCTTGGAGCGCGCGGCCATCTTCGTGACGGTGCTGCATCCCGATATTGCCGGCCGCATCTATGTCTGGCGTCGCGGCCGGCCCGTCGAATCGAGCGAGGCCGCCCACGATCTCCTCGGATCCGAGGCGTTTCTCGCCGGTCCGGCCAACTGGGTCCAGCGCAATGGCCTGCCGCTGCGCCGCCGGCTCGATGACGATGCCGTCGGCCATGAATTTCCCCTCCTCGGCAAGCTCCAGGAAGAGGGCTTCATGGACTATTTCGCGACACCGCTTCCTTTCACGAATGGCGAGATCCATGTCGCCAGCTGGGCCGCGCGGCAGCCCGCCGGATTTGCCGATGAAGATTTGGCGGCGCTCGCCGCCGTCGCCCGGCCGCTCGCACGGCTTGCGGAGATCCGCAGCCTGCGCCGGGCGGAGGTCACCCTCCTCGAGACCTATCTGGGTCGTCAGGCCGGCGCCCGCGTTCTCGCCGGGCATATGCGCCGTGGCGATACGGAGTTGATCCATGCGGCGATCTGGCTCTCCGATCTGCGCGGCTTCACCAGCCTTGCCGATCGGCTGCCGCCGCGGGAATTGACCGCGCTGCTCAATCGCTACTTCGACTGTCAGGTACCGGCCATCGAGGCGCGGGGCGGCGAGGTTCTGAAGTTCATGGGCGACGGCTTGCTCGCCATCTTTCCGACCGCCGATGGCGGGCCGGCGCGCGTCTGCGCCGCGGCCCTCGCCGCCGCGCGCGAAGCGCGCACCAAGATCCTCGCCCTGGAGCATAGGGCGGCCGCGGAGCACACCGCCCAGATGCCTTTCAGCCTGGCGTTGCATGTCGGCGAGGTGCTTTACGGCAATGTCGGCGGCGGTCGCCGGCTCGACTTTACGGTCATCGGTCCCGCCATCAATCTCGCGGCCCGGCTCGAACGGCTCGCCCGCGATCTCGGCCGCTCCGTCGTCACCTCGGCGGCGTTCGCCGGCATTTGCGGCGAGAGGCTGACGCCGCTTGGCAGCTATGCGTTGCGCGACATCAGCGTCAGGCAATCGGCCTTCGGCCTGTCAGAGGAGCGCGCGCCTGCCGGGAGCGAGAACCACGACGCGAATTCCTACCGGAAATGCGCATCGAGATAGCGACCGAGCCGCCATTCGCGCCGGTCGACAGTCGGTTCGGGCGCACTCAGGAGCTCGGCGGAATCGGCGCAAAGGGCGCGGATTCCATCGGATCTCGATCCGCGACCACGATGGGCGACGGCGGCTTGTTGGCCTCATGGAGATTCCAGATGCCGATCAGGGCCGCCTCGAGATTGCGCACGAACCGCGCCGTGTCGAACAGGGGCCAGCGCATGCGCCGTTCCGCCAGCCTGCGCCTGATGCCCCGCAGACGCGCCGGATCGCGCACCAGCTCCAGCACCAGCGCTTCATAGCGTTCGAGATTGTGGGCGATCAGCTCCTGCAGGCCGAGATTGGTGAGCAGACTGGCGGAGACCCGGTTGGCGAAATGGGTGCCCGAAAAGCCGACCACCGGCACGCCCGCCCACAGCGCGTCGCTGGAGGTCGTGTGGCCGTTATAGATGAGCGTGTCGAGCGCCAGGTCGGCCAGCGCCAGGCGCGCCAGATGCTGATCCTTGGGCAGCTTGCCGTCGAACAGCAGCCGTTCGGCCGCCACGCCCCGCGCCACAGCCTCGCGCCTGAGATTCTCCTCGGCCTGCGCATTGGAGCGCAGCAGCCACAATACCGAGCCCGGCACCGCCTTCAGCAGGCGCATCCAGAGATCGAACATCTTCGGCTCGATCTTGTAGGTGTTGTTGAAACAGCAGAACACGAATCCGTTCTCGGGCAGATGGAAGTCGGAGCGCCGGAAGGTCTTGGCCGAGATCGCCTGACCGGAATCGTTGATCTGGTAGGAATGCGGCATCCAGATCGGCCGCTCCGAGAAGGACGAGACCTGGGACTGCGGCAGGACGGTCTGATCGACGATGGCATAGTCGAAGAAACTGGCGCCGGTCGAGCCCGGAAAGCCCAGCCAGCTCACCTGCAGCGGTGCGGGACGAAGGGCCGGGATATCGAGGCGGTGCCCCGCGACATAGCCCGTGATCTCGATCAGGATATCGACGCCATCCTCATAGATCCGCCGCGCGCCGGCCGCCGTGCCGGCGCTGCGCAGATCGACGAAGAGATCGCAGCTCGAGGCGATATGACTGCGATAGGCGCTGCCGTCGTCCGGACCGTAGGAATAGCCGATCACCCGGAACCGGCTGCGGTCGTGACGCTGAAACAGGCCGCGCACGAGATGGGCCACCGGATGATTGCGGAAGTCGCCGCTGAGATAGCCGATGGTGAGCTTCTTGCGCGGCCCCCGCCGCCGGTCATGGGGGAAATGCATGTTGAGGCTCGCCATGCTGGCGAGAAGATCCTTCGACGCGGCACGGGCGACGCGCAGATTGCGCACCGGGTCGGCCGAGCGGACGATCGACAGCAGTGGCGTTTCGCCGGACTTGGTCCCCCGCATCAGCGCGGGTCCGGTCAATTGATCGAGTTTCGCCTCCAGTGCCGGCAGGTCGCGCCAGTCGCAGACATGCTGGAGATAATGAATCAGGTTGCCCAGCGCCTCCGGATAGTTGGGCCGAAGCTCCAGCGCCCGGCGCGCCGAGGCGATGGCGCCTGGCAGATCGCCCACATCCTTCAGGGCCGCCGCCAGGCGGCTATGCCCCTCGGCCATGCCGGGGTCGGCGGCGATCGCTTTCTTGTAGCAGGCCGTGGCCGCCTCGATCTGCCCGCGGCTCTGATAGATCAGGCCGAGATTTGTCTGCGCGGACACATTCTGCGGGTCGATGGCGATCGCACGCGTGAAATAGGTGGCGGCCTCCTCGAGCCGTCCTTGTCGCGCCAGCATCGCGCCCAGGTTCTGTTGCGCCTGGGCGTCGCCCGGATTCTTCGTGACCGCCTTCTGCATCAGTTCCAGGGCTTCGGAAAAGCGGCCGAGCCTCAGCCGCAGCACCGCGCCCGCATGCAGGGTCTCGAAGTCTTCGACCCGCGCGGCGAGCAAGGGTTCGAGAATGGCGCCGGCCGCTTCGAGATTGCCCGCCTGCAGTTCGTCGACGGCCGTCTTGATCCGCTGCGCATGCTCGGCTTCGGGGCTGCCCGGCACGACCATCACGGCCGCGACCGCAGGTGCCGACGTGATCAGCTCGAGCCCGAGCTGCGCCGCATCGGCGGGATTGCGCTTTGCCGCCGTCGGTCGCATGCGCGCCGGCGCGGCCGCCGCCTTGGATGCCACGGCCGGCCTGCTCGCGGCGGCCTTGGCCCCGGGCTTGCGGACCGGCTTCCGGCCTGCAGGCGCTTTGCCGGACTTTTTCGCGCCACGTTTGCGTTTGTCGGTGGTCATAATCCCTCGAGCCTGGGCCGCTTCGGCTGCGGGTCCCGTCGACGGCACGCGTCAGAGAAGATGACCCTCGAACTTGCCGCTGGACCGGCACGCCATGCTAATGTCAGGGGAGCGTTCTCGCCACCCCATGCTTCTTAACCCTTATCGAACCCGAGTCGATGCAAATCGAAGACACAGCGATCTCCGGCGTCAAGATTTTGACCGCCCCCCGCTTTGCCGATCGCCGAGGCTTTTTCGCCGAGTGGTTCAACCGCGAGAAGCTGAAGCAGGCCGGGCTCGATCTCGACTTCTGCCAGGACAATCTCTCGCTCTCGACCCATGTCGGCACGATCCGGGGCCTGCATTTCCAGCTCCCGCCGGCAGCCCAGGCGAAGCTCGTGGGCGTGATTCGGGGCCGGATCTTCGACGTGGCCGTCGATCTGCGCCGCGGATCGCCGACCTATCGTCGGCATGTCGCCGCCGAGCTCAGCGGCGATCGCGGCAACCAGATGCTGGTCCCAGCCGGCTTCGCCCATGGGTTCTGCACGCTCGAGCCCGACAGCCTGGTCTTCTACAAGGTCTCGACTCCGTACTCCGCACCCCATGATTCGGGCATCAATTGGAACGATCCGAGCCTCGGAATCGACTGGCCCGTTAAGGAAGCTTCAGCAGTCTTGTCGGAAAAAGATGCGAAACTGCCCTTTCTCGCGGATACGGACCTCCCGTTCCGCTATACCGACTGAGCCCGACCGCGCTCGCCGCGAATATTCCCGCGCGAGCCATTTCGATTTCGTTACCGATGGAAATTACCGACGGACCGATAACGAGCGGCGACAATTGAGCGTGAGAGGCCATCGAGCATGACGGGGATGCGGATCATCGTTACGGGAGGCGCCGGCTTCATCGGATCCGCGCTGTGCCGCTATCTTGTCCATGAGACCAATGCCGACCTGCTGGTGGTCGACAAGCTGACCTATGCGGCGAACCTGGAATCGCTGAGCGACGTGCGCGACAGCGCGCGGTTCCGGCTGCTCAAGGCGGATATCTGCGACGCCGCCTCGATGGAGTCCGCTTTTCGCCAGCATCGCCCCGACGCGATCATGCATCTGGCGGCAGAGTCCCATGTCGACCGCTCGATCGACGGTCCCGCCCCCTTCATCGATACCAATATCCGCGGCACCTATGTCCTGCTCGAGACCGCCCGGCGCTACTGGCGCGAGCTGGAGGAGCCCAAGCGCGCCCGATTCCGCTTCCACAACGTCTCGACCGACGAGGTCTACGGATCGCTGGGACCAGAGGGCCTGTTCGAAGAGGAATCGCCCTATCAGCCCAACTCGCCCTATTCCGCCAGCAAGGCCGCGGCCGACCACCTGGCCCGCGCCTGGCATCACACCTATGGGCTGCCGGTCGTCATCAGCAACTGCTCCAACAATTACGGGCCCTGCCAGTTCCCGGAGAAACTCATCCCCCTGATGATCATCAACGCGCTCGAGGGCAAGAAGCTGCCGGTCTATGGCAAGGGCGAGAACCGGCGCGACTGGCTCTATGTCGAGGACCATGCCCGCGCCCTCTGGCTGGTGGTGACGCGAGGGCGGACCGGCGAGAAATACAATGTCGGCGGCGACGCCGAATGGAAGAATATCGACGTGGTGCGCAAGCTCTGCGCCATCCTCGATCGCCTGGTGCCGGGGCGCCGCCATGAGGAGCTGATCGAGTTCGTGTCGGACCGCCCGGGCCACGACATGCGCTATGCGATCGACGCCACCAAGATCAAGCAGGAGCTCGGCTGGCGGGCGCGGGAGAATTTCGACAGCGGCCTCGAAAAGACCGTGCGCTGGTATCTCGACAATCGCCGCTGGTGGGAACGGATCCGCTCGGGCGTCTATCGCGGCGAAAGGCTGGGTCTCACTTCCGAAACCGACCAGCCGGCCGGCCCGATCCCCCAGGGCTGAGCGGATCGGACGCTCCTCATGGCCCAGCGCATCCTGGTCGCCGGACGTTCGGGGCAGATCGCGCGCGCGCTGGCGAGCGCGCCCCTGCCCGGCGGCTTTGTGCTCGAATGCCGCGGGCGCGACAGCCTGGACCTCATGGACCCGGCGCGGGCGGCCCGCGAGGTGGCCCGAAGCGGCGCCGATATCGTGATCAATGCCGCCGCTTACACCGCCGTCGACAAGGCCGAGTCGGAACCCGATCTCGCCTACCGGCTCAATCGCGACGGCGCCGCGGCCCTGGCCGAAGGGGCTGCCGGCTGCGGCGCCGCCCTGATCCATATCTCGACCGACTATGTGTTCGACGGCACCAAGCGCACGCCCTACCGCGAAGACGATCCGGTCGGCCCCGTGTCGGTCTATGGCGCCAGCAAGGAAGCCGGCGAGCGCGCCGTGCGGGAACGGATCGAGCGCCATGTGATCCTGCGCACCGCCTGGATCTACAGTCCCTTCGGCGAGGGCAGTTTCGTCGGGACCATGCTGCGATTGGCCGCCGAACGGCCGGAACTGAGGATCATCGACGATCAGCACGGCTCGCCGACGGCCGCCGCCGATGCGGCAGGCGCCATCGTCGAAATCGCCGCCGCCCTCGCCGCGGGCAAGACCGACGGTCATGGCACCTTCCATTTCTGCAATACCGGTTCGACGACGCGGTTCGGCCAGGCGAAATTCATCTTCGACTGGCTCGCCGCCCGTGGGCACAAGGTGCCCCGCCTGACGCCTATTCCCACCAGCGCCTACCCGTTGCCGGCGCGCCGCCCCGCCAATGCCGTGCTGGATTGCGGACGCATCGGCGCGGTTTACGGTATCCTGCCGAGAGCCTGGGAAGTGAGCATGGCGGAGTGCCTCTCGGAGATCATGGCCGCGGGCGGAACGAAGGATCTGATATGACGCGAAAAGGCATCATCCTGGCCGGCGGCAGCGGGACGCGGCTCTATCCGGTGACCCACGCCATCAGCAAGCAGCTGCTGCCGATCTACGACAAGCCGATGGTCTATTACCCGCTGGCGACCCTCATGCATGCCGGCATCCGCGAAATCCTGCTCATCAGCACGCCGCGCGACCTGCCGGGTTTCCGCGCCCTGTTCGGCAATGGCGCGCGCTGGGGTCTGGATATCAGCTACGCCGAGCAGCCGCGCCCCGAAGGGCTGGCGCAGGCCTTCCTCATCGGCGCCGATTTCATCGGCGAGAGCCCGAGCGCCCTGGTGCTGGGCGACAATCTCTTCTTCGGCCATGGGTTGACCGAGTTGCTGGAGAATGCGAATGCGCGCGACCAGGGCGCCACCGTCTTCGCCTATTGGGTCGACGACCCGGAACGCTATGGCGTGGTCGAGTTCGACGCCCATGGCCGCGCCCAATCGATCGTCGAGAAGCCGAAGCAGCCCCGCTCCAACTGGGCGGTGACCGGACTCTATTTCTACGACCCCGCGGTGGTCGAGATCGCGCGCCGCATCCGCCCCTCGGCCCGCGGCGAATTGGAGATCACCGACGTCAACGGCGCCTATCTGACCGCCGGACGGCTCCATGTCGAGAAGATGGGGCGCGGCTATGCCTGGCTCGACACCGGCACCCACGATTCGCTGATCGAGGCGGCGAGCTTCGTGCGCATCATGGAGCAGCGCCAGGGTCTCAAGATCGCCTGCATCGAGGAGATCGCCTATCGCAAGGGCTTCATCGACAAGCGGCAGTTGCTGAAGCTCGCGGCCGAGCTGAAGAACACCAAATATGGCCGCTATCTCGAAATCGTCGCCGCGGAGGATATGCCGTGATGCGCCGCGCGAGGGGCATCGTCGCGGCTCTCTGTCTGGCCGGTGCCATGGCCATCGCCGGCGCCGCCCGGGCCGGCTTTGACGAGGGCATGGCCTATTACGAGAAGGGCGATTATTTCCGTGCCCTTTCGGAGCTCAAGCCCGAAGCCGAGAACGGCAATGCGCTGGCCCAAGCAATACATG
>CAVOLB010000009.1:0-14035 GCA_963696655.1 uncultured Alphaproteobacteria bacterium
CCCAGCCGACGCCGAAGAGTCCGGCACCGAGGATCAGGGGCGCGTCGATCTCGCGTCGGGTCGGAAGCTGGAACTCGGGCGCAAAGAGGGGCTTGGGTCGCGCGAGGATCAGGCGATAGCCGATCATGGTCACGGCGACGGCGCCGGCCATGACGAAAGCGAGGCTCGGGTCCCAGCTTCCCGCGACGTCGAGGAAATTGAGAACCTTTGCCGGGTTGGCCATGCCGGAGATCACGAGGCCGATGCCGAAGATCAGGGCGATGGCGAACTGGAGAAGAATGCCCATCGTCAACCTCCGATCAGGTGGCGGGCGACGAAGACGGTCGCGGCGCCCGTCGCCATGAAGGTAAGGGTGGCGACGATCGATCGTGGCGAGAGGCGGGCAATGCCACAAACGCCATGGCCACTGGTGCAGCCATTGCCCCAGACGGTCCCGAAGCCGACCAGAAGACCCGCCGCGATCATCAGCCCCAGATCTTGGGAGACCGTCTGCGTGACGGCTTCGCCGGTGACGCTGCGGACGGCAAAGGGCGCCGCGACGAGACCCAGGAGGAAGGCCAGCCGCCCGAGAAAGCCATCGTCCCCGTAGGGCGGGAACAACCGCGAGACGATGCCGCTGATCCCGGCAATGCGTCCATGGGATGCCATGAGCAGCACGGCCGATATTCCGATCAGCACGCCGCCAGCGAGGGATGCGAAAGGAGTGAAGCTCGTCATGGAAGCGTCCCGATCACTTGACCGCGCAGGTGCGGATGCCCAAGAGGGAGTAGGCCGGGCAGAAGCGGAATATTGCGGTCAGCAAAAGGACCGCGCCGACGACCGGCAAAGCCCAGATCCAGGATCCCAGCCCCGACAGGGCGGCGGCGGTTGCCGGAATGAAGGGGAGCAGGAGAAGAACGATGCCAAGAATGGCGCGCAGGACGCGGTCGAAGGATCCGATATTGGCCATGGGGGCCTCCTGTATTTGTGTTGATACGTATATTCGGAAATGCTAATATGTCAAGCATGAAAAAGACATCCGCTCTCGCCGCCAAGCCCCCGCTCGCCGTGCTCGAAGAACGGGCCGAGGAGGCGGCCGAACTCCTGGCCTCGATGGCGAATTCCAAGCGCTTGCTGGTGTTATGTTATCTGGTGGAAGGCGAACGGTCGGTGGGCCAGCTTGCGGTGATCGCGGGGCTCAGCCAGTCGGCGCTGTCCCAGCATCTGGGCAGGATGCGCATGCAGGGTCTCGTCAAGACGCGGCGCGACGCGCAGACGATCTTCTACAGTCTGGCGAGCGACGAGGTCCGTGCGGTGCTTCAGACCCTCTATGACCTGTACTGCGCGCCTTTGCCACGGCGATAATCGAGACGGCTGGACCGCGGGTGGACGCGGTCCACCGATCCGACGGGGGCCTGCTCTATCGCGAGGTCGATTTGAATTGCCAGGCGTCGGCCGCTCCCTGCGGGGGCGCCCCGAGAGCCGACGGTGACGGCGCGTCGGGTCGTCCGCTCGCGGCTATCGGCCGAGGGCGTCGAGCGACTTGAGCTCTTCGGCCGATAGTTGAATCTGCGCAGCCGCGACGTTCTCTTCCAGATGGCGGACCTGGCTCGTGCCGGGGATCGGCAGCATGACCGGGCTGCGTTTGAGCATCCAGGCCAAGGCGATCTGGCCCGGCGTCGCGCCATGCGCCTTGCTGATGGCGTCGAGCGGTCCGCCCGGCTTGAGGAGGTCGCCGGCCGCCAGGGGGAACCAGGGAATGAATCCGATGCCCTGGGTCTCGCAATAGGCCAGCACCTTCTCGTCGGCGCGATCCGCGAGATTGTAGCGGTTCTGGACCGTGGCGACGGTGAAGACTTTCTGCGCGGCCTTGATCTCGTCGACGCTGACCTGGCTGAGGCCGGCATGGCGGATCAACCCTGCCTGCTGCATCTCCTTGATGACGCCGAACTGCTCGTCCTGGGGAACTTTCGGATCGATGCGGTGAAGCTGCCAGAGGTCGATCTGCTCGACCTTGAGCCGGCGCAGGCTCGTCGCCACGCATTGCCGGAGATATTCCGGACGGCCGAGCGACTCCCACTTGTCCGGACCGGTTCGTGTCAGGCCCCCCTTGGTGGCGATCAGGAGGCCATTGTACGGATGCAGCGCCTCCGCGATCAGATCCTCACTGATATAGGGCCCATAGCTATCGGCGGTGTCGATAAAGTTCACGCCGAGTTCAGGCAGCCGTTTCAAGGTGCGCAAGGCCTCTTTGCGATCCTTGGGCTCGCCCCAAATTCCAGGCCCGGTGATGCGCATGGCGCCATAACCGAGACGCGTGACTTTCGTGTCGCCGAGGGAAAACTGGCCGGAGGCGCGGGCATCGGGATTGGACATCGGATTGGCTCCAGTGAAAGTTCGAATGGGTCAGGCCGGATAGTCGGTGGACAGGGAAAGGGACTTCCATCGATCGAAGTCCGCCTGCAGGGCCTGCAACTTTTCATGGGCCAATCTGACGGCATCCGACCCGAGCAGCAGGTGGGCCGGCGGGTCGTTCGATTCCAGGAGCGTCAGGATCGCCGCCGCCGCCTTGGCCGGATCGCCCTGCTGGCGTCCGCTCGCGGCCTGACGGCGTTCGCGGATCGGATTCATGACCGCGTCGTAGTCCGGGATGCTGCGCGCTGCGCGCACCATGGATCGGCCGGCCCAATCCGTGCGGAAGGAACCCGGCTCGACGGCCGTGACATGGATGCCGAGCCCCTTCACTTCCTTGCCCAGGGATTCCGACAGGCCCTCGAGCGCGAACTTGCTGGCGTGATAGAAGCTGATTCCCGGGAGGGTGATGATCCCGCCCATCGAGGTGATGTTGACGATCCGGCCGGCGCGCCGCTTGCGCATGAAGGGCAGCACCGCCTGGATCACCGCGACCGCACCGAAGAAATTGACTTCGAGCTGGCGGCGCAACTCGTCCAGCGTGGATTCCTCGAGAAGGCCTTCATGGCCATAGCCGGCGTTGTTGACCAGGACATCGATGGGCCCGGTCTCCGCCTCGACCTTGGCAATCGTCGGGCCGATCCGCGCGATGTCGGTCACGTCGAGAAGGACGCCGAGCGACCGCCCGGGCTTCTGGGCCTCGAACGCGGCGCGCTCGGGCTCCTTGCGCAACGTCCCGACGACGCGATGGCCGGCGGCCAGCGCCGCCTCGGAGAGGGCGCGCCCGAAGCCGGAGCTGACGCCGGTAATGAAGAATGTCTTGGATTGAGGCGCGCTCATCGCAATGGACCGGTTTCGATGTTTCGTGGGGGCGTCCCGCGGGCGGGACTCGCCGCAGATTCAATTGGGCGCGGCGAGACGGGGCTTCAAGTCGACAAGGTGACGGGGCTGTTCATCAGGCCGCAATCCGCCAGCAGAGCCGACACGGACACCCCGGCCGCCGGCTGACGCACCCGTGCCGCGGCTGGCCGGAGTTTAGCGGAAGCGCGCCGGGATTCGATCCTGAAAGGGATAATACTGAAGCCAAGGCTTGGCTTCCCCGAGCACCCGCGCGAAGGACGGACGGCTCACCAACCGTTCGAAATAGGCCGACAGGTTCCGGTGCGATCCCGAGAAGGGGACCAGCGTATCCGCGAAGAACAGCGAGGGTGCGGCCGCGCAATCGGCGATGCTGAAGCTGTCGCCGGCCGCCCAGTTCCGGTCCGCCAGGCTCTGTTCGAATATGCCATAGGCGGTGCTGAGCATCGCTTCGGCATCGGCAACGCCATGACGGTCCTGGGTGCCGGCCGGCCGAATCCGATCCCCGACGATCTTCTGCATCGGGGTCATGATGTAGAGATCGCAGATGCGGTCCCACAAGCGCGCCTCGAGGGCCGCCTCCGGATCGGCGGGAATGAGCGGCCGGGCACCCGGATAATGCCGATCCAGATATTCGATGATGAGGCTGCTCTCGGGCAGCGTGACGTCGCGGGTCTCGTCGCGCAGGACCGGCATCTTGCCGAGGGGCCAGAGATCGAGATGGCGCTTCCTGTCCTCAGGATCGCCCAGGTTGACGAGCCTCGGCTCGAACGCGGCGCCGTTCTCGTAGAACGCGATCAGCACCTTTTGGCAATAGGACGAGAGGGGATGAAGATGAAGTGCCAGCGTCATGGGTCTGGTTCCTTCGGCAAGGCGGGATCGGTTCGTTCACGTCATCGTCCTGGCATGGGCGACGAGCTGATCGAGCGCCGTGCCCCAGCCGTGGAAGAAGCCCATTTCCTCATGCTGCTTCTTTCCCGCCTCGTCCCGATGGATGGCCGTGGCGATGTAGCGGGTGCCCTGGCCGCGCGGCTCCAGGGTGATGATCGCCGTGAAGAAGGGATTGGTCGAGGGACGGTATCCGGGCAGCAGCGCGTCGGTCCAGACCAGCCGCTGTTCCGGAACGACCTCGAGATAGCAGCCGACATTCGGGAAGTCCTTGCCTTCGGGCGAGCGCATCGTGGTGCGGAACAGGCCGCCGGGGCGCAGCTCGATCTCGCAATCCGAGACCGACCAGGGGGCCGGGCAGAACCATTTGACGAGATGCTCGGGCCTGGTCCAGGCGGCCCACACCAGCCCCGGCGGCACGTCGATGACGCGCTCCAGGACCAGGTCGAGCTTGGGGTCGGGGTGCCATAGCCGCGGTGACGTCATTTTTCCTTCTCCTTCAGGGTCAAGAGATAGGCGTCGAGCTGGTCCAGACGGCGTTCCCAGAACCGGCGCTGCCGGGTCAGCCAATCCTCGGCGAGCTTCAGGCGCTTGGGCACGAGCTGGTAGATCCGGACCCGGCCCGTCTTGCGCGAGCGAACCAATCCGCTCTCCTCGAGCACCTTGAGATGCTCGATGAAAGAGGGCAGGGCCATATCGAACGGCTGGGCCAGCTCGCTGACGGAGCCCGGGCCGCGGTTCAGCCGCTCGAGAACATGGCGGCGCGTCGGATCCGACAGGGCGCGGAAGACGCTGTCGATGGGTTCGGCGGAACTTAGCATCGAGGCACCTCTGCAATCCGGCGGATTCACCATAGTGCAATCCAACACTTAGGTAAACACCTTAGTGTTTACGCCCCGACCCCTCGATTGCGGAGTCGTCGGGAGCTTTACCGAAGCCCTGGAACCGGGTTTTTCAAGGATGCGGCTTTATGAGACTATTGGGGGGCGGCCGATCGGGCTTGATGGGCCGATTCACACAGGGAACCCCGGCAACATGGCGAAGGCCGTCACGATCTACGGCATCAAGAACTGCGACACGATGAAGAAGGCGCGCGCCTGGCTCGAGGGTCACGGCGTCGCTTACGAGTTTCACGACTACAAGGCGGCCGGGATCGATCGCGGCCACCTGGAAGGCTGGGCGCGCGAGGTCGGATGGGAGGTGCTGCTCAATCGCGCCGGGACCACCTTCCGCGGGCTGCCCGAGAAGGACAAGGAGGGCCTGACCGAGAAGAAGGCGGTCGCCCTGATGCTGGCCCAGCCCTCGATGATCAAGCGCCCCGTGCTGGTTGTCCGCGGCAAGCTGCTGGTGGGTTTCAAGCCCGAGGCCTATGAGAAGGCATTCGGCTCGAAAGGTTGACGCCAAAGGGGGCAGGAGCGGTGGCCGACGAACTTCCATCGATCGAAACCGGCTGCTGCATTGTCGGCGGCGGTCCGGCCGGGATGATGCTGGGCCTCATGCTGGCGCGTGCCGGCGTCGCGGTCACGGTGCTCGAGAAACATGCCGACTTCTTCCGCGACTTCCGCGGCGACACCATCCATCCCTCGACCCTGGAGCTGATCTACGAGCTGGGGCTGCTGCCGGAGTTCCTGACGCGGCCGCATGAAGAGGTTCGGCATCTCAATGCGGTGATCGGCAACTCGACCATCCGGATCGCCGATTTCAGCCATCTGCCGACCCATTGCCGGTTCGTCGCGCTGATGCCGCAATGGGATTTCCTGAACTTCCTCGCCGTGAAGGCGGGCCGCTATCCGAACTTCCGGCTGCTGATGGAGACCGAGGCCGCGGACCTGATCGAGGAGTCGGGCCGCGTGACCGGCGTCCGGGCCCGCTCAGGGCAGGGCGCGCTCACGCTCCGGGCCGATCTGATCGTGGGTGCCGACGGGCGGCATTCGCGACTGCGCGATCGAGCCGGCCTTCCGGTCGAACGTCTCGGCTCGCCGATCGACGTGCTCTGGATGCGTCTGTCGCGCCGCCCGAGCGATGGCGACGAGCCGCTCGGGCGCATCAATGGCGGCCGCATCCTGGTGATGCTCAATCGCGACAGCTATTGGCAATGTGCGCTGGTCATCCGCAAGGACGGGTTCGAGGCGATCAAGCAGCAGGGCCTGGGCGCGGTGCGGGAAGCGATCGCGCTGGGAGCACCCTATATGCGCGATCGTGTCGGCGAGCTCACCAGCTGGGACGATATCAAACTATTGACCGTGACTGTCGATCGGCTGACCCGATGGCATCGCCCGGGGCTGCTCTTCATCGGCGATGCCGCCCATGCCATGTCGCCGATCGGCGGGGTCGGCATCAATCTCGCGATCCAGGATTCGGCCGCCGCGGCGAACATCCTGGCCGCGGCCCTGCGTCAAGGGAGGCCGACAGACGGCCAGCTCGAGGCTGTGCAGCGCCGGCGCATGCTGCCGACCCGCATCATTCAGTGGCTGCAGGTCACGATCCAGAACCGGGTCATCGGTCCCGTCCTGGCGAAGGATTCGCAGATCGAGGCACCTTGGCAGCTTCGCCTTCTGGGCCGCTTGCCGCTGTTGCAGCGCATTCCGGCACGGCTGGTCGGGCTGGGAATTCGTCCGGAACATGTCCGGACGACGGCGCTGCCCCCGCTGCCCAGGGGTTCGTGACGGTTTCGATCGGCGCTAGTGGAATCCGGCATAAACGCAATGTTATGAATAGGTTGTCGACGCGGCCAACCCCGCTAGCGCGCGCTGCCAGGCGCGAAATCGCGAGCCCGTCAATCCGGCGGAATGGATGAGACCCCATCGCCGAGACCGGACATGACTGTTCGGTGACGCGCCCCTAAGATGCCGCCCTCCTGGACGGTGGCCCGCCGGCCGGATTCGGAAATGCGTGATGTATCAGTTCCTCGAACGGGATCAGCTTCAGTCGGTCGATATCGATCGGCTCTATCGCCATTGGGATGAGCTTCGGCAAGGCCGTGACTTTCCCTCCAAGGGCGATATCGATCCGACCGCGATCGTGTCCTGCCTCCCCTTCATGTCGATCGCCGAGATTCATCACGAGCCGCTGCGCATCCGCTATCGCCTGGTGGGCACCGAGATCGTGCGGCTTCGCGGCGTCGACTTCACCTGGAAATGGCTGCATGAGCTCGGTTGGAATCAGGAGACGGTCGCCGAGTTCCTGACGCAATACGACGCGATGCTGCGCCAGCGCAAACCGGTCTTCGGCGTCGACGATATCCTCTGGGTCGACGGGCGCACGCGCCTCTACGAGTGGGCATTGATGCCGCTTTCCGACGACGGGAAAACCATCAGCCATTGCCTCGTCATCGAGGATCTGCGGGCATCGGGCCGTCCGTTGCGATAGCGACGGCTGAATTCTGATTCCATTGGAATTTCTTCCCCGCCGGCGGCACTTTTTCGTGGGCGGCCATCGGCATAAGCGCTCTCTCAGATTGACATGAACAACAGTTAATGATGGAGTTGCGCCACCAGCGATAGAATTTCGCGAGACAGCGATCGAAACTTCCTCGTGAGAGCAGTGGCGGCCAAACCTGCGCAATCGATACGCAAGCAGGACGTGATTCCTGCTTTCAGAGTCGACTCCAACCCTTCCGACATCGATAGCGGGCCGCCATGCCGTCTGACGACGGCAGGCCGAAGGGTATTCGTTCCAACCCATCTGAAAGGCGACGGCGATGCGTAATCATGACGCTGGTGTGAGCGCGATTCTGGAAAGTCTGCGGGCAGGCCGGATTTCGCGAAGGCAGGCCTTCAAGACCTTGGCGGCGTTGGGCGTGGGTTCGGCGCTGTTGCCGTCATTGACGCGCATGGCTTCGGCGGACGATGCCTTGATGGGTCCCGGCGGCATTCCGCTGGCGCGTCCCGACAAGCCGGTCACGCTGCCGCTGTGGGAAGATCCGATCAAGAGCGGCCTCGAGCCCGAGACCGACGGCACCTTCACGATCTTCAATTACTCGGACTATATCGATAAGAAGCTGGTCGACGAGTTCGGCAAGCTGCACAAGGTGAAGACCCAGATCACCACCTTCGACAGCATGGACCAGTGCATCACGCGCCTCGCGACGCACGCGGTCCGCGCCGACGTCACCAACATCACGCCCGACCGGCTGGCCCAGGCGGTCGCCGGCAAGCTGATCAAGCCGGTCAATCCGGACTATGTGCCGAACCTCAAGAAGAACGTCTGGCCGACATTGCACAGCCCGTTCTACGACCAGGAATCGCGCTACACCGTTCCCTATACCGTCTATACGACCGGCATCGGCTGGCGTAACGACAAGGTCAAGGAGGACATCCCCAACCTCTCGAACCCCTGGTCGATCTTCTGGAACTCGCAGGCCTATAAGGGCTTCGTCGGCGTGCTCGACGATTCGCGCGAGGCGCTGGTGCTCGCCATGCTCTATCGCGGCAAGTACGACATCAACACCGAGGATCCGGCCGAGATCGACGCGGCGCTCGCCGATCTGAAGGCGCTGATCCCGATCTGCAATCCCAAGGTCAACATCACCGAATATCAGACGCTGCCCGAAGGCACCTGCTACCTGCATCATTGCTGGTCGGGCGATCTCCTCGGCGGCGTGTTCTCCTACATGCCCGAAGGCACCGATCCGGCGGTCCTGAGCTACTGGTCGGCGCCGAAGGGCAAGGGTCCGATTCAGAACGACTGCTGGGCGATCTCGGCCTCGACCAAGAAGCCGGTGCTGGCCCATCTCTGGCTCGACTACATCGTCAACAACACCGTCGCGACCGACAATTTCCTCGGCTTCAACGGCTATCAGCCGCCGATGAACTCGATCACGCCGGAGAAGCTGATCGCGGAAGGCCGCATCCCGGCCAATCTCAAGACCGCCGTGATGACGGCCGACGATTTCGGCGACGGCGCCATCCAGGAGATGACGCTCACGGCGAAAGGCCAGGCGCTGTGGCAGAGCGCCTACGCGAAGTTCCTCTCGGGCGCATAGTATCGATGCGCGAACATTCCGGGATCTATCCGCGCGGCCTCTGGCCGGCCTTCGCCCTTCCGGGCGTGGTCTGGCTGGTCCTTCTCTTCCTGGTGCCGTTCTATGCGGTGATCGGCGTCGCCTTCGGCGGCGTCGATCCGATCTTCATGATCCCGATGCCGGCCTGGAATCCCCTGGAGTGGAACTTCGATTCGCTGCTCCAGACGCTCCGGGGGTTCCTGCCGGGCGGCGACTATTGGGCGGTGTTCATTCGCACCACCGTCTATGTCGGCCTCGCCTTGTCGATCTGCCTGCTCGTGGGCTATCCGGTCGCCTATTACATCTCGCGGCACACGCGGCGCACCAAGTCGGTGCTGCTGGCGCTGCTGGTGCTGCCCTTCTGGGTCAGCTACCTGATGCGCATGCTGGCCTGGGTGAATCTCTTCTCGCCCTCGGGCTATGTGAACGACTTCCTCGTCTGGTCGCATATCATGCCCGATCCGCCGGACTGGCTGAACGGCAACCCGGTCTCGGTCATCCTGGCGCTGGTCTATGGCTATATCCCCTACCTGATCCTGCCGCTGCTGGCGGCACTCGACCGCATCGACAAGAGCCTGCTGGAGGCGGCGCGCGACCTGGGCGCCAATCCCTTCAGCGCCTTCCTCCACGTCACGCTGCCCTTGTCGATGACCGGCATATTGGGGGCCAGCGTCATCATCGCGCTGCCGATGTTCGGCGACTACTACACGCCCAACATCATCTCCGGCTCGCCCACCACCAGCATGCTCGGCAACCAGATCGATCTCTACTTCCATGGCGGTCCGCAGCCCTCGGTCGGCGCCTCGCTCACCATGATCCTGGCGCTCTTCCTGGCGGTGCTGATGACCTACTACATGTATTCCGTCGCCAAGGCGACGCGCGAGGTGCGCGATGAGTGAGGCGGCACTGACGACGCGTGCCGTGCGCCGGCCGCAGCGGACCTTCGGGCGTCGCGCCGCCGACTGGATCGCCAACCCCTGGGGCAAGCCGCGCTTCCTGGTGCTGCTGACCTGGGTCTATGTCATCTCCTCGATCGCGCCCGTCATCATCGCGGTCCAGTTCTCCTTCAACGACGGGCGCTCTCAGACCGCCTGGCAGGGCTTCGCCGGGGCGCGCTGGTACTGGGGCGATCCGGTCAATTCGGTCTGGCACGACCCGGCGCTGCAGCATGCCCTGTTCCAGAGCCTGAAGCTCGCGGGCCTCGACATGCTGATCGCGACGCCGCTGGGCGTGATGCTGGCGCTGGGCCTCGCGCGCTGGCGCGGCCGGGCCGCCAGCGCCTCCAACTTCCTGATGCTGTTTCCGCTGGTGACGCCCGAGATCGTGATGGGCGTCTCGCTGTCGCTGGCCTTCCTCAACGTCTTCACCTTCATCGAGCCCAGCACCACCGCGCAGGTCCTCGGACATGTGACCTTCTCGCTCTCCTACGTCGTGGTGATCGTGCGCGGGCGCCTGTTCTCGATCGGGCGCCAGTATGAGGAAGCGGCGGCCGATCTCGGGGCCACGCCCTGGGAAACCCTGCGGCTGGTGCTGCTGCCGCTGCTGATGCCGGCGATCTTCTCGAGCCTGATGATCGTGTTCGCGATCTCGATCGACGATTTCGTGATCAGCCAGTGGCTCTCCTGCGGCGCCGATTGCGACACCATCCCGATCCGGATCTACAGCGCGACGCGGGCGGCCCCGCTGCCGTCGATCAACGCGCTCGCCTCGATCATGGTCTATTTCACGCTCATCGCCGTCGGCATTTCCTATCTGGTCTATCGCGTCATGACGCGCGGCGAACGGCCCGCGGGCGGCGCCGGCAAGTCGATGGTCAGCTCGATGGGCGCCTTCGATGTCTGAGCGGGGCGGGGCGCCCGAGCTTTCGCCCTCGCGATCAATCCCAGCAACAGGAGTGCCTTCGTGGCCGGCGGCGAAGTAGAACTGGTCCATCTCGTCAAGCGGTTCGGCGCGTTCGTCGCGGTCGACGGCATCGACCTCCATATGCCGGCGGGCGAGTTCTTCTCGCTGCTGGGTCCCTCGGGCTGCGGCAAGACGACGACCTTGCGCATGATCGCCGGCTTCGAGCAGCCGACCGAGGGCCAGATCGTCCTCGACGGCGAGGACATGACGCAGACCCCGCCGCACCGCCGCCATGTCAACACGGTGTTCCAGAACTACGCGCTGTTCCCGCATCTGAACGTGTTCGACAATGTCGCCTTCGGTCTGCGGCGCGCGCGGGTGGAGAGGGACGAGGTCAATCGGCGGGTGCGGGAGGCGCTCGACCTGGTGCAGCTCACCAAGTTCGAGCGGCGCCGGCCGGCCATGATGTCGGGCGGCCAGCAGCAGCGCGTGGCGCTGGCCCGCGCCCTGGTGCTCAAGCCCGCGGTGCTGCTGCTGGACGAGCCGCTGGGTGCCTTGGACGCGAAGCTCCGCAAGCAGCTCCAGATCGAGCTCAAGGCGCTGCAGCAGCAGGTCGGCATCACCTTCATCTATGTGACGCACGACCAGGAAGAGGCGCTCACCATGAGCGACCGCATCGCCGTCATGTCGAACGGCCGGGTCGAGCAGGTCGCGCCGCCCAAGCAGGTCTATGAGGAGCCCGCCACCGTGTTCGTCGCCGACTTCCTCGGCGTCTCCAACCTGATGGACGCGAATGCGCGCGGCGTCACGGGCGGGGGCCATTGCCAGGTGAAGGCCGGCGGCTTCGATCTGCGCTGCGCGCGCGGCGACACCTCGATCTCGGGCCAGACCAAGATCACCATCCGCCCCGAGCGCGTGAAGCTCGAGAAGAAGGACTCGACCGGCGAGAATCGCGTGCCGGGCCAGGTCGAGCGCTCGGTTTATCTCGGCAACGCGGTGCAGCTCATCGTGCGGCTCGCCACCGGCAACGTCATCCAGGTGCTGATGCAGAATGGCGGCGAGGAGATCCCGTTCGGCCCCGGCGATTCCGTGCAGGCCCATCTCCCGGCCGACGCGCTGCGCGTGCTGCTGGACACGGGCGCGCCGCTGCCGTCCGCGGAGGCGGCGAAGTAGGGGGCGAACGGGGCTCAGTTCATTTCGAAGGGGCTCAGACGCATTGTCCCCTCCCCCCTCGAGGGGGAGGGCTAGGGAGGGGGTACCCTCCGAATCAGATTATTGAATCGCTGTTTCACTCTCGCGGCTCAACGCGGCGGAGTTGGGGCATTCGTCTGTTTGCTAGATCGCGTCATCCCCCTCCCTAACCCTCCCCCTCGAGGGGGGAGGGAACAGGAAGAGGAAGCTACGCCGCGTCGACCTGGCGTTTGTGATAGGCCGCTGCGCAATGCTGCGTGCAGTACGGCCGTCCGGCTTCCGACGGCGCGCCGCAGAAATGGAAGCCTGCCTGCTTCGGGTCGCCGATCGGCCACATGCAGCCTTTGCTGCCGCCGGCGGGGGCCGCCCCCGGCGCCTTGGCGCTGAGCTGCGGCTGCGGGGCCGGCGGTGCCGAGGGCATCGGTACCGGCTCGGCATGATGCTGGGGCGGCGCGACGCGGGCCGGACGCGGCATCGGCACGGGCTTCGCACCCGGCTCGCGCTTGATCGGCGACGGACGGGCCGACAGGCCCAGGCGATGGGCCTTGCCGATCACGGCATTGCGGCTGACGCCACCGAGCCGCTCGGCGATCTGACTCGCGGTCAGGCCCTGCATCCAGAGCGCCCGCAAGGCTTCAATCCGTTCCTCTGTCCACTCCATGGCTCTTCCTCCGATCTGGTCCCAAATATGGGGTAGAACCCGAGATATTGTGGTGACAGAGTTTCATCCCACCATATCGGGTATTGCAAGATCAATTCGGCGACTCCGCGAATCAAGCTGGGGATAAGCGCCGCGGCCTCGGAAGGCTGCCAATAATGCATTATTTCGATTGGCAAATTTGGCACGGCCCGGCGACTCGCACCGCAACCTTCGCGGAGTCGCGAACAATGCCAATACAGGGCAGGGCTAGTGGGTGGCGCTCAGCCGACGACGCGCAGGCCCGACTCCAGCAATTCGATGATGTCCTCCAGCGCCTGGGTGCGCCGCAACCGGTGGCGGCCATTGAGCAGCAGATATTCGGCGTCGCGTTCGTTCGCGGGTCCCGTGAGCGGGACGCGCTTGGCGATGCTGAAGAGCGGGCGCTCGCGGCTCGAACGGAAGACCGAGAACATCGCCATGCCGGTGCGGTGATCGATCGCGTAGTCGCGCCATTCGCCGCGCATGACCCGCCGGCTATAGAGGGAGAGAAGCTGATTCAATTCGCGCCGGCTGAAGAAAACCACGCGCTGTTGGCGCCGATATTCGGCGAGGCGGATCAGACTCGACATGCGGCGACTGGCACTCGGCTCCCGCGTTGCAAGGACCGCATCGGTTCCCGGAAAACCCTTCCCCTCGCGATCGTCGGGCGGATCCCGGGAATCAATCCAGTGCCGATAGTGTCGGCCAAAATCCGCAGCCGGTCCAGCCCCGAGGGACCGGCCCGGCGAAGCTTTCGGGAAGGCGATGAAGGCGGGGGAAGGGCCGGCGGCGTTATTGGACCAGGCGCGTCTCTTGGCCCGGGATCGGCTTCGCCACGCAGTCGACCACGCCCAGGGTCCGGTAGCAGTAATAGACCGGCATCGGCGGGTGGGCGGCGGCCTCGTCGGCGGCGATCTCTTCGGGCGTCCAGCAGTATTTTCCGGTGCGCTCCAGTTCGAACGAGGAGCAGTCCTCGCCCATGATCCAGCCGGCGACATAGTCGGTCGGCAGTTTCTTGTCCATCGTGAAGGTCGTGGCGGTGACGGCCCCCATGGCGAGGTCGGCCGGCAGGCCCGCGCAACCCTGCAGGGTCAGCGAGGCGCCGAGAATCAGATAAAGGACGATGTTCTTGAGCATGGCGGCCGTCCTGGCTTGCGAGCGGGCCCGCCCTTCCTGGGGGACCT
>CAVOLB010000010.1:0-7351 GCA_963696655.1 uncultured Alphaproteobacteria bacterium
GGAGTATGTGGACCTGGGCACCATTGCGCATGCCCTGCTGGATCGACGCTGAAGCTAGGTACAAACCCCTGCGGGATGTTCCCGATGCGCAAGTTTGTGTGGCTGGCTATCCTTAAGCGCGGACAGAAAGAGAGATCCCAAGAAAATTGACCATGAACAACATCCATTTCAACCGCCGAAACTTGCTTGCGGTCACGGCTTGTGCGGCAGCTTCTGTGGCTGCGCCTGCCCTGTGGGCGCAGCCACGACTTGAAAAAACGAAGATAGCCATTGCAGTGGGGGGTAAAGCAGCGTTTTACAACTTGCCCCTGACCATCGCTGAGCAGCTCGGTTATTTCAAGGCCGAAGGTCTGGAGGTCGATATCAGTGATTTTGCGGGGGGTTCGCAGGCCTTGGCGGCGGTTGAAGGAGGTTTGGCCGACGTTGTTTCGGGTGCCTATGAGCACACCATCACCCTGCAGATCGGGAAGATAGATGCCCCGGGTTTCATACAGATGGGCGCTGGCATAGCCGCCGGCGCCGGCGCAGAGAATGAACTTGTTGGGCGCGTCCTCGGAACACAGCACCAGCACCCCGGCGCTGACCGGCTCGGGCTTCATCACGGCCGCCGCGCGCGGGATCGGGGATGATGTCTTCGGTCATGCGGGTGAGGGCGGCAGGCGCGAGCGAATTGACCCGCACATTATATTTTTCGCCTTCCTGGGCCAGGCTGTTCATCAGGCCGACCACGGCGAGCTTGGCGGCGCTGTAATTGGACTGGCCGAAGTTCCCGTACAGCCCGCTCGACGACGAGGTCATCACGATACGGCCATAGGTCTGCTCCTTCATGATTTCCCACACCGCCTTGGAACAGTAGGCCGCGCCCATCAGGTGTACGTCCATCACCAGCTTGAAGTCGGCCATATCCATTTTTGAAAACGACTGCTTCGGCAGGGTGCCATCGGGCCGGTAGGGCAATCGCCAGATTCCCTCGGTGTCGGCCACATAGAGCATGCCGTCATGGAAGGCCATGCCATGCGGCGCGTGAAAGCCGTCGGCCAGCACGCGCCTCGAATCGGCGACGCCGTCGCCATCGCTGTCGACGATCCGCAGGATCTCCTCGTTGCGGCCTTGCGACAGCAGCACGGCGCCGTCGGGCGCGATCGCCATCCAGCGCGCGCGGTCGAAGCCCTTGGCGAAGAGATTGACGGCGAAGCCCGGCGGCAGCTGGAAGGAGGGCTGATCCGATGCTGTCACCAGCTCCGAGAAATTGCCGACGGCCTCGGTCGTATCGGGTGCCGGGAGCGTGGATGGGTCGAGCTGGATATGGGTGCCAGGCGGTTCCGACGGCGACGCGGCGAAGGCCGTGCCCGAAAGGGTCAGGCTCGTCGCGAGGCAGAGAGCCCTGAAACCGGAGCGCATCGACATCGGGGAGTCCGCTGGCGTCATGTCCGTTTCCTGTCGGGTCGAGGATCCAGCATCCCCGACTATAGCGAGCGACGATCGCAGGCCAACCCGGCTCTGGCCCGTGAAGCCGGGCCCGGTTTGTTGTATCAGAGACGGCAATCGCGACCCAATCCCAGCCAACGCCCGATTCCCGATCCGGTTCCATGGCGCGCTCCCGCAAGACCCTGCCCACCGCCTTCGCCAGCCGGCGTGTCGCCTTCATCGGCGGCATGCGCGAATCGGCGAGCACGCCGGCGCTGGTGCTGGGCGCATCCTTTCTGGGATTCGGCTCGCTCTGCCGGCAGTCGGACTGGACCCTGCCGATGAGCCTCGTCTCCACCACCACCGGCTGGGCCCTGCCGGGTCAGATCACGCTGATCGAGCTCTATGGCGTCGGCGCGTCGGCCGCGGCGATCCTGCTCGCGGTCTGGCTCTCGGGCCTGCGGCTGCTGCCGATGACGCTGTCGCTCATGCCCTTCCTGCGCCATCCCGGCACGCCGCGCTGGCGCTACTACCTCGCCGCCCATTTCATCGCCATCACGGGCTGGGCCAACGGCATGCAGCGCTGTCCCGTGCTCCCCTCCGACCAGCGCCTGCCCTTCTTCCTGGGCTTCGGCGCGGTGCTGTGGAGCTTCTCCATGATCGCGACAGCTGCGGGCTTCTTCATGGTCGAATGGCTGCCGGCGACGGTCGGGCTCGGGCTCCTGTTCCTGAACCCGGTCTACTTCCTGCTGGTGTTCTCGGTCGACCTGACCCAGCGCGCCCGCGCCCTGCCGCTGATCCTCGGCGCCATCGCCGGCCCGCTGTTCCATCTCCTCTCGCCGAATTGGAGCCTGCTGCTGACGGGCCTCGTCGCCGGCAGCGCGGGCTTCCTGCTGGAAAAGCCCCTGGCGCGATGGATCGAGGCCCGCAAGGCGATGAGGGCCGCACCATGAGCGAGAACGCGATCTGGCTGCTGATCGCGGGCGCCTTCGTCGTCACTTACATGTGGCGCGGGCTGGGCGTGGCGCTGGGCGGCGGCATCAGCCTCGAGGGGCCGCTGTTCCGCTGGGTGGCCGCGGTCGCCTACGCGATGCTGGCAGGCCTGATCGCGCGCATGATCCTGTTGCCGCTGGGCGCGCTCGGCGCGACGCCGATCGCCGAGAGGCTGCTCGCGGCGGGCATCGCGCTCGCGGTATTTCACGTCAGCCGCCGCAACATGCTGCTGGCGGTGTTTTCCGGCGCGGCCACCCTCGTGGTGCTGGAACTGATCAACCGTTAGACGGTGACGGCGACTTCTTCTTCGCCGCGTCCTCGAGCGCCTTGACGCCCGGCAGCGTCTTGCCTTCGAGCCATTCGAGGAAGGCGCCGCCAGCGGTCGAGACATAGGTCAGCGCATTGACCACGCCGACCTTGCCGAGGGCGGCGACCGTGTCGCCGCCGCCCGCGACCGAGAGCAGCCGGCCCTGGCGCGTCAGCTCGGCGACCTTCAGGGCGAGGCGCGCGGTCCCTTCGTCGAAGGGCGCCGTTTCGAACGCGCCCAGCGGCCCGTTCCAGACCAGCGTGCGGCAGCCTTCGAGGCGCCGCGCGATCGCATCGGCGGTGCGCGGGCCCACATCGAGGATCATCTGATCGGCCGGCACGGCGTCGATGTCGACGATATGGCTGTCGATGCCGGGCTCGAGCTTCGCCGCCACCGTCGCGTCCTCGGGCAGGAGAATATCGCAGCCGGCGTCGCGCGCCTTCTTGAGCACGGCGCGCGCGGTCTCGGCCATGTCGCGCTCGGCGAGCGACTTGCCGATCGCGATGCCATTGGCGAAGAGGAAGGTGTTGGCCATGCCGCCGCCGATCACGAGCAGGTCGACCTTCTGCACCAGGTTGCCCAGGAGATCGAGCTTGGTCGAGACCTTGGCCCCGCCCACGATCGCGGCCACCGGGCGCTGCGGCGTCTCCAGCGCCTTGGTCAGATGATCGAGCTCGGCCTGCATCAGGAGGCCGGCCGCGGCCGGCAGCAGATGCGCGATGCCCTCGGTCGAGGCATGGGCGCGATGGGCGCAGGAAAAGGCGTCGTTCACATAGAGATCGCCGAGCCGGGCGAGGGCCTTGGTGAAATCCGGATCGTTCTTCTCCTCGCCGGGATGGAAGCGGAGATTCTCCAGCAGCAGCACCTGGCCCTCCTTCAGGGCCGCGACCGCCTTCTCGGCGACGGGTCCGACGCAATCCTCGGCGAAGCCCACCTTGCGTCCGCCCAGCGACGCGCCGAGCGCCTCGGCGATCGGGCGCAGCGACATGGAATCCACGCGCTTCCCGTCGGGCCGGCCGAAATGCGAGAGGATGATCACCTTGGCGGCGCGATCGATCAGGGCCTGGACCGTGGCCGAGGAGCGGTCGATCCGGGTCGGATCGGTCACGCGGCCGTCCTTGACCGGCACATTGAGATCGAGGCGCAGCAGCACGCGTTTGCCGGCGACGTCGAGCTGATCGAGGGTGCGGAATTGAGCCATCGCGGGGGAGATCTCGCGTCTGTTGGGGGGCGCTGGCAGGACGGGGACCGGGATCGGGCCGGTGCCGGCGGCGGTGAGAGGCGGCATCATTCCCAAGGCAGTCGACAAATGCAATTGTGCCAGAACAGCCTCGTGGAACGGGATCGGGGCCTGGACGTCACGGGGCTGAGGGGAATTTTCGAATGGCTTACCAGACAGCCCTGATCACGGGGGCGTCCCGTGGCATCGGCGAGGCGATCGCGCGGGCCCTGCCGTCTTCCACCAACCTGCTGCTGACGGGCCGCGACCGGGCGAGGCTGCGGGCCCTCGCCGACTCCCTCGCCAGCAATGGCCGGTCGGTCGAATGGCAGACGGCCGATATCGGGACGGAGGAGGGGCTGGGCCGCCTGGTCGAGTGGGCGGAGCCCTACGAGCCCGATCTCCTGGTCAACAATGCGGGGTTCGGGCGCTTCGGCCACGCGCTTGCCGAGGCCGAAGCCGGCGAAAACGACGAAAGCATCGTCAAGGTCAATATCCTGGCGCCGGTCGCCCTCACCCGCGCGCTTGCCCCCGGCATGCTGAAGCGCGCCCGTGCCAACGGCCATCGCGCCGGTTTGATCTATGTGGCGAGCACGGTCGCCTTCTTCCCCATGCCCTATCTGGCGACCTATGCCGCCAGCAAGCATTTCCTGCGCGCCTATGTCGAAGCGATCGCGAACGAGCTGCGCCGCGAGCCGGTCGATCTCCTGGCGGTCTGTCCCGGCGTGACCCGCACGGCCTGGCTCGAGCGTGCCAACATGCCGGTCCCGCGCTTTGCCAAGATTGACGAGCCGGCGGAAGTGGCGCGCGTGGCGCTCGCCGCGATCGGCCGGCGCCCGGTGCAGATGGTCGGCTCCCAGGGCCATCTCGCGGCCTGTTTCGCCCGCTTCCTGCCGCGCCGGTTCGTGGTGGCGATGATGGGCCGGATGGCCGAAAGCTGGGGCTGACGCCCGCCGGCAGGTCGGAGACTATCCTATAACATTTTGATATTATTATTAAATATAGAATCTCCGCGCGACGGCAAGGTCGCTCGAGCATGGCGGCCCGATAGATTGCATTTAAGGAAAGCTTTTACGGCCTAGGCGCAAGGATGGACGGTTGCCACATTAGGGGCGGTGGGGCGCCGAGTCGTTTGAACCGGCCGACCGCCCCGCCACGGGATCTTTTCCAGACGATGGCCACACCCGCATGACCGCTTCCCTGGTCTCGCCGCAAGCCGAGCCGGCGCCTCGCTGGCTCGCGAGCTATCCCGCGGATGTGGACTGGAATGCCGTGATCGAGCCGAAGCCGGTCTATGCGCTGCTGGATCATGCGGTCGCGACCTGGCCCGAGCGCGTGGCGCTCGACTTCATGGGCCGGCGCACCCTCTATGCCGAGCTCGGCCGCCAGGTCGATCGTGCCGCGAAGGGCCTCTCTGCCCTGGGCCTGGGGCCCGGCATGAAGCTCGGACTCTTTCTGCCGAACTGCCCCTATTTCGTGGTGCTCTATTTCGCGGCGCTCAAGACCGGCGCCACGGTCGTCAATTTCAATCCGCTCTACACACCGTCCGAGGTGACGCGCCAGGTCGAGGATTCCGAGACCGATATGATGGCGACCCTCGACCTGGCGCTGCTCTACAACAAGCTGGACCCGCTCCTGGCCAGCACGCGCCTCAAGCGGCTGATCGTCTGCTCGATGGCTGAGATCCTGCCGGCGCCCAAGCGCTGGCTCTATCAGATCGCGATGCGCCGCACGCTGGTGGATTGCCCGCGCGACGACCGGCATGTCCGCTTCTCCGACCTGATCGCCAATGACGGCGGGTTCGACCCGCCGCCGGTCGATCCGCTCCGGCAATTGGCATTGTTGCAATATACGGGTGGCACGACCGGCATTCCGAAGGGTGCGATGCTGACCCATGCGAATGTCTATACCAACGCCGAGCAATGCCGCCTCTGGTTCCCCGTCGGCAACGGCGACAAGCCCGAGCAGGAGATCATGCTGGGCGTGCTGCCGCTGTTCCATGTCTTCGCCATGACCGTGGTGATGAATTGGAGCATCCGGGTCGGCGCGGAGATCGTGCTGCTGCCGCGCTTCGAGATGAAGGGCATGATGCAGACGATCACCAAGTGCAAGCCGACCGTCTTCGCCGGCGTGCCGACCCTGTTCAACGCGATCATCAACAATCCCAAGATCGCCAGCTACAAGATGGACTCGCTGCGTTTCTGCATCTCCGGCGGCGCGCCCTTGCCCGACGAGGTGCGCGCGCGGTTCGAGGGCATGACCCATGCCAAGCTGGTCGAAGGCTATGGCCTGTCCGAGACCTCGCCCGTCGTCTGCTGCAACCCGCCCTTCAGCGGCGGACGCCCCGGCTCGGTCGGGCTGCCCTATCCGAGGACCATCATCGAGATCCGGGACGCCGAACCGCCGAACCGGCTCCTGCCGCAGGGCGAGCGCGGCGAGATCTGCGTGCGCGGGCCGCAGGTGATGGTGGGTTACTGGAAGCGGCCGGACGAGACCGCGGCCAACACGATCGACGGCGCCTTCCGCACCGGCGATATCGGCTATATCGACGTGGATGGCTACGTCTTCATCACCGACCGTCTCAAGGACATGATCAATGCCAGCGGCTACAAGGTCTATCCGCGCCTGATCGAGGAGGCGATCTATCGCCATCCCGACGTCGCGGACTGCGCCGTGATCGGCATGCCCGATCCCTATCGCGGCCAGACCGTGAAGGCCGTGATCGTGGCCAAGCCTGGCAAGACCCTGACGGACAAGATCCTCATCGCGTTTCTCGCCGACAAGCTGTCGCCGATCGAGATGCCGACCGCCTTCGAGTTCCGCGCCTCCCTGCCCAAGACCGCCGTCGGAAAGATCGACAAGAAGGTCCTTCAAGCCGAGGCCACCGCCGAAAGGAAATCCGCATGACCCGCTCCGCCGTCATCGTCGGTTATGCCCGCACGCCCTTCCATTTTGCGCATAAGGGCGCGCTGGCCAAGATGCGGCCCGACGATCTCGCCGCCGCGGCGGTGAAGGCGCTTCTCGAGCGCACCGGCGTCCCGGCCGCCGATATCGAGGATCTGCAGATGGGCTGCGCCTTCCCCGAAGGCGAGCAGGGCTTCAATGTCGCGCGCCTCGTGGTGCTGCTGGCGGGCCTGCCGCAGAGCGTCGCCGGCGCCACGGTCAACCGCTTCTGCGGTTCCTCCATGCAAGGCATCCACACGGCCGCGGGCTCGATCGCGATGGGGGCGGGTGACGTCTTCGTCTGCGCCGGCGTCGAATCGATGAGCCGCGTGCCGATGATGGGCTTCAACCCGATGCCCAATCCGGTTCTCGCGGACAAGGTGCCCGGCGCCTATATGGCGATGGGCATCACCGCCGAGAATCTGGTGCGCAAATACAAGATCGGCCGCGACCGCCAGGACGCCTTCTCGCTCTCCAGCCAG
>CAVOLB010000011.1:0-20924 GCA_963696655.1 uncultured Alphaproteobacteria bacterium
TCGTCGGACGCCCTCGTCATCTCGCGCACGACATCCTTCACATGACTGTCCATGATGCTTCTCCTCTCAGCTTGTTGAGCGATGATCGGGGCGGTGCCCTCCCGTCAGTCGACGGGGGCGGCCTTGAGCCCGTGCCGTCGCACGATCGTCTTCATCTCCGCCTCGATCGTCGCCCGCAGGGCGGGGGTGAGGTGGCCGAAGAACTCCTCGTCGTTCCGGTCGGCCAGCGCCGAAAGCCGGGGCACGAGCGCGCGGCCCTCGCCGGTCAGGGCCAGCGTCTGGAAGCGACGATCAGATCCACCCGATTTGCGGACCAGCAATCCCTTCGCGACGAGCCGGTCGGCGAGCTTGGAGACGGCGCCCCGCGTCATGCCGAGCCGGTCGGCCAGCGCGCTCGGGACCACGGCATCGCTGTCATAGGCCTCGCGCATCACCACCCACTCCGCCACCGTCACGTCGCGCGCCGCGAGCTTCTGCCCGAAGGCATGCGAGACCTGGTTCGAGACATAGCGCAGCCAGTAGCCGAGATGGGCTTCGAGCGGGCTGACAGGCTTGTGGGGCTTCGGCATCAAGGGTTTCCGCTATTGGTTGACAAGGAAACTAGTTGTGGGTGGTTTCCTTGTCAACTACTGTGATGCCGATGCGAACCGAGGGCGGCGGGCGCCGCCATCGTCACGTCAATCCGATCGCCGATGCGTTCTTTACTTGTTCTTCAGGCGCTGGGAGAATCCGCCCGCGACTCGCGCGATTTCGTCGCCTTCTCCCATTTCCATGTGCTGCCGATGCCCGCCGCTTATCTGGAAAAACTCAATGAAGAGCAGCGGCGGGCCGTCGAGCATGGCGTCGGGAGCGGGGGCGGGGCGTCCGCGCCGCCGTTGCTCGTCATCGCGGGCGCCGGCTCCGGCAAGACCAATACGCTGGCTCACCGCGTCGCCCATCTGATCGTCAATGGCGCCGATCCGCGCCGCATCCTGCTGATGACCTTCTCGCGGCGCGCGGCGGCCGAGATGGTTCGCCGCGTCGAGCGGATCTGCGCCGAGGCGCTGGGGGCGAAGGCCGGCGTCATGACCGATGCGTTGGGCTGGGCCGGGACCTTTCACGGCGTCGGCGCGCGGATCCTGCGCGACCATGCCGAGCAACTGGGTCTCGATGCCGGCTTCACGATTCACGACCGGGAGGATTCCGCCGACCTGATGAATCTGATCCGCCACGAGCTGGGATTCTCGAAGACGGCCAACCGCTTCCCCACCAAGGCGACCTGCCTCGCGATCTATTCGCGCGCGGTGAATGCGGAGATGGCGCTGACCGATGTGCTTCCGGCCTTCTTTCCCTGGTGCGCCGAATGGGAAACGGAGCTGCGCGCGATCTTCAGCGCCTATGTCGCCGCCAAGCAGGCGCAGAACGTGCTCGATTACGACGATCTCCTGCTCTACTGGGCCCAGGCCCTCACCGATCCGGGGCTCGCGGCCGACATGGGCGCGCGTTTCGATCATCTGCTGGTCGACGAATATCAGGACACCAATCGCCTCCAGGCCTCGATCCTGCTGTCGCTGAAGCCGGACGGCCGGGGTCTCACCGTCGTGGGCGACGATGCCCAGGCGATCTACTCCTTCCGCGCCGCCACGGTGCGCAACATCCTGGAGTTTCCGGATCGGTTCACGCCGCCGGCCGAGATCGTCACGCTCGACCGGAACTACCGCTCGACGCGACCGATCCTGGCGGCCGCCAACGCCGTCATCGACCTGGCCTCGGAGCGCTTCACCAAGAATCTCCGGACCGAGCGCCAGTCGTCGGATCTGCCCTTGTTGGTGAGCCTGCGCGACGAAGCCGACCAGGCGCGCTACATCGTCGAAACGGTTCTGGCCAATCGGGAAGGCGGCACGGTCCTCAAACAGCAGGCCGTGTTGTTCCGGGCGTCGCATCACAGCGGGCCGCTCGAGGTCGAGCTGACGCGGCGCAATATCCCCTTCGTCAAATATGGCGGCCTCAAATTCCTCGACAGCGCTCATGTCAAGGATCTGCTGGCGGTGCTGCGGTTCGCGCAGAATCCGCGCGACCGGGTCGCGGGCTTTCGGCTCCTGCAGATTCTGCCCGGTGTCGGCCCGGCCTCGGCGCAGCGGGTGCTCGATCTGATGGCGGCCCAGGCCGACCCGCTGGCGGCCCTCACCGGCATTCCCGCCCCGCGCCAATCGGGCGAGGGCTGGGCCGATCTCGTGAAGGCCCTGCAGCAGCTGGGATCCGGCAAGGCCGGCTGGCCGGCCGAGATCGCCTGCGCGCGCGAATGGTACGAGCCGCAGCTCGAGCGGATCTATGACGATGGCGGCGTCCGCCAGGCCGACATCCGGCAGCTCGAGCAGATCGCCTCGGGCTATGCCTCACGCGAACGCTTCCTGACGGAGCTGACCCTCGATCCGCCGGACGCGACCAGCGACCAGGCGGGCGTGCCGCTGCTGGACGAGGATTATCTGATCCTCTCCACGATCCACTCCGCCAAGGGGCAGGAATGGAAATCAGTCTTCGTCCTCAACGTCGTCGATGGCTGTATCCCCTCCGATCTCGGCGTGGGAACGAGTTCGGAGACCGAGGAGGAGCGGCGCCTCCTCTATGTGGCCATGACGCGCGCGAAGGACAGCCTGCATCTCGTGGTGCCGCAGCGCTTCTTCACCCACGGGCAGCATCCGCAGGGCGACCGCCATGTCTATGCGTCGCGGACGCGGTTCATTCCCAAGACCCTGCTGGCGCATTTCGAATGCACGACATGGCCCAAGGCGAGTGCCGCCGCGGGCAGCCGCCCGGCCGGGACCCAGGTCCGCGTCGATGTGGGTGCCCGCATGCGCGGCATGTGGCGGTGAGCCGGAAGGTGCCTCGCCGCTGGAGAGCCTAACCCGCGATCGCGATGATCTCGGGGCTCGTGGGCGTGGCGGGCGAGCGGGCCCAATTGCCGTACCAGGCGATGTCGCGGAACCCCGCTTCGGCGAGGAAGCTGGCGAACTCCGCATGGCTCATGAAGCGCAGCGTATGCGGCGCCACCACGATGTCGTCGGGGCCGAAGCGGAAATGGGTTTCGAAGGTCACAAGCTGGCCCAGCTCGGACGCGATGTCGTAATGCACCTCGACCTTGCCGAGGCCGGGGACCTCGAGCGTCTCGCGGGTCTGGTCGGGCTTCCAGCTGTCCCAGTCCCGCACCAGCGGGTTCCGCGTCTCGACCGAAAGCCTGCCACCGGGCGCCAGATGGCGATGGAGATTGGCGAGCGCCGCGCGGACTTGGTCGTCCTCGAGCAATACCTGGAAGGCATGGCCGGTCATGACGATGAGATCGAACCGCGTGTCGACCCTGAGCCCGGCCGCATCCGCCTCGATCCAGGTCACCCTGTTGCCGCCGGGGCGTTTGCGGGCGACCTCCAGCATCGCCCCCGCCGGATCGGCGCCGGTCACGCGATGGCCCAGCGCCGCCAGCTCGCACGCCAGCCGTCCCGTGCCGCAGCCGATGTCGAGAATGGCCTTGGGTGCAGCACCCGCCAGGTCGCTGAAGAAGGGCATGTCATAGTCCTTGGGATTCAGCGGGTCATAGACCGCGGTCAGGCGCGGATCGGAATAGCTGGCGCAGGTCAAGCGGGTCTCCCTTCTTTTTCGTCTGCCCGCTGTCCGCAGGACCGCGCGGCGCTCAAAGGACGAGGAAGGCAATGCTGGCCACGGCCATGACAATCGTCGCCAATCCCCCGACCACCGCCATCCAGGGCGGCAAGGTCAGCCGGCCCATGATCCGGGGATTCATCGCGATCATGATCATGATCGCCATCAACGGCGCAGCGAGGATGCCGTTGACCACGGCGCTCCAATAGAGGGCCCGGATCGGATCGAGCCCGGTAAAATTGATGGCCACCCCGCCGAGCGTGGTGGCGGCGATCGTCGCGTAGAAAGCCTTGGCCTCGCGGGGGCGCCGGTCGAGGCCTTCGGGCCAGCGGAACATCTCCGACACCGCATAGGCGGCCGAGCCGGCGAGGACGGGAACGGCCAGCATGCCGGTACCGATGATGCCGGCCGCGAACAGCACGAAGGTGAAGGCGCCGGCCACCGGTCGCAGCGCCTCGGCGGCCTGCGACGAGGTCTCGATCTGGGTGATGCCGCTCGCATTCAGCGTCGCCGCAGTCGCGATGATGATGAAGAGCGCGATCAGGTTGGAGATGCCCATCCCGACCAGGGTGTCGGTGCGGATGCGCGCCAGCTCCGGCTTGGCGGCACGCGGATTGTCGGCCATCCGCCTCAGGTGGCGCCGGCGCAGCTCTTCCACCTCCTCTCCCGCCTGCCAGAAGAAGAGATAGGGACTGATGGTGGTGCCGAGCACCGCCACCAGCGCCATGGCATGATCGCCGTCGAAGGCGAGCTGCGGCACGAGCGCGCCCCGGAGTGCCGCGCCCCACGGCACATGCACGGCCAGCACCACGGCCACATAGGCGAACAAGGACAGGGTCAGCCATTTCAGCACGACGACGTAGCGGGAATAGCTGACGAAAATCTCGAGCAGGGCGCAGAGCACCCCGAAGGCCGCGGTATAGACCAGGTCCGGGCCGGGCATCAGCAATCCCAGCGCCGCCCCCATCGCTCCCAGATCGGCGCCGAGATTGATGACGTTGGCGACGAGCAGCAGCAGGACGGCGACGCGCAGGATCCAGGGCGGATAATGACGCCGGAGATTCTGGGAAATGCCTTTCCCCGAGACGGCCCCGATGCCGGCGCTGATCCCCTGCGTCACCACCATCAGCGGATAGCTGAACAGCATCGTCCAGCCGAGCGAATAGCCGAACTGCGCGCCGACCTGGCTGTAGGTGGCGATGCCGCTGGGATCGTCATCGGCGGCGCCGGTGATCAACCCCGGTCCCAGGCTTCGCAGGAAGCTCGCCCGTGGCGGCCGGGGAAACCTGTGCCCGGCAGAGGCGGGGGGCGTATCGTCTTTTCCGGCGGCCATGGCGTCCCCCTTCAGCGCGCGAAGATCTGCGGACCGGTACCGCCGAGCCAGCCCTCGAGCAGCTGGAGGCGGTCGTTGCCGAAGAAGAGCTTGCCGCGGCAGACGACGCTGGGCACGCCGAACAGGCCGCGCGCGATCGCCTCGCTGTTGTTCGATTCCAACCGCTGGCGATAGGCGTCGTCGGCGGCGGCGCGTGCGATCTCGGTGCCGTCGAGACCGGAAGCCGCGCCGATCCGGGCCAGCTCCTCGAGGCTCGAGATGTCGCGGGCTTCCGACCAGTAGGCGCGGAAGACGGCCAGGATGAACGCTTTCGCCTGGCCCAGCTCGCTGGCGCGCAGGCTCGCGCGCAAGGCACGGGCGGGCCGCAGCGGATAGTTCGGGTGATAGCGCAGCGACAAGCCGTAGAGCGACGCCCAGTCCTGGAGGTCCTGCTTGTACCAGGCGAGGAAGGCCGCGTTCTGCTCCAGCTGCCGGCGTCCGTCGATCGCGTCGATCAGGCGGGGCAGATGCAAGGGCCGCCACCGCACGCCCATGTCATGGCGCGCGGCCAGCGCCTCGATCTGGGTCGCGGCCAGATAGGCCCAGGGGCTGTGGAAGTCGAACCAGAAATCGAGGGTCTCGCCCGTCATCGCCGGACCCCTGTCTTGCCTTCTTCCCCTCCCCCAACTTTTGGGGGAGGGCAGCGAGGGGGATGACTCGGTCCCCGATCTCGTCGGGGTGCGAAGGGGCCGATACCGAGCAGCCCCCTCCCCATCCCTCCCCCAAAAGTTGGGGGAGGGGATAAAATCGTTGGACCCGGCAGGCTCATGTCATCGGCTCCAGCTTGCCGGCCAGCGCCAGCTCGCGCAGCGCGGTCTTGCGGATCTTGCCGCTCGCCGTCATGGGGAACTTCGCGACGTGGAAGAAACGGCTCGGGATCTTGAAGCGCGCGATGCGGCCGTCGCAGAACGCCGCGAGGCCTTCGGGATCGACGGGCGCGCGCGCCTGCACCGCGGCGACGACGACCTCGCCGTAATAGGCGTCGGGCATCCCGAACACGGCGATCTCGGCCACGGCGTCATGGCCGCGCATCAGATTCTCGATCTCCACCGGATAGATGTTCTCGCCGCCGCGGATGATCATGTCGCGCAGCCGTCCGCCGGCGACGACGAGGCGGCCCTCCGGCGTCAGATAGCCCAGATCGCCGGTCTGGAGCCAGCCGTCGGCATCGATGGTCTCCGCCGTCTCGGCCGGCTTCTTGTAGTAGCCGCGCATCACCATGCCGCCGCGGGCCTGGATCTGGCCGACGCCGCCGGCATCGAGGACGATGCCGGTCTGCGTATCGGCGATGCGGACGTCATAGCCGGGCAGGGGCCGGCCCGCGGTGGCCAGGCGATCCTCGTCGCCGCACTCGGGGCAGGCGATCAGCGTGCTCGATTCGGTCTGGCCATAGACCTGCGCCAGGCGCGGCATCGGAAATTCGGCGACGCAGCGTTCCAGCACGGCGGGATCGACATCGGCGCCGCCGCAGGTGCCGGCCTCGAGCGAGGAGAGATCGAACTCGCCCCGCCGCGGATGATCGAGCATCGCGGCATAGGAGGTCGGCACGCCCGACAGCAAGGTGCAGCGCTCCCGCTCGATCACCTCGAACATGGCCACCGGGTCGAAGGCCGGGACGCCGACATAGGCGCCGCCGCATTGCAGGCTGCCCAGCAGATTCATGATGCAGCCGGCGCAATGGAACAGCGGGATGATCGAGGTCCAGCGGTCGCCGGCGCCGACTCCCAGCCGGTTCGCCGTGCCCCAGCTGTTGGCGAGCATGCCCGCATGAGTGAGGAGCGCGCCCTTGGGGAATCCCGTGGTGCCGGAGGTGTAGAGCAGAGCCGCCACGTCGCTCGAGGCCACGGCCGGCAGATCGCCGCCGTTCTCGTGCCCCCGTTCGATCAGCGCGTCGAAACCCAGGGCGCTGCCCTCGGCGCCATCGAAGCAGACGACATGGCGCAGCAGCGGCAAGCGGGGACGCAGGCCCTCGACCATCTCCAGATAGGGATTGGAGCGGAAGCTGCGCGACAGCAGCAGCGCGCGGCTGTCGGATTGCTCCAGCGCATAGGCCAGATCGTCTTTGCGCGAATGGCTGTTGATCGGCACCATGACCAGGCCGGCCAGCGCCAGCGCGAGCTGGGTCACGGGCCATTCGAGCCGATTCTCCGCCAGCAGCGCGACATGCTGGCCGGGCTCCAATCCCAGCTCCAGGAGCCCGCGCGCGAGGTTCTCTGCACGATCGAGCCAGCCGGCGAAGCTCAACAGCGCGCTGGCCAGGGGAAAGCACAGCGCCTCGGCATCGGGACGCCGCGCCGCATGATGGCGCAGCGCCGCACCGGGGGTCTCGAAGGGTCTGGGGTAGGACGGGGTCATGGCACGCATGGCAGATCGGCACTGTAGGCGATGGCTTTTGTCCGACGCAACGTGGCGGTCACAGCGCCAGTTCGCTCCGTCGGCCTCGCACCGGTTCCGGTGCGGCCGCTGTTGATCGCGATCAAGGTCTGCCCCTAGTCTGGAGCCTAGAAGCCTCGGCCTGGAGACGCAGGCGTCTGTCACGTCAGGGATGGCCCTGACGATGCGGCATGCAGGGGCATTTCAAAGAAGCCTGCGGCCGCGGCGACGCCGGTCGAGGCCACGGTCCGCAATGGCGAAAAGCGCCTTCGTCCAGTCCTTGCATCTGCTCGGCACGCGGCGCTTCGGCACCTTCTGCTTTGCCAGCCTGCTGTCGAATTTCGGAACCTGGGCCCAGCAGGTGGCGGAGCCATGGCTGCTGTTGAGCCTCGGGGCCTCGTCCTTCCTGATCGGCCTCGATTCCTTCGCCATGGCCGCGCCCGTGTGGGTCCTGACGCTGGTGGGCGGGATGCTGGCGGACCGGAAGGACCGTCGCCATGTGATCGCCCTCTGCCAGTCGATCCAGATGATGTGTCCCATCCTGCTGGTCGTGTTCCTGCTCACCGGCACGGTGCAGCCCTGGATCGTGATCGTCCTGTCCGCAATCGTCGGCGTCACGGATGCGCTGTCGATGCCGTCCTTTTCGTCGATCGTCCCCTCGATCGTCGAGCATGATCAGATCCCGGCGGCCCTGGCCCTCAACGCGACCCAGTTCAATCTCTCTCGCGTCCTGGGGCCGATGATCGCAGGCCTGTTGATGGCGAGCGTCGGGGCGGTCGGATGCTTCGCGCTGAACGCGGCGTCTTACCTGCCGTTCATCTGGGTCGCGCTGTGGATCCTCCCGCGCGGAAGGCCTGCGCAAACGGACGGCGACGAACCCGAGAGCCAGGCACTCTCCACCGGCCTGCGCTATGCCGCCGGCAACCCGGATCTTCGCGGGGCCCTGCTCACGGTGCTGCTGACGAGCACGCTGTGCGGCCCGCTCATTGTCTTCTGCCCGGTGCTCGTCAAGACCGTGCTTCATGGCGATGTCGGCGATTTCAGCCTCTCGATGGGCGCCTTCGGAATCGGCGGGGTGCTGGGCGCCATCGCGCTCCTCGGCGTCGATGCCGCCCGCGACCGGCGGCGCATCAGCTCGTGGTTTGCCGCGGGCTATGGCGCGCTGCTGGCTCTCACCGCCATCAATCCCTGGGCCTGGGGCCTGCCGGCCTTGCTGGCCCTGGCCTGATTGACGATGACCGTCACCAACACATCGGCGAATTCGCTGCTGCAGGCGACCGCCTTGCCGGGGGTGCGGGGCCGGGCCGTGAGCCTCTACATGCTCGCCCTGCGCGGCGGCGTTTCGGTCGGGAGCCTCGCGACCGGACTGACGGTGAGCTGGCTCGGCGTGCGCGAAGCGCTGCTGATCAACGGCTTGCTCGCTGTCGTGGTGCAGCTCGTCCTGGGCTATTTCTGGCTTCGCCCACGGCCGGGTCCGCTCCCCGCACGGAGCGCGTAATCGCCGGCCGTCACGGCAGCCCCAGCACCTTCTCCATCCGGTAATTGATGAAGCGCTGCCCGCGCAGCGACACCATCTGCGGGGCGAGGAGATGGAAGCCGCGGCGCTCGAAGAAGGGTCGGGCGGTGATGCTGGCCTCGGTGTGGAGGCAGTCGATGCCCTGATGGCGCGCGGCACTTTCGACCTCGGCCAGGAGGGCGCTGGCGACGCCGCAGCCCTGATGGTCCGGATGGACGAACATCATGTCCAGATGGCCGTCCGGCTCCAGATCGCTGAAGCCGACCGGCCTGTCCTCGATCTCGGCCACCCAGGCGGGCCGGCCGGCATATTGCTCGACCCAACCCGTCCGATCGATCTCGTCCGGTGCCCAGGCCAGGACCTGCTCTTGCGAATAGTCCCGCCTTGCCACCTGGCGGACCGAGGCGCGGAAGATGTCGATCAGCGCGTCGACATCGCCGGGACGATAAAGGCGGATATGGCCTGGAAAGGCCGGCCGGTCGCTCAAGGCAGTCACGTCTCCGTCGCTGGACCCGGGCCCTATTGCCCGCCGACGCCTGGCGCTGTCGGCGATGACACCCGGCAGACATGTAGCACCCGCTTGCCCGCCGGAATCATGAAATCCCGGAATGGATTCTCAAGGCGAAAACTGCGCGAAATCTCGCTGTTCCGGCGCCGCCGGGCGGCGTCCGGAAAAGCAAGCCATGGCCGGGTCGGGGCTGTAAAGCCTCGTCTCGCGGCCGAGGGCCGGCGGCTCAGTCCCGCGTTTCGGCCTGTTCCGCGACGAAGCGCTCGAGATCGGCGATCGGGCTGGGATCGTCATAGACCGCGGCCCGGCGCGTCTCGATCTCCAGGCGCAGATGGCGCCGCCGCTCCGCATCCTTGCCCAGCGCGACCGCGAGATCGACATAGCCCTGGGCGTCGGCCGCCACCGTTTCCTCGAGCCCCATCATGCCCAGAAGCGCCAGGGCATGGCGCCCGCGCATCTCGGGACCGGGCCAGGTCACGATCGGCAGGCCGCAGGCGATCGCCTCATGCGCGGTGTTGTTGCCCGACCAGAGGATGCCGTCGAGGAAGACGTCGCTGTCGAGATTGAGTCGGAAGAATCCGGCCGGCTGCAGCGCCCCGTGGAAGCGCAGATGCCGGTCGGGATCGAGCCCGAGAGACGCGAAGGCGAGCCCGAGCCGCTGCCGCAGCCTCTCGATGCGCCCGGCATTCTCGCCCAGGAAATGGAATTCGGCCGCGGGCAGCTCGGCTGCGATGCGCGCCAGCAGCACATCGTGCTGCGGCAGATATTTGGAGAGATTCTGGGCACAGAGGAATCGCACCCGCGAGGGGTCGCGCTCCTCGCGCGCCGGCGGCGTCGCCTCGAGCTGGCGGGCGAGGCGGGCCCAGCTATAGGCCGAGGCACTGCCCGCGAGCCGCACCAGCGACTCGCTGTAATGACGATCCCCGTCCGGTGGTTCCATGCGGGCGCTGGTGAGCGCGTGGCTGAAGCTCGGCATGCCCGAGGTGATCGGATGTCCCAGCCCGTTCGCCTGCACCGGCGCCAGCGGCAGGGCCGCGATCAGCTGCAGATCGAGCACCATGCCGTGATCGAGATAGATGAGGACATCGAGCCGATCCTCGGCGATCAGCGTCGCCAGCTTTGCGGGGTTCAGCTCCTGGCGCCAATGGTCGGCGGCCTGCCGCACGACGTCGGTATAGCCGGGCTCGATCTTCCGGCCGGGGTAATAGACATATTTCTCGATCTCTCGGCTGCTGGCCGTGATCCAGGCCGAATGGGTCTTCCAGATCGAATGCTCGTGAAAATAGGCCGAGAGGAAGCCGACGCGGGGCCGGCGTCCGCCGGCCTGCGGGCTTCCGTTGCGTTTCGGCCGCTGCGCCAGCGCCGGCCAGCGCGCCGCGGCGATCCGCGTCAGCACGCCGCCATAGAGTTCCTGCTCGCGGCGATTCTCCACGCCGCGATAATGCAGATGGAAGTTCGAGGTCTCCTGCGCCGCCGCCGCGGCTTCGTTGATGCGCTCGGGCGTGTCGAGCCTGAGGTCGGCCGCGAAGGCCGCGACCGCTTCGCGCCAGCGCGCGCGTTCCGGCTCCACGTCGGCTTCGCGCTCCAGCACCGGCGCCAGCAGATTGGCGGCGAACCATCTTGTCCGGAAGCTCGCCGGCTTGAGCGCCACCGCCGCCTTGCCAAGGGCGGAAGCGGCGGCGATGTCGCCGCGCTGGGCCGCGATGCGCGCGGCCAGAAGCTCGGCCTCGCCGGCGCCGCCGGGGCGCTTGGCCGCGGCTTGCGCATCGGCGAACGCCGGCTCCAGATTCTCCTGCCTGAAGCGCGCGCGGGCGCGCCAGATCAGCGTCTCCGCGCCGGTCTCGCCGGCATCGATCGCGCGGGTGAAGTCGCGCTCCGCATCGGCATAGCGCGCCTCGGCCATCGCGGCCTGGCCCAGCAGGAAGGTCGCCTTGGCGATCGCGCGCGGCTCGATCCGCATCGCCTCCTTCGCCAGCTTGGTGGCCTCTTCGCTCCGGTTCTGCTGCACCCGCACGCGCGCCAGCCGCAGCATGGTGCCGGCCCGCTTCGGCGCGCGGCGCAGCACGGCCTCATATTCGCGCGCGCCTTCCTCGAGCTGCTCGAGGCAGCAGAGCGCCGTGCCGAGATCCTCGCGTTCCGAGAGAGCCCCGGGATCGATCGCGAGCGCGCGGCGAAAGCTCGCGGCCGCATCGGAGAAGGCGCCCTGCGCCGCCTGGATCCGGCCCAGATCGCCGAGGATCGCGACATTCTGCGGCGCGTGCCGCGAGGCCGTCTCGAGGGTGGCAGTGGCGGCCGCGTTGTAGCCGCGCTTGAATTCCAGCAGGCCCTTGAGATGAAGCGCCGCCGCGTCCTGCGGCGCCAGCCGCAGCCGGGCCTCGATCAGAGTGGCGGCCTCCGGCAGCCGTCCGGCGGCCAGCGCCTGCCGCGCGGCGAGGAGCGGATTAGCGGCCATGGCGGATCGCGGAGGTCATGAGCGCATCGCCGGCGCCGACGCCGCCAGCCGCTGGAAGGCCTCGCCATCCAGGGTGCAGTAGAGCGCCTCGGGATCCTCGGTGGCGAAGCGCGCGTAATAGTTCCGCGCGCGCTCGTTCGATTTGAACACCGGCCACCACAGCCCGCCGGCACCGCGTTGCCGCCCGCGGCGCGCGACCTCGCCCATCAGAGCGGTTCCGATCCCGCTCCCGCGGCCCTCCGGCAGCACATAGAGGTCGGAGAGCGCGATGACGGATTCGGCCTCCTGCGTCTCATAAGTGAGCCAGGACATGACATAGCCCAGCGCCCGGCCACCCCGCTCGGCAATCAGGATCTCGAAGAAAGGCGCCGGCCCGAAACCGTCGCGCGCCAGCCGCGGCCCGATCTCGGGCGGCGGCGGCTCGTCCATATCGGCGAAGAGATTCTTCACAAACCGGGTCAGCAGCGGTACGTCCGCGAGCGTGCCTTCGCGCATCGCGACACCCGCGGGCAGGGGCCGCCGGCAGAGCCGGTCGAAGCCTTCGTCATCGACGCCCCAGAGGCTCATCGCGCTGTTCTCGACACCGCCGATGCGGCGATAGAAGTCGCGGGCCAGCGGGTTGCCTTGCAACACCCCCCAATAAGCCAAGGTTGCGCCATAAGCCTTACCAGCGGCCGCCGCCGAGGCCATCAGGGCCCGACCGATGCCACTGCCGCGCGCCGTGTTTTCGACAAAAAGATCGAGCACATGGACGCCGCGCTCCAACCGATCGGTGTCGTAATCCCGCTTATGCAGCACATAGCCCACCGGCCTGCCGTCCTGCTCCGCGATCAGGCCCGAGAACAGGGCCTCGGGCCCGCAAGCCTGGCGGCGGAAATCGTCGCCGGTAAAGGCCGGCGGCGGCGCTCCCTCATGGGCCGACAGGGCGGCGCAAAGCCGCGCCACCGTGTCGCCGTCCTGCGGGCCCGCCGCGCGGATATGAAACTGCCAATTCGTCATGACGGGCGCGATCATGCCGGGCGCCTCGGCGGCTGGCAATTCCCGCAGTTTCCCGGACTTTCCGGCCTTGCCCTGGCCCTCGACTCGCGAATCACTTAGAGAGTGACCTCATGGCCGGTCGTGGGAAAAAGAAAGACAGCGGACGCAACGCGAAGCGCAAGGGCGGGGAGTCCTGGCGCCAGCGCCATGGGCTGCTGCTGAGCTTCGCCAAATGGGGCCTGGTCGCGACCGTCTGGAGCTTCTTCCTCGGTCTCTGTTTCGTCGGCTGGCTCGCCTACGACCTGCCCGACGTGTCCCGCCTCAACGAGATCGACCACAAGCCCAGCGTCACGCTGCTGGCCGCCGATGGCACCATCCTCGCCTCCTATGGCGATCTCTACGGCAAGACGGTCACGCTCCAGGAGCTGCCGGGTTACCTGCCGCAGGCGGTGATCGCGACCGAGGATCGGCGCTTCTACAGCCATTTCGGTCTGGATCTGCGCGGTCTCGCGCGCGCGGTCTATGTGAATTTGCGCTCCGGCGCCTGGGTGCAGGGCGGCAGCACCATCACCCAGCAGCTCGCCAAGAACGTCTTCCTCACGCCGGCGCGCACCTTGCGGCGCAAGGGCCAGGAGGTGCTGCTCGCCCTGTGGCTCGAGCATAACTTCACCAAGGACCAACTGCTCGAGCTCTATCTCAACCGCGTCTATTTCGGCGCCGGCACCTATGGCGTCGACGCCGCCTCGCGCCGCTATTTCGGCAAGCCCGCCGCCGAGGTGACGCGCTACGAGGCGGCGCTGCTGGCCGGGCTGCTCAAGGCGCCGTCGCGCTACAGCCCCTTCAACGATCGCGACCTGGCGCAGGCGCGCGCCAAGCTGGTGCTGAGCAACATGGTTGCAGCGGGCTATATGACGCAAGACGAGTCCGACAAGGTGGCGGCCGAGGGCTTCGGCCACAACACCCCGGCGCGCAGCGGCCCGCTCGGCCAGTATTTCGCCGACTGGGTGCTCGACCAGCTGCCGGGCTTCGTCGGCTATTCCGACCGCGATCTGGTGGTGACCACGACGCTCGATCCGGTGCTGCAGCGCCAGGCCGAGGGCAAGCTCACCGAGATCTTCATGAAGGACGGGCCGCCGCAGGATGCGAGCCAGGCGGCGCTGGTCTCGATGACGCCCGAGGGCGCGGTCAAGGCGATGGTGGGCGGGCTCGATTACGGCAACACCCAGTTCAACCGCGCCGTCCAGGCGCAGCGCCAGCCCGGCTCGGCCTTCAAGCCGTTCCTGTTCCTGACCGCCTTCGAGAACGGCTTCGATCCCGACAGCCATTTCACCGACGCGCCGATCTCGATCGGCAACTGGAAGCCCGACAACTACAACGACCGCTATTACGGCGACGTGACCCTGCGCGAGGCCTTCGCGCGCTCGCTCAACAGCGTGGCGGCGCAGCTGATCCAGCGGGTGGGGCCGAAGCGCGTGGCGCAGACGGCCGAGCGCCTCGGCATCAACAGCGCCCTCACGGCGACGCCGAGCCTGGCGCTCGGCACCAGCGAGGTAAATCTCCTGGAGATGACGGGGGCATACGCGGTTTTCGCCAATCGCGGCGAGGGCGTGTGGCCCTATGCGATCGCCGAGGTGCGCGACCGCGACGGCAATCTCCTCTATGCGCGCGAAGGCTCGGGGCCGGGGCGCATCGTGGCCCCGCGCTATGTGCTCGAGATGCAGGACATCATGTCGTCGGTGATCGAGTGGGGCACCGGCAAGGCGGCGCAGATCGGCCGGCCCGAGGCGGGCAAGACCGGCACCACGCAGGATTATCGCGATGCCTGGTTCATCGGCTACACCGCCGAGCTCGTCACCGGAGTCTGGGTCGGCAATGACGACGGCCATCCGATGAAGAAGGTCGCCGGCAGCGGCCTGCCGGTGAAGATCTGGCAGGGCTTCATGGCGGCGGCCCTCGACAAGGAGCTGCCGCGGCCCTTGCCCTGGCCCGGCGGCGACGAGCCCCTGGTCGCCGGCGTGCCCGACGGCACGGACGCGGCCGATACGACGTCCCCGGGAATGATCGTCGCGCCCGATCCGGTGACGGCCGCCAAGGAAACCGGCGACGATTCCTTCGCCAGCTTCATCGAGCGGCTGGTGAATCAGCGGGATAACAAGAAATAGCGCGCGGTTGCCATTTTCTTTCCTCTCCCCATCCCATCTTCGGGAGGGGGAGAGGGCAGGGTGAGGGGGTTGTCGATGACGGGCGATGCGCTGAAGGGCGACGTCTCATTCTGACACGTCCCCCTCACCCAGCTCCGGGTAAGTCTCCGCTACGCAGGCCGGCTTCGCCGGCAGTCAAATAAATAGAAGAGCGGGCGTTCGCCCGCGGGCTAACCCTGCGCGTCCCTCCTTCGCGCGATGCGCTTCGGAGGGCAGGCCCTCTCCCCCTCGTCCTCCGAAGCCTTGGCGTAGGAGGATGGCGGGGGAGAGGAAGGAAAAACGCGAGCGCTCAAACTTCCTGCTTCTTCCACGGCCGCACCAGCGTCCAGTAGCTCAGCGGCCCAGCGATGGCGCTCAGCGCCAGCGCGATCACCATCGGCATTTGGGTGCCGTCGGTGGCATGGCCGATGGCGGCGCCGACGAGGGCGGCGGTCGACATCTGGGTGAATCCCAGGAGCGCCGAGGCAGCACCGGCCGCGCGTGGATAGGGGCCGATGGCGCCCGCCATCGAGTTCGCCATCACCATGCCGACGCCGAAGAGATAGATCGTCGTGGGCGCCACGATCGCCATGACCGTGTCGACGCCCGCGAGCGCCAGCGCCACCAGCACGAGGCCGCCGACCAGCGCGATGGCGCCGCCGGCCGCGATCATATGATGGATGGTCGCCTTGCGCGCGAGCTTGCCGGCGAGCGTGGCGCCCGCGATATAGCCCGCCACCACCGCGGCGAAGCAATAGCCATAGGCGTGCGGCTCGAGCTTCATCATCCCCATGAGCACGAAGGAGGAGCCGGAGATGAAGCAGAAGATGCCGCTATAGGCGAAGGCCGAGGACAGCACATAGCCGACATAGCGGCGCTGTCCCGCCAGCATCAGATAGGTTTCGAGAATGTTCGAGGGCCGCGTCGCCAGCGGATTCCGGTCGTGATGGGTCTCCGGCAGCATGGTCGCGGCACCCACGAGGCCGCCCAGGCCATAGATCACGAGCGCCGCGAAATTGGCGCGCCAGCCGAACCAGGCCTGCAGATAGCCGCCGAGGATGGGTCCCAGCAGCGGCGCGATCGCCATCGCCGCGGCGAGATAGGAAAGCACGCGCGCCGCCCCCTCGCGCCCATAGACGTCGCGCACCACGGCGCGGCAGAGGACGGGACCGACGCAGGCGCCCAGCGCCTGCAGGAACCGCGCGGCGATCAGGAACCCGATCGAGGGCGCCAGCATGCAGGCGATGCTGGCCGCGAGATAGATCACCAGGCCTGCCAGCAGCACGGGCCTGCGCCCGAAGCGGTCGGAGAGCGGGCCATAGATGAGCTGCGAGGCCGCAAGCCCGACGAGGAAGATGCTGAGGGTGAGCTGGACATCGGCCTCGCTCGCCGAGAAGTAGCTCATCAGGCTCGGCAGCGAGGGCAGATAGAGGTCGGTCGAGATCGGCCCCAGCGCCACCAGCACGGTCAGCAGGACGATGACGGGGGCGGAGTCGGCGCGACGCATGGGCGGGGAGGGATTTGGAAGGAGGAGGGAAGGCAGGCTAAGCTCACTCTAGCGGCGCAAGATCGATTGGCAATCGCCGCTCTGGACAGGGGAGCCATGACGAAGCAACGGCCCGAGGACCAGACGCCCTTCATGGCGGCACCCGACTATGGCCGCAACCTGAAGGGCATGGGCATCAATCTGCTCGTGCGCGAGGTGCCGCGCGCGGTCGCGTTCGCCCAGACGGTGCTGGGGGCCCGCCTCGTCTATGGCGATCCCGATTTCGCCGTGCTGCGGCATGGCACCGGCGACAATCAGGCCGAATGGATGCTCCATGCCGATCACACCTATGGCACCCATCCGCTGCTGAGCCTGACGGGCGACGGCGCGGTGCGCGGCGCAGGTGTCGAGCTGCGGCTCCATGGCTGCGATCCCGATGCGGCCGTCGCGCGTGCCGAAGCCGCCGGGCATTACGTGATGGCGAAGGCGGCCGACAAGCCGCATGGCTTGCGCGAGGCCTATATCGCCGATCCCGACGGCTATATCTGGGTTCCCGATGTGCCGCTGCGCTAGACCGGCCTTCTGGGCGCTCGCGCGATGACCGAGGCTTCACCGCTGGCACTCGAGCCGCCGCCGCGACCGCCGCTGATCGCGCCGTTGATCGGTCTCTGGCTCGTCATGCTCGTCGGAGGCGGGCTGATTGGCGGCTATGGGCTGCCGCGCTGCATCGCGACCCTGCCGCCGGAGATCTTCCTTGCTGCCGCGGTCTTCGCGGCGCTCACCGCAATGCTGGCTCGCCGGCGGGGGCTGACGATGCCCTGGCAGCTGACTCTGGCGCTCGGCTACGGTGTCTTGGCCTGGTTCACGATCGCCTTCGCGATCCTCGCCGGCAATTTCATGGTCTCGGGTCTGTGCAAATTGTTCTGACGCGAATCAGGTTCGGTCAGGCGCGCGCCGCTCAGGCCGGCAGCGGATCCTCATAGGCGCGCTCGCCGTCGCTGCGGCCATAGCGATGCAGGTCGGGCCCATGCTCGGCCAGCCAGTCGCGTGCCTTGCGCGCATGGGGCGTGAGCTCGTCGACCAGGCGCCAGAAGCGCGGCTCGTGATTCATCTCGCGTAAGTGCGCCACTTCGTGTGCCACCACATATTCGAGCACCCATTTGGGCGCCAGCACGAGCCGCCAGGAGAAGGCGAGCTCGGCCGAGGCCGAGCAGCTCGCCCAGCGGGTCTTGGGATCGCTCAAGCGGATGCGGCGCACCTTCTTGCCGATCATCGCCGCCTTGGCATGGGCGAACTCCGCGATCTCGCGGCGCGCCTCGAGCTTCAGCCAGTCCTCGACCCGGCGCGGCAGATGCTCGGGCTTGCCGGCGACATGGATCTCGCCTTCCTCGCACCAGACCACGCCCCGCGCCTTGGGCCGGTGGCGGATGCGGTGGGGCTGGCCCAGGAAGGGGACGACCTTGCCGGTCTCGAACGGCACCCCTTCGGGCAGCAATTCGACCCGCTCCCGGATCCAGGACCGGTGGGTCTGGGCGAAGCGGCGGCCTTCGTCGTAGGTAGCCCGCGGCGGCAGCACCACGACGATGCGGCCGGCCGACTGGTCGAACCGGAGGATGATCCGGCGCGCCCGGGTATTGCGCTGATAAATCAGGGGAATTCGGCGGTCATCGAGAGTCATGACCTGTCCCTCGACCAGCCGTTTGACCTGCCGGCGGGGGCGGCGCGAAGCGGAATTGGAGCGGGCTTTGCGACGGGACATGCCATCGGTTATGCGGTCTGGAGGACCCCCTGCCAAGACCTCCCGCCGCGCGCTAGGACTTATTTCCTGTGGATATCTACCTTCGCCGCCTCGCGGGTCAGGAGTTCCTGCTTCACCCCTTGGCCCCAGCGGTAACCGGTCAGGCTGCCATCGGCGCCGCAGGCGCGGTGGCAGGGAATGACCACGGCCACGGGGTTGGTGGCGCAGGCCCGGCCGACGGCCCGGGCCGCGGTCGGCTGGCCCAGACGGCCGGCGATTTCGCCATAGGTCAGGGTCTCGCCGAGCGGGATTCGGCGCAGCTCCTCCCAGACGCGCTGCTGGAACGCGGTGGCCTGGATATCGAGCGGGAGGTCGATATGGGGTGCCCGGCCCTCCAAATGGTCCAGAATCGCCGCCAAAGCGGTCGAGAGGGCCTGATTGTCCTTCCGAATCCGCCTCGCGGCGGGGAATTCCTCGTTCAAAGCCTCGATCAAGGGGGTGTCGGCCTTCCCGATCGACACGAAACAGACCCCTTTGCCGGTCGCGGCCACCAGAACCCGGCCCAAAGGCGACGCCGCGGTCGCATAGGCGATGTCGGCGCCCTCGCCGCCCTTGGCATAGCTGGCGGGTGTCATGCCCAGCGCCTGGGGGGCCCGCTCATAGACCCGCGAGGCCGAGCCGAAGCCCGCACCATAGGTAGCGGCCGCCACGCCGTCGCCCTGCTGCAGGCCGCTCTTGAGCCGGTTCACCCGGCAGGCATCGGCATATTGCCGCGGGCTCACGCCCATGGCCTGCTTGAACAGGCGCTGGAGATGCCAAGGGCTGACCGCGCAGGCGCGACCCAGCTCGGCCAGGGTGACAGGGCCCGGATCGCCGGCCTCGTCCTCCGCCGCCATCTTGCGCTCGATATAGCGGCAGGCGCGCTGGACGGCGTCCAGCCGATGGGAGCGGCCCGTGGCCGGGCGGGCGGGGGTGGACAGCTCGGATTCCAGGACCTCGGCGGGCCGGCGGGCGACCATGCTGGACTCTCTCATCGGGGACTCCTCGAGCCAAGATAGGGGTGGCGTGGCGCTACTCCTAGCCCGCCCGACGGGGGGTCTCTATCCGATCCTTGCGAGGCCCGACCGCTGAGCTTTTCCTGAAGTTTTCGCCGGCTATAGTGCCATCCCGCATGTCCAGCCCCACCCTCGCTCTCGACCCCGCGCCGCGGCGTCTTCTGCCGCTGCTGCTGTTGCTGCTGCAGGGCACGGCCTGGGGCCTGACCTTCCCGACCTCGAAGATCGCGGTCGATCACGGCGTGGGGCCCGCCGGCTATGTGTTCTGGCAGACGCTGGGGGCCGGCAGCGTGCTGTTGCTGCTGTCCCTGATCCGCCGTCGCCTGCCGCGCTGGGATCGCCGTCATCTGGCCTATTACGCCGTCTGCGGCCTCGTCGGCATCACGCTGCCCAACATGATTCTGCTGGTCGCGGTGGCGCATCTGCCGGCGAGCCTGACGGCGCTCATCGTGAACACCTCGCCGCTCGTCACCTTCGCGATCGTCCTGTTGCTGGGCATGGAACGCTTCCTCTGGCGGCTCGCGGCCGGCCTCGCGATCGGATTCCTGGGTGCGGCCCTGCTCGCGCTGCGCGGCGCCAGCCTCGATGGCGGGGCGGCGCTCGGCTGGGTGCTGTTCGGATTCCTGGGCCCGCTCTGTTATGCCAGCGTCGCGATCTTCAATCAGCGCTGCCGGCCCCAGGGCAGCGATTCGCTGTCGCTCGCCTGTGGCATGGTGATCCTGGGATTTGCCGGCGCCCTGCCTTTCGCGGCAGCGCGCGGCGAGATCGCGCCGCTCTGGCCCGTGGGCCCGGGCGAGCTCGCGGTCATGATCCAGATCGCGGTTTCCTGCTTCGGCTACATCGTCCAGTTCGAAGTGATCCGCATGGCGGGCGCGGTTTATTTCAGCCAGGTCACCTATATCGTGGCGGTGACGGCGCTCACCTGGAGCTATCTGCTGCTGGACGAGGCGATCAGCCCCGTCGTTGGCCTGGCGGTGCTCTTGATCTTTGCCGGCCTCGTGCTGCTCAATTGGCAGGGACCTCGCGCCACGCGCCCGCCGGCCCCTGCGCCAGAAAGGATTCTCCCATGACCATGCCGCCCTTCCACCTCGCCTTCCCGGTCGCCGATCTCGATCGGACCCGCCATTTCTACGAGGGCATGCTGGGTTGCCGCGTCGGCCGCACCGATCCGCTCTGGATCGATTTCGATTTCTTCGGCCATCAGATCTCGGCGCATCTGCGTCCCGAGGAAACCGCGATGGCGCGCACCAACGCGGTCGACGGCGACAATGTGCCGGTGCGCCATTTCGGCGCCATCCTCGACTGGGAGGATTGGCACCGCCTCGCCGACAAGCTCAAGGGCAGCAAGGCCAAGTTCATCATCGAGCCGCATGTGCGCTTCAAGGGCGAGGTCGGCGAACAGGCCACCTTCTTCATCCTCGACCCCAGCGGCAACGCGCTCGAGTTCAAGAGCTTCCGCGACATGAGCCGGGTGTTCGCGAGTTGAAGGGTCGAGCCTCTTCCCGTGTATTTCTTTCCTCTCCCCCTCCTGTCTTCAGGAGGGGGAGAGATGCTATGGGGCGGGCGGCGAGGTGATGCACCATTGGTGCTGCCAAGCCAACCGATGGAGCGCGTCCCATGCCAAAAGTGAATG
>CAVOLB010000012.1:0-4300 GCA_963696655.1 uncultured Alphaproteobacteria bacterium
CTACGCATTCGCCAAAGTACGCCGACCGGCGGCTTGCCGGGCCCGGGACGGCGGTTCAGGCCGTGGCGCTTGAGGCAGCGATAGATGGCGGCGCGAGAAAGCTTGGGGTTGAGGCAGCGATGCATCACCTCGGTGATGTCGTCGAGCGGCAAGCCCAGCTGGGTGCGTAGCTCACAGACCAGCGCCTCCTCCAGTGCCGAGAGGCTGATCGCCAGGGTCTTGGGTGTATGCGAACGATCCGCAACCCCGCTGCGGCCACGCCAGCGCCGGATCGTGGTCTCGCTCACGCCCAGCTCGCCCGCCAGCTCCGCGACAGGACGCCGGCTGCGCTGGATATAGGCCCGAACCTTGGGCGTGGTGGTGGCATTGGCGTGCAAGGTCAGTTCCATGATGCGAGGCGCTCCCGAACATACGAGATGCCTCGATCTACACCAATTCCATCCAACCAATCATCCGAGACCAAACACGAAAGCGGGGATGACCATGGGGTGGGTGTGGCACGGCTTCAAAACGTCCCCGGATAGGCCCCGCCGTCGACGAGGAGGTTCTGTCCGGTGATGTAGCCGGCCTGGGCGGAGCAGAGGAAGGCGCAGGCCTCGCCGAACTCGGCCGCGCTGCCGAAGCGGCCGGCGGGGATTTCCTTCTCCAGCTCGGCGCGCGCTTCTTCGCGAGAGATGCCGCGCGCCTTGGCGTGGCTGGTCACGAAGAGCTCACTGCGATCGGTATCGATCGAGCCCGGCAGCAGGTTGTTGACGGTCACATTGTGCCGCGCGACCTCGCGCGCGAGGCCGGCGACGAAGCCGGTGAGGCCGCTGCGGGCACCGTTGGAGAGCGCCAGCGAGGCGAAGGGCTGCTTCACCGTCGAGGAGGTGATGTTGACGATGCGCCCGAAGCGCCGCCGCGTCATGGCGTCGATCGTCGCCTTCATGAGATAGATCGGCGCCAGCATGTTGGCCTCGAGCGCGGCGCTCCAGTCCGCGGCCGAGAATTTGCGGAAATCGCCGGTGGGCGGCCCGCCCGCATTGTTCACCAGGATGTCGGGATCGGGACAGGCGGCAAGCGCGGCCTGGCGGCCCGCCTCGGTCGCGATGTCGCCCGGCACCGCCGTCACCTTCGCCCCCGTGGCCTTGCGGATCGCGGCCGCCGTCGCCTCCAGCACCTCCGCGTGACGCGCGGTGATCCAGACCTCGCAGCCCTCGCGCGCGAGGCTTTCGGCGCAGGCGCGCCCCATGCCTTTGCTGGCGGCGCAGACCAGCGCCTTACGGCCTTTCAGACCAAGATCCATCGTCCACCTCCGAGGCCAAACGCGCGAGGCCTTCTTCCGCGATGCGGTAGGAGCACCAATCGTCGCGATGCTCCATGCCGATATGTTCGTAGAACTTGCGCGCCGGATTCCAATCGAGCACCTGCAGCTCGAGACGCCGGCAGCCGCGCTGCTGCGCGATCTGGGCCAGGCCGGCCATGACCATGCGGCCGAGACCCCGGCCGCGCGCGGACGGACGCAGGAAGAAGTCCTCGAGATAGATGCCGGCCCGCCCCAGCCAGGTCGAGAAGTTGTGATAGTAGAGCGCGAAGCCCAGGAGCGCACCGTCCTCTTCCAGCAGCAGCACCTCGGCGCGGGCATGGGGTCCGAAGCAGTCGCGCCGGAAGTCCTCCGCCGTCGCCTCGACGCTCGAGAGCGGTTCCTTCTCGAAGTCGGCCAGCTCGCGCACCATGGCGAGAATCTCGTCCGCATCCTCGGGCCGCGCCGGCCGCAGGCGGGCACGTCCTGATCCTGGCATGATCGGTTCCTCTGGGCTCACGGGTCGGCCCGCGGCGGATCGCCGGCGGCCTTGCGCGCTTCAGAATATGGGAGCGACGGAGCAAGGCAAGAGTGGGATGGCGGCGACCGGAATCGCATTTTCCGCAATCCCCGATGATCTTCCCGCGCCGATGAGATAAACTTCCCAACAGGCCCAAATTACCGTCGCGTTCCGCGAAAGGAAGGGCCATGCCTGCTGCATCCACCATCACCGTCTTCTTCGCCACCAACCGCAATCCGATCGGCGATCCGCCGACCGATTTCGGACCGCTGCTGGGTCCGATCGACGGCACGGCGATCCGCTTCGGCACCGCCGAGATCAATGAAAAGACCCTGAAACTGGTGCGGCTGGACGTGGCGCCGGAGAAGCTCGTCGTCGACGATCCCACCAACCAGGGGCTCGTCTCTCGGAAGCCGGCAGGTGTTCGACGACCTCAAGGCCAAGATGATCGCCCATGCGCGCGATACGCTGATCTTCGTCCATGGCTTCGGCTACAGCTTCACCGAGGCGCTGGAGCGCGCGGCCGAGTTCAAGAAGTTCCTGGCCCTGCAGATGAACATCTTCGTCTTCACCTGGCCCTCCGACGGCAAGCAAACTCCCGTGACGGCCTATCCGAAGGACCGCGCCGACGTGGAGAAATCGGGCGATGCCATGGCGCGCGCGATCGAGATCGCAGCCCGCTATCTGCAGGAGATCGCGGCGGTGGATCGCTGCGAGCAGCGCCTGCATCTGCTCTCGCACAGCATGGGCAATTATGCGCTGCGCTATGGCGTGCAGGGGCTCTGCCGCCGCTACAAGACCGCCCTGCCGCGGCTGTTCGACAAGGTCGTTCTCGCCGCCGCGGACGAGGATGCCGACAGCTTCGATTTCGATGCCAAGTTGAGACCGCTGCCCCAACTGGCACAGCAGGTACTGGTCTATCACACGCCGCGCGACCGGGCGCTCATCATCAGCGACCTGACCAAGGGCAATCCCGACCGCCTCGGCGCCGGCGGGCCCGAGAACACCCGCACGATCAACGACAAGATCTCGGTGGTGGATGTCTCGGAGGCGCTGTCGGGCGACGACGATTTCACCAACCACCAGTATTTCCGCGTCAATACGCGGGTGCGCGCCGATCTGCGCCAGGTGTTCGGCGACATCGTCCCGTTCCAGGTCAAGGGACGGCTCTATCTGCCCGACGCCAAGCGCTACCGGCTGAAGAAGACGGTGTCCTGACGGCGCTTCGTCGCGCCTACTCCGCCGCTTTCGCGGTATTCGAACCCGGGACCCAGCGCAGCACGGGCTTGCGGGCGGCCGCGGTCTCGTCGAGACGCCGGCGCGGCGTCAGTTTCGGCGCCGCCTCGAAATAGGCGGCGTCGCCCGATTTGGCGCGCCGCGCCAGGGCGCGCAGCACCTCGATGAAGCGGTCGAGCGAATCCTTGCTCTCGGTCTCGGTCGGCTCGACCAGCAGCGCGCCATGGACCACCAGCGGGAAATACATGGTCATGGGGTGATAGCCCTCGTCGATCAGCGCCTTGGCGAAATCGAGCGTGGTGACGCCGGTGTCTTTCAGGAAATGATCGTCGAACAGCGCCTCATGCATGCAGGTGCCGGGGAAGGCCGGCGACATGTCGTCTTTCAGCGAGGCCAGGATGTAGTTGGCGTTGAGCACCGCATCCTCGGCCACCTGCTTCAGCCCGTCGCTGCCATGGCTCATCATGTAGGCGAGCGCCCGCACGAACATGCCCATCTGGCCGTGGAAACCCTTGAGCCGGCCGAAGGCCTGCTTCTTCGGGTCCTGCTCGACCAGGTCGAAGCCCTTGGCGCCATGCACCACCCAGGGCACCGGCGCGAAGGGCGCCAGCGCCTCGGACAGCACGACCGGACCGGCACCGGGACCGCCGCCGCCATGGGGCGTCGAGAAGGTCTTGTGCAGATTGATATGCATGCAGTCGATGCCGAGATCGCCCGGCCGCACCCGGCCGACGATCGCGTTGAAGTTGGCGCCGTCGCAATAGAAGAAGCCGCCGGCCCCATGGATCGCCTCGGCGATCTCGACGATGTCGGGCTCGAACAGGCCGCAGGTGTTGGGATTGGTGATCATGATCCCGGCCACGTCCGGGCCGAGCTTGGCGCGAAAAGCCTCGAGGTCGACGCGGCCCTTGGCGTTGGCGGGGATCGGATCGACGTCGTAGCCGCAAGCGGCCGCCGTCGCCGGATTGGTGCCATGGGCGGATTCCGGGACCAGGATGCGCTTCCTCGCATCGCCGCGATGCTCGAGCGCCGCGCGGATCGCCATGATCCCGCAGAGCTCGCCATGGGCGCCGGCGCCGGGCGACATCGCCACCGCCGGCATGCCGGTCAGGGTCTTCAGCCAATGCGCCAGCTGGTCGATCAGCTCGAGCGCGCCCTGCACGGTCGAGACCGGCTGCAGCGGATGGAGATCGGCCAAGCCCTGGAGCCGCACCATCTTCTCGTTGAGGCGCGGGTTGTGCTTCATCGTGCAGGAGCCCAGC
>CAVOLB010000013.1:0-29114 GCA_963696655.1 uncultured Alphaproteobacteria bacterium
CACGCATCGCCATGCAACCGCGCAGGGTGGCGCGATGATGCCGCAGCCGTTCTCGATCCAGCACCAGGGCAACCGCCTTCTCGAGATAATCCTCCGGCGAGACCGCGACGAGCTCCGCCGCGATTCCCGCGGCCGACAGCAGGCTGGCGCCGACGCGGCCCGCATGCGCCTCGCCCGCCAGCGTCAGCACGGGAACGCCCATCCACAAGGCCTCGCAGGTCGTGGTGGCACCATTGTAGGGAAACGGATCCAGGGCCAGGTCGATGGTGCCGTAATCGGCGAGGCCCTCGGCGATGCTGCTGCGCCATGGCGACAATCGAATTCGGTCGGGATCCAGTCCGGCCTCGATGAAAAGCGCGCGTATGGCCGCGATCGCGGCCGGATGCTGGAACTGGAGCGCGCGCAGCTTCAGGAGCGAGCCCGGCACACGATCCAGGATCCGCGTCCATAGCCGCGCCACCGCCGTGTTGATCTTCAGTGCCGAGTTGAAGCAGCCGAAGACGGGTGCGTCATCGTCGGCCCGGGTCGCCGGCAGCGGCGCATCGGCCGGCGGCCGATAGCAGAGAAACCCGCCCGGCAACCGGAGCAGCCGCTCGCTATGCCGGCCGTCGCCGGCGCCCGGCGGATCCGCGACGGCGTCCGTGATCCGGTAGTCGATGGCGGCGAGGCCGGTGGTGTTGGGATAGCCCAGCCAGTTGACCGCGAGCGGCGCCGGGCGCATCGCCATGACGCGCGGCCTTGCTCCGCCGGTATGGCCGGCGAGGTCGACGAGAATATCGATCTCGTCGTTTGAAATGAGTCGCGCCACGGCGGCATCGTCGAGAAAACGCACCGGGCGCCAGTGATCGACGAGGGCGCGCAGGCGCTGCGTGACGGCGTCCTCGCCGGGTGTCGTGGAATAGGCGTAGAGTTCCCACCGCAAGGCATTATGCGCGGCCAGCAGCGGCTCGATGAAATAGGCGCAGGAATGCGCGCGAAAATCCGACGACAGAAACCCGACTTTCATGCGGCGCCCGCAGTCCCGGTCGGCGACGGGCTTGTAGGGGAACGCCGGCCTCGGCACCCGGGCCTCGATGGCGGCGGCAAGCGCGCGATGTTCCTGCGCGATCCGATCCGCGGACAGATCGGAATCGTAGTTGAGCGCCATCAGCAGGCTCGAGGCAGCGACGGTCGATTCCGGCGAGGTCTCGACCGTGTAGCGCAGATGCTCGATGGCCTCGGCGCGGCGCCCGATATTCGCCAGGAGGTTGGCGAGCTCGACCCGCGCCTCGGGATATTCCGGCTGGAGCTCGAGGGCGGCGCGCAGCGTGGCTTCGGTCTCGCCGGCGTCGGCGCGCTCGCCGCGCGCGCGCGCGAGATTGAAGTGGCTTTCGGGCCGCGAGGGATCGAGCTTCAGCGCCTGTTCGAGACCGGCGACCGCTTCCTCCCGGCGGCCGATCTCGTTCAGGCAGGCGCCGAGGTTGGTCAAGGCATCGACATAATCGGGCCGCAGCCGGATCGCCCGCTGGAAGCTCGCCGCCGCTCCGTCGGGTTGGCCGAGATCCATCAGCGCCCGGCCGAGATTGTAATGCGCCTCGGCGCGGCCGCCATGCAGGGCGATGGCCTTTTCCAGCAAGGGAACCGCGGCGGCCGGTTGATGCTGCAGCACCAGCACGCCGGCGAGGTTGCACAGCGCATCGAAATGCCGGGGATTGGAGATCAGGACGCGGCGATAGCTGGCCTCCGCCTCTTGCATGCGACCCAACGCCTGAAGCGCCATGCCCCGCCAAAGATAGGCGTCGATGAAGTTGGGGTTGAGCTCGATCGCCTGGGCGAGATGGGCCAGCGCCGCCTCGGGGTTCCCGTCCTGATGGATCAGAAAGCCGAGCAGGCCATGGGCATCCGCGGCCCGCGGGAACCGTTGCAGGACCTTGCGATAGAGGGGCTCGGCCTCACGCAGGCGACCCTGACGGTGATGCTCGACGGCGGCCCGGAGCTCCGGCGGCGGCCCGGCGGCGGGCGGTGCGCCGGCCGGCCCGGGCGGTGATGGGTTGCGCGACATGGCGCGGCATTTATAGCATCAATCGGGGGCGGGCAACCCCGAGGCGCGGTGTCGAGGTTCCGGACGCGGGCGGGCCGCTTCCGATGATAGGATGGGGGGTCTGTCCGCCATCGCCGCCGGCATGCGGAGTTGCCTTTCGGACAAAGGAGGCCGGTCATCGCGAAGTTCGTCTGGATTGCCTCTTATCCCCGCTCCGGCAATACCTGGATGCGATTCCTGCTCGCCAACCTGCTCTACGGGCGGGTCGGCAGCACGGCGGCGCTGCAGGACATGGTGCCCGATATCCATCGCGGCCTCGTCGGCGCGCAATTGCACGGCTCGCGAAAGACGCTGATCAAGACTCATTGGCGCTTCACCGCCGATTTGCCGTTGCGCGAGGACACGATGGGAGCGATCTACATCATTCGCCATCCCGTCGATGTGCTGATCTCCAACCTCAATTATGTGATCCTGCGCAGCCAGCAGGCGGGCGAGCTACGGGATGAAGCGCAGCGAGAGGAATTCGAGCGCCGTTTCATCGACGGCTACATTCAGGGTGGCGGCTATCCGCGCTGGCGCGAGATGGGGTTCGGCGGCTGGGAGGAGAATATCCGAAGCTGGAGCGAAGACCCGCTGCCCTATACGCGGCTGATCCTGCGCTACGAGCAGATGCGCACCGACATCGACGGAACGATGGCGACGGTGTGCCGGTTCCTCGGCATGGATCCCGGGGCCGCCGCGATTCAAGCGGCGATCGGCCGTTCATCCCTCGAGGCCTTGCGCGCTCTCGAGGAGGCCGAGATCGAGGAGCGCCGGCCGGGCTTCTTCTTCAGTCCGGATTCGGCGGCGGCGCCAACCGCCGCCCGCTTCGTGGGCGGCTCGCGGCGCGACCCGCTGAGCGCGGCACAGCGGGAGGCGGCGGTCGCGCGGTTCCTGCCGATGATGAAGCAACTGGGCTATCGCGCCGACCCGGCGACGTGAGGCCCGCGCCTGCGGCCCGACGCGTTGACCCGGATCTCAACTCGGATTCGGCAGCGGGTAATAGCCGAAGCGGCTCATCTGCTGGCGATGGGCCTTGACGATGGCCTCCACCTGCGCCGGCGTGAGCCTGTCGCGCCATTGCCCGGCGCGGCCCTCGCGGAAGAAGCGCTCCGACTTGTCGGGACGTTCCTCGAAACCCTTCTGCTGCTCTTGTTCCTGCAGGTTGCGGAACGAGCTCTGCTCGATCGCCTTGAGCAGGCGGGGCCGCGACGCGTTGAGCCCGAAGAAACGGACCACGCCGCCAAACGCCTTCTCGGGATCGGTCAGCATGTCCTCATAGCGCATGACATGGAGGGCGGGGCTGGGCCTGCCGGTCCAGCTGGCGACATGCTCGCTCCAGGAACCCATCACCTCGAAGACGTGTTGCGAAACGGTCTGGGTCTGCAGCCCCGGCCGGTTCAGATCCTCGATCGATTCGTCGATGCTGCGACCGAAATGATGCGCATAGGAGATCGCCACATCGAGCGGGTTGCGCACGATATAGACCGCGCCGGCGGTCTCCTCCATCGTGATGGCCGGCGTGCCATAGGATTCCACCAGCGCGCAGTGCGTCTTCACGAAGACGTTGTCCGGGAAGATGCCGGTCAGAAGCTTGTGCACCCGCGGGCGCAGCTTCGCGATTTCCTCGAAGGACAGCTCGGTCACGGGCCGCGGATCGATCTGCTGATACCAGCCGGCGGCGGAATCGCTGACGGAGAATTTGTCGATCCGATTGATGTCGTAAGGTTCGTCGGGATCGCGGAACAGGTTATGCAAGAAGACCCGCAGCCAGGTGTTGCCCGATTTGGGATAGGAGGCGAGCCAGACGATCTTGCCCATGATGCGGAGGGTTCGGATTCCAAAGACAGGTTGGCGAGACGGCGACCGCGGGGGATGCTCCGGGCCTTTCCGGAGCATCCCCCGCGGCTCGCGCCGGAGGTTAAGGGCTAGATAGGGGAAAAAGCAGCCCCTCGCCAGAAAAATCCGGACCCCAAAGGGTCATCGGAAATGCCCTGTCGCGTCGTGGCACGACCACGAATGGCGCAAATGGCCGGCTTTCCTCCGCAGCAGGTCCGGATTATCGCATGGCGGCAGGCCGGCGCCGGGGCCAGGAGGATCGCCATCGGTCGCCGCCAGCCTTGACCCGTCACGGGGGCTCTGCTTTAAGCTTCCTCGCCCTTACAGATGCTTATCGGAAGGAATGCGTTCATGGCGAGTGGTCGGCGCGACACCGCGAAGGCGAAGCGCGGGTGGCGCAACAAGATCATAGCGGCGGCGGCTCTGCTGCTGGGCCCGACGCTTCTGTTTGGCTGCGCGTACGGCGACCCCAACTCGCAATATCCGGATTTGCGCCGTCCCGGCCAGACGACACCGGCCTATGGCGAGCCGGCCTCGATCTTCGGCGAAGGCGGCCTCAGCCTCGGCAATGCGTCGGCGCCGACCCAGGATCAGGGCAGTGGCGGCGGTGCCGGCATCGGCGTCAACAGCTTCCTGTGGCGCGCCTCGCTCGACACCATGTCCTTCATGCCGCTGGTCTCGGCCGACCCGTTCGGCGGCGTCATCATCACCGACTGGTACACCCCGCCGCAGACGCCCAGCGAACGCTTCAAGGTGAACGTCTATATCCTGGGCCGGACGCTGCGCGCCGATGGCGTCCGGGCTGCCGTGTTCCGCCAGGAAATGCAGGGGGCCAACTGGGTCGATGCGCCCGTTGCGCCCTCGACGGCGACCGATCTGGAAAACGCCATCCTGACCCGCGCGCGTCAGCTGCGCGTCACGCAGACCGGCGAATAGGGACGTCGGGCCCCCGGCCGGGCGCCCCTTCGGGCCCGGCCGGGGGCTTGGACCCGGTCCTTAAGCCCGGCGAGGTGCCCTTCCATGTCTCCCGGCGTCGCTGAACCCTCCCGCGATCCCGCTATCGAGCTGGTGCCGCCGACGGCGACGCTGGCGCCGGGCGACCGGGTGCCCAATTTCGTCCTGGCCGACCAGGAAGGTGCCTTCCGCGCCTTCTATGACCGGTCGCGCGGCAATCCCCTGGCCCTGCTGGTTCTGATCGACGGTGCCCTCGAGGGTGAGATCGCCGGACTCGTCGCTGCCGCGACGCGCACTGCAAGCGGTTTCGACCTGCTCGTGATCGCTCCCGACGATGTCGCCAAGCTCAGGACGCTGGCCGCCGAGACCCCCCTCGCCCGGTTGCTGCTGGCCGACACAAAGCGCACGGTTATCAATGGGTTGGTAAAAGCGGCCGCGCTCCTACCCGCGCCCGGCCTCTGGCTCTTGCTGGACGCCAATCAGCGCTTGCTCGAGGCCCGTGCCGGCGCCGGGCTGGCGGACTGGGCGATGACCCGGCTGGCCGAGCTGACCCCGCCGGTGCCGGCCCAGACCCTCGACCGGGTGGCGCCGGCGCTGCTGGTTCCCAACGTGCTCGACCGCGCCGCCTGCGCCGCCCTGATCGAGCGCTGGCACCGGCTCGGCCATGACGAGGGCTCGGTCAGCTCGATCGTCGATGGCGAGGAGGTCCGGCGCGTCCATCACAACATGAAGAAGCGCCGCGACCACGCGATCCAGGACGAGAGGCTGCTGAAGACCCTGGTGGGCATCATCGGCCGGCGGATCGCGCCCGAGCTGGACAAGGCCTTCGGCTTCAACCGCTTCCGGTTCGATCGTTTCATCATCACCTGCTATGACGCCGATCGCGGCGACTATTTCCGCCGGCACCGCGACAATTCCAGCCCCTCGACCGCGGACCGCCGCTTCGCCCTCACCCTCAATCTCAACAGCGAGGAGCATGAGGGCGGCGAGCTCCTGTTCCCGGAATATGGGCCGCACCGCTATCGCCCCGGAACCGGCGGCGCCATCCTGTTCTCCTGCTCGCTGATGCATGAGGCGCTGCCGGTGACGCGCGGGCGGCGTTTCACGCTGCTCTCCTTCCTGCGCAGCCCCGAGCCGGGCGGGCCGGCCCGATAACGGCGAGAGGCCAGAGGCACCGATGCAACCCGTGACCGAGCCGGTTCATTCCCTGGAAGACGACGGATCGCAACCGATCCGCCTGCCGCCGGTGGCACTCGCGCCCGGCGACCGCGTGCCCAATTTCATGGCGGCCGACCAGCATGGCGCCATGCGGCCCTTCTACGAACGCAACTTGGGCCGGCCGCTGGCCCTGCTCCTGGCACCTGAGCCGGAAATGCTCGCCGCCTATGAAGCGGCCCATGGCGACTTTCTCGCGGCGGACGTCGATATCCTGGCGCTGGTGCCGGGCGACAGCGCGCAAGCCCCGAACGCGCAGGCTTTGCCCTTCCTCCTTCTGGGCGATGCCACGGGCCGCATCCTGCCCGGCCTCTACCGGGCGGCGGGCCTCCCGCCCGGGCCGGCCTTCCTGCTGCTCGATCCCAATCAAAGGCTGATCGCCAGCGGCCCTGGCGCCATGGCGAGCGATGCGGCGCTGCGGCGTCTGGCGGGGTCGGTCCCCGTGACCTCCGCCGGGACCGCCAGTTCGGCGGCGCCGGCCCTGATCGTGCCCAACGTGCTCGACCGCGCGACTACCCAGGCGCTGATCCGGCGCTGGCATGAGCAGGGCCATGAAGAGGGCCGCGTCGCCGGCAGGGTCAAGGGCGAACAGACCCATGAGGTCTATGAGGCGCTGAAGAAGCGGCGCGACCATATCATTCGCGACGAGGCCCTCACGCAGATCCTGGCGACGACGATCGGCCGCCGCGTGGCGCCGGAGATGGCCAAGGCCTTCCATTTCACCGCCGGCTTCCGCTTCGAGAACTTCAAGATCACCTGTTATGACGCCGGGCGCGGCGACTATTTCCGGCGCCATCGCGACAGCCAGGGTCCCGGCACCGGCAATCGCATGTTCGCCATGACGCTCAATCTCAACAGCGATGAATATGAGGGTGGCGAGCTGATCTTTCCGGAGTATGGACAGCAGCGCTACAAGCCGCCGCGCGGCGGGGCGGTGGTGTTCTCCTGCGCCCTGGTGCATGAAGCGCTCCCGGTCACCGCCGGCACCCGCTTCGCGCTCTTGACCTTCTTCCTCACCCTGGATTCGAAACCGTCGGTTCCGGCCCGCTGAGAGCCGCGAGCGCCGGGAAGGTTGCGGCAAAGAAGGGCGGAATTCCGCGCCTTTGCTTGTCATTCCTGGGGGCGTCCGCTAATGCTAGGCCCCGTTTTCCCCTCTCCTTCTCCCGACCGGCATGACGAGCACCCGATATAATTTCAAGGAAACCGAGCGCAAGTGGCAGCAGCGCTGGGACGAGCGCAAATCCTTCGCCGCCAAGCGCGATCCCCAGCGCCCGAAATACTATGTGCTCGAGATGTTTCCCTATCCGTCGGGTCGCATCCATATGGGCCATGTGCGCAACTACACGCTGGGCGACGTGGTCGCCCGCTACAAGCGCGCGCAAGGCTTCAACGTGCTGCATCCGATGGGATGGGACGCGTTCGGCCTGCCGGCGGAGAACGCCGCCATCGCGCAGAACGTCCACCCGGCCAAATGGACCTACGAGAACATCGCGACCATGCGCGGCCAGCTCAAATCGATGGGCCTGTCGCTCGACTGGGATCGCGAGATCGCGACCTGCCATCCGGACTATTACCGGCATGAGCAGCGCATGTTCCTGGAGATGCTGGAGGCGGGCCTGGCCTATCGCAAGGAAGCGATGGTCAATTGGGACCCGATCGACCAGACCGTGCTCGCCAACGAGCAGGTGATCGACGGGCGCGGCTGGCGCTCGGGCGCGCTGGTCGAGAAGCGCACCCTGTCGCAATGGTTCTTCCGCATCACCGCCTATTCCGACGAGCTGCTCGCGGCGCTGGGCCGGCTGGAGCGCTGGCCCGCCAAGGTCCGGCTGATGCAGGAGAACTGGATCGGCCGCTCCGAAGGCGCGCGCTTCTCCTTCAAGGTAAAGAATTCGGAAGAACGCATCGAGGTGTTCTCGACCCGGCCCGACACGCTCTATGGCGCCTCCTTCGTGGCGCTGTCGCCGAACCATCCGCTGGCGGCGGAGCTGGCGAAGAAGAACGGGAAGCTCGCTTCCTTCATCGCCGAATGCAACCGCATGGGCACCAGCGAGGCGACGCTCGAGACCGCGGAGAAGCAGGGCTTCGACACCGGCCTCAAGGCGATCCATCCGTTCGATCCGAGCTGGACGCTGCCGGTCTATGTCGCGAATTTCGTGCTGATGGAATATGGCTCCGGCGCCATCTTCGGCTGCCCCGCGCATGACCAGCGCGATCTCGACTTCGCGCGAAAATACAAGCTGCCGGTAAGGCCGGTGGTGCTGCCCAAGGGCGAGGACCCCAAGGCATTCGCGGTCGGCAACGAGGCCTATGTCGGCGACGGCACGCTGTTCAACTCCGATTTCCTCGACGGCATGGATGTGCCGAGCGCGCTCAAGGCCGCGATCGCCAAATTGAAGGCGCTGGGCCAGGGCGAAGGCACGGTCGCTTACCGTCTGCGCGACTGGGGCGTTTCCCGTCAGCGCTATTGGGGCTGTCCCATTCCGGTGATCCATTGCGGCACCTGCGGCATCGTGCCGGTGCCGAAGGATCAGCTCCCGGTGCTCTTGCCCGACGACGTCACCTTCGACAAGCCGGGCAATCCGCTCGACCATCACCCGACCTGGAAGCATGTCGCCTGTCCGAGTTGCGGCAAGCCGGCGCGGCGCGAGACCGACACCTTCGACACCTTCGTCGAATCCTCCTGGTACTTCGCGCGCTATTGCAGCCCGCGCTCGGACCGGGCGATGGAGCGCCCGGATGTCGATTACTGGCTGCCCGTCGATCAGTATGTCGGCGGCGTCGAGCATGCGGTCCTGCATCTGCTCTATTCGCGCTTCTTCACCCGCGCGCTCCGGCGCTGCGGCTATCTCGGCATCGACGAGCCGTTCGACGGGCTCTTCACGCAAGGCATGGTCTGTCACGAGACCTATCGCGACACCGACGGCGAATGGCTGTTCCCGAGCGACGTGCGCAAGGAAGGCGGCAAGGCCATGGCGGTCGCCGACGGCCATCCCGTCGCCGTCGGCCGCTCGGAGAAGATGAGCAAGTCGAAGAAGAATGTGGTCGATCCGACGCACATCATCGACGCCTATGGCGCCGATACCGCGCGCTGGTTCATGCTCTCCGACAGCCCGCCCGAACGCGATCTCGAATGGACCGAGGCCGGGGTACAGGGCGCTTGGCGCTTCGCGCAGCGGCTTTGGCGCATGACCGGCGATGCGCTGCCCGGCATGGCGGCGGGGGGATCGGCGCCGAATGCGTTCGACGAGGAGGCGACGGCGCTGCGGCGCACCACCCACAAGACCGTGGCCGCGGTGACGCAGGATATCGAGGCCTTCCATTTCAACAAGGCGGTGGCCCGGCTCTACGAATTCGCCAACGCGCTGGAAGATTTCACGGCGACGCCGGACGGCGGGCGGCCCTGGGCGTTGCGCGAAGCCTACGACGCGCTGGCGCGGCTGGCGGGACCGATGATGCCGCATCTGGCCGAAGAAATCTGGCAGGTCCTGGGAGGCAAGGGCATGCTCTGCGACGCCCCCTGGCCCAAGGCCGATCCGAGCCTGACGCGCGAGGACAGCGTGACGGTCGCGGTGCAGGTCAACGGCAAGCTGCGGGCCACGATCGAGCTGCCGCGCGATTGCGACAAGGCGCTGGCGGAATCGCAGGCGCTCGCCGATGAGCGAATTCGCCGCTTGCTCGAGGGAAAGCCGCCGCGCAAAGTGATCGTTGTGCCCAATCGGATCGTCAATGTCGTTCTCTAACAGCAGACGAAGCTGGCTGCTCGGCCTCGCGGCGCTCGGTTTGGCGACCGCGCTCGGCGGCTGCGGTTTCCATCCGCTCTACGGCACGAACAGCGATGGCCGGAACACCAACGCCGATCTCGCCAATGTCCGGATCGCGCCGATCGCCGATCGCACCGGCCAGCTGCTCTATAATCAGCTGCGCGACCGTCTCAATCCGACCGGGAAGCCGACCGAACCGGTCTATGTGCTCGAGGTCGTCATCGTCGAACACGGCGCGGATCTGCTACTCGAGCCGAACGATACGGCGTCGCGGACCATCCTCGAGCTGACGGCGCACTACAAGCTGCGGGACATCAAGAGCGGCAGCACGCTGCTGACGTCGCAGAGCCGCAGCAGCCTCAGCTACGACGTGCAGACTTCGCAATATGCGACGCTCTCGTCCGAGCAGGACGTGCGCCAGCGCGCCACCAAGCAGCTGAGCGACGATATCAGCACGCGCCTCGCTTTGTTCTTCTCGAGCGGACAAGCGGCTGCGGCGGCCGCAGAACCCGCTGCGCCGGCCTCGACGGCGCCGGCCGCACCCGCTGCGCCGGCCTCGCCCTGATCGCCGCCTGATCGTGCCGCCGCGATGAAACTGACCGGCAAGACGATCGAGCGGTTCCTTGCCAAGCCGGACCCGCAGATCATGGCGGTGCTGGTCTATGGCGTCGATGCGGGCCTGGTCCACGAGCGCGCCAATCAGCTGGTTCGCGGGGCGGCCGGCAGCCTCGACGATCCTTTCCGTGTCGCGGTCCTGACCGGCAAGGCCCTCAAGGAAGATCCGGCACGCCTCGCCGACGAGGCGATGGCCATGTCGCTCACCGGGGGGCGCCGCGCGGTGCGCATCGAGGATGCGGACGACGATGTGGCCGCGATCCTCAAATCCTATCTGGCGGGCGCCAAGGCCTCGCCCGCGACCGACAGTTTGATCGTGCTCGAGGCCGAGGAGCTGCCGAGCCGCTCGGCGCTGCGCAAGCTCTGCGAGACGGCCGACCAGGCCGCCGCCCTGCCCTGCTATCGCGACGAGGGTGCCAGCCTGTCGGGAGTCATCAAGGACAAGCTGCAGCAGGAGGGGCTCGGCATAGCACCCGAGGCCCTCTCCTATCTTTCGGCGCGGCTCGGCGGCGACCGCGCGGTGACGCTCTCGGAACTCGAGAAGCTCGCGCTCTATATGGGCGCCGGCGGGAAGACGGTGGGGCTGGCCGATGTCGAGGCCGCCGTCGGCGACAGTGCCGCGCATGCGGTCGACGACCTCGTCTATGCCCTGAGCGACCGCGACATGGCGGGGGTCGAGCGCGGCCTCGCCCGCAGCCTGGGCGAGGGGGCGGCGCCGATTTCGCTGCTCCGCGCCGCCGCGCGCCATTTCCTGCGGCTGCAATGGGCGGTCGGCAAGGCGGATCAGGGCGGGATCGAGGGCGCGATGCGCGGCCTCCGGCCCCCGGTCTTCTTTAAATATGAGGATCGGTTCAAGGCGGCCGCGAAGCGCTGGTCGGCCGGCGGCATCGCCACCGCCCTGGAGCGCATTCTGGCAACCGAGCAGCTCTGCAAGCGCTCCGGCTCCCCGGCCGAGACCCTCTGCCGGCGGGTGTTCCTCGAGATCGCCGCCATCAAGCCCGCGCGCTGAACCTGTCTGCCTGTGGATTTTGCTGCGCAGCATGACCCTCATGTTGCGCAGCATGGCTGCAGCATTTTCGGCTCTCTCGCTGGATGGAGACGGGATGACGGCGCGCCGGCCCTGTTGTGTGTCCCGCTGCGTGCGGATCCCTGTCTCTCAGTTATAATCATATTCGATGTATAAACATCGATGTGATGGGTCCTCGGCTCTTGATCGGTGTAGAAACATCGTTTACGATGATATTCTCACCGTAAATAGGATCCGAACATCCGAACAGATGGCCAAGAACGTCGAAGCGATCGACTGGGGCGCCCGGACCAAGGGCATCCTCAAGGCCGAGCTGAAGCGCCGCAATGTGAGCTACCGCAAGCTGGCGGAGAAGCTCGAGCCCCTGGGCGTCAAGGAAACCGAGCGCAACATCGCCAACAAGATCGCCCGGGGCAGCTTCACCGCCGTGTTCCTGCTGCAATGCCTCGAGGCGATCGGCGTCAGGAAGTTGCGGCTGGACGATTAGGCCGGCCGTCCCTGGATCAGTCTTCGGCGGGTTTGGCGGCGGCGCCCGCCGCGCGGGTCAAGCGCTGCAGCAGATCGTCCAGCTGGTCGAGGCTCTTGTAATGGACGGTCAGCGCGCCGCTGCCCTGCCCGTCGAAATGGATCGAGACCTTGAGCCCCAGGAGGTTGGAGAGGTCGCGCTCGAGCGCCAGCGTGTCGGCGTCGCGAACCGCGGCGCCGGGCTTCGATCTGGCGCTCTTTCGTGAGGCGGTGGGCTTGGCGGCGCTGGCCATGCGCTCGGCCTGGCGCACATTCAGTCCCTGGGCGACGATCTGCTTGGCGAGCCCGACAGGGTCGGCCGCCGTCACCAGGACGCGGGCATGGCCCGCCGTCAGCTGGCCTTCGTCGAGCAGCGCCTTGACCTGGCTGGGCAGCCCCAGCAACCGCAACATATTGGCGATGTGGGACCGGCTCTTCCCCACATGTTGGGCTAGGTCTTCCTGCGTGTTCTTGAATTCCTCCAGCAGACGCCGATAGCCCTCGGCCTCTTCGAGGGCCGACAGATTCTCGCGCTGCAGGTTCTCGACCAGCGCCAGCTCCAGCGCCTCGCGATCGGCGAGGTCGCGGATGATGACCGGGACTTCGTGGAGCTGGGCCCGCTGCGCGGCCCGCCAGCGGCGTTCGCCGGCGACGATTTCATAGGCGTTGGGTTGTTGCGGTCGGCGGCGCACCAGGATCGGCTGCAGGATCCCGTTCGCCTTGATCGATTCCGCGAGGGCCGCGAGCTCCTCGTCGCCGAACAGCCGGCGCGGCTGGAACGGTCCTGGCTGAAGTTGTTCGATCGGCACCATCTTGGACAGGCGAACCCGGTCGAGCGAAGCGTAGTCGGCGCTTTCCGCTCCCAGCAGTGCCGACAGACCGCGGCCGAGTTTCTTGCTGCCGTCGTCGATCAAGCCGCCTCAGGCTCCATCCGCTCCCGTCGCAGCATCTCACTGGCGAGATGGATATAGGCCTGCGCCCCGGGGCATTTCAGATCATAGAGCAGGACCGGCTTCCCATGCGAGGGCGCTTCGGAAATGCGCACATTGCGCGGAATGACCGTGTCATAGACCTTGTGACCGAGATGGCCGCGCACATCGGCAGCCACCAGATCACTCAGGCTGTTGCGTTTGTCGAACATGGTCAATACCACTCCTTGTATCTCAAGGGATGGATTCAGCACTTCCTTGATGCGCTGGATCGTCATCATGAGATGGCTCAGACCTTCGAGCGCGAGGAACTCGCATTGCAGCGGAACCAGCACCGCGTCGGCCGCGACCAGCGCGTTCAGCGTCAGCAATCCGAGCGAGGGCGGGCAGTCGATGAGAACATAATCATAGGAATTCAGGATCGGCTTCAGCGCCTCGCGCAGCAGGAACTCGCGCCGCAGGGCGCTCACCAGCTCGATCTCGGCGCCGGACAGGTCGACCGACGCGGGGATGATCGACATGCCGGGGACCAGGGTCGGCAGCAAGGCCTCCCGCGCGCTGGCGCCGCCTTCGAGCAGGTCATAGGAGGTCACCACCCGTCGGGCGCGGTCGATGCCGAGCCCGGTCGAGGCATTGCCCTGGGGATCCAGATCCACGATCAGGACCTGCTTCCCACAGGCTGCCAGCGCGGTCGCCAGATTGATCGCGGTCGTGGTCTTCCCGACCCCGCCCTTCTGGTTCGCCATCGCCAGAACTTTGGCTCTTTTCAATGGGTTATCGTTCGTCGCGGTGAGGTCGGAGAGGTTCGACATGGCTCAATCGCAGGACGGTTCCAGAGGGGTCGGTGCGGCTTGGAAAGCGCTCCGTCTGCATCTTCCAGCCTTTGCCAGCCTCGGTCAATTCGCGCTCGACCTGCTGGCCCTTGAGGAACAGGCACCAGCTGGAGGGTGACACAAAAGGGTAGGCATATTCAAGTAATTGGGGAAGGTCAGCACATGCCCTACTAATTATTGCGTCAGCCTGCATTTTCGGCAGCGATTCGACGCGCTGGGCGTGAATCGTGACGGAGAGCCCCGCGACTCGGGCTGCCTCGCGCTGAAAGGCGCATTTTCTCTGGTCCAACTCGACCGAATGAACATCCGGCACACCCATGGCCGCCAGCACCAGGCCAGGGAACCCCGCCCCGCTTCCAATGTCGATCACGGTCCGGCAGTTGGGCGGCAGCAAAGGATGGAGCTGCGCCGAGTCCAAAATATGGCGGCGCCAGACATCCGAAAGGGAATTGGCCGCGACCAGATTGATGGCGCGCTGCCATTTGAGAAGCAGCTCGGTGAGCTTCTCCAGCTTCGCGAGCGTTTCACGTGAAACACCGGTCTCGGCGGCGAAGCCTTCGGGGGTGAGCGGCGCGGTCATGATGGCGAGGGTCAGGCCTCGCCGACCGCCGGATTTTCGATCGGACGGCGAGCACCGCCGGAATGGACATGGCGCAGCAACGCCGTGAGCGCCGCCGGGGTCACGCCGGAGATCCGTCCCGCCTGGCCCAAGGTCGCCGGCCGCACCCGTGTCAGCTTGTCCCGGATCTCGGTCGAGAGACTCCCGACCGCGGCGAAATCCAGATCGGCCGGGAGCTGGAGCAATTCCTCCCGACGGAACGCGCGGATGTCGGCCTCCTGGCGTTCGAGATAACCCGCATAGCGGCTTTCGATCTCCAGCTGCTCGGCGATCTCGGCCGGAATGGCGGCAAGCTCCGGCCAGACCCTGGAGAGCGTCTCCAGGTTCACGCCCGGATAGCCCAGCATCTCCGACGCGGTCCGCCAGACGCCGTTCTGATTGATCGCGAAGCCCTGGTGCTTCAGGCGGTTCGGGGTCTCCTTGAGGGCGGCCATCCGGCCCCTCGCCTCATCCAGTGCCGCCTTCTTGGCCGCGAAGCGCCGGGCGCGGTCACTGGCGACGGCGCCGATCGCCATCCCCTTCTCCGTCAGGCGGAGATCCGCATTGTCGGCCCGCAGCATCAGCCGATACTCGGCCCGTGAGGTGAACATGCGATAGGGCTCGCCGGTCCCCTTCGTGACCAGGTCGTCGATCAGGACGCCGATATAGGCGTCGGCCCGGTCGAGGATAAAGGCGCCGCCCCCGCCGGCCTTGAGCGCGGCATTGATGCCGGCCATCAGCCCCTGCGCCGCCGCCTCCTCATAGCCAGTCGTGCCGTTGATCTGGCCGGCGAGAAAGAGACCCGGCACCCGGCGGGTCTCAAGCGTCGCCCTCAGCTCGCGCGGATCGATGAAGTCATATTCGATGGCATAGCCGGGCCGGAGGATCCGGGCCTGCTCCAATCCCGGAATCGTCGCCAGGAACTCCGCCTGCACCTCGGCCGGCAGGGAGGTCGAGATCCCATTGGGATAAACGGTCGGATCGTCGAGCCCCTCTGGCTCGAGGAAGATCTGGTGGCGCTGGCGATCGGCGAAACGGACGATCTTGTCCTCGATGGAGGGACAATAACGGGGGCCGGTGCTCTTGATGCGGCCGGAATACATCGCCGAGCGATGCAGGTTCCGGCGGATCACCTCATGGCCGGCGTCGCTCGTCGCGGTGATATGGCAGTCGATCTGCGGCGTCTCGATCCGGCCCGTCAGGAATGACATGGGCTGCGGCGGCCGGTCGCCCGGCTGGCGCTCCAGGCCGCTCCAGTCGATGGTCCCGCCGTCGAGGCGTGGCGGGGTCCCGGTCTTGAGCCGGCCCATCGCGAAGCCGGCCCGCTCCAGGGCTTCCGCCAACCCGACCGCCGGCGCCTCGCCCACCCGGCCGGCCGCCCTCGTCTCGGTGCCGATATGAATCAGGCCGCGCAGAAAGGTCCCCGTTGTGAGCACCACGGCCGCAGCGCCGAGCCGTCGGCCGCTCCCGGTGATCAGGGCCGCCAGATGGCCGGCCGCGTCGAGCTCGATCCCTTCGGCCGCCTCCTCGAGGATCTCGAGGTTGGGCTGGTTGGCCAGAAGATCTTGAACCGCCGCCTTGTAGAGCTTCCGATCGGCCTGAGCCCTGGGGCCCTGAACTGCCGGGCCCTTGCTCCGGTTGAGGATGCGGAACTGGATCCCGCCGCGATCGATCGCGCGGGCCATGATGCCGTCCAGGGCGTCGATTTCCCGGACCAGATGGCCTTTCGCCAGACCGCCAATGGCGGGGTTGCAGGACATCTCCCCAATGGTGTCGCGGCGGTGGGTCAGAAGGAGCGTCGCCGCGCCCATGCGCGCAGCCGCAGCCGCGGCTTCGCAGCCGGCGTGGCCTCCACCGACGACAACGACATCGTAGAAATCTCGCATGGCGCGGGACTTTAATCCTCGATCCTGACCCGAGTCAAAAGCTCTTGGGACCCCTGAGATCGTCCGCCGCAGCCAATGTTTCACGTGAAACATCGGGGCCGCCGGAGGGGTCATTTGCCGATGCAGAACTCGGAGAAAATCCGATCCAGGAGATCCTCGACGTCGACCCGGCCGGTAATGCGGCCGATGGCGCGGACCGCCAGGCGAAGATCCTCGGCCATCAATTCCGGATCGCGCGCCTCCCGGCTGCGCCTCAGCGCCACCAGGGCCTCTTCCAGCGCCGAGCGGTGGCGCGCCCGCGTCAGGGCCGGCGAGCCGACCGAATCCAGGCTTCGGCTCGCGATTTCGGCAATCTGGGCAACCAATTCATTCAATCCGGACCCGGAACGAACGGAAACAGGAAGCAAAGGGAGGCCCACCTCCGGGAGGGGTCGACCCGCCAGGAGATCCGTCTTGTTGGCCAGGACCAGATCCCGGTCCTGCTTGAGATTCAAGAGGTTCGGCAATTGCTCGGCAACTCGTTCCGCATCCAGAACAAAAATCCGCAGATCGGCATCCTCGGCGCGGCGTTCCGCCCGCCGCACGCCTTCAGCCTCGATTTCATTCCGGGTCCGACGCAATCCAGCGGTATCGGCCAGCAGAACCGGATAGCCGCCAAAATCCAGCGCCACCTCCAGGATATCGCGGGTGGTGCCTTCCTGGGGCGACACGATCGCCGCCTCGCGCCTTGCCAATGCATTGAACAAACTAGATTTTCCGGCATTGGGCGGGCCCATGATGACGATCGACAGACCCTCCCGAAGCCGCTCGCCACGGTGGCCATCGGCGAGGTGCTCAGCGATGGCTTTGGCCACCGGCGCCACTTGTTCCGTTACCGAAACGATTAGATTCACCGGCAGATCCTCATCGGGGAAGTCGATCGCTGCCTCGAGCCGCGCCAGGGCCGTGGTCAGGCTCTCGCTCCAGCCGCCATAGAGCTCCCCCAGGACCCCGTCCAACTGCCGGACGGCCTGACGACGCTGGGCCTCGGTTTCGGCCGCGACCAGGTCGGCCAAGCCCTCGACCTCGGTCAGATCCAACCGACCATTGAGGAAGGCCCGGCGCGTAAACTCGCCAGGTTCGGCCAACTTCAAATTCGGAAGTTGTCCTAGGGCCGCCAGAACCGCCGCTAGAACGGCGCGACCGCCATGGAGATAGAGTTCGGCTCCCTCTTCACCGGTAAAGCTCGCCGGGGCCGGGAACCAGGCAACCATCCCCTGGTCCAGCGTCTCGCCCGTCACCGGGTGGTTTATGTTGCGCCGCACAATCTTTCGCGGATTGGGCAACGGTCGCCCGGTCAGCCGCCGCAAGCTGTCGCCCGCCGCAGGACCGGACAGGCGGATGACGGCCAGGCCTGAACGGCCGGGTGCCGTGGCCGGTGCGTAGATGGTGGAATCCTCGATCATTGGCTCCCGATGGTTACCTCAAGGAACCATGCCGGCGCTCGGCCGTCGTCACTTCTTCTTGGCGATCGGCGGGTCGTCCCCCGGCTTCAGCATCAGATGCGGAACCCGTCCCCCCTCGACCAGATGCTTCTGCAACACCTCATCGATCTCCTCGCGGGTGCGGGCGCGATACCACACCCCCTCGGGATAGATCACCATGGTCGGCCCCAGCTCGCAGCGATCCAGGCAGCCGGCGCTGTTGATGCGCACCCCCGCGATCCCAAGCTCCTTGGCCCGCGCCTTCATATAGTCGCGCAGCTTCTCAGATCCCTTTTCCTTGCAGCAGCCGCGGGGATGGCCTGCCGGCCGTTCATTGGTGCAGCAAAACACATGGGCGCGATAGAAAAGGGCCGGATCGCCCGAGATCTGCTCCTCCCCGGCCCTCTGCAATTCCTGATCGATCTTCGTCATTCTCCGGTCTTCTTTCCCGCCAGGCCCTCCCAGAAGGCCCGCTGCATCTTCTCCAATCCGCCCAACCCGCCGGGGACCCAGGCCTTGAACATGGCTTCGGCGTCCATGCTTTTGAGAGCCGCCATCATCCGCTGCTCGGCCTCCTTCATCACGGCATCCTGAAGCGGTGCCACATCCGGCAGGCCCAGGAAAGCCCGTGCTTCGCCGGGCGAACAGTCGATATCGATCGTGATCTTCATATGCCCTCCGACAAACCCGATTGTGCCCGAGATTGGGCTTGAGCCGTCGCGATGCCGACCCGACTATATAAGCATAGCATCCCCGATCCGCCTTGGGGCGCCGCGGCCCGATTGGCGAGATCGCCCCCTCAAAGTCAACGCCCGCAAATTCTGCCGGCCGAAAGGTTTCGCCGCCCTTATGACGTCCCCTTCGGACATGCCTCCCGCGACGGATGATGGTCCCGGCGATCCGGCGCCGCTCGAGCGCCTCGGGACCAACCGGCTCGGCCTCAGCACCAGCCCCTATCTCCATCAGCATCAGGCGAACCCGGTCCATTGGCAGACCTGGGACCCCGAGACCCTGGCGGCCGCCCAGGCGCTCGACCGGCCGATCCTGCTTTCGATCGGCTATGCCGCCTGCCATTGGTGCCATGTCATGGCCCATGAGAGCTTCGAGAACCCGGCCATCGCCGCGCTGATGAACGAGCGCTTCGTCAACATCAAGGTCGACCGCGAGGAACGCCCCGATGTCGACCAGATCTATCAGTCGGCGCTGTCCCTCCTGGGGCAGCAGGGCGGCTGGCCGCTGACCATGTTCCTGACGCCGCAGGGCGAGCCCTTCTGGGGCGGGACCTATTTTCCTCCGGCCGAGCGCTGGGGCCGGCCCGGATTCCCGGACGTGCTCAAATCGATCTCCGACATCTATCGCACCGAGCGTGGCAAGGTCGCGAGCAATGTCACCGCGATCAAGAATGCGCTGCGGTCGATGGCCGAGCCGCGGCCCGGCGGCGCCCTCTCGATGGATCTCACCGACCGCATCGCGGAGCATCTGCTGCAGCAGGTCGACCGGGAACATGGCGGCATCGGCGGCGCACCGAAGTTTCCGCAGGAGCCGACCTTCGAATTGCTCTGGCGCGGCTGGAAGCGCAACAGCGACGGCGAGATGCGCGAGGCCGTTCTGGTGACGCTGACGCGCATGGCGCAGGGCGGCATCTACGATCACCTGGGCGGGGGCTTCGCGCGCTACTCGGTCGATGCCGAATGGCTGGTGCCGCATTTCGAGAAGATGCTCTACGACAACGCCCAGCTGGTCGAGCAATACACGCTGATCTGGCAAGAGACGCGCTCGGCCCTCTATGAGGCCCGCATCCGCGAGACCATCGGCTGGGCGCTGCGCGAGATGCGCGCCGAAGCCGGGCCTTCGGGCCATCGCGGCTTCGCCTCCTCGCTCGATGCCGACAGCGAGCATGAAGAAGGCAAGTTCTATGTCTGGACCGAATCCCAGATCGACGCGGCCCTCGGCAAGGACGCGGCCCTGTTCAAGCGCATCTATGATGTGCATCCGGGCGGGAACTGGGAACATAAGACGATCCTCAATCGGACCGCGCATCCCGATCTGATGGACGAGTTCTCCGAAGGCGCGCTGCTGAAGTCGCGGGCGAAGCTGCTCGCCCTTCGCGGGGCCCGCGTTCGCCCGGGCTTCGACGACAAGGCGCTGGCCGACTGGAACGGGCTGATGATCGCGGCGCTCGCCTTTGCCGCGCAGGCGCTCGACCAGCCCGGCTGGCTCGATGTCGCGCGCGAGGCCTTCGCCTTCGTGACCCAGGACATGACCAAGGACGGACGGCTGCGCCACAGCTACCGCGCCGGGCGCCTGCAGCATCCGGCGACGCTCGACGATTACGCCAACAATGCGCGCGCGGCCCTGCGCCTGCATGAGGCGACGGGCGATCCCGCCTATATCGCCCAGGTCGAAGCCTGGCTCGAGATCCTCGATCGTCATTACTGGGACAAGACCGGCGGCGGCTATTTCTTCGCGGCCGACGACACCACCGATCTGGTGCAGCGTCCGCGCAACGCCCATGACAATGCGGTGCCCTCCGGCAACGGCACGATGGTCACGGTGCTGGCGAAGCTCCATTACCTGACCGGCAAGCCCGCTTATCGCGATCGCGCGGAAGCCATCGTCGGCGCCTTCGCCGGCGACATCGAGCGCAACTTCTTCCCGCTCGCCACGCTCCTCAATGCGAACGATCTGTTGCAGAACGCGGTCCAGGTCGTGCTGGTCGGCGATGCCGACGCGCCCGCGACGCAGGCGATGCGCCGCGCGGTCCATGGCGTCTCGCTGCCCAATCTCGTGCTGCAGTCGGTCGCCGCCGGCGCGGCGCTGCCGGCCGGTCATCCGGCGGCCGGCAAGAGCGTGCCGGCCGGCCAGGTCGCGGCCTTCGTCTGCCGGGGTCAGACCTGCTCGCTGCCCTTCACCGACCCCGAGCGGCTGCAGGCCGCTCTCGCCCTCGGATGACGGCCACCGCTCTCCTGTCGCGCCAGCGCGTCATGGCCTCGCCGCTGGGCCCGATCCGGCTGACCGAGGAGGAGGGCCGCCTCGCGCGCTTGAGCTGGGGCAGCGGGGAGGATTCCCGTCTCGATCCCGGCGCCGAATCCTCGGCCCTGCTCGAGCGGGCCGAGGCGCAGCTCGACGAATATTTCCGCGGCCATCGCCCCGCCTTCGATCTGCCGCTGGCACCGCACGGCACCGCCTTCCAGCAAAAGGTCTGGAGCGCGATGGGCCGGATTCCCTATGGCCAGACCTGGAGCTATGCGGCCCTGGCGCGCCGGGTCGACAGCGTCGCGCGCGCGGTCGGCCAGGCTTGCGGCGCCAATCCCATTCCGATCATCATCCCCTGCCACCGCGTGCTTGCGGAAAACGGCGCCCTGGTCGGCTTCTCCGCCGTCGGCGGCACGGAGTCCAAATCGTTCCTGCTTGAACTGGAGGGCGCCCGCCCTCTGCGTCTTCTCTGACACCCAGCTTCCATCGAGACTCACGCCCGAAGGATTCGACCATGGCCAAGACCCACGCGATCCGCATCGCCGAATTCGGCGGCCCCGACAAGATGCAGTGGCAGGAAATCGACGTTCCCGCCCCCGGCCCCGGCGAGCTCCTGCTGCGCCAGACGGCCTGCGGATTGAATTTCATCGACACCTATCACCGCAGCGGCCTCTATCCGATCCCCTTGCCATCGGGCCTCGGCCTCGAAGCCGCGGCCGTGGTCGAAGGGGTCGGCAGCGGCGTCACCGAATTCAAGGTCGGCGACCGGGTCGGCTACAACTCGGGCCCGATCGGCGCCTATGCGCAGCGCCGCGTCTATCCGGCGGCCAAGGTGGTGAAGCTGCCCGACGGCATCGACGACCCGACCGCGGCGGCGATGCTGCTGCGCGGCATGACGGTCGAATATCTGATCCGCCGCACCTATCCGGTGAAGAAGGGCCAGACGGTCCTGTTCCATGCCGCCGCGGGCGGGACGGGTCTCATCGCCGGCCAGTGGCTCGCGCATCTGGGCGTGACGGTCATCGGCACGGTCGGCTCGGACGAGAAGGCCAAGCTCGCGCGCGAGCATGGCTATCACCATGTCATCAATTATCGCAGCGAGAATTTCGTCACGCGGGTGAAGGAAATCACCGGCGGCAAGGGCGTGCCGGTCGTCTATGACGGCGTCGGCAAGGATGTCTTCCTGGCGTCGCTCGATTGCCTCAGCCCGCGCGGCATGATGGTCACCTTCGGCAATGCCTCGGGCCCTTCGCCGGCGGTCGAGCCGCTCACGCTGCTGCAGAAAGGCTCCCTGTTCCTGACCCGCCCCACCCTCGGCAATTACACGGCGACCCGCGAGGAGCTGGTCGATAGCGCCAAGGCGCTGTTCGATGTCGTGCTGTCGGGCGCGGTCAAGATCCGCGTCAACCAGACCTACCCGCTGAAAGACGCGGCGCAGTCGCATCGCGACCTCGAAGCGCGCAAGACCACCGGCTCGACGGTGCTGCTGCCATGACCCTCCCCATGGGAAGCCTGCTCCCGCCCGAGCGCATTTATTTCTGGGCGGCGCTGCCGGGCCCCGGCCTGGAGCAGCTGCGGTTGCGGCTCGATCCGGTCGAGAACGTCGCCCACGGTCTGGTGATGGGAGTCGAGGACGGCCAGCCTTTCCGGCTCCAATACAAGATCAAGTGGGGCAGCAACTGGCGGGTCCGGAAAGTCGCGCTCGAATCCCAGACCATGGCCGCGCTCGCCGGGCGGACGCTCAAGAGCGACGGGCGCGGCAACTGGCAAGGCGATCAGGGCGAGGCCTTGCCCGAGCTGGAGGGCTGCTTCGATATCGATATCTCGGTGACGCCCTTCACCAACGTCTTTCCGGTGCGCCGGCTCGAGCTGGCACCCGGCAAATCGGCCGAGATCAAGGTGGCCTACATCGCGGCCCCGGCGCTCGCGGTGAAACCGGTGATGCAGCGCTATAGCTGCCGCGAGCAGGGCAAGGGACGCCATATCGTCACCTATGAGGGCTATCCCACGGGCTTCAAGGCCGACCTGCCGCTCGACGCGGACGGGCTCGTGATCGACTATCCCGAGTTGTTCCGACGCTTGGCGCCGCGTTAGCGCTCAAGCCCGCGCCAGGGTCGTCTCCAGATCGGGCAACACCGCCTGCCAGTGCCTCGAGACGGCCTCGTCGCGCAACGCGGCGAGGACGGCGCGGTCGCCATGGTCATCGAGATGAGCCGCCAGCGCATGGGCGCGCCGCACCAGGAAATCGAGATAGCGCGTCGGTTCCCTCGTGACCTGCCCCAGCGCCTCCGCATAACGCAACATCCGCGCCGCGTTGCCGGATCGCCAGGCGGCCTCGATCGCGTAGCGATTGAAGAAGACCCGATTGTGCCAGACCGTACCCTCCGCCAGCAGCGCTTCGCCTTCCTGCAGGGCCGCCTCCCGCTCGTCCGGATCCGGCGTCAACATCGCCAACAGGCCAAGACCGCTCGGCAGCATATAGCTCGGGGTTTCGCGCGCGATGACATTGGCTTCGCGAAGCCGCAAGACGCCTTCAGGGTCGCCGGCGGTCGCCAGCGCTTCACCCAGGAACATCAGGCCTTCCGCCTCGAAGCGCCGCGCATTCAGTTGTCGGCTGATGGCGATGGCGCGCAAGGCCGCCTTCCTGGCGCCCTCCAGTTTGCCCATCTCGATGAAATTCCAGTAGCGCATATGCTCGGCGATCATCTCCGCGCGGCGATGTCCGACCTGGATAGCCAGCTTCACCGCCGCCTCCGCCTCCCCGAGAGCACCGGGGAAATCCAGATCGAACATGGCCCCCAGCGAATACATCGAGCGATTGGCGACCTCGATCCGCCGATAGCCTTGCGCCGCCGCGACGCGCACACAGCGCTCGTAATGCCGGATCGAGCTCGCCATGTCCCCGCTCATGTAATAGGCGTCGCCCAGCCCGCCATGGGCCCGCGCCTCTTCCTCGGGCGCGCGGGCTTCGATGGCCAGCTCAAGGGCGCGGCTATGTTCGGCGAGGCAGCGCGCCACCTCGCCGCGCGGAAAGACGATGTTGCCGCGCAAACCATGGATACGGGCGAGCAGGACCGGAAGCTTCAGGCGCTGCGCTTCCGCCTGGGCCTGGTCCAGCAAGGCCAGCGCCTCCTCCAGCCGGTCCAGCACCGAGAGCGCGTTGGCCTGCCCCAGCATCGCGGCGAGACGCTCGGCGCCTGAGGGCAAGGAAGCCGAGGCAAGCCCGAAAGCCTGCAGCGCCGACAGGGTCTCGCCCAAGCCTTGGGCCGCCTCGCCCTGCAGCGCTGCCAGCGCGCCCTTGATCGCAGGGTCGCTTCCCAAGGCCCCGCCTCGCCTTGCGAGAGCTTCCGCGCGGCTCAGCTGGAACTGGGCCGAGGCCTCGCGCGCCGCCACGAGATAGGCCACCGCCGCGCCGGGATCCTCCGCGCGGTCGAGATGCTCGGCCTCGAGCCCGGCGTCGCGGCCATGAAACCAGTCGGCGGCCTTGCGATGGAGCGCCCGCCGGCGTGCCTTCAGGAGGGAGCCATAGACGCCGTCGCGGATGAGCGCATGAGCGAAGACCAGGCCGGCGGCATCCGGCTTCAGCAGGTGGGCCTCGATCAGTCCCGTCACCTCGACCTGGCGGCGCTCCAGAAGATGAGCCAGCAGCTCGGGCGCGAAACGCTGCCCCAGGACCGACGCCGCCTGCAGCAGCGCCTTCTCTTCGGGCGGCAGCCGGTCGAGCCGACCCAGCACGACGCTCTGCAGGGAGACCGGCACGCTGTCGGCCGGACCCGTCGCCGTATGGCGCAGCAATTGTTCCAGGAACAACGGGTTGCCCTGCGCCCGCGCGATGCAGGCGGCAATGCGGGCATCGCCGGACGTCATGAGGGAAGCGGCAAGCGCGGCCGAATCCGCCGGGCGCAGCGGCGCCAGATCGAGCCGATTGATCTCGGCCTCGGCCAGCCGGGCTTGCCAGGCCTGATCGAGCGGATCGCCCTCGGGGCGCGTGGTGGCCAGCAGCAGGATCGGGTCATGGGCGGTCGCTTCGGCGAGCGCCGCGACCGAGCCCAGCACGACGCTCTGCAGGGAGACCGGCACGCTGTCGGCCGGACCCGTCGCCGTATGGCGCAGCAATTGTTCCAGGAACAACGGGTTGCCCTGCGCCCGCGCGATGCAGGCGGCAATGCGGGCATCGCCGGACGTCATGAGGGAAGCGGCAAGCGCGGCCGAATCCGCCGGGCGCAGCGGCGCCAGATCGAGCCGATTGATCTCGGCCTCGGCCAGCCGGGCTTGCCAGGCCTGATCGAGCGGATCGCCCTCGGGGCGCGTGGTGGCCAGCAGCAGGATCGGGTCATGGGCGGTCGCTTCGGCGAGCGCCGCGACCGAGCCCAGCATCGCGGGCTCCGCCCAGTGAAGATCCTCGATCGCGATCAGGAGCGGACCTTGTTTCGCCGTCCGCCGGGCCAGCGCCGCCAGCAGGCCCTGCTTGCGGGCGAGCCGGGTGGCGTTGTCCATGGCGGCATAGATCAGCCACCGCTCGCCCGAGCTGGGCAGATCCAGGATCTCCTCGAGCAGCGCCTGCTCGTCCGCCTCGACCAGACCGCGCGCCAGCGCCGCCTCGATCGCGGCGGCGCGCGCGGGCCGGTCGCTGTCGGCGCCGAGACCCAGAAGACTGAGGGCCAGCGCCGGGACCGCGTCCTGTCCTCTGCCGGCGCCGAAATCGAGCACGAAGGCGCGGTGAACGGCGAAACCGGCGCGGGCCGCTTCGGCGACGGTCTCGTCCAGGAGCCGGCTCTTGCCGATGCCGGCCTCGCCTCTCAGCACCACCACCCGTCCCCGCCCGCTGGCCTTGGTCGCGGTGATCATGCCGACCAGGAGATGGCGGTCATGCACCCGCCCGACGAAAGGCGTGGCGTCGCGGCTGGCCGGCGCCAGACCGGTGACGCGCCAAGCGCGCACGAGACCCTCGATGCCCTTGAGCGCCCGCGCCGGCAAGGGCGTCGCGATAAGGCGGCTCCCCAAGGCCTGGCGCAGGGCATCCGAGATCACGGTCTCGCCGGCGCCGGCGAGACCCACCAGCCGCGACGCCAGGTTCACGCTCTCGCCCAGTACGGTGTAGCCGCGGGCGAAGCCGCCGGCCACAACCTCGCCGGCAGCGATGCCGATATGAACCGATTGCGCCGGACCCGAAGGGCCGGCCTTTGCCAGCCGGGCATGGATGTCGAGGGCGGCCCGAACCGCGCGCTCGCTGTCGTCGCCATGGGCGACGGGCGCGCCGAACAGCGCCATCACCGCATCGCCGATATGCTTGTCGACGGTGCCGCCATAATCCGCGATCACCCGATCGGTGCGGGCATAGAAGCTGTCGACATGGGCCTTGAGATCCTCGGCGTCGAGGCGGCTCGAAAGCTCGGTGAATCCGACCAGGTCGGCGAACAGCACCGTGACGGGGCGTCGCTCACCCTCGCTGACGGGCTCGGCGATTTTTGGAGTTTGGGCTCCCAGGGCATGGCCGCAGCCGCCGCAGAACCCGGCCGCGAGGCTGTTCTCGAACTGGCAGTCGGGACAGGCCCGCGCCAGCTTCTGGCCACAGGCGCTGCAGAAGCGGTGGTCGGCGGGATTCTCGGTTCGGCAACGCGGACATTCCATGCCGGGGCCAAGCCTTCCGGATCGGCGGGCGCCGCCCAGAGATCCCGGCAGTCACCCCGCCTGTCGATGCTAAGGCCGCGCGAAGCCCGGCCACAAGGCCAAGACCCCTCACCGCCGCTCACAATCGGACGATCAGCCGGCTACCGGGTCGGGCACATCTTCGAGCCGGCGATAGACCGGCAGGCCGAGCTCGAGGAGGCGCGCGACCTCGCGATCGGCGCCGGTCGACCTGCAGGCCGGCGTCGCAGCGCTCGGTGTCACCATTCCTGTCATGCCCGGACTTGATCCGGGCATCCAGCCTCTCCGGCCCTGGATCGCCGGGTCAAGCCCGGCGATGACAGAAAAGAAGAAGGGTATCGCGACGCGTCGACAGAGCCGTACCTCGGCCTCCCTCTCAAGGGAGGAAAGAACGGCAACCGACCCGCTACTGATTCATCGAACCGAAGAAATCGTGGTTGGTCTTGGCCGTCTTGAGCTTGTCGACCAGGAACTCCATCGCGTCGACCACGCCCATCGGCATGAGGATGCGGCGCAGCACCCACATCTTCGAGAGCGTGCCCTTGTCCACCAGGAGCTCTTCCTTGCGGGTGCCGGACTTGGTGATGTCGATCGAGGGGAAGGTGCGCTTGTCGGAGAGCTTGCGGTCGAGGATGATTTCCGAGTTGCCGGTGCCCTTGAACTCTTCGAAGATCACCTCGTCCATGCGGCTGCCGGTATCGATCAGCGCGGTCGCGACGATGGTGAGCGAGCCGCCCTCCTCGATATTGCGGGCCGCACCGAAGAAGCGCTTGGGGCGCTGCAACGCGTTGGCGTCGACGCCGCCGGTCAGGACCTTGCCCGATGAGGGCACGACGGTGTTGTAGGCGCGGGCGAGACGCGTGATCGAATCCAGCAGGATCACCACGTCGCGCTTATGCTCGACCAGGCGCTTGGCCTTCTCGATCACCATCTCGGCGACCTGGACATGGCGCTGGGCCGGCTCGTCGAAGGTCGAGCTCACGACCTCGCCCTTGACCGAGCGGGCCATGTCGGTGACTTCCTCGGGCCGCTCGTCGATCAGCAGCACGATCAGATAGCATTCCGGATGATTGGCCGAGATCGAATGCGCGATGTTCTGCAGCATCACGGTCTTGCCGGTGCGCGGCGGCGCCACGATCAGCGCGCGCTGGCCCTTGCCGAGCGGTGCTATCAGGTCGATGACGCGCGTGGTCAGGTCCTTCTTGGTCGGATCCTGCAGCTCGAGCTTGAGGCGCTCATCGGGGTAGAGCGGCGTCAGATTGTCGAAATTGATCCGGTGGCGAACCTTGTCCGGATTGTCGAAATTGATGGTGTTGACCTTCAGCAGCGCGAAATAGCGCTCGCCTTCCTTGGGCGACCGGATCTGGCCCTCGACCGTGTCGCCGGTGCGAAGACCGAAGCGGCGTACCTGGCTGGGGCTGACATAGATGTCGTCGGGTCCCGGCAGGTAGTTCGCCTCGGGGCTGCGCAGGAAGCCGAAGCCGTCCTGCAGGATCTCCAGCACGCCGTCGCCGAAGATCGCCGTGTCGTTCTCGGCCAGCTGCTTGAGGATCGCGAACATCATGTCCTGCCGACGCAGGTTGCTCGCGTTTTCGATCAGCAACTCCTCGGCATAGGCCAGGAGTTCCGGAGGGGTCTTTTTCTTGAGTTCCTGAAGATTCATTGATGTAACCGAGGGGAGGGGATGTAACCGGGGGAGGCGTCAGCTGCGGGGGAAACCGAGGGGCGGAAGGGCCGGGCGGTGATGAACCGGCGGTCGGACGGAAGCCGACCTGAAAAGGCCCTAGAGGTTCGGTTTTTGGTGCGGAGAGTTGGTGGGCTCGGAGAAAGCCACCGCTATTGAACGGGGCGATCTTTAACGAAGGTGCCCAGGCAAGTCAATGGTCTAGGTAGGGCTAATCGAAGGCCGGTCAGAAGGGCCGCACGATCGCCAGGATGACAATCCCGATCATGAGGACCGTCGGAATCTCGTTCACCGCCCGGTAGAACCGGGCCGGATGGCGGTTGCGATCCTGGGCGAAATGCCGGCGCCAGCGCGACAAGGCCGCGTGGGCGATCTGCATCAGAACTAGGAGCGCCAGCTTGGCGTGAAGCCAGCCCTCGCCCCAATGATGGCCCCAGGTCGCCAGCGTCAGCCCCAGGATCCAGGCGGCGATCATGGCGGGGTTGATGATCGCCCGCAGCAGGCGGCGCTCCATCACCTTGAAGGTCTCGGAGAGCTCCGAGCCCGCCTTGGCGTCGGCGTGATAGACGTAGAGCCGGTAAAATGGAAGGCTTTGATGAAGATTGGATTTTAAGCGGCAAGAGAAGATTTGTAACTTATACAAATCTTGATCCCGGTACTTACACTTTTAAAGTAAAAGCCACAAATTCCGATGGAATATGGAACGATCAATTTACCTCTGTTGCAATAATAATAAATCCTCCCTGGTGGCGAACTCCCTGGGCTTATATAGCTTATGTTATTTTAATTATGCTTGGGCTTTTTACAATCAGGCGATTTGAAATAAATAGATCTAAACTTCGTGATGAACTGAAAATGCATGAATTTGAAGCGGAACAGAAAAGTAAACTTGAAGAAATGAAATCCAGATTTTTTGCTAATCTTTCGCACGAATTCAGGACACCGTTAACTTTAATTAAAGGTCCACTTGAGTTATTAGAGCGAGAAAAAAATAATCAAACAGTTGTTGAGCAAATTGAAATTATAAAAAGAAATAGTGATAAGCTGAAAGAACTCATTGATCAGCTCCTTGAATTATCTCAGTTAGAAAATACAACAATTTTATTGAGAGCCAGTAAAGAA
>CAVOLB010000014.1:0-23139 GCA_963696655.1 uncultured Alphaproteobacteria bacterium
TGGCGACCGGAGGGCCGGTTGAAGGGCTTGTTCTTCATGTCGACGGCAAAGCGGTCGGTAAACTCGCTGCCGTTGTCGGTCAGGATGGTGTGCACCGGGTGGGGGAAGTGGGCGAGGAAACGCTCGAGGAAGCCCGCCGCGGTCTCGCCGTCGCGCTTGGGGTGGATCTCCAGATAGACGTAGCGCGTGGCGCGGTCGATGGCGACGAAGGCGTAGCTCTTTCGCCTTTCCAGGGCCGGCAGATGCTTGAGATCGATGTGAATGAAGCCGACCGTGGCCGTCTCGAAGACGCCGACCGGCGGCTTGCCGGGCCCGGGACGGCGGTTCAGGCCGTGGCGCTTGAGGCAGCGATAGATGGCGGCGCGAGAAAGCTTGGGGTTGAGGCAGCGATGCATCACCTCGGTGATGTCGTCGAGCGGCAAGCCCAGCTGGGTGCGTAGCTCACAGACCAGCGCCTCCTCCAGTGCCGAGAGGCTGATCGCCAGGGTCTTGGGTGTATGCGAACGATCCGCAACCCCGCTGCGGCCACGCCAGCGCCGGATCGTGGTCTCGCTCACGCCCAGCTCGCCCGCCAGCTCCGCGACAGGACGCCGGCTGCGCTGGATATAGGCCCGAACCTTGGGCGTGGTGGTGGCATTGGCGTGCAAGGTCAGTTCCATGATGCGAGGCGCTCCCGAACATACGAGATGCCTCGATCTACACCAATTCCATCCAACCAATCATCCGAGACCAAACACTTTCGCGGGGGTGACGGAAAGCTTCATGGGGGCGAGAGAGGGGAAGGGCGGGGGAGCGAAGTCACTATATCTTCATCTTCGGCCGGTGCTGGCGCCAGGGGCGCGCCTGCTCGAAGGCGGCGGCGGCCTGGAAGACGGTGAGATCGTCGAACGGCCGCCCCACGATCTGCAGGCCCACGGGCACGCCCGACTTGCCGAAGCCGCAGGGGACGGTCGCCACCGGCAATTGGGGCAGCATGTTGAAGGGGAAGGTCATGCACCAGCCGATCTGCGGCTCGACCTTCTTGCCGTTGATGGTGAAGCTGTCGTCGAGCGGATCATGCTCTGCGGGCACGCTGGGTACGGCGAGCGTCGGGCTCAGCAGGACCTGGCAGCGCTCGAGGATCGGTTCGAGCTTGTCATACATCGCGGCGCGGATCATGAGGCTCTGCGCATAGCTGGTGCCCTTGGCCAGGAACTTGCCCTTGCGGTTGCGGATATAGTCGCAGAGCAGCGCCCTCTGCTTGGCCGGCAGCTTGTCGAAAGGCGCGAACTCGTTCTCGCGCACATGGGCGATGAAGCCGCGTATCGCATCGTCGGTCCAGCCGAGATCGATCTCCTCGATCTCCGCCCCCGCCTCGCGGAAGGCATCGAGCGCCGCGCGGGTCGCCTGGGCGACGTCCGGCGCCACGGGGTAGAAGCCGAGATCGGCGGAGTAGGCGACGCGCCAGCCCTTGATCGGCTTGTATTGCGAGGGATAGCGCAGCTTTTCCCGAACCGAGGTCAGGTCGCGCGGATCGTGGCCGGCCATGACATTCATCATCAGCGCGGCGTCGGCGACCGTGCGCGTGACCGGCCCGATCACCGCATAGGGATTGAGATACCAGGGCGGCGAGGTGGGGATGCGGCCGAAGGGCGGCTTGAAGCCGAACACGCCGCAGGCCGAGGCGGGAATCCGGACCGAGCCGGCATAGTCGCTGCCGTCCGAGAGCACCGTCATGCCGGCCGCGACCGCGGCGGCCCCGCCGCCGGTCGAGCCGCCGGCATTGAAGCGCAGATTCCAGGGGTTGCGGGTGACGCCCCAAAGCCGCGAGTTCGTCACGCAGGCCGAGGAGAATTCGGGACAGGTGCTGCGGCCGATCACGGCCGGCCGCGCCCGCATCATGCGCTCGACGACATACTCGGTGTCGTCGTCGACATGGTCCTTATAGAGAAGGGAGCCATGGGTCGTGACCTGACCCTTGATGGCGAACTCGTCCTTGATGACGAGCGGCACGCCCTCGAAGGCGCGAGTCGGCTTGCCGGCGGCGTAATTCGCCTCGGCCTTCTTCGCCTGGCCGCGGGCTTGGTCGAACGAGGTCTGGGTGAAAGCGTTGATCTTGGGATTGGCGGCGTCATGCCGCGCGATGACGGCATCCAGCAGCTCGACCGGCGACAGGCTCTTGGCGCGAAATTTCGCAATCGCCTCTGTCGCGCTGATGAAGGCCAGATCCTGGTCGGCCATCGATTCCCCCGCCTTCGAGACGCTGGCTGCGGCGCCCGCTTCAGGAGCGCGCGCCCGGAACGCTCGATTCGCCCGCCCGTCCGAGCCGCATCGACGAGCGCGGTGAGACTATCCCGCTAAACCGTTGGATTCAATGACAGTGTAAGCGATTACCGAGAGGAAGGCCAAAGCGTCGGCGCCCGCCTTTCCTCGCGGAGACCGACAATCGCCGAGCGAAACCCTCCAGCGACCCCGAGGGACCACCGGATGAGAAAGGCAAACCTACGAGGGGTCGCCCACGCTTTGACGCGGCCATCAACGACGTCGGACCGCCCGCATCGTAACGCTTATAAGGCTTCTCACGCGTCTCCCCGGACCGTACCCGGGAACGTGCCGGCCGACGAAAGCATAGAGACGGTCGCGCGAACGGCGTGGGACAAGGATCAACGGTGCACTAAGCCGCCAAGGCCGCCAGCCCTCATCCCATCGCAGCAGCAAGTGCGCGTCCACGAGACGGTAGCGTATCTCGATAAGGAGGCAGAGAGCATAGCCGGCTGCAAGCCGAAACGGGAACAGGTGACGACCAAGATCGGCTCGCCGGACTCTGGCCTTGCGCTCGTACAGTTCCGCCAGGTCGTCGACCGTACGATGCAACGTGAAGTTCGCCAGCATCCGCTCTCTTCCCGCGATACCATACTGGCGGGCCGTGACCGGATCACGCAGCAAGTCGATGATGCCTCGGGCGAGATCCACCGGGTCGGCCGGGTTCACCAGGACGCCGGTCTTGCCGTCCAGGACGGCATCGATCATGCCGCCGACGCGAGTCGCCACGGTCGGGCGCTGCATAAGCAGCGATTCGATCGTGCCGCCCAGGTTCTCGCTCAGCGAGCATTGGACGGAGACGTTGAGCGCTCGGAGCACGGCAGGGACATCGGTGCGGAAGCCGGCGAAGACGATGCTCCGTTCGAGGCCTAGTTCCGCAACAAGCCTCTGCATGCGTTCAAGATAGGCTTGCCCGGCCTCTCCCCATCCCGAGCCGACCAGCAGAAACTTCGCGCGGGGGAATTCAGTCAGCACAAGCGGTACGGCGCGAATCAGGTCTTCCTGGCTCTTGACCGAACGCCCTTGGACGGCCGGCGGTATCCATCGGTTGTGGGGAAGCGCAGCGTAAAAATAGGCAACCATTCCGATCAGGGGCGTATCGGGTGCCCAACCGAACTCCCCCCGCAGATCCGCCGGCGCGATCGCCGCCGGATCGAATTTCCTGTCGTCCGGACCGTAATAGATGAGCGTGAGGCGACCTTTGGCGACTCCCAGTCTCCGATAGAGGGTCCGCGTATATTCGCAAGAGGCGATGATCGTCGTGTCGGCCCAGCATGTAAGCCTGTCGATCCAGCGCGTCCCATACGCTTCGAGCTGAATCGGGCCGGCAATCATTGAAAACCGAACCGGCACGCCAGCAATCCAGGCGGCAATGCGACCGACGACCATCGAATGGAACAGGTGAGTCTGGATCACGTCGAAGCGTTCGCGTCGCAACAGCCTGACAAGGTCAATGACTCTTCGCCAAAGTCGAAGCTGACCGAGGTTCGTGACGAAGTCGAAGTCCGCGACCTGCACTGGAATGCCCGCCGCACGGAAGCGATCTACCAGGGCACCCTTCTCGCCGTTGAGGATTGCCGAGACATCGCAGCCATGGTGATCGCGCAAATCGCGCAACTGCTCGAACGCCCACACTGCGCCCTCGGTCGTCGCGACAATGTGGCAGATCTTGAGGGGACGTACGCTCGGGTCGTCGGTCACGCTGCGGAACCCCCGGCATCGGCCATACGCGCGCCGCCGGGCGCTGGGTGGCCCAAAGCTATTCGAAACGGAGGAAACGAGCAAACCCGCACGACCATCAACAGAGCACTCCAACTATGCCGGCATAGGCAAGCCCCACCCGGCCACACGACCGTGATCGATGCCATCGAGAACCGTATCACGACGAATGCTTCCGCATTCCGTCGATCGCACAGCCGGGCGACGGCCCAACGCACCCCTTTGCCCCCACAGAAGACAGCGGAATGGCGCAACGCCATGCCTATTTTCCGATACGATATCGAACCATGGAACGGCTGGAAGTCCGCTCGTTGGGCCGCGGCCTTTGCATTGCAATGCCCTCCCGAGTATTCTACTAGCTTACATTCTGCCGCTAATTGTGTAACCCGGGCGTGAGGACAATGTGAGTCGCCACAGTCGGTGCCGGTGGGCTTGCATAGGTAGCAGGTGGTTCCATGCTCACGGCCAGAGGCGACTGAATCTCGGAACTGCTTGATGATGAGTTGTCGTGATAGCGCATCTGGGTTCTCGGTCGCTCGGTGGTCGGATCCGCCGACGGCCTGCTTAATCATTTGATCGACTGACCGCGCCGTGGAGCGCAGAATCGTCCCGGGTCCGAGGCGACTCGGCGTCGAGACGCGGCTTGGCCGGGGAAGCGTCTGCCGTCAATGGAGCCAAAGTTGTTCGGGGAATATCGGCGGGCGGATGGCGCAATATTGGAGAAGGCGCCGCCGTCACGCGAAACTTCAATCTATGCACGAAAGTGATCGGCACACCAGCAGAAGCGATTCGAGGGACGAAAAAATGCGTGAAGTTATGATGTCGGCACCCGACATCCGGCCTGAGGATATCGAGCGCGTTGTCGAAGTACTCAATAGCCGCTCTCTGAGCCTCGGGCCGTTTCTCGACCGGTTCGAGCGGTCGTTCGCTGACTATCTCGGCGTCGAGCATGCTGTTGCGGTATCCAGTGGTACGGCTGGCCTGCATCTTTGCATCTGCGCCGCCGGAGTTGGGCCGGGTCAAGAGGTCATCACCAGTCCCTTCAGCTTCGTTGCATCGGCGAACTGCGTTCTTTACGAGCGCGCCACGCCGGTGTTCGTCGACATCGACGAGGATTCGATGAACATCGACCCCGATCTCGTGGGCGCGGCGGTGACGGACCGCACGCGCGCCGTCCTTCCCGTCCACGTCTTCGGTCAGGCATGTGCGATAAGCGAAATCGATGCATTGTGCCATAAGCACGGCCTCACCATGATCGAGGATGCCTGCGAAGCTCTTGGGACCGAGTATTGCGGGCGGAAGGTGGGCACCTTTGGCCGGGCTGCGGTGTTCGGATTCTATCCCAACAAGCAGATGACGGCGGGCGAAGGCGGCATCATCGCGACGAACGACTCGAACTGGGCCAAGATGCTCCGAAGTCTGCGCAACCAGGGTCGCGGCGAGATGGGAGTCTGGCTGTCGCATGAGCGGCTCGGCTTCAACTATCGGCTCGATGAAATGAGCGCGGCCCTCGCGTTTTCGCAGCTGGCGCGCATTGAGGCGCTAATCGAGCGCCGCGGGAAGGCGGCGGAGATCTATCGCGAGCTGCTGCGCGATGTTCCCGGAGTCAGCCTCTTGTCGCCGATGGCGACAACGACGCGCCTGAGCTGGTTCGTTCTCGTCGTGCGCCTGGACGAGCGCATTTCCCGAGACGGTGTGATCGAGTATCTCCAAAAAAACGGAGTGCCGACGAGAATCTATTTCTCGCCGATCCATCTTTTTCCGTTCTACCGACAGAGGTTCGGTTACAAGGAAGGTGCCTTCCCGGTCGCGGAGCGCGTGGCCGCCAGCACGCTCGCTCTTCCGTTTCATTCCAACATATCGTACGCCGACATCGAATATGTCGCGACTTGCCTGAAAAAGGCGGTCGAAGGGTGCCCATCCTGAGCGGCGCCGACACTCAAATGTTCGAGCCCGATCCCACGATTTTGCAAGCCTCCTCTGACGAAGGAGTGGGGAAGGCCGGGGCCGCCGTCAGTGACGGGCTGCAGGCCCCAGCTTTGAGGGACCGTTCAGGGATTCGCGGAAGCCCTATGGCGCTCCGAGCAGTGGTGGAGGGCCGCCCCCGGTCCCTGGGCTGAAGCTTCTCCTCACTTAATCCCGTGACGCTGGCGCCAGTCGACCGGGAAGACGGCGTAGCAGACGGTCGATTTCTCGCCCTCATAGCGCAAAGGGGTGTTCTCGGGGATCCAGATCATGTCGCCGGGGGTCGCGTCATAGACGTCCTTGCCGACGCGCAGGCGGAAGGTGCCTTCGAGCACCACGAGCATCTCGTCATAGAGCACGGTCCATTCGATCGAGCAGCCGTCGAACTGCGCAAGACCGGCACCCAGCGTCTTGCTGAGATCGGGACCGATGACCCGGGCGATGCTGCCCGTGCCGGTCTTGGCGCCGAAGTCGTCGAACTTCATCTCGCTGCGCTTGAAATGCTTCACGCCGGTCATCGGGGGCCCCCTGAGATTGGAATGCAGGCGCGGGATGATTGGCGGGAGACGACGGCGTTGTCACGCCGTCGGGCTTCCGCGCGATGGTGAAGGCCTACTCCGCGGCAGCGGGACGGCGGGCCGGGGTGAGGGGCAGGCCCAGCGCCTTCCAGGTTTCGGTCATCGCGGCGGCGAGCGCCGCCATATGGTCGTCGCTGTGGAAGGGGGTCGCGGTGAAACGGAGTCTTTCCTCGCCCCGCGGCACGGTCGGATAATTGATCGGCTGCACATAGATCGCATGCTCATCGAGCAGCCGATCGCTCGCCTGCTTGCAGAAATGCGCGTCGCCCACCTTGACCGGCACGATATGGCTTTCCGACGCCATGACCGGCAGGCCGGCTTCGCCCAGCACCCGCTTGAGGCGATGCGCGCGCTCATGCAGGCGCACGCGCTCGATCCCGCTGCCCTTGAGATGGCGGATGCTGGCGACCGCACCGGCGGCAACCGACGGCGCCATCGCGCTGGTGAAGATGAAACCGGGCGCGAAGGAGCGCACGAAATCGATCGTGGCGGCCGAGCCCGCGATGTAACCGCCGACCACGCCGAAGGCCTTGGCCAGCGTGCCTTCGATCACGGTCAGGCGATGCATCATCCGGTCGCGTTCGGCGATGCCGCCGCCGCGCGGGCCATACATGCCGACCGCGTGGACCTCGTCGAGATAGGTGAGGGCGCCATGGCGCTCGGCCACGTCGCAGATCGCGCCGATCGGCGCGATATCGCCATCCATGCTGTAGACGCTCTCGAAGGCGACGATCTTGGGCCGGGTAGGATCGGCGCGGCCCAGCAGCTCGTCGAGATGCGCCACGTCGTTATGGCGGAAGATATGCCTTTCGGCACCCGAATGGCGGATGCCCTCGATCATCGAGTTGTGGTTGAGCGCATCGGAGAAGATCACGCAATTGGGCAGCATGCGTCCGAGCGTGGAGAGCGTCGCCTGGTTCGAGACGTAGCCCGAGGTGAAGATCAGCGCCGCGTCCTTGCCGTGGAGATCGGCCAGCTCGCGCTCGAGCACGACGTGATAATGATTGGTGCCGGAAATATTGCGGGTGCCACCGGCCCCGGCCCCGCAGCGCTCGATCGCCTCGGTCATGGCGGCCAGAACCGCCGGATGCTGACCCATGCCGAGATAGTCGTTCGAGCACCAGACGGTGACGTCCTGGATGCGGCCGTCGGCCCGGAAGCGGCGTGCGCGCGGGAACTGGCCGGCGCAGCGTTCGAGATCGGCGAAAACCCGGTAGCGCCCCTCGCGCTTCAGATCGTCGACCTTGGTCTGGAAGAAGCTCTCGTAATTCATTGAAATCCCGCCCGGCGCTGCCGCTGGACCGCCGTGTCCGGCGTCCCTCTCGGATGCCGGTCAATCTGCCCGGCTCTCTTGGCCAATTTATGGCGCTCTTTGTCGCAGGTTTGTCCGGGCGGTCAAAGCCGCATTTTGTCGCCCTGGCAAAGGCTTGCGATTCTTGAAGTGGGCCGGCCAAAAGGGAATGCCAAGAGGCTCGGCTTGCTGAAATCGGACAGTCTTGCGGTCGACGCGGAGGTGCCGACTCGCCGCCCGCCGCCGGCGGCGGTCAGGCGGCGCGACGGGCGGGGAGCGACCGCAGCTGGGCCTGGAGCAGTCCCACCACCACCAGGGCCGTTCCCGCCAGCTGGAGCCAGGTCGGCAACTGGCCCATCAGCGCCAGGACCAGAATGGTGACGATCGGCATCAGATTGAGAAAAAGGGCGGCGACCACGAGTCCCAGCCGCTGCACCCCGAAATTCCAGAACAGCATGGCGAGCGTGACGCCGCCGACCGCGATCCAGAGCACGAGCCCGACATCGAGGGTGTCCCGCGGCGGCCCCGGCGAGAAGCTCGAAAGACCCAGGAGGGCCGCGAGCAGATAAAAGGCGATGATCATGGCCACCCCGGGCCCGAGGGTCGCGGTGGTGATGCGCAGTTGCGACCAGCCTGCCAGCCAGCGCTGGGCCGCCAGCGAATACCAGCTCCAGAGGAACATCGAGGCCAGGATCAAGGGCTCGCCGCCGCGCACCGCGAAGGGATTGCCGGCATTCGCGGGATCCCAGGTCGCCAGCGCGCAGCCCAGCACCGCCAGCGCGATCGCCGGAAACATCCGCCGCTCGATCGGATAACCGAAACAGACCCGCCCGACCAGGGCCGCCACCGCCGGCGAGGTCGCGTTCATGATCGCGACCATGATCGGGTTCGAGGTGTCGATCCCGGCGTTATAGAGCGGGCCGAACAGCCCGGCGCCGGCAGCACCCAGCAGCCAGAGCCGCCAGGTTTCGACCGGAGCGCCCGTCCGGCGCGCCGCCGGCTCGCGCCATTGGAACACCAGCCAGAGGGCGACGTAGCCGATGCCGAAGCGTAAGACCGAGACGAACCAGAAATCCCAATGCTCCATCAGGACGGCTGTCGCCGGGATATTGGTAGCCCAGGCGAGGATGACGAAGAGAAGCGCCAGATTCGGGCGAAGCATGGGGGTGACGCGACCTGGGAGGACGGGGACGCCGGGGCTCGTCATAGCGCCATTGGGGGGATTGCCAGCGGCCATGTTGCCGACCCCTGCCTGACTGGTCAATAAATGGAGGTCACAAAAGAAGCCCGCCGGGCCGATCATGGCCCGTGGGGCGGATTGCAGGGAGACCTCGTCAATGGCCTACGAAACGATCCTGTTCGAGATGCGCGGGCCGGTGGGCCTCCTGACGCTCAACCGACCCGACAAGCTCAACGCGATCAATGGGAAGATGGTCCAGGAGGTCAACGGGCTGCTCGACCGAGTCGAGCGCGATGCCGAAGTGCGGGCCCTGGTCGTCACCGGCGCCGGCCGCGCCTTCTCGGCGGGCTTCGACTTGACCGAGGGTGCGGACCGGCCCTGGAACACCGTCGGCGATGTGCGGCCGGTGCTGCAGGCCGATTTCGACTTCGTCATGCGCTTCTGGCACAGCCCGCTGCCGACCGTGGCGGCGGTCAAGGGCTATGCGCTGGCCGGCGCATGCGAGCTCGCCATGGCCTGCGACATCACCATCGCCGCGGCCGGTGCGCGGTTCGGCGAACCGGAATTGCGCTTCGGCAGCGGTATCATCGCGCTCCTGATGCCCTGGCTCTCCGGGCCTAAGCGGACCAAGGAGGCGCTGCTGACCGGCAACGACAAGATCTCGGCCGAGGAAGCGCTGGCCATGGGGCTGGTCAACCGGGTCGTGCCCGAGGGCGAAGAGGTGAAAACCGCGCTGGCCATCGCCCGGGAGATCGCGATCAACGACCGCGAGAAGGTCCGGCTCACCAAGCAGGCCATCAACCGGACCTATTCGATCATGGGATTCGAGCAGGCCCTGGCGATGGGTCTCGATACCGACGTGCAGATCGAGGCCCTGCAGACGCCCGAAGGCAAGACATTCCGCGAGATCCGCCAGCGCGAGGGCCTCAAGGCCGCGCTCGCCTGGCGCGACGCGCGCTTCGACAAGAAGGAATGAAGCCGGCTTTCGACCAACAAGAAGAAGCATCCGAGGGAGGACCTGTATGAACGACCACAGCCCACGCCACAACGAGCCGCTGCGCCCGATCGATTCTTCCGTTATCCCGCGCTTCGCCGGTCTGGCGACCTTCATGCGCACCCCCTATCGGCCGAGCGCCGCGGGGCTCGATATCGCGCTCGCGGGCGTGCCCTTCGATCTGGGCTCGACCAACCGCGACGGGCCCCGTCACGGCCCCGCGCAGATCCGCGAGATGTCCCGGCTGATCCGCCAGGTGAATCCCACCACCCGCGTCGCTCCCTTCGATCTCTGCCAGGTGGCCGATGTCGGCGACGCGCCGGTCAATCCGCTCGATGCCGCCGGCAGCATCGACAAGATCACCGAGTTCTTCTCCGAGATCGCGAAGGCGGGCGCCGCCCCCGTCTCGGTCGGCGGCGACCATACCGTCACGCTCCCGATCCTGCGCGGCATCGTGAAGAACGGCCCGGTCGGTTGCGTCCATTTCGACGCCCATGCCGATACGCTGGACGAGCTGCTGGGCTCGCGGATCAATCATGCCACGCCGTTCCGCCGCGCGGTCGAGGAGGGGATCATCGACCCGAAGCGCACGATCCAGATCGGCCTTCGCGGCACGCGCTACAGCGACGACGACATCCAATATGGCTATGACGTCGGCATGCGCGTCATCACCATGGACGATTTCGACGAGATGGGTCGCAAGGAGGTCGTGCAGGAGGTTCACCGCGTCGTCGGGCAGCATCCTACTTATGTGACCTTCGACATCGACGGCCTCGATCCGGTCTTCTGTCCGGGCACGGGCGCGCCGGAGCCGGGCGGGCTGACCATGCGCGACGCGCAGGTGGTGCTGCGCGGGCTGATGGGCCTCAACCTCATCGGTGGCGATGTCTGCGAGGTCTCGCCGCCACTCGATCCGCAGGGGCATACCGCCCTCAACGGCGCCAATCTGATGTTCGAGATTCTCTGCATCGTCGCGGATTCGGTGGCCCGGCGAAGAGCCGGGCGCTGACTGCGGCGGTCGTCCCGCCTCGCGACCCTAATCGAAGGATATATTGTCGCAGGCGCATGCCGCGGCCTGCGGGACGCGTATCGCGTTTCAGAAGCGGCCGCGAGAAGTAGTTGTATCTTCAGGAATTATCGGCATGGCGCGATGTGCCGATCGCGCAGGTAATGCGCGCGAAGCACAGGGCCGGTCGGCCGCCGCACCTAACCAAATGTTTATTGCCAACGGGTCATCTTGCATGAGTTGGACGGAGGTAACGCGGCATGCCGCGGTCTTCGTTCTCTGGTGTTTCGATGACGCGGGGACTTCCTCCTATGTCTATTGGCAATGCGATCAACAAGCTTCCGATTGGCCTGAAACTCCTCCTGCCGGTGATGCTGGCCCTGATCGTCGCGCTCGGCGCGTCGGCCTGGCTCACAGCCTCCAAGAGCGGCGCCATCGCCAAGGATCTGGCGCTGGAGGCCGGCAAGCAGCAGGCCGACGGTATCGGCTCCGACGTCGAGAAAACCTTCGCGGCCGCCTTCGGGACGCTCGAGACGCTGCGCGGCAGCTTTATCGAGCTGCGCAAGCAAGGCATCACCGACCGTCAGGCCTATGTCAACATGCTGAGGGCGGCGCTGGAGAATAATCCGAGCTTCTTCGGGACCTGGACCGGCTGGGAGCCCGACGCGTTCGACGGCAAGGATGCCGAGTTCGCCAATGCCGGTGGCGTGAACGACAGCACGGGCCGTTTCGTGCCCTATGTCGTGCGGTCGGGCAGCAGCATCTCGTTCGAGCCCCTGAAGGACTACGACAAGCCGGGTGCCGGCGACTACTACCAGCTCGCCTTCAAGAGCGGCGAGCCGCAGCTGCTCGAGCCCTACAGCTATGACGCGGCGGGCCAGACTGTCATCATGACCAGCCTGGTGCTGCCCATCGTCATCGACGGCAAGACCGTCGGCGTGATCGGGCTCGACATGTCGCTCGACCAGATGGCCGAGCAGCTCAAGGCGATCAAGCCCTACGGCACCGGCTCGGTCTCGCTGATCTCAAACCAGGGTGTGTGGGGCGCCTATGCCAAGACCGAGAGCATCGGCAAGCCCATCGTCGACACGGACAAGGAGCTTTCCGTCGCTCTGCCGGACATCGCCGCGGGCAAGCTCTATACCCGCCAGGCTTTCTCGATCTCGTTGAACACGGACGTCATCCGCGTGTTCCAGCCGATCCAGAGCGAGGCCAAGAAATTGCCCTGGTCGCTGATGGTGAACCTGCCCCTCGACAAGATTCTCGCGCCGGTGACCGAGCTCACCTACTACACGGTGGGCGCGGCCGGCGGCGCGGTGCTGCTGCTGGCGCTCGTGATCTTCCTCCTGACCCGTTCGCTGGTGACCAAGCCGGTCGGCAGCCTGACGGGTGCCGTCAGCAAGCTCGCCGAGGGCAACACCGCCATCGAGGTTCCGGCCACCAGGCGCGGCGACGAGCTGGGCGTGATGGCGCGGGCGGTCGAGTTCTTCCGCCAGAAGCTGATCGAGATCGAGGAGCTGCGCGAGAAGCAGAAGCAGGCCGAGATCGAGGCGGCGCAGGCCCGCCGCAAGGGCATGCTCGAGCTGGCCGACAGTTTCGAAGCCAGCGTCAAGGGCGTGGTCCAGTCGGTCTCGTCGGCGGCGACCGAATTGCAGGCGAGCTCGCAGAGCATGGCCTCGATCGCCGAGGAAACCACGCGCCAGAGCGCGGCGGTCGCGGCGGCGACGCAGCAGGCCTCGGCCAGCGTGACCACCGTGGCGACCGCCTCGGAGGAGCTCTCGGCCTCGATCGGCGAGATCAGCCGGCAGGTCAGCGACAGCTCGACGGTCGCGCGCAGCGCGGTCGACGAGGTGAGCCGGACCGGCCAGACCGTGGAGACCCTGGCGCAGGCGGCCGAGAAGATCGGCGGCATCGTCCAGCTCATCAACGAGATCGCGAGCCAGACCAATCTGCTGGCTTTGAACGCCACGATCGAAGCGGCCCGCGCCGGCGATGCCGGCAAGGGGTTCGCGGTGGTGGCCTCGGAGGTCAAGAATCTGGCGACCCAGACAGCCAAGGCGACCGAGGAGATCTCAGCTCAGATCGGTTCCATGCAGACCGTGACCAAGGATGCGGTCGGCGCGATGCAGAAGATCCGCACCACCATCGACCGCGTGAACGAGATCGCCTCGGCGATCGCCTCGGCCGTCGAGGAGCAGTCGGCGGCGACCAAGGAAATCTCGGGCAATGCCACCCAGGCGTCGCAGGGCACCGACGAGGTCACGCGCAACATCACCGGCGTGTCGCAGGCGGCGGCCGACGCCGGCCACGCGGCATCCCAGGTGCTGAGCGCGTCATCGGATCTCTCGCGCCAGTCGGAAACGCTGCGTGAAGAGGTCGACAGCTTCATTCGGAGGGTTCGCGAAGGGTAATCGCTTCCGGGGGTCCTGGAGCAAGGTCCGGCGACGCGCCCTCGCGTCGCCGGGCTTTCGCCTTTCCGGGCGGAGCGAACCCGCGCCAACGGGAAGGCCATGTTCGATTTCTCCATACCGACGGCGATCGCTTCCACGATCGGCATTGCGGTGGTCGTGACCCTGACCATGCTGCAATTGCGGCTCGCGACCGGCCGCCCGGAGTATGGCCATTGGACCCTTGCCTATGTCTTCTACTTCCTGCGCCAGGTCACGCAGTTCCTGCTCGCGACCGGCCTGATCTCCTTCGCCGCCGGTCCCGATATCCTGGTCGCCCTGTATTTCGGTTTCGTCTGGTGCGGCGTTCGCACCTTCCTCGGCAAGGACCGGCGGCCGGTCGACGTGATGGCCGCGGTCGGCCTGATCTCGATCTGGTCGATCTTCACGCGGCTCGACCAGATGCCGTTCCTGTGGGTCACGCTTCCGACCTATCTGGCCGGCATGGCGGTGATGGCGCATCTGGCCTACGAGTTCTGGCGCCGCCGGTCGCTGCCTCATGGCGAGGGCCTTGCCATTCTCGGCATCCTCTTCATGCTGCGCGCCGCTCATTTCGGTAACTACCCGTTCCTGCGCCATGTCGAGTGGTTCGCGCCCTGGGGCTTCTTCCTCAGCGCCTGGCTCGATATCGCCATCGGCGTGACCCTGCTCGTGACGGCGCAACGCCGCGAGAAGCACAAGGCCCAGCGCCTCGCCGGATCGCTCCAGTCCGAGAACGAGTTGCGCCGCGAGACCGAAGGACGCCTGCGCGAGGCCAACGAGACCTTGAGCGAGTTCGCGGCGCGGCTCGAGATCGAGAAGGATCAGGCCAAGGCGGCCAGCCGCGCGAAGAGCGAGTTTCTCGCCAATATGAGCCACGAGTTCCGCACGCCGCTCAACGCCATCATCGGCTTCGCCGAGATCCTGGTCGCCGCCAAATCCAGGGGCCTCGATCAGGAGGCAAACGATTACCTCAACCACATCCTGGTCAGCGGCAAGCATCTCAACAAGCTGATCTCGAGCATCCTGGATCTCTGCCGGCTGGAAGCCGGCCGCTGGCCGATCGAGCCGCGCATCCTCGATTTCAGCGCGATGCTCAGGGAGGGCGTCGGCATGCTGGCGACGGAGATCGAGCAGAAGCGTCTGCAGGTGACGATCGATGCCGGTGCCGCCGACAGCCGGCTGCTCAGCGATCCGACGGCCTTGCGCCAGGTCGTGATCGGCATCCTGGGCAACGCCATCAAGTTCACGCCGGAGGGCGGGCGGATCGCCTTGACCTTGAAGCGCGATCAGCGCGGCAACACGACACTCGTCGTGGCGGACACGGGCATCGGCATCGCGGCTGAGGATCTGCCGCGGATTTTCGATCTGTTCTGGCAGGGCGACGCATCGCTGACCAAGCGCTATGGGGGCATGGGCGTCGGTCTCCCGCTCACCAAACGGCTGGTCGAGATGCTGGCCGGCCAGATCCGGGTTTCGAGTGTGCCGGGGCGTGGTACGACGGTGACGATCGAGCTGCCGGAATGCGGGCCCGGCATGGCGCCGTCGCAGCCCAGTCCGATCCCGGCCGGCATCGTCGCCGATCTGCATCGATTGGCCGCGGCCTATCCGAGCGAGGAAGCCTTCGGATCGGCCGCGCGGGCCGTATCGCCGGGAGTTGGCGACAGTGTCTCGCCGGCGCGCCGCGCAGCGAACTGACCCGCGTCAACCGGCGGTGATCTCTTCGGGCTCTTTCGCCGCCGCGGCGGGCCGGGGCGAGACGCGATGCTCGCGGATCGAGATATAGACCCCGCTGCCGATCAGGATCGCGATCCCGACCCAGGTCCAGCGGTCGGGGAAATCGCCGAAGACCAGATAGCCCACCGTGACGGCACCGATCATCTCGGCATAGGAGAAGGGTGACAGCATCGAGGCTTCGCCGCGCTCATAAGCGAGGATGACGAGCCAGTGCCCGAGAGCCGCGATCGCCCCCAGCGCCACCATCAAGCCCCATTGCTCGAGCGTGGGCGGAACCCAGAAGAACGGCACGACCAGGCTGGTCCCGACCATGCCCAGCAGCGCGGTATAGGCGAGCGTCACCAGCGCTGGCGCCGTACCGGCCAGGCGCCGCGTGATAATGACGTAGAAGGCATAGACCAGTCCGGTGCTGATGCCGAAGAGGGCGGCGGGCTGAAACACGCTGAGCCCGGGGCGGATGATCACGAGAGCCCCCAGCAACCCCACGCCGACCGCGCTCAGCCGCCGGATGCCGACCTTCTCTCCCAGCAGGAACGGGGACAGCACGGTCACCGTCAGCGGCGAGACGAAGCTCAAGGCCAGGGTATCGGCGATCGGCATGTAGGCGACGCCGGCGAAGAAGAGGAAGGTCGAGGCGGTCAGGCAGAGGCCGCGCAGGACCTGAAGCCCCGAGCGTGCCGGCAGCAGTTCCCGGATCCGGTGGCGGGCCAGGAAGGCCGGCGCCAGCCACAGCACATGGAAGGTGAAGCGCGCCCAGGTGATCTGCCACAGCGACATGTCGTGGCTCAGATGCTTCGCGATCGCATCCATCATCGGCAGGATGGCCATGGCGCCCAGCAGCAGGAAGATGGCCTGCATCCGATGCTGGGTCGGCAGTTTGCTGGGTGTCATGACGGAGAGCCGGTCAGGATTGCTGATAGGCGGCCATGATCTGCGGTGCCGGACCCATCTCGCGCACACGTCCGCCCTCGAGCCAGATGGCCTTGTTGCAGAGCTCGGCCAACAGCTGCGTGTTGTGCGACGCCACCACCAGGATCTGGGTGCGCTGGATCAATTGCCGCATCCTCTCGGCCGCCTTCTTGGCAAACTGCACATCGCCCACGCCGATGACTTCGTCGAGCAGAAGCACGTCGGGCGCCACGCAGGTCGAGACCGCGAAGGCGAGGCGCAAGCGCATGCCGCTCGAGTAGGTCCTGAGCGGCAGATGAATGTGGTCGCCCAGCGCCGCGAACTCGATGATCTCCTCCATGCGCGCGCTGATCTCGTCCGCGCTCATGCCCAGCAGGCGGCCGCGCATCGTGATGTTTTCCTCGCCGGTCGCCTCTTCCTCCATCCCGAGGCCCAGATCGAGCAGCGCCGCGATTCGGCCCTCGATCCGGACCCGACCATAGGCCGGCTCGTAGATTCCGGCCAGCACCGAGAGCAGCGTCGATTTACCGGCGCCGTTGCGGCCGACCAGCGCGACATGGTCGCCGGCATTGAACTCGCAGGTGATCTCGCGCAGCGCATGCACCAGGATCTGATGACGCGGGCCCGGCGCGATGCGGCTGGAAGGAAGCAGCCTGGCCTTCAGGGAGCGGGAGCCCGCGCTATAGACCGGCAGGTCCACCGAGACCTGGTCGAGTTGGATCCGCGCCATGTCGTTCAGACCCAGTAGGTGATGCGGGCGCGAAAGCGCACGAACATGAGGAAGCCGGCCAGGCCGCCGGCGACCAGCATCCCCAGGACCGCCAGCCAGTTCAGCAGCGAGGGCGCCTCGCCCAGAAAGCCCGACCGCACGATGCCGACGAAGTGGGTCGCGGGATTCAGATAGAGAAGGTCGCCCGCCTGGCCCAGATGGGCCGGCGCATAGAGGACCGGGGTGAGGAAGAAGGTCAGCTGCAGCAGGCTGGTGACGATCGGGATCAGATCGCGGAATCGCGATGCGACCATGCCCAGCACCAGGCCCAGGATTACGCCCGCAGCCGCCGTCGCCATCACCGCCGGGATCAGCATCAGCGTCCACAGAGTCGGACGGATGCCGCAGAGAAGGAGGATGATCAGCACCACCGGCAGGTTATGGGCGAAGACCATGAGATCGCGCCAGACCATGGCGAAGACGAAGGTGCTTTTCGGCAGCCGCATCTGGCGCAGAAAGCGCGTGGCCGCGATGAAGACGTTGCAGCCGTCTGAAACGAAGGAGGCGAGCAGCAGCCAGGTCACGTAGCCGGTGGCGACGTAGGGCATGAAGCCGCGCAAGCTGGTGCTCGCCAGCTGCGAGAACACCCCGCCGACCAGCAGAATGAAGATCGCCATGCTGAGGGTGATCCAGAACGGCCCCAGCAGCGAGCGATGATAGCGCCGCCGCAGCTCGCTCCAGCCCATGAGGGCCGCGATCCGCCAGGCGACCACGCCATCGCGGATGTCCTCGAAGGCGGTCGCAAAGGCGGCCCGGCTCCAGGCATGCGCGTGCCCGCTCATGAGGATGACGGGGACCGAATCGGTGGCCGAGCCCATGGCGGGGCCTTCGGGTGCGCCGCGGCGAGGCGGTATCGGATCGGACATGGACAGGCGGTTCCCCGCGCAGCGGTAGCGGACGGGCCAGACCCTAGGGCCTTGAACCGGTCGCGGCAAGCCGCCGTCGAGGCACGAAGGAAGAGAGCTGCAGCGCGGCCTAGGCGGGATAGGGCGGCTGGTTCCAGCCCTTGGGCGAGAGCGTGAAGATCTCGAATCCGTTGGCGGTGACCCCGATGCTGTGCTCGAACTGGGCCGAAAGCGAGCGGTCGCGCGTCACGGCGGTCCAGCCGTCGTCGAGCAGCTTCACCTCGAAGCGGCCGGCATTGATCATCGGCTCGATGGTGAAGAACATGCCTTCGCGCAAGGCGGGGCCGCTGGCCTTGCGGCCGAAATGAAGCACGCTCGGCGCGTCGTGAAAGACGCGGCCGATCCCGTGCCCGCAGAAGTCCCGGACGACCGAATAGCGATGGCCCTCGGCAAAGCTCTGGATGGCATGACCGATATCGCCCAGCGTGGCGCCGGGACGCACCACCTCGATGCCGCGCATCATCGCCTCGTAGGTCACTTCGCACAGGCGCCGCGCCTTCACGCCGGTCTCGCCGACATAGAACATGCGGTTGGTATCGCCATGCCAGCCATCGACGATCGTCGTCACGTCGATATTGAGGATGTCGCCATTCATCAGCTTCTTGTCGCCGGGGATGCCGTGGCAGACCACATGGTTGATCGAGGTGCAGATCGACTTCGGAAACCCGCGATAATTGAGCGGCGCCGGGATGGCGCCATGGCCGACGATGAAGTCGTGGCACAACCGGTCCAGCTCGCCCGTGGTCACGCCGGGCACGACATGAGGCGCGATGAAATCCAGCGTTTCGGCGGCAAGCCGGCCCGCCACGCGCATGCCGGCGAAATCCTCGGGCCCGTGGATCTTGATTCGGCGCTCTTCGGGGCGCCAGTCATGGGCAACATCGTTCGGGGTCATGGCGGGCGGTCGTGTTTCCGGGGCTGAGGCGGTTCGTGCCGGGATCGGCGGAGCGACCGTGCCGTAGACGGGACTGCCTCCGATTTCGGAGGCGCGGGCGGTTCGCTGGCCCCAATTAATGGCGGTGGCCGAAGATTTGCAAGGGTCGGGGCCCCGAGGCCGGCACAGGGCTGGCCTGCGCCCCTTGCGAAAAGTCGTTAGGACGCTGGATTCGGGTGCCTTTAACCCCATATTCGGAGAAGGGCCCTAATGCTGCCACGAGGGGCAGGGCCGGGTCTCGTTGCGGTCGGCATCCTGCCATTGCTAAGGTCGGGATTATTGTCACGGTCTCCCAGGCCGTAATGTCCGGATTCGCTCGAGGTCGGGTGGCTCCGGATGATCATCAAAGGTCGTTGTCATGCGTTTTCTGGTCCTGGCGCTCCTGTTCCTGGTCGCGGGCTGCTCGGAGTTTCCCTTGCCCAGCTGGGCACGCAGCGACGACAACTCCGCCAGCAACTATGTCGGCACCAATGGCGGCACCAATGTGGCGGCGCCGGCCGATGATCTGGGATCCTGCCAGGAGCAGGCCAACGCGATCATCAGGCGCGACGAGGCGATCGACCAGGACATCGCCAACCAGGACACCAATACCGACCTGCAGCAGGGAATTGGCGACCTGAACAATAATCTGAGCCTGTACAACCGGAAGAACCGTTACGACCGGATCGTCGACGATTGCATGGCGGCGCGCGGCTATGACTCCCAGAACCCCAACGTCAAGCCGGTCCAGGTCGAGCAGGACGGCAGTGCCGCGACATCGCCCGCAACCGCGCCCGCGCCCGGATCCGCGCCCGAATTGACTCCGGCACCGTCCTCGGGGATCAATCCGAACCTGCCGACCTATCCCTGAGCGGCAGAGTCGTCCCCCTTTAAGGCTCCCCCGGCGTCATGTCCCAGGATTCGCCTTCGGCACCCGCCGCGACCGCCGCGGTTCTCATCATCGGCAACGAGATCCTGTCGGGTCGGACTCAGGACGTGAACCTGGCCTATCTGGCTACCGAGCTGAGCGCGCTCGGCATCCCCGTGCGCGAGGCCCGGGTCGTCCCCGACATCGAGGCCGAGATCGTCGCGGCGGTGAATGCAGCCCGCGCCCGCTACACCTATGTCTTCACGACAGGGGGTATCGGCCCCACCCATGATGACATCACCTCGGGCTGCGTCGCCAAGGCCTTCGGCGTCGAGCTGGTGCTGGACCCCGAAGCCGTCGCCCTGTTGCGCCGCCACTATACCGGCGACCAGTTGAACGAGGCCCGGCTGCGCATGGCGACCGTGCCCAAAGGCAGCCGGCTGATCGAGAACCCGGTCTCGACGGCGCCGGGATTCCAGATCGGCAACGTCTATGTGCTGGCGGGCGTGCCGGCGATCATGCGCGCCATGTTCGACGGGCTCAAGGACGGGCTCAAGGGCGGCCCTCCGGTCTCCTCGCGCACGGTCAGCACCTATCTTGGCGAAGGCGTCATCGCGCAGGCCCTGGGCGCGCTCCAGCAGCGTTTCCCCAAGGTCGATATCGGCAGCTATCCGTTCTTCCGCCGCGGCAAGTTCGGGACCAGCCTGGTCGCGCGCGGCACCGACGAGGCCGCGCTCGACCAGGTCGCGGAGGGCCTGCGGGCCCTGATCCGCGACCTGGGTGGGGATCCCTTCGAGGGCGAGATCAGCTGACGCGGGGCGGCCGCTCCGACCGATCCTGCGGCGTCGACTGAGCCTGCCTCACGAAATTCTTCGCCAGCGCGTGATAGACGCCTTCCGGACAGATGAGCCGTGACGCGCTCGAGGCGATGAGGGCCGTCGCCATGAGCGGCACCATCATGGCGTGATTGTCCGTCATCTCCGTCACGATCACGAAAGCCGTGATCGGCGCCTGCACCACGCCGGCGAAATAGGCCACCATGCCGAGCAGAATCATCACGCCCACCGGCACGCTGGTGAAGATCGCGCCGAGATTGATGCCGATGCCGCCGCCGATCGCGAGCGAGGGCGAGAAGATGCCGCCTGGAATGCCGCTGATGGAGGTCAGGGTGGTCGCGGCGAGCTTGAGCAGTCCGAAGCTCCAGGGCAGGGACGTCCCGTCGGCAAGCACGGATTTGATCTGCTCGTAGCCGGTGCCGAAAGTGGTGTCGCCGGAGGCCATGCCGCAAAGAGCGACGCCAAATCCGCAGAGCACGGCGAAGGCTATCGGCTGCCGCTTGATCCATGCGCCGATCCGGCCCGGCAGCCCTCCGGCCAGCAGCACCAGGATCCGGCTGAAGATCCCGCCCATCAGGCCGCCGACCACGCCGCAGACCGGGACGGCGAGCCATTCGGCCGCGGTATGGAGCATGTCCGAGTTGTGTCCGAAATAGCTGTAGTCGCCGAGCAGCGCCGTCGCGGTCAGGCCGGCGGCGATGACCGCACCGATGACGAGCCCGCTGGTGCGCAGCTCGAAGGCCCGGCTCAGTTCCTCGATGCCGAACACGATGCCGGCGAGCGGCGTGTTGAAGGCCGCGGCGACGCCGGCCGCGGCGCCGGCGAGGATCAGCCCCGGCTGGCGTCGAGGGGAAAGCCGGCCCAGCGCGAACATGATCGACGCCCCGACTTGGACGGTCGGTCCCTCGCGGCCGGCCGAGGCGCCACAGAGCAATCCCAGCAGCGTCAGCAGGATCTTGCCGACCGCGATCCGGATCGACACCAGCGCATGGCGCCGGTCGTAAGCCTCGATCTGGCGCGCTGCGATGGCCTGGGGAATGCCGCTGCCCTGCGAGTTCGGAAAGAAGCGCAGCGTCAGATAGACAGCCAGCCCGAAGCCGGCCGGCGTCACCACCAGGGAGGCATAGCGCCATTGCTGCAGCAGCTGGTGGAACGCCAGCTGGGCCCTGTCGGCCAGGAGGGTCAGCATCACCGCCACGGCACCGACGGCGACGCCGCCCAGCAGGAACAGGGCGCGCCGTCGCCAACGGGCGGCGAGCGCCTTGAGATGCCGAGTGTGTCGGGCTGAGAGAAAGGTCACGATGCTTAGGTCGCGGCAAGCCGTTGGAAAGGCCCCATCTTCGCCTCAACCGGGTTTCGAACCAACGATCTTCTGGCCATAACCCGATTGGGGCCTGAGCCCCGAGACTCGCCGTTGGCATCGGGGCCGCGAAGCCGACTAGAATCGAGGCCCGACCGAGGGAGGCCCTGTTGGCAGCGACCGCTTCAGGAACCCGCGTGGCCTTGCTGTCGCATTGCCTCGCGAACCAGAACGCCAAGGTGGACGAGTACGCGCTCTGTCCCGGGATGGTGACGCCCGTCGTCGCCATCCTGAAGGAGTTCGGCTATGCCATCCAGCAGATGCCCTGCCCGGAGATGGCGTTCCTCGGCGTCAATCGCTGGTGGCAGGTCAAGGAGCAGTACGATACCCCGGGTTTTCGCCGCCATTGCCGCGCGCTCGCGCAATCGGTCGCGGATCTGCTCGAAGCGCGCGTGGCGAAGGGATGCCGGGATCTGGTGCTGATCGGCGTCGATGGCAGCGGCTCGAGCGCGGTCACCTTCACCGGCATCGGCCCCGCCTGGGGCGGTCGGCCCGAGGATATGAGCTGGGAGGTCGTTCCGGGCAAGGGCGTCTGGATCGAGGAGCTGGAGCAGGTCCTGGCGGAGCGCGGGCTTCCCATGCCGCGCAGTTTCGGCGTTGCCATGGAGCTGCCGGGCTTCACCATGGCGCAGGCGATGGTCGATTTTCGGCGGTTCCTCAGCCTGGGCGGCGGGAGCTCGCATGCGCAACAATGATCCGCGCTCGCGCTGCATCGCGATCCTGCCCGATGCGTTGGTGAACGGCCATCTGCTGGCGCTGGGCGATCCGCGGCGCGAGCCCCTGTTGCGGGCGTTCGCGTTCCTGGACGATGCCGGTTTCGGCGTCGTCCAATTGCCGCCGGACGATCTCGCGGTCGAGCGGGCGCGCGCCTCGCTCGATTTCGCGCTCGACCATGGTACACCGAGGGGTGGCACTTCGTCGGGCAGGGTGATGACCACGACATCGGCCTGCTTGACCGCTTCGGCAACCGGCAGCGGGTTGAAGCCGTGCTCGATGGCCAGCTTGCCGTTGGCGGAATCCTTGCGGTTCGCCACGATCACCTTGACGCCGGAATCACGCAGATTCTGTGCGTGGGCGTGGCCCTGCGAGCCGTAGCCGATGATGGCGACGGTTTTGCCGGCCAAGGGTTGCATGCTGCCGTCTTTGTCGTAAAGGGTTTCAATAGCCATTGAGAGATTTCGGAAAAGTGTGAAGGGTCGCCCCGGTCCACCGGGGCTTTTGGGGAAAGACGGAAAGATTAGCGGCAGGCGGCCTTGCGGTCAAAAATGACCGTGGGTGCCAGGGCACCTCCCGCCCGCCTGCTCAAATATTCAGTTCGAGTTATTTTTATTCCCTATTTTGGCTTGGCTTGCTAGTGTAGTGGGTCAAAATTAACGCAATAA
>CAVOLB010000015.1:0-12809 GCA_963696655.1 uncultured Alphaproteobacteria bacterium
TGCTGCTGACCTACTGGTTCCGTTACGTATTGCTCACCCGACCGCACTATCGGCGCGATGCCTTGCGATACGCAAGCGACCTGACGAATGCGGAATGGGCGTTGATCGCGCCCTTGATGCCGATGGCTTCCAAACTGGGGCGGCCGAGAAAGACAAATCTGCGCTCGGTGGTGGAGGCGATCCTGTACATGGCTTCGACCGGCTGCCAATGGCGCGCGATCCCCAAGGAGTTCCCGCCCTACTCGACGGTGCAGAGCTACTTCTACGCCTGGTCGCACAAAGGCTTACTGGCGCACATCAACCACATGCTGGTCACGGCCCTGCGCGAGAGGGTCGGGCGAGAGGCCAGCCCCACGGCGGGGGTGATCGACAGCCAGTCTGTGAAGAGCACCGAGTGTGGCGGGCCACGAGGCTTCGATGCCGCCAAGAAGATCAAAGGCCGCAAACGCCATATCGTCACCGATACCGAGGGCTGCCTGGTCGGGGTGCAGGTTCACGCTGCGGATATCCAGGATCGCGATGGCGCGCCCGACGTGCTGATGTCGATCCGCTCTCTCTACCCGTGGCTGCGCCATGTGTTCGCCGATGGCGGCTATGGTGGCGACAAGCTACGCGACGCCATGGCCGCGCTTGGTCAATGGACCTTCGAAATCATCAAGCGCTCCGACGCCGCCAAGGGCTTCGAGTTGCTGCCTCGCCGATGGGTGGTCGAACGCACCTTCGCCTGGCTCGGCCGATGTCGCCGCCTCGCCAAGGACTTCGAAGCCACCATCGAAAGCGCCGTGGCCTGGATCCTCGTCGCCCACATCCGTCGTCTCACGCGACGCTTGGCGAGACCTTGAAAGGCGCACAGCTTTATGAGTTCGAACTCTTAGGTCTTGTCATTGCCTCCGGCGGCATTCCGCTTTCGCGGATCGTTCGCCTCGTCCACATAATCGAGCCCGAGCGGCCCTTCGCCGGTGACCTGGGTGACGTACTCGCCGGATTTCGCATAATGGAAATGGGCGGTATTCCCCGGCAGCACGACAACGCTCCCCGGCGGATATGGTTTCAGCTTCTCACTGTCGAAAGTCTCGCCGAGCCCGATATAGAACATTCCTGACATGACGGTATAGATCCGATCCTCGGGATGCGAATGCGGCAGGAGCCTCACGCCCGCAGGCACCTTGACGCGAACGACATAGGGGCCGGCCTTGCCGATGTCGCCGACCAGGACAGCCAGCCGGGCGGCGGCCGGGAATGCCGGGAACGACCGCCACTGGATCGCGTCCGGAACCAGCCCGCCGAAAACCTTCAGCGGCAAGCTGCCGGCGGGGGCGGCCCCCGGTGCCTTGGCATGATCCATCGATCGTCCCTTCCTCCTGTGCGGCTACCTGGAATCACCGATCCGGTCGGCGCGGAGCGCTTGCCCATGCGGGTTCAGGTTTTCCGGGATCGCCGGAAGAGCACGGGGGCCTCGATGCCATCGCTCCCTTCCATTCCGAGACTCATTGAACGCCCGGCCGATGGGCATGTCCATGATCTTGCAGGAACCTGCAAGACCTCACGCGAATTTGCGGGCTCATGCGGGCCCGCGGTTGTAAACTCGCGGGCCTCCCCGGATCGGCCTGGAATGCCCATGGATCTGCTCGAACGCGAAGACGATCTGAAATCGCTCGGCCGCGCTTTCGACGACGCGGTTGCGGGTTGCGGGCGCATCGCGCTCGTCAGCGGCGAGGCCGGTATCGGCAAGACATCCTTCGTCGACCGCTTCCTCGGTACCCGCGGTCGCGGGATGCAGGTTCTCAAGGGCAACTGCGATGCGCTGTTCACGCCGACACCGCTGGGCCCGCTCTACGACATCGCGCGCCAGTCGGACGGACCGCTGCTGTCGCAGCTCGAGAGCGACACCTCGCATGGGACCGTCTTCTCGACCATGGTGGATCGGCTCCGCCGTTCGGCCAGACCCGTTCTCCTCGTCATCGAGGATATCCATTGGGCCGACGAGGCAACGCTCGATCTGATCGTCTTTCTGAGCCGGCGCATCGCGCAGGCCAAAGTCCTGTTCATCCTGACCTACCGTGATGACGAGGTCGGGTCCAAACATCCCTTGCGCGTGCTGCTGGGCGACCTGGCGATGCTGCGGACGGTCGTCCGCATCGAGCTGCCGCGCCTGACGGTCGAGGCGGTCCGTACCCTCATCGCGGATCGCCCGATCGATCCCGCTTCGCTGCATGGGCGGACCTCCGGCAATCCCTTCTTCGTCACCGAGGTTCTCGCCAATGCGGGGCGCGGAATCCCCAAGACGGTGCGCGATGCCGTGCTGGCGCGCGCGGCGAGACTGAGCGCTGCCGGCCGGCATGTGCTCGAGGTTGCTGCCGTGATCGGCGGCCGGATCGAGCATGGCGTCATGGACAAGATCCTCGGCGCCGAGGCCGAGGGCCTGGCCGAATGCGTGAAGTTCGGCATGCTCGAGGCGTTGGAGATCGGCGTGGCCTTCCGCCATGCGCTGGTGCGCGACGCGATCCTGTCGGACCTCAACTCCCGGCGGCTCCGGGAGTTGAATCGGATGGCGCTCGACAGATTGCGAGGGGCCGGCGCCGGGCGCGGCGATCTGGTTCTCCTGGCGCATTTCGCGGAAGGAGCCGGCGACGGCGACGCCGTCATCGAGTTCGGGGCCGCCGCCGCCCGCGCCGCTGCCGCCGTCGGCGCCCATCGCGTAGCCGCCGCGCAATATCGCCGTGTCCTCGCTTTCGCCGATGCTCTGCCGCCCTCCAACCGGGCCCCGCTGTTCGAGGCCTATGCCGAGGAAAGCGCCATCGTCGACGACCTGGCCGAAGCCAGCCGCGCGCTGGGCGAGGCGGTCGAGCTCTGGCGACAGGCGGGCAATCGCCTCAAGGAAGGCGAGGCGCTCGCCGCTCTCGCCTGGCCTCTGGTTCGCAGCGGCAGGAACGCCGCGGCCGAAGATTCAAGCCGTCGCGCGATCGCGTTGCTGGAATCCCTGCCGCCCACGCGTCAACTCGCCGCCGCTTATCGGATCCAGGCCCATCTGCGGATGCTCGATCGGGACCGTCAGGCGGCGGTCCGCTTCGGCCGAAAGGCGATCGAGCTGGCCACGCGCTTCCAGGACGATGCCACCATCGCCGCCGCCGAGCTCGTCGTCGGATCGGCAATGCTGGTGACGGGAGACGAGGAAGGCCGGCCTCATCTGGATCGGAGCCTCGCCCTCGCCCGCCAGGCCAATCTGGATTCGCTCGTCGGGCTCGCCTATCTGAATCTGGGCTCGTCCTATGGCGAGCAGTACCGGTTCGCCGAGGCGGAAACGCATCTCGTCGAGGGCCTCGACTACACCGGCGACTGCGATCTGGATCACGCCGGCCAGTACATGCGCGCGTGGCTCGCCTTGACCCGGCTCTATCAGGGACGTTGGAGCGAGGCCAGCGACCTCGCGACCGCCGTGGTCGAGCTCCCGCGCGTCGCCGCCGTCAGCCGGATCATGGCGCTGGTGGCCCTGGGCCGGGTGCGCGTCCGGCGTGGCGACCCCGGCGCCGCAACGGCACTCGACGAAGCGCTCGATCTGGCGCTGCAGACGAACACGCTGCAGCGCCTGGCGCCGGTGCGTGCGGCCCGCGCCGAAGCCGCCTGGCTTTCCGGCGAGCGCGAACGGGTCATGGTGGAAGCGACCGCGGCCTATGACCTCGCCGTCGGCCATCGCCACCGCTGGCATGCGGGCGAATTCTGCTTCTGGCGCTGGCGCGCGGGCGAGTCCGCTGCCGCGCCGAAATGGAGTGCCGCGCCGTTTCTGCTGCAGATCAAGGGCGATTGGCAACGGGCCGCCGAGGCATGGAGGCGCTTGGGCTGCCCTTATGAGCAGGCCCGCGCCTTGGCGGACGGCGATGAGGAGGCAAGATTGGCCGCCCTCGAGATCTTCGATCGGCTGGGCGCCGGCCCTGCGGCGGCCGCCCTTCGCCAGCAGATGCGCGGCGAGGGGATGCGCTGCATTCCGCGCGGTCCCCGGTCCAGCACGCGGCGCAATCCGTTCGGCCTGACCGCGCGCGAGATGCAGATCCTGGGCTGCCTGGCCGACGGGCTCAGCAACGGTCGCATCGGGACACAGCTCCATATCTCTCCCAAAACCGTCGATCATCATGTGTCAGCGGTGCTGGCCAAGATCGGCGCCTGCACCCGAGGCGAAGCCGCCCGGGTCGCCCACGAGCAGAACCTGCTGCCGCAAAATAGGGAGGTGACGGCCGCAAGATAGGGAGGTCCTCCCGATGCGAACGGGCGCCCTAGCCGCCTAGCTTGGCCGCGCCATCACCGGCACATCGCTGCAACCAGGAGAGACATCCCATGCCCCGTTACCTCATCGAACGCAATTTCCCCAACGGCCTGGGCCTCGCGCCCAACCAGCAGGGCCGCGACGCCGTCACGACCGTCGTCGCCAACAATGCCCAGCAGGGCGTCACCTGGATCCATTCCTATGTGACGACCGACAAGAAGAAGACCTTCTGCATCTATGACGGCCCCTCGCCCGAGGCCATTCGCAAGGTCGCCGAGCGCAACGGATTGCCTGTGGACCGCATCACCGAGGTGCGGGTGCTCGATCCCTATTTCAACATGTAGCCATTCCCCCCTTTCGGCGTTCGAGAGAGGGGATTTCCGCCGGCTGCGGACGCAAGAATCGGGATGCTTCGCTCCTCGCTTTGGTCTCTATTCGGGGAGAATTCGAAGGAGCAGAGCGATGACGAAAAGCCCCGCGCAGAAGACCTATGTCTACAAGATGATGAAGTCTCCGGTGGGAGAGCTGAAGCTGGTCGCCTCGAAGGACGGGCTGGCGGCGATCATGTGGGAAGACGACTGGCGCGTGCGCTTGAACATCGTCGCCGAGGACAGGAAGCACCCGGTTCTTCGCGAAACCGAACGCCAGCTCAAGGAATATTTCGCCGGCCGGCGGAAGAGGTTCGACCTGAAGCTCGATTTCGCCGGCACCGCGTTCCAGAAGAAAGTCTGGCAGGCGCTGCTTACGATCCCGTTCGGCGAGACCCGGTCCTACGCGCAGATCGCGAAGCAGATCGGCAGGCCCAAGGCCGTGCGCGCGGTCGGCGCGGCCAATGGCAGAAATCCCATCTCCATCGTGACTCCCTGCCACCGCGTGATCGGATCCTCGGGCGCCCTCACCGGCTTTGCCGGCGGCCTCGAGGCGAAAGCCCATCTGCTGGGGCTGGAGGACGCGCTGCCCAAGACGCAGAAGAAGGCGGCGTAACGCTATCGACCTTTCTATCCCCTCCCCCTTCAAGGGGGAGGGTCAGGGAGGAGGCCGCGCCGACGCCCGTCACCGGCTCGCTCTACCGCGGCAACTTCCCCGCCTGCCTCAGGCTGATATGCCCGCCGGGCCCCACGATCAGATGATCGTGCAGCGCCACGCCGAGCGGCTCGGCCGCCCGCATGATCTCGCGCGTGATCTCGATATCGCCGGTCGAAGGCTTGAGATTGCCGCTGGGATGGTTGTGCACCAGCACGAGCCCGACCGCGCCCAGATTGAGCGCCCGCTGCAGGATCTGGCGCGGATAGGCCGCGACCTCGTTGACGGTGCCGGTCTGCTGCAGCTCGTCGGCGATGAGCCCGTGGCGCTGGTCGAGGAACAGCACGCGGAACTGCTCGATCGGGCTGTTGCCGATGATCGTGCGGCAATGTTTGGCGACCTTGTCGATCGAGTTGAGGATCGGGCGCTCCTTGAGCTCCTCGCGCCCGAGCCGCACGGCCATTTCGCCGATGGCGCGCAGATTGACGATGGTCGAGAGCTTCACCAGATCGAAGCCGGCGAGCTCCTCGTCGCGCGCCGCCAGCACGCCGCCGAGGCTCCCGAACCGCTCCAGCAGCGACTTGGCCAGCGGCTTGACGTCCTTGCGCTCGATCGTGGCGAAGAGCAGGAGCTCGAGCAGTTCGTAATCGGGCAGCGCGCCGAAGCCGCCTTCCTTGGCGCGCTTGCGCAAGCGCTCGCGGTGGCCCCAGTAATGCGGCCGGTTCGGCTTCTCCGGCGGCGGTCCTTCCGGAATCGGCAGCAGGGCGGCCAGGCGCGCCGTCGGATTCTCCGCCTCGAACACCCAGACGCGCGCCAGCTTGTCCCACTGGCCGCCGAGATCCTGCAGCGCCTGGCGGTGAGGATAAGTGTCGCCTTTGACGGCGAAGCGCTCCGTTCCGCCGCCCGGCATGGGCTCGACCGAAATGCCGATGCGCCCGAGCGCACCCGCAAGCCCCTCCCCGGTCGATCCATCCCCCGCCGCCATGCCCGCAACGGTTGCGCGACCGGGCCCCCAGGGTCAAGCCGATCAATGGCGGGACGAGGAGGATTTCCTGGGGATCTGCCGCTACCTCAAGGTGACGCCGGGGTGCAGCGAGGCCGGGCCCGGGTGCTGCCGAAGCCCCACGACGACAAGGACGGCATGGCCGAAGGCAATGGCCGGTTTCAGGCGGCTGGTTGCGGCGGCGCCATCCATGGGTAAAATCGTTCCCAGCGTCCCCTGAGAGAGCCGGTCCGATGTGTTGCGCGCTTGCCGCCCTGCTCTTGGCTGCCCTGGCCGCCTGGCGGCGGATCTCCAGGACCGCCTTCGATTGGCGGCCGCGGGTGCGATGGGTGGCGGCGGCCCTGGCTCTCGCCGTCGCCACGGGGGCGGGCTCGGCCCTGGCGGCACACCATCTCGGCCATTACGAAGCCCGCGCGACGGCCAACGACCGCAGCCTGCTCGCCGAGATCTGGGCGCAGCCGATCTGCAGCGGCGGCGCCTCGACCGGTCATGCGAGCCTGAGGGCCCCCGCCTATCTCGACCGGCGATAGGGACGATAGACCGGCTCCCAGCGTTTCGCCGCGATCAGCCGATCGAGATCTCGATCCTCGAAGACGTCGCAGAGCCCATCGGCCCGCGCCTGAAGTGCCACGGCCCGGGCGACGGTGACCGCAACATCGCGCAGGCCATCGACCGGCGGCAGCAGCTTGGGATACGCCTGTGTCGCCTCGGGCGCCAGCGCCGCCAGCGCCCTCGCCGCCGCGACGAACATGGCATCGCTGATGCGCCGCGCGCCCACCGCATGCACGGCCAGCCCCACGCCCGGGAAAATATAGGCGTTGTTGGTCTGATTGACGGTCACCGGCTGGCCATCGATTACCGCCGGCGGAAACGGACTCCCGGTCCCGATGAGCGCGCGGCCCCCCGTCCATCGCGCCAGATCGGCCGGCGTCGCCTCGCAGCGGGACAGGGGATTGGACAGCGGAAAGATCAGCGGCCGTTCGACCGAGGCCGCCATGCTGCGGACGATATCCTCGGTGAAGGCGCCGGGCTGGCCCGATACCCCGATCAGCACGGTGGGTCGCACATTGCGAACGGTGTCGAGCAAGTCGATGCGATCGGGCCGCGCCAACTGCCAGCCGGCGACGGCGGGGCGCGACTTCACGAAGGGCGCCTGGAAGCTCTGCAGATCGGCCATCCCTTCGACCAGGAGGCCATTGCGGTCAACCGCGAAGAATCGGTCCTGCGCCTCCCGGCGCGTCAGCCCTTCCTGGACCATCAGATCGAGCAGCATCCGGCCGATCCCGCTCCCCGCCGTGCCGGCGCCGAAGAGGACGAAACGCTGGTCGCAGAGCGATATCCCGCTGACCTTGGTGCCGGCCAGCAGGGTCGCCGCCGCGACCGCCGCCGTTCCCTGGATGTCGTCGTTGAAGCTGCAGAGCCGGTCGCGATAGCGCTCGAGCAGGGGTCCCGCATTGACGCGCGCGAAATCCTCCCATTGCAGCAGGACGCGCGGCCAGCGCTTCGTCACCGCCGAGATGAAGGTCTCGATGAAGGCGTCATAGTCCGGCCCCCGCACCCGTTCATGCTTCCAGCCCATATAAAGCGGGTCGGCGATGCGCTCGGCATTGTCGGTGCCGGTGTCGAGCAGGATCGGCAGGGTCGTCGCGGGATCGAGGCCGGCGCAGGCGGTGTAGATCGAGAGCTTGCCGATCGGGATCCCCATGCCGCCCGCTCCTTGATCGCCGAGGCCGAGGATGCGCTCGCCGTCGCTCACCACGATGGTCTCGATCCTGTCATAGCGGGGATGGGCCAGGATCTGGTCGATGATGTCGCGATGCGGCCAGCTCAGGAACAGGCCGCGCGGGAAATGCCAGTAGTGGCTGAACTGCTCGCAAGCCTGGCCGACCGTCGGCGTATAGACCAGCGGCAGCATCTCCGTCAGATGACGCGTCAGCAGCGCATAGAACAGAGTCTCGTTCGCATCCTGCAGGCCCCGCAGGAAGACGTAACGATCGAGATCGCGCGTGAAGGCCCGCACCGCCTGCAGGCGCCGCGCGACCTGCGCATCGAGCGTGCCCACCCGCGGCGGCAGCAGCCCATGGAGCGAGAACGCCGTCCGTTCCTCGTCGGTGAAGGCCGTTCCCTTGTTCAGGAGCGGGTTGGTCAGCAGAACGGCGCCCTCGATATCGACCTCGAGGGGAATCTGGTCGGAACTCATGCGATCGCCTTCTGGCCTGGGGAGCCACCCGCGGAAACAGCGCACCGGCACGGGGTCCCCATCAAAGCGCTCGCCGGTCCTCCGCGTCAAATCTTGCGACGGCCGGCGCGCCGCCGTGCCGATGGGGAGTTGGTCCCGCGAGGACTATCGGGCCGAAAGCTCCGCCGGAGGAATGAAGGGACCCGACCTGACGAACACGACCTCGGAGTGCAGGTGGGTGGTCCAGAGCCACACCGTCAGGAGAGGCTGCTCGTTGGTCTGCATGGCGTGGCGGGCGCACGACTTGTGATAGACGCTGTCGCCCGGCCGCACCGCGAACCAGGGCTTCATATCCACCTTCCAGTCGCCGTCGCCGCCGATGATCCAATAGCTTTCCTCCGCCAGATGAGCATGCGGCGGGTAATAGGTGTCGGGCCCCTGCAGGCTGAAGCCCGCGCTGATCTTGTCCGCGGGCAGCAGCCCGCCCTCGCCGATGATGACGGTGGCGGCGAAGTTCGGCATGAAGGCCGCCAGATCGGGCGCAGTCCAACGTTCTTTCGGGTTCACGAACCAGTTGACCTGGCCGACGGCCGCGCTCAGCGCTCGAGACGCCCGATAAGAGGCCGAGCCCTGTGGCCCCGCGTTGGCGCAGGCCGTCTCGAGATGTTGATCGACGACCGGATAGCTCTGGGGCGCAGGCTCATTCAGCCTGCCCGCCCAGTCCACGGTCTCCAGAGCGAAGCTCGCCGTCCGCGCCAAGGGTCCGCCGGATTTGACGGCAGCGGTGAAGATCCCGGCCATGGCGTCGATCAGCGGATTCATCAGGTTCTCTCATCATTGACGTGTGGTGATTGAGGCAGCGGGCGGCGCGATTGCGCGCCGAATAATGTCAGAGCCCGCGCCGGTCCTCCCAGTCGAATTTCGCGACGGCGAGCGGCCGGAACCACGGCCAGCCCCGGTAGTAGAATTTCGTCGGGAAGCCTTCGGCGTCGAAGGCGGTGCGGGCGTCGTTGGCCCGCAGGAGGCGCTGGGCCAGCTTATAACCGAACCAGCTCCCCATCGGCACGCCGGCGAAGCAATAGCCGGCGCCGTAATGCATCCCGTCATGGCTGCCGATATGCGGCCACATGTCGAAGGTGGCGGCGCATTGCCCGGTCCAGACATGGGCGAGCTTGGCGTCTTTGAGATCGGGCAGGATCTCGTCCATGCGCCCCTTGAGCCGCCGCGCCTTGGCCTTGAGATCGCGGGTCGGGCTGCCGGTGCGCCAGCCCAGCAGCAGGCGATCCTGGTCCGGCGCCCGGCGCCAGTAGGTGAGGTTGTTGTTCCAGTCGTGATAGGTGCGGTTCGTGGGCGCGACGCGATCCAGGAGCTCGCGCGGCAGGATCTCGGTCGCCACCATGAAGCCGTTGAAGGGCACCAGCCGGCGCTGCAGCCAGGGTGTGGCTGCGCCCGTATAGCCGTTGGTCGCGATCGCGACCTCGCGCGCCTTCAGGCTCCCTCGCGCCGTCGTCACCGTGAAGCCGCCGGCGTCGCGCGCGATATTCGTGACGGCGGCGCGGTCGTAGAGCCCGGCGCCGGCGCGCTCGGCCGCCGCGATCAGGCCGTTGACATAGAGCCCCGGATGGATCGAGCCCATCTCCGGAATCATGGCGCCGCCCTGGAACAGGTCGGAGCCGGTCTCGCGATGCTGCTCGGCCTTCGGCACCATGGCGAAATCGTCGCCCAGATGGCGCTGCTTGACGGCGAGCTCGCGCGCCATGCCGTCATAATGGCGCGGGCTCAGGGCCGCCATGAAACGCCCGCTGCGCCGCAGATGGCAGGAGATGCCCTCGCGCTCGACCAGCTCATAGACGAAATCATAGGCCGCGCGCGCATCGCGATAGATCGCGAGCGCGCCCTCCAGCCCGCGGGAATCGATGATCGAGCTGAAGCTGTGCTTGAGCGTGCGGCCGACATAGCCGGCATTGCGCGAGCTCGCCCCCTCGGCCAGCCGCTGCGCCTCGAGAACCGCGACCTTGCGCCCGGCGCGCGCCAGGGTCAGGGCGGCGACGAGCCCGGTGAAGCCGGCGCCGACGATGGCGACATCGACCTCGGCCGGCAGGGCCTGAAGCGGCCGCTCCGGCCGCGGGGCTGCCTCCCACCAGTAAGGCGTTTCCTTGAACCCGGCCGCAAAGATATCGTCGCCTGCCATGCCTGTCCCCCTGCTGCGCCGTTCGTTCTAGCAGGGGGCCCAAGGGAGCGTCCATGCGGACTTGGGCTCATGTCCCGGGACAATGCCGCACAACCGTTGAAGCATGAGTTCTGCTAGACTCGGCCCAAGTGGGTCGGGGGCAGCAGACGGTTTCATGAGTTCGAGTGGGTTCAATCGCCGCGACTACGCCAAGGGCGTCGCGGCCGTGCTGGCCGCGACCTTGTTCTGGTCGCTCTCCGGCCTCTTCATCCGCGTCATTCCGAACGCCGACGTCTGGCAGATCACGGCCGGGCGCGCGATCAGCATGTCGCTGGGGCTGCTGCTGTTCCTGCTGGCGATCTATGGCCGCGGGACGTTCGCGCGCTTCCACAAGATCGACCGCTGGGCGCTCTTGGGCGCCGCCGGTTTCTTTGCCGTCGGCTCCACGCTCTATATCGTGTCGCTGACCCTGGCCGGCACCGCCAACGTCGCCTGCCTCTCCAATCTGACGCCGATCTTCGCGCCGCTCCTGGCGCGCACCGTCATCGGCGAGCGCACGGGGCCGGCGACCTGGCTCGCGGCGGCGCTGGCGATCGCCGGCGTCTTCGTCGTGTTCGGCACCGACTTCACCCAGGGCAGCGCGCTCGGCAATGCGCTCTCGCTCGTGGTCGCCTTCTGCTTCGCCGCCCAGACCGTCTGGCTGCGGCGCTATCGCGATATCGACCTGGTCCCGGCCGTCTGCCTCGGCGGCGTCGTGGTGTTCCTGGCCGTTGCGATCTTCCATGGCGGCCTCGCCATGTCGCTCGAGACCATGGCCTGGATCGCGCTGATGGGCTTCGTGCAGCTGGCCTTCCCGCTGGTCCTCTATACCCGCGCGGCGCGCTGGGTTCCCGCCGTGCAGCTCACGCTGTTCGCGCTGCTCGACGTGATCCTGAACCCGTTCTGGACCTGGCTCGTGGTGGACGAGCATCCGAGCCTGAACGCGGTCTTCGGCGGCCTGCTGATCCTGACCGGTGTCCTCATCAGCGTGATCGCCGTGCGCAAGACCATGCCCGGCACGCCCGCCCTCGAGCCCGTCGGCGAACGCTGACGCGCCTAGCGCCGCGCCGGCGGCGTCTCCACATGCGGCAGACGCGAGCGATATTCGAGATCGTCCAGCTTCAGATGATTGCGCATATAGCTGACGGAAGCGTCGCGCATCGGCTGGAAGTCCCATGAGGTGCGCCTGCCGGTCATGAGTGCCGCCGCCACCATGCGCCGCCGGCGCTGGCTCGCCACCACGTCCTCGCGCAAGCGCGCCATGTCCCAGCGTTTCGCCGCCTCCGCCCGACGACCGCAGCCTCGAAGTGCATGTCTGCCACTCGCTGACCCGCGAACTCGAAGTCTTGCAGGACCACGTGCTGGGCCTGCTCGCCGGCGGCGCGGTGCAGCACCCGTCGCAGGTCCTGGTGGTGACGCCGGACCTCGACGCCGCCGCCCCCCTGATCGAGGCCGTCTTCGGCACCGCGCCGCGCGACCGGTTCATCCCGTACACGGTCTCGGGCCGGGCCCGCAGCAGCGTCAATGCCCCCGCGCGCGCGCTGCTGGACCTGCTCTCGCTGCTTGCGTCGCGGTTCCATGCCAGCGCGGTGTTCGACCTGCTGCAGCACGAGATCGTGGCGCGCCGCTTCGGTCTGGAGCAGGACGCCCTGCAACGGGTCCACGACTGGCTGCGCGAGTCCGGCACGCGCTGGGGCCTGGACGCGGCGCACCGCGCGGGCTTCGGCGTGCCCGCGTCGGCGGACCACACCTGGGCCGACGGACTGGACCGGCTGTTTCTCGGCTACGCCCTGCCCGCGCAGGTGCCGGAGCCGTTCGCCGGCTTGCTGCCGGCCGGCGATGCCGAAGGGTCGGACGCGCTCGCGCTCGGGGCCGCGGCGCAGTTCGTCGACCGGCTGCGCGCCCTGCACGACGCCGTGGCCCTGGCCCGCTCGCCGCACGCCTGGCGCGGCCTGCTGCTCGACGCGGTGGATGCGTTCATGGCCCCGGTCGGGGACGAGCTCGACGACCAGCGCGAGCTGCTCGACGCGATCCGCGAACTCGCCGAGTCGATGCAGCGCGGCGGCCTGGACGACGCGGACGCCCGGCGCGTGCCGTTCGCGGTCGTGCGCACGGCGCTCGAACAGCAGCTCGACGA
>CAVOLB010000016.1:0-6652 GCA_963696655.1 uncultured Alphaproteobacteria bacterium
CGCCCGCCCTCCAGCTCCCCGCGGTCGAGCGGGGATCGCTCGCCAACGGCGGCATTCTCCAGGTCGTGGAGATGCACGAGGTCGCCCGCCGGTGCAGGCCGTCCTCCTCATCGAGGGCGGCGCCCGCCTCGACGCCGACCAGCCCGGGCGTCGCCACCTTCACGGCCAACCTGCTGGACGAGGGCGCGGGCGACCGCGACGCCTTCCAGCTCGCCGCCGAGGTCGAGGACCTCGGCCGCCACCCTCTCCACCGGCGCCGACTGGAACCGCACCCGGATCGCCCTCCGCGCGCCGAAGCGCACCTTCGCGCAGGCGATGCACTCCTCGGCGACGTCGTGCTCCGGCCGCGGTTCTCCGCGCTGGACGTGCAGCGCCAGCGCGACCTCCGGATCGCCGGCATCCTGAGCCGGCGGGACCAGCCCGAGGCGGTGGCGGACGTCGGCGGCGACCGAGAGCCAGCCATTGGCCTGGATCTCGGCATCGAGCTGGCCGGGTCCCCAGCCGGCATAGCCCAGCGCCAGCAGGCTGCGGCGCGGGCCGCTGCCGGCGGCGATGTCCTTGAGGATGTCGAGGCTCGCGGTGAGGGCGACCTCGTCGCTCACCTGCATGGTGCCGGACGCGTTGTATTCCGAGGAATGCAGCACGAAGCCGCGGCCGGTCTCGACCGGCCCGCCGAAATGGACCCGGATGGATTCGATGCCGGGGCCGGGCTCGATCCCGAGCTGCGCCAGGAGGTCGGGGAAGGTGAGGGAGCCCACGAGGCGGTTCAGCACCAGCCCCATCGCCCCTTCGGCGGTGTGGGCGCAGAGATAGATCACCGTCCGGGTGAAACGGGGATCGCGCATCGTCGGCATGGCGATGAGCAGATGCCCGGTCAGATATCCCGGAAGGGCCGGGGCCTGATCCTTGTCCATACCCATCTAGCTAGGGAACCCTGGCTGCCCTGGCAAGCGGCCTTCCGCCGCGCCGGCCGACACGGAATCGTGAGGTATTTTCAATCATCTGGTCATTATAATCCGGCCCGCCCCATGAAAACAGACGCTATCCGGAACGGCCCAGAATCCAGGAGCGCCCGCGCCCGAAAACCGGGCTCGAGGGGGCTTTGGCTGGCCGGATTCCTGCTCCTGGCGGGGCTGGCAGGCCCCCTCCCGGCCCGGGCCGAGGGCGCGGCGGTCGCCACCCGGCCCCAGGTCGAGGTGAGCCTGATTTCGGCCCAGACGGCGGTGGACCAGGCCCGGCAGATCCGCCTGGGGCTGCATTTCACCCTGGCCAAGGACTGGAAGACCTATTGGCGCTCGCCCGGCGATGCCGGCTATCCGATCGCGGTCGATTGGGCGGGCTCGGACAACCTGGCCAAGGCCGATCTGCTCTGGCCGGTGCCCCATCGCTTCACCCTCTTCGGGCTCGACACCTTCGGCTACAAGGACGAGGTCGTGCTGCCCGTGATCGCGACCCTGAGCGAGCCCGGCAAGCCGCTCTCGATCAAGGCGCATCTGCGCTACCTCGTCTGCGAGACGGTCTGCATCCCCTATGAGGCCGACCTGGCGCTCCAGATTCCGGCGGGCGACGCGCTGCCGGCCCCGCAAGCGCAGCTCATCGACCGCTATTACGCGCAAGTGCCGGGCGACGGCCGCGCGCAAGGCTTGACGCTCGAGCAGGCGACGCTCGCCGGCAGCGACGCAAAGCCGAGTCTGGAGGTGACGGCGCGCTCCACCCTTACGGAATTCACCGCGCCCGATCTCGTCGTCGAAGCCCCGCCGGGGCTCTATTTCGGCAAGCCCGAAATCCAGCTCGGCGACAACGGCAAGCTCGCGCGCTTCACGCTGCCGATCACCCGCGAAGCCACGGCGCCGGCTCTGTCGGGCGCCGCCGTCATCGTGACGCTGACCGACGGGATCCGCGGTCTCGAACGCAATGTCACGCTGACCGCCGCGGCGGGCTCGGGCGAAGAATTCACTGGCCTGCTGGCGATCGTCGGCGTGGCGCTGCTGGGTGGATTGCTGCTCAACCTGATGCCCTGCGTGCTGCCGGTGCTCTCCCTGAAACTCTTGGGCGTCGCCGGCCATGGCGGCGGCGAGAAGACCCATGTGCGGCTCTCCTTCCTGGTATCGGCGGCGGGCGTGCTCACCGCCTTCCTGCTGCTCGCCGCCATGCTGGCCGCACTCGATGCCGCGGGCCTCGCGATCGGCTGGGGGATTCAGTTCCAGCAGCCGCTGTTCCTGGCGGCGATGGCGCTCATCGTCACGCTCTTCGCCGCCAATCTGATGGGCTGGTTCGAGATCGCGCTGCCGGGCTGGCTCGGCAGCCTGGCGGGCGACGCGGACGCAGCCGCGGGACGCGCCGCCGACCGGCGGAGCCTGCCGGGCTATTTCCTCACCGGCATGCTCGCGACCCTGCTGGCGACGCCTTGTTCGGCGCCCTTCGTCGGCACCGCCGTCAGCTTCGCGCTGTCGCGCGGGGCGCTCGAGATCTTCGTGATCTTCGGCGCGATGGGACTGGGCTTGGCGCTGCCCTATCTGGCCGTTGCGGCCTTTCCCGGAATGGCCGTGGCCCTGCCGCGGCCCGGCCGCTGGATGATCCATCTGCGCCGCCTGCTGGGCATCGCCCTGGCCGCGACGGCCGCCTGGCTGCTCTCGGTCCTCGTTGGCGCAATCGGAATCTGGGGCGTGGCGATTCTGGGCGGGCTGCTGATCGCCTTGGCCCTGGTGCTCGCGCTATTGCATTGCCTGCCGGACAACCAGCGCCCGCTGCTCTGGGGTGGGGCGGCCGCCCTCGCGATCGCGGTGCTGGCCTTGCCCGCGCTGATCTCGAGCGGACCCACCGCCCAGGCCCGCACGCAGGCGCAGGCCGGTCTCGCCGAGGGCTGGGCGCCTTTCGAGGAGGCCCGCATCGGCGATCTGGTGGCGCAAGGCCGTACGGTCGTCGTGGATGTGACCGCCGATTGGTGCATCACCTGCCTCGCCAACAAGACCCTGGTGCTGGACCGCCCCGAGATGAAGGCGGCGTTCGAGACCGGGAAGGTCGTCACCATGCGGGCCGACTGGACCCGTCCCGACGAAGCGATCTCGCGCTATCTGGCCCGCTTCGGCCGCTATGGGATTCCCTTCAACGTGGTCTATGGCCCCAAAGCGCCCGAGGGCATTCTGCTGCCGGAATTGTTGAGCCACGACGCGGTCTTGGACGCCATCGCGCGGGCCGGCTCCTGACGGGATGTCGAAAGCCCTGTCCTGGTCACTCGCTGGGTACTGGACAGGGTGGGGCTTGAGCCTATTTTAGGGACAAGGCCAGACGCGGGAGGTTGCGCTTCCGTTTTTCATTTGGAAGAGAGGACTGACAATGACGATCAAGGTAGGCGACAAGGTTCCGGCCGTGGAGCTCAAGACCATGGCCAGCGACGGCATGAGGACCGTCAGCACCGACGAGCTCTTCAAGGGCAAGAAGGTCGTGCTGTTCGCCCTGCCGGGCGCATTCACCCCGACCTGCTCGGCGAAGCATCTGCCGGGCTTCGTGCAGCATGCGGACAAGATCAAGGCCAAGGGCGTCGACACCATCGCCTGCCTCTCGGTCAATGACGCCTTCGTCATGGACGCGTGGGGCAAGTCGCAGAACACCGGCGAGAAGGTCGTGATGCTCGCCGACGGCAATGGCGACTTCTCGAAGGCCGTCGGCCTGACGATGGACGGCACCGGCTACGGCATGGGCCTGCGCGCCTCGCGCTACGCCATGCTGGTCGACAACGGCACCGTCAAGGCGCTGAACGTCGAAGCCCCGGGCGCGTTCGAGGTCTCGAGCGCCGAAGCGGTGATGAAGCTGCTGTAGACGAGTTCTTGTTCCTTCCCCCGGCACGGGGGAAGGTTAGGAAGGGGGCTGCGCGATATCGGATAGCGAGCGGCCCCCTCCCTCGCCCTCCCCCGCGAAGCGGGGGAGGGGATATGATTTCAGAATACCATCCCTTCCCTCACCGCCCTGATCGCGTCGCGCGCGAGTTGGTCGGCGCGTTCGTTCTCGGGATGGCCGGAATGACCGCGGACCCATTCCCATTGGATCCGGTGGGGCGCGACCGCGGCTTCGAGGCGCTGCCAGAGATCGACATTCTTGACCGGCTTCTTGTCGGCGGTCTTCCAGCCGTTCTTCTTCCAGCCGTTGATCCAACGCGTGATGCCGTCCTTCACATAGGTGCTGTCGGTCGAGAGCGTCACCTCGCAGGGACGGCGCAGGCTTTCGAGCCCCATGATCGCCGCCATCAGCTCCATGCGATTGTTGGTGGTGGCACTCTCGCCACCCGACAATTCCTTCTCGGTCTCGCCATAGCGCAGCACGGCGCCCCAGCCGCCGGGCCCCGGATTGCCGCTGCAGGCGCCGTCGGTGAAGATCTCGACGCGGGACTTGGTCTTCTCCTTCGGCGCCGCTTCTTCCTTGGGCTTTTTCGCCGCTGCCTTGGCGCTCACGGCTCGAGCCCGTAGGCGCTGGGGCCGCGCAGGCCCGCATGGAAGCGCAGCTTGTCCAGATACTCGCGCGGGTCCTTCGGCTTCACGAAGGCGCCCGGCGGATGATTGAGCCAGTCATAGAGCCGCGTCAGCAGGAAGCGCAGCGCGCTGCCGCGCGCCAGCATCGGCAGCGCCTCGAGCTCTTCCTTCGAGACGGGGCGCGTCCTGCGATAGGCCGCGATCAGCATCCGCGCCTTGGTCACGTTGAAGGAACCGTCGGTCTCGAAACACCAGGCGTTGAGGCAGACGGCGAGGTCGTAAGCATAGGCGTCGTTGCAGGCGAAATAGAAATCGATGATCCCCGAGAGCCGGTCGCCCAGGAAGAACACATTGTCCGGGAACAGATCGGCATGGATCACGCCTGCCGGCAGATGTTTGGGCCAATGCGCCTCGAAGCCCTCGATCTCGCGGCGAATCTCCTCGGCGAGGCCGGGGCTGACCTCGTCGGCGCGATCCTTGGTCGCCTCGTAGAGCCGCCGCCAGCCCAGGACCGAGAGGTCGTTGGCGCGGCGCAGGCCGTAATCGGCGCCGGCCAGATGCATCTGCGCCAGCGCCGTGCCGAGCAGCTGGCAATGGCGCGCCATCGGGCGGCGCGGCCACATGCCGTCGAGGAAGGTCACGATCGCGGCCGGGCGCTTGCAGAGCTCGCCCAGGGCCTCGCCGTCCCGCGCCTTGACCGGGGTGGGACAGGCGATGCCGCGCGCGGCCAGATGCTCCATCAGTCCGATGAAGAAGGGCAGGTCCTCGCGCCGGACCCGCTTCTCGTAGAGCGTCAGGATGAAGCTGGCGCGCTCGGTGGTGAGGAGGAAATTGCTGTTCTCCACGCCCTCGGCGATCCCCTTGCAGGAGATCGGGCGCCCGATGTCGTAGCGGGCGACGAAGGCTTCGAGTTCCTCGTCGGGGACTTCGGTATAGACCGCCATGGGATGGGGGACCGGCGACGAAAGGGTTGCTGCCGCCGGCGCCGGTCAGGCGCCAGCCATGGCGGGGAAACGGCGCGGGAGGCTCGAATCGGGGCCGGCCGAGCGGGCGATTTCGGACGGTATCATGGCAGGCCCTCATATCCGGTAACGAGCGGAAAAAACAAGCCGATCCGGGCCTTGTGCATCGTGAGGGCGTTCATTAAAGTCGCCCGACGAACCAGCGCGGTGGCGGCAAAAATTATGCCAGCACGCCACTCCTTGGGAAGGGGAACATGACGGAACCGATTCCAGCGCAGAAATCGCCCTACGCGGTCGATGTCACGGCTGGAAAAAAGTATTTCTGGTGTGCCTGTGGGCGCTCCAAAAGCCAGCCATTCTGCGACGGCTCGCACAAGGGCACCGGCCTCGCGCCGGTCGCCTGGGAAGCGCCGGCCACCAAACAGGTCTTCTTCTGCGGCTGCAAATCGACCCAGATGAAGCCTCTCTGCGACGGAACACATAATGCGCTTTAGGCGGATTGCGGCCACCCTCGCCTTGTCGGGGAGCTTGGCGGTGGGACTCGTGGCCTGCGGCTCTGCGGACAATCCGGGGCCGCCGCCGCCCTGTCCGCGCATCGTCACGGTCAGTGACGCCGCGCATCTGACACGCTTCCAGGGACCGGGCCGCGACGTCAAGGACGTCCAGTTCGAAGCCCAGATCGGCGAACTCCGCTCGAGCTGCGTCTATATCGTCGAGCCCGACAACAAGACGCGCATCGAGACCACGCTGCAGGTGCAGACGATCGCGTCGCGCGGACCCGCCATGACGGCCAAGAGCGCGCAGTTCCAGTATTTCGTCGCGATCGCCAAGATCGGAGCCGGGCCGCTGGCGCGCCAGGCCTTCGATGTCGAGATCGATCTCGAAGGCAACGCGGTGCGAGCCCAGTCGGTCGACGAGCTGACGCAGACGATTCCGCTGGTATCCGGCGAGAACGGCGACAACTACGCCATCTATGTCGGTATCGTGCTCACACCCGATGAACTCAAATTCAATCGCGCCGACAGCTCGAGCACGATCATCGCGCCGGCCTCGCCCTGAACGAGGGAGTCGCCGCGCGGCTGCGGAAACTCTTCGCTGTTGCAATACAATCCGGCCTGAAACAACCGCGCTCGATCCTCTCGAGCGCGGTTTTGTTTTCACGCTTGACCCGATCCGGGGCGGGGAGGATGCTTGCGCCCGGTCAGACTACCGCTTGCGGGAGAG
>CAVOLB010000017.1:0-6896 GCA_963696655.1 uncultured Alphaproteobacteria bacterium
ACGGCCATCGACAATCCTCTGTGGGTGGGTCCCTGAAGGCGCGATCGAGCCAGCAAATTACGGAGTTTTTAGGGCCGGTGATAGGGGTGGCCGGCCAGGATCTGCTGGGCCCGGTAAAGCTGCTCCATCAGCATGCCCCGCACCATCAGATGGGGCCAGGTCATGGCGCCGAGCGCCAGCTTGAACTGCGCCGCCTCGAGCACGGCGCTGCCATGGCCGGCAGCGCCCCCGATCAGGAAGGCGATCCTGTTCCTTCCGTCGTCGCGCCATTTCCCGATCCGCCGCGCGAAAGCCTCGCTGCCCAGATTCTGGCCGTTCTCGTCGAGCGCCACGAGCGCCAGCCCGGCACGGTCGCGAGGCAAGGTCGCCAGCAGGAGCTCGGCCTCGCGGGCCTTGAGCGACGCGTCCGGCAGAGCGCGTTTCTCCTCGACCTCTTTGAGCTCGACCGGCCAGGTCAGGCGTTGGCGATAATCTTCATAAAGATCGCGCGTCGGTCCTGCCTTCCAGCGGCCGACGGCACCGATCAGGATTCGCATCGCGGGCGCGCGGCTCAGTAGCCGTCGGGATTACGCGGATACCATCCCAGGAGGCGGCCATGGCCCTGATAGCCCATCAGCCGCCGGATCCTTTCGGGATAGGAATCGGCCACCTCGCGCGGGATCGACAGATAGTGGTTCTCCTCCTGCCGCAGCCAGCCGAGGCTGTAGGTGTTGACCAGCCCCATGCGCGACTTGTTGGTGCGGTTGGCGCCGCCGCCATGCCAGACCGAGCCCAGATAGACCAGGGCGGACCCCTTCGGCATCACCGCCTGCACGCTGTCCGATTCCAGCGGCAGGCGCGGCTCCTTCCAGTTGTGGCTGCCGGGGATCACATGGGTGCCGCCATTCTCGAGCGTGAACTCGTCGAGCGCCCAATTCACGCTGATCTGCCATTCGACGCCGGGCATGCGGATCGGATAGATGCCGTCGTCGCGATGCAGCCGCTGCGGCGCCTCGCCCGGCCAGATCTCGATGCCGGTGCAGCTGCCGATCCGATAATTGATGCAATGGGGCAGCAGGATCGCATCCGCGATCTCGAGAATCCGCGCATGGCCGATGAGATCGGCCGAGCGGCGCGAGCGCTTCAGGATGCTGGAGATGCGCAAGGTCTTGTAGCCGTTGAAGTCGCTCTGGGCCGCCTTGCCGATCCGGTCGAAATGGGGCCGGAGCTCGGCCGAGACCTCGTCGGCCAGGTCGGGCGAGATCTGCTCGCGCAGGATGATGGCGCCATCCTGCCGGAGGGCGGCGATCAGGTCGGGCAGGGCAGCCGAGGGATCGAAGATTTTCAGCATCGGACCGGGACTTTCGCGTTGAGGAGACGACAGTCTAGCGGAAACCAGCCCGCGCCCGCAGCCCGGCCGATGACGGGGATCCATGGTTAAGAATTGAGAGGCAAGGATGTTATGGGCGGATCGAGGTCGCCGGAGGTAATCTCATGCCCGGGCGGGCGACGGCAGGGCACCGGCGCCCTGGGGGAGCGACAAAATGATGCGACGAACGGTGCTGTCCGCGTGGATGGCCATGGCTGGCCTGTCGGCCGGCCTGGCAGGCTGCGGCCTGTTCGGTCCCGCCCATGGCCTGCCCAACTCGCAGGCTGACGCCGTCGTCGATATGAGCTTTCATAACTTCAAGCCGTCGACGCTGACGATCTATGCCGGCCAGACGGTCGAGTGGCGGAATATCTCGCTGGTGAGCCACACCGTCACGAACGATCCGGCCCTCGCGCTCTATGCCGTCGACGCGAGGCGTCCGGAAGGGCTGGCGCCCTTCAATTCCGGCGAGGTGAAGGCGGGCGACATCATCCTGTTCCGGTTTCCGACACCGGGCGTCTATCGCTATTTCTGCGTGCATCACGAGAAGCAGCGGATGGTGGGCGAGATCACCGTGCTGCCGCCGCCCTGAGCGGGCTGGCATTCGGTCGTTTGCTGTCGACCAGCAGGATTCGGCAGCCTTCATACCGCCGAAGACAGCCTGCCGATGTCATGTGCTCGCCGGGAGTGCGCCGGTTATCCTAATCTGGCGCCATGACACTGGAACAGATTCGCACCGAGCTGGAGACGGCCGAGGGACTGCCCGCCGCAGCCCTTGCCGAGGCGGTGACGCAGGCTCAAGCATTGTCGCCCGACGTGATCGCCTTGCTCGATAAGGCGGCGAGCGGGGTCCATCTGCTGCCCCGGCAGCAGAATCTCCTGTTCTTTGGCCTTCATGCCCTGGCGGCGGCACGGCGAACCGAGGCTTGTCAGCCCCTCCTGGCGCTCTTGCGCTGCCCCGAATGGCAGTTGGAGCAACTCCTCGGCGACGCCCTCACTGAAACTGCCACGGGCTTGCTGCTCGGACTTTATGACGGTGATCCGGAGCCGCTCTTTGCTGCGCTCGAAGATCGAGATGCCGGGTCCTCGATGCGGTGGACCTTGTTTCAGGTGCTGGCAAGGCTCTGTTGGGAGGGACGGGTTCCCCAGGAGCGTCTCGTCGCGCTCATCGATCGCTTCGATCGCGAAGAGCTGGCAGAGCCGGGCGATCTGGCCTGGATCGGTTGGGAGGACGCCATCCGTCTCTTGGGATTGCAGGCGTTCGAGCCCCGGGTCCGACAGGGTTGGAACAGCGGACGGGTAGCCTTGCACAAAGAGATCGACCAGGACGAATGGCTGAGCCTGTTGAATCAAGCTGTCGTCAATCCTCGGGACCCTCGGCGCTTCATCGATGACCGCGTGGTCCCGATAACCGATCCGGTCGCGGATCTCGCCTGGATTGCGCGGCATGACCGGCGATCGAACGCGGCAGAGGCCGAGGAAAAGGAAGAGTCGCCCGATCCGGCGCAAGCCATTCGTCTCAGCGAGGAGGAACTCGCATGGCTCGACGGTTTCCTCGGCAGCGAGCAAGTCGGCTCCAACAGTCTCTCCCTGGAGCATCTGGACGGATACTTCACGGCGCTCGTGGTTGGGCCGGTTGCCGTGCCGCCGGCGGAATATCTGGACGCGATATGGGGCATGGGAGAGGGCGAAGGCCCCTCCTATGACAGCCTCGAACAGGCGGAATTCGTGGCGGATTTGTTGGCACGCCACTGGGAGACGATCGCGATGCGGCTCGATGCCCTGCATTCGCATCGGCCCATCATCTTCCCGTTGGTACTGGAGGACCGCGGAAAAGCGTGGGCCGAAGGGTTTGCGATGGGCATCGAACTGCGCCAGGAAGAGTGGGCGCCGGTCTTCCGCCACAAGAGCACCAGCCCTCTTGTCTGGGCCATCCTGGCGCTGATCGAGGAGGAGTACGATCCGGAAGCCGAGCCGATCAACCTCGACGAACGCGCGCAGATTCTGGACTTGCTGCCGATCAGCATCCTCGCCATCAGCGCGTTCTGGCGCGACCCGGAAATGCAGAAGCCACCCATGCCGGTCCGTTCCGATAAGATCGGCCGCAACCAGCCCTGTCCCTGTGGCTCGGGCCGGAAATACAAGAAATGCTGCGGTGCGGCGGCATGAAACTCCCGCTAGGCATCCCCTGATCCGAGGCTTGTCCAAAATCCGACATCCTTTATAATTTTCCGACATAGGCGCCCGGGCCCGTTTTGCGTCTCACCCCCGTCCGCCGACCGGGGAACCCGTCTCCATGTTTCATCGCAAGCCCGCGAGCCTGCCGGAGCGGGTGGGATTCTTCCTGGTGCCGCAATTCGCGATGCTGAGCTTCGCCTCGGCGCTGGAGCCCCTGCGCAGCGCCAATCGCCTTTCCGGCCGCGCGCTCTATAGCTGGCACATCCTCAGCAAGGACGGCGGACCGGTGCTGGCCTCGAACGGCATCCCGGTGGTGCCCGAGGCCGCGATCGAGCAGGCTCCGGCGCTGGATGCGCTGATCGTCTGTGCGGGGATCGACGCGCATCTCTACGAGGACCGCGCCGTCTTCGCCTGGCTCAGGCGCATGGCGCGCCGGCCGATCGAGATCGGTGCCATCTCGCTCGGGCCCTATGTGCTGGCGCGCGCCGGCCTGCTCGACGGTTACCGCTGCACGCTTCATTGGGAAAATCTCTCGGGCTTCACCGAAGCCTTTCCCGAGCTCGAGGTGACCTCGGAGCTGTTCGAGATCGATCGCGACCGCTTCACCTGCTCGGGCGGCATCGCCGGTCTCGATCTGATGCTGCAGCTGATCGGCCGGCAGCATGGGCCCGAGCTCGCGACCGCGGTCTCCGAACAGTTCCTCCATGACCGCATCCGCGACCGCCATGACCGCCAGCGCATGGCGCTGCCCGCGCGCCTCGGCGTGCGGCACCCGAAGTTGCTCGCCGTGGTCAAGCGCATGGAGGAAACGCTGGAGGAGCCGGTCTCCTGCGCCGAGCTCGCGCGCGGGGTGAAGCTCTCGGGCCGCCAGCTGGAGCGGTTGTTCCGCAAATATCTGGGCCGCACGCCGACGCGCTATTACCTCGATTTGCGCCTGAAACATGCGCGGCTGCTGCTGCTCCAGACCGACATGTCTGTGCTCGATGTCGCCCTGGCGGCGGGCTTCGTCTCCGCCTCGCATTTCTCGAAATGCTATCGCGAGCAGTTCGGCAAGACGCCGCGCGACGAGCGCGGAAGCGAGCGGGGGTAGGGGAAGCGACGCCTTGCTTTACTTTCCTCGCCCCCGGGGCCGGCTGCGCCGGCAAATCAAAAAGGTATGCGGGCGAAGCCCGCGCGGGAGAGGGACGCGCAGGGTTAGTCGGAGCGAAGCGGAGACTTACCCGGAGCTGGGTGAGGGGGCTGGCGCAGCATGAGCGACGGAGTTTGCAACATCGCGTCCGTCATCGAGAACCCCCTCACCTTGATCCTCTCCCCCTAAGAAGGGGGAGAGGAAAGATTTAGAAGAAGGGGGCCGCGTTTTAATTCGTGCCGTGCTCGACGCTATTTACGCGCGCTTGGCGGCGAAGGCCGAGCCCTGGCGCTTGGCCATGAAGGCCTTGGCGGTCTCGACCGCGACGGCCGCGTCGCGGCAATAGGCGTCGGCGCCGATCGAATTGGCGAAGGCTTCGTTCAGCGGCGCGCCGCCGACCAGCACGACATAGTCGTTGCGGATGCCTTTCTCGATCAGCGCGTCGATCACGACCTTCATGTAGGGCATGGTCGTGGTAAGCAGCGCCGACATGCCGATGATGTCGGGCTTATGCTCCTCGATCGCGTTGAGGTAATTCTCGACCGGGTTGTTGATGCCGAGATTGATGACCTCGAAACCGGCGCCTTCCATCATCATGGCGACCAGGTTCTTGCCGATGTCGTGAATGTCGCCCTTGACCGTGCCGATGATCATCTTGCCGATCTTGGGGGCGCCCGTCTCCGCCAGCAGCGGGCGCAGGATGAACATCCCGGCCTTCATCGCGTTGGCGGCGAGGAGCACTTCCGGCACGAACAGGATGCCGTCGCGGAAATCGACGCCGACGATGCGCATGCCTTCGACCAGGGCCTTGGTCAGCACGTCGTAAGGGGTCCATTTGCGCTCGAGCAGGATATTGACCGCGATCTCGATCTCTTCCTTGAGACCGTCATAGAGGTCGTCCTGCATCTGCTGGACCAGCTCGTCGTCGCTGAGCGAGTTAAGGTCGAGTTCGTCGTCGGCCATGTTCATGCTCCCGAAGGGTGCGTTTGCTGCGACCGGCCGAAAGAGGCTTAAGGACCGGCAGCCGCAGAGTTTTCCAGGCCAGGAGACTAGTCAAGAAGGGTCGGAGCACCCCTACCGGGGCGACATCAAATGGCGGGTCGGCGACAGGCCTGTGAATCGTCGCGTCCCCTAGAGTGCGGCGGCAGCCTAGCACGGCTCGATGTCGGTCTGTCGCAACACCCTGTCGCAGTTCTATGGGCGGGCGCCCCGGGCGGTGATATCACTCGGGGGGAACTCGCTCGAACCGGCTCAACGGCCTTCCGCCCGTCATCCGCAGGATCTCCCCTCATGCCCCCGACCTTCACGCTCCGCGCCGGCCATCTGACCCTCGCCGATCTCCGGGGCCTGGAAGCGGGCGGCGTCGCGGTGACGCTGGATCCGGCGGCGCACAAGGCGATCGACTCCTCGGTCGAGACCGTGCGCGCGGTCATCCGCGAGAATCGCACCGTCTATGGCGTCAATACCGGCTTCGGCAGCCTGGCGCGCACGCGCATCGCCGATGCGGCGCTGGCCGAGCTGCAGCGCCGGCTGGTGCTGAGCCATGCCGCGGGAACCGGTCCTGCGCTGCCGGATCGGGTGGTGCGGCTGGTCCTGCTGTTGAAGGCGAATGGCCTCGCGCGCGGCCATTCGGGCGTGCGCCGCGAGGCGATCGAGATGCTGCTCAGGCTCTATGAGGCCGAAGCGCTGCCGGTCATTCCTTCCAAGGGCTCGGTCGGCGCGTCGGGAGATCTGGCGCCGCTGGCCCATATGACGGCCGCGATGATCGGTCAGGGCGAGATCAAACTTGCCGGCGAGGTCATGCCGGCCGAGGCGGCGCTCGCCGCGCTGGAGCTGAAGCCGCTGGCTCTCGAAGCCAAGGAAGGGCTGGCGCTGTTGAACGGGACGCAGGTGTCGACGGCCCTCGCGGCCGCGGCCTTGCTCGCGGCCGAGCGCCTGTTCCAGGCGGCACTGGTGTCGGGTTCGCTCTGTGTCGATGCCGCGGCCGGCAGCGACGTGCCGTTCGATCCCCGCATCCAGGCGGTGCGCGGCCAGCCGGGTCAGATCGAGGTGGCGAAGCTCTATCGCGCCATCCTTTCCAGCAGCGAGATTCGTCAGTCGCACATCGATTGCGACCGGGTGCAGGATCCCTACAGCCTGCGCTGCCAGCCGCAGGTGATGGGGGCCGCTCTCGACATGCTGCGCTTCGCGGCCGGCGTGATCGAGCGCGAGATGAACGCGGTCTCCGACAATCCGCTGGTC
>CAVOLB010000018.1:0-14251 GCA_963696655.1 uncultured Alphaproteobacteria bacterium
AGCGCGGCGCGGGCCTGCTTGATCGCCTCGATGCCTTCCCGCACCGTCGCGGTCGGCGGCAGGGTGGGGCAGCGTTCGCCGCTGCGCATCAGGGTGTCGACCGTCAACAGCCGTCGGCCCAGCGATCCGGCCGGATGCAGCCGGGCAAAGTCGTCGGGCGTGAAGCCGCGGCGTTCCAGCACTGTCAAGGCCAGGGCGTCGCCGAGGGCCAGCAGTGCGGTGGTGGTGGCGCTGGGCGCCAATTTCAGCGGACAGGCTTCGACAATTTCACCGACGTGCAGCACCAGGTCGGCCTGCTGCGCCAGGGTGCCGGCGGCGTTCCCGGTGATGGCGCAGGTGCAGCAGCCGATGCGTTTCAGAAACGGCAGCAGCCGCAGCACTTCTTCCGATTCGCCGCTGTAACTGATTAATAGCGCCAGATCGTCCCGCAGGATCATGCCCAGGTCGCCGTGCATCGCTTCGGCCGGGTGCATCCAGAACGCCGGCGTGCCGGTGCTGGCCAGAGTGGCGGCGATTTTCTGGCCGATCAGCCCGGCCTTGCCCATGCCGCTGACGACCACCCGGCCCTGGCGGCCGGCTTCCCGCAAGGCCAGGATTTTGTCGACGGCGGCGGTGAGGCTCTCGCTCAGGCCGTTGCGCAGAGTTTGCAGGCCGGCGATTTCCAGGTCGATGATGCGGCGGGCGGCCGCGCTCGGTCAGGGTCGCCTGCAGCTCGAAGGACTGGTCGAAATGATCCTCGATCGCGGTCTTGCCGCGGCCGGTGACGAAGATGAACTGCTCGATTCCGGCGGCCTTGGCTTCTTCCACCGCATATTGAATGAGCGGCTTGTCGACCACCGGCAGCATCTCCTTGGGCATCGCCTTGGTCGCCGGCAGGAACCGGACGCCGAGCCCCCCGACGGGAAAGATGGCCTTGCGAACTCTTTGTTTTGACATATTAATTTCCTGAATTGCCGGGTCCCCGGCAGCGCTGGCCTTTGTGCCATGGGCCCCCCGGGGATGCAACGGGAGGGGTCTCGCGGCCCCTATTTCACACAGATCGTGAGATTTAGCGGGCCATCAAATGAAGACGGTATGAACGCCCGATCAGGTCCCGAGCAAAATGTCGCGGGCCCGGTTGACGCGGGCGGCGAGGTAATCCGATCCACCCTGGTCGGGATGGAGCTTCTTCATCAGACGATGATGCGCGTCGCGGATCTCCGCTTCCTGGGCTCCCGGCTTGAGCCCCAGCACCTCATAAGCTTCGTCGCGTGTCATGCCGCCGCTGCTCCCGGCACCCGCGCCGGCGCTGCCGCCAGATCCGGTCTGGTCTCCACTCGCGCTGCCGGCGCCGCGCCAGTCGGGCCCGTGGGCGCGATCGAGAAAGGCCTCGAGCACCGAGACGGAATCGGGATCGCCCGCCACCTCGCGGCGCAACTCGAGCAGCTCGTCGCGCGCCAACTCGCTCAGGCGCCGTCCGGCGAACTTCGATTTCTTGATCCAGCCGTCGAGCCGGCCCGAGGCGTGATCGAGCGTCATGGCGAAGAAGGCGGTCTCGACATCGGAGCGTCCGCCGCCGCTGGGCCGGGTGCCCGCGTCCCAGGTCCCGCCGGCGCCGGCGAGCGAACGGCGGTGGCGCAACCAGAGCAACAGCATCGGCACGCCGATCGGCAGGGCCGCCGCGATGAGCCCGGCGCGGCCGGCCACGATCAGATAGGCCACGCCGATGAAGACAATGCCGATCGCGAAGCCCTTCACCAGGCGCGCCAGCATCGCCGCATCGACGGTCGCCACCGACTTGATCAGCAGCAGAAGCACCGCCAGCACGACGATACCGAGGAAGAAATAGGCGACCATCGCCGCTCCCGGAACTCAGCGTTTCAGTTGGCGCGTCAACAGCAGCGCACCGCCGCCCTGGCGGCGCGAATGATCCTCGAGCGCGGCGCGCCCGCCGGTGGCGAACACCGCCACGGCCCGCAGCAGATCGCGCAAGGCATCGGCGCTGCTCGAATCGAAGCGGCAATAGGCGCCGCCCGACAGGGTCGCCATCTGCTTGAAGGTCTCGGCGGCCAGCGCCTCGCCGCGCTCATGGAACATGAACAGCGGCACGCCCAGGACTCCGAGCTCGCCCGCCTGGTGGCAGAGCGCATCGCCGTCCTCTTCCATGGCGTCGCCGATGAAGACGACCGCGTTGATGCGCTTCACTTTGGTTTCGATCAGCGCATGGCGCAGCAGCTTGCCGATCTGGGTCTTGCCGCCGAGGCAGGAGACGCTGCCCATCAGGCGCTGCAAGGTCGCGCCGTCGGAAAGCCACGGCGCCGCCTTGAACTCGCTAAAGCCGCGATAATAGGCGAGCTGGATATCGAGGCCGCCCAGCTGGGCCGCCGCCGTGAACATCTCGGCCTGGATCTGGCAGGCGCGATCCCAGGTGGATTGCCGGCTGGCGGTGGCGTCGAGGCCGAACAGCAGCCGCCCGCGCTCGCCGCCCTTGCGCGGCGTGGGGACCGCGGCCAGCTTCGCCAGGAACTGGGCAACGTCCCGCGCCGGCGCGTTGGCCGGCTTACCGGTCGGCAGCTTGTCTCGAGACGACGCCATGGCGGTACCGCCTCATCTGGGAACTCCCCTCAAGAATTGGGGAGGGCCGCTGGTTCTGTCCAGCGCTTCTCCTGCCCTTCGCCCTCCTCGGGCTTGGGCAGGCCGATCACGTCGAGCAGCCCGCGCAGCTCCTGGCGCGCCGCCACATGGGACAAGGTCAGGGCGGTCCCGGCGTCGGCGAGGTCGAGCAGCGTCAGCCCGCGCGGGAAGAGCTCGCGGAACACCACGCGCTCGCTGAAGCCCGGCGCCAGGCGGAAGCCGATGCGCCGCGCCAGATCCTCGACCAGCTTGCCGATCCGCCGCTTGTTGCGGGCATCGAGGCTGGCCAGGCGGTTGCGCATGACGATCCAGTCGATCGAGCCGCCGTCGGTCAGCGCCCGGCGCTTCTTCTGTTCCCAGACCATCTCGGCATAGGTGCTGGGTCCGCGGATCTTCAGGCCCTCGCTGTCGACACGCGCCAGCAGATCGAGATCGAGGAAGCTGTCATTGAGCGGCGTCACCAGCGTGTCGGCGCGCGCATGGCCGAGGCGCGAAAGATTGCTGTCGCTGCCGGGCGTGTCGATCACCACGAAATCGCAGTCGGCCATCTGGGCCAGGGTCGTGTCGAAGCGCTGCTTCTCCTCCTCGCGCGCCGCGGCGACGGAATCGAGCGCCGATTGCTCGAGGCGCACATGGCGCGACATCGGCAGTTCGAGGCCGTTCTCGGCACGGTTGGCGATGAAGCGGCTGAGGCTGCCCTGGCGGGCGTCGAGATCGAGGCTGCCGACCTTGTAGCCCTCGCGCAACAGCGCCACGATCAGATGCATCGCCGTGGTCGATTTGCCAGAGCCGCCCTTCTCGTTGCCCAGCACCACCACATGCGGCCGCCGGAAACGCCGGCCGGCCGCACTCTTGGGACCGGTGATGATCATGCCGGCCGCACCCAGACGGCGCTGTCGTGGAAACAGGCGCCGCCCTTGGGCGGGCCCGGATCGGCGCCGATGAGGGCATTGATGCCCTGCCCTTCCTCGAAGGCGCCGTTGGGCCAGATGCCTTCGACGATGACGACGCCGGGCTGAAGCCCGTCGAAGGGCTTGGCATGGACGACGACGGAGCCGCGGCGATTGCCGAGCCGGACCCGGTCGCCCTCGGCCAGCTCCAACCGCTCGCAATCGGTCGGATGGAGCAGCGCCGTCGGGCGAACCTCGCGCTGGCGGGAGCCGGGAGTCTCGGTGAAGGTCGAGTTGAGGAAGGTTCGCGCCGGTGCGGCCACCAGGCGGAAGGGATGCTCCGTCGTCGCCTCCTCGATCAGATGCGGATGATCGGGCAGCGCCGGCATGCCTTTGTGCCAGGGGCCCATGCCCTTCCAGTCGGGCTTGAAGCGGAAGCGCCCGCCGGGCTGGGGAAAACCATTGAGGAAATGTCCTTCCTCGAAGGATCGCGCGCAGTCATGCCAGCGCTTGGCCGCGAGCTCGTCGGCGGAAGGTTTGTTCGACGCCTTGAGCATCTGGTCGATCAGCTCCCACTCGGTCATGTGAAAGCCCGGATGCTCGGCGCCCAGCCGCTTGGCCAGCTCGCAGATCACGAAATGGTTGGTCTTGGCTTCCGCCAGGGGCTCGACGACCTTGCGTGCCACCTGAAGATAGGTGTGGCCGCCCGCCAGATAGATATCGTCATGCTCGAGGAAGGTCGTGGCCGGCAGCACCACATCGGCCATGGCCGCGGTTTCGGTCATGAACTGCTCATGCACGCACGTAAAGAGATCGTCGCGCATGAAGCCCTCGCGGACCTTGAGGCCCTCGGGGCAGACCACCATCGGATTGGTGTTCTGGATCAGCAGGGCCGTGACCGGCGGGCCCTCGCCCAGATCCTCCTTGTCGCCGGTCAGGACCGGCCCGATGCGCGACATGTCGAGAATGCGCACCTTGGGATCGCGGATGTCGAGGCCTTCGATCATGGTCTTGTCGAGACCGTAGAAGCCGGCGTTCGAGTAGAGCGCGCCGCCGCCCGGATATTGCCAGGCGCCGGTGATGGCGGGCAGGCAGCTCACGGCATGAAGATTGGCGGACCCGTTGCGCGAGCGCGAGAAGCCGTAGCCGACGCGGATATAGCTGCGCTTGGTGCGGCCATAGAGCTCGGCGAAGCTGCGGATCCGGTCGGCCGGCACGCCGGTGATGGCGGCGGCCCATTCCGGCGGGCGCGATTGCAGATGCGCTTCGAGCTCCTGGGGGCAATCGGTGTAGCGCGCGAGATAGTCGCGATCGGCGAAGCCCTGGCGGAACAGCTCATGCATCACAGCACAAGCGAGCGCGCCGTCGGTGCCGGGCCGCGGCATCAGATGAATGTCGGCGACGAGGGCGGTCGGCGTGCGGTAGGGATCGACGACGACCAGGGGCGCACCGCGTTCCTTGCGGGCGCGGGTGATGTGGGTCATCACATTGACCTGGGTTGAGACCGGATTGCCGCCCCAGACGACGACCAGGTCCGACTGCGCGATCTCGCGCGCATCGACGCCGCGCTTCTCGCCGACGCCGGCGACCCAGCCCGTGTCCGACAGCATCACGCAGATGGTCGAGAGCTGGCCCGAATAGCGCTTGGCGTGGCGCAGTCGATTGATCCCGTCGCGCTGCACCAGCCCCATCGTGCCGGCATAGAAATAGGGCCATACCGTCTCGGGCCCCAGGCGGCGCTCGGCCTCGAGAAACTTCTCCGCCACCCGGTCGAGCGCCTCGTTCCAGGAGATCGGTTTATAGGCCGCCATCCCCTGCCCCTTCGGACCGACGCGCAGCAAGGGCACGGTCAGCCGGTCGGGATGGTTGTGGCGCTCGGCATAGCGCGCGACCTTCGCGCAGACGACGCCGGCCGTGTAGTCCTGGTCGGCGGCGCCGCGAACCCGGCCGATCCTGTGCGTGTCGAGCCGTTCGACCTCGAGCGAGCAGGTCGACGGGCAGTCGTGGGGACAAACGGAAGGGAGGATGTCGAGGGGCATGATCGGGCCAATCTAGGCCGCGGCAGGCGATTTGTCATGAGCGGTGCAGGCACAGGAGATATTCAACGAATTCAATCCTCTTAAGGGGGTCGAAAGGGCCGTCGGAGTCGCCAATTCTCCACCTTCCGAGCCACCGCGACCCCCTCGCTTTGGCAGGTCCCTTCGGGCATTCTGCGCCATCAAGCTTGACCGCCCGGCCAACATGCTTGGGGGCATGGTTGGCGGCGATAGTTCGGGGGCGGAGTCACCATGGGCAGCGGAGCGATGGCGGGACTGGTCGGGCTGCGCCATCAGCCAGGCCGCGGTCTGCTCTATATGGCGAGCGCGGTCTTCTCTCTGACCGTGCTCGATGCCGGCGTGAAGTGGCTGACCGACGATTACAGCCCCTTCCAGATCGCCTTCCTGCGTTACGCGATCGGCCTGCTGTTCGCGGTCGGGATCGCCACCCAGGCCGGCGGGATACGCACGCTGAAGACGATGCGCCCCGGCGGCCATGCGCTGCGTTCTCTCTTCAATATCGGCACGATGCTGACTTTCTATTATGCGCTGGCCATGCTGCCGCTCGCCGACACGATGGCGATCACCTATGCGGGCCCCCTGTTCATGACCATCCTCTCGGTGCTGCTGCTGAAGGAAAAGGTGGGCCCTCGGCGCTGGGGCGCGGTGCTGATCGGCTTCGTCGGCGTGCTGGTCATCCTGCAGCCCTCGGGCACCGGCTTCAACTGGGCGGCCGTGCTGGCGCTGTCGTCGGCCTTTCTCTATGCGCTGACCCTCATCACCTCGCGCCAGCTCAGCGGCACCGAGAGCAGCCACACGATCCTGTTCTACTACTCCGTCGGCGTCCTGATCGTCACCGGGGCCACCATGCCGTGGCTCTGGATCACGCCGAGCTGGAGCGATCTCTGGGTCTTCCTGCTGGTCGGCGTCTCCGGCAGCATCGGCCAGTTCTGCCTCAACCAGGCCTTCCGATATAGCGAGGTCTCGCTGCTGGCGCCGATCGACTATACCGGCCTGGTCTGGGCCACCTTGTTCGGCTGGGCGCTGTGGAGCCAGCTGCCGAGCCTTACCGTCATCGCCGGCTCGCTCATCGTCGTCGGCAGCACGCTCTATATCGTCAATCGCGAGCGCCAGAAGAATGCCGAAAGGAAACAGTCGGCATGAGCGCGCCCGGCAAGACGGTCGGCCTGGACGGACTCGCCAACGCGCCCTTGCGCGGCGTGCTGCTGATGGTGGCGACCGTCGCCGCCTTCTCGGCGCAGGACGCCTCGCTCAAATGGCTCAGCGCCGGCTTCGGCTTCTGGCAGATCATGTTCTTCGGCCGCAGCCTGGCGGTGCCGCTGGCGCTGGCGCTCGCCTCGCGCAGCGGCGGCCTGCGCCAGATCAAGACCCGCCGCCCCTGGGCCCATGCCCTGCGCGCGACGCTGATGATCGCGACCATGCTGTGCTTCGTCTATGCGCTGAAGCATCTGCCGATCGCCGATACGATCGCCATCGGCTTCGCCGCCCCGCTCTTCATGACGACGCTCTCGGTCTTCTTCCTGAAGGAGAAGGTCGGCCCCCGGCGCTGGGCTGCCGTGCTCATCGGATTCGGCGGGGTCACGGTGATCCTCCAGCCCTCGGGTGCCGGCTTCGGCTGGTCCGCGCTGTCGGCATTGGGCTCCGCCCTGACCTATGCCCTGCTCTTCATCGCGTCGCGCAAGCTGACCGCGACCGAAAGCGGGCCCTGCCTCATCTTCTGGAATTCCTTCGCCATGCTGGTCTGCGCCGGCGTCGGCATGATGTGGGATTTCCGCATCCCGCACGGCGTCGATCTGTGGGTCTTCGTCGCCACCGCCGTGTTCGGCGCGCTGGGCCAGCTGCTGATGACCGAGGCCTTCCGCTATGGCGAGGTCTCGCTGCTGGCGCCGATCGAATACAGCGCGCTGATCTGGGCGACGCTGTTCGGCTGGCTGCTCTGGAACGAGCTGCCCTCCGTCACCGTGGTCGCCGGCGCCGCCATCATCATTGCGAGCAGCGCCTACATCCTGCATCGTGAAACGCGCGTGAAGAAAGTGAAGGCCGTGCCCTCCCTGCCGGTCGCCGGCGCGGGACCGATCGACACCTGAACCGGCAGCCGGATAGCGGATGAGCGAAACGATCGAATGCGTGGTGGTGGGGGCCGGCGTCATCGGCCTGGCGACCGCACGCCAGCTCGCCCGCGAGGGCCGCGAGGTGATCCTGCTGGAAGCGGCGGAAACCTTCGGCACCGGGATCAGCTCGCGCAACAGCGAAGTCATTCATGCCGGCCTCTACTACAAGCCCGGCAGCCTGAAGGCGCGGCTCTGCGTCGACGGCAAGGCGCGGCTCTACGAGTTCTGCCGCTCCCACGGCGTGGCTCATCGGCGCCTCGGCAAGCTCGTCGTCGCCAGCCGCGAGGCGGAGATCGCGGCGATCGAGGCCATCAAGAGCAAATCCGAAGCCAATGGCGTCATGGATCTGGAGTGGCTCGATCCGGCGGCGGTGCGCAGGCTCGAGCCGGAGATCGCCTGCGTCGCGGCGCTGCTGTCGCCGTCGACCGGCATCGTGGATGCCCACGGGCTGATGCTGGCCTTGCAGGGCGAGGCCGAGGAAGCCGGGGCCAGCATCGCCTTCCGCGCGCCGGTCCAGGCCGGCGTGGTCGAGGACGACGGTTTCCTCGTCCAGGTCGGCGGCGAGCAGCCGATGGAGTTGCGTTGCCGGCGGCTGATCAACGCGGCTGGACTGGGCGCCCAGCCCCTGGCGCGGGCCCTGCGCGGCCTCGATCCCAAGGCCGTGCCCCCGCTCCACTACAGCAAGGGCAATTATTTCAGCCTGACCGGCAAGACGCCCTTCACGCATCTGGTCTATCCGGCGCCGGACGACACCTGGCTCGGCGTGCATCTGACGCTCGATCTCGGCGGCCGCGCCCGCTTCGGGCCCGATGTCGAATGGCTCGACCGCCTCGACTATTCGGTCGATCCGGCTCGCGCCGACAGCTTCTATGAGGCGGTCCGCCGCTACTGGCCGGGCCTGCCCGACGGCGCGCTGCAGCCTGCCTATAGCGGAATCCGGCCGAAGCTGACGCCTGCGGGCGTGACCGGGCTCGATTGGATGATCCAGGGACCGGCGGTCCATGGCATTCCGGGACTGGTCAATCTCTTCGGCATCGAATCGCCGGGCCTGACCTCCTCCCTCGCCGTCGCCAACGAAGTGGTCGGCCTGCTGGCGTGAGCCCTATCGCCCCTGCGGCCCGCCATAGGCGCGCTCGACCTTCGCCACCTTGAGCTCATACCGCTCATACCATTCGGCCTTGCCCCGCTCCTGGGCCGCATGATGCTCGGCCTGCTCTTTCCAGCCGCGGATCGAGGCCTCGTCCTGCCAGTAACAGACCGTGATGCCGAAGCCGTCGGGCCCGCGCGCCGTCTCGAAGCCGAGATAGCCCGGCATGCCGGGGGCGATCTCGATCATGCGCTGGGCCGCAGCGCCATAGCCGTCGTCGCCGGAATTGCGCTGCGAAGCGAAGATCACCGCGTAATAGGGCGGCATCGGGCAGGATGCGAAGCGTGAGCCGCTGGTAGCCATTCGCCGTTCTCTCCCGTCAGGACTGGATCGCGTTTCTTCTAACCCGCGCCGGGCCGACGAAGTAGCCGCGACGGCTTCATGGCTGTCACGCAACCGGCCAATGGCTTCAGACCAGTTCTGTGCCACTGGCTCCCCTACCTTCGCTTGCGGCCTCCGAGGAAACCGGCACAATCGCGACAGGTTCGGCAAGGATCGAGAGCACGCAGCGTGAGCATTCAAAAGACCTATCGGAGCGAACAAGAGATCCGCGACCTGGTCGAGAAGTTTCACGCCCGGACTTTGCCGGTGACGCGTTGGACGCATCAGGCCCACCTCACCGTCGGGCTTTGGTTCGTGACGAACCGGCCGGCCGAACGAGTTCTTGACGAGTTGCGCCAAGGAATCTCGCTCTATAATGAGGCCGTCGGCACTGCCAACACCGATAGCGACGGCTATCACGAGACCATCACGGCGTTCTATGCCTGGGCGATCCGAAAATTCGTCAGCGAGACGGCATCGGGAACGCCTTTGCTGGACATGGCGAACGGCCTCCTGGTCAGCCGCTATGCGGCCAGCTCCTTCCCCTTCGAGTTCTACAGCCGGGATCGCCTGCTTTCGGTGACCGCGCGACGCGGCTGGGTCGATCCCGATCTCGCGCCGCTGGATTGACAGCCGGTTTCACGACCAGTCACTCGACCTCCATGACCGCTTCGACCTCGACCGCGACGCCATAGGGTAGCGCGGCGACACCGATCGCCAGGCGCGTATGGCGCCCGGCTTCTCCGAACAACTGGACGAAGAGATCGGAGGCGCCGTCGACGACCTGCGATTGGCCGGTGAATTCGGGCATCGAGTTGACGAATCCGGCCACGCGAACGCAGCGTCGCACGCGGTCGAGATTGCCCTCCAGCGCATCGCGCAAATGCGCAATCAGGTTGAGCGCGCAGAGGCGTGCGGCCTGCCGGCCCTCCTCAAGGCCGAGCTCTCGGCCGAGTTTGCCGACAAAGCAACGCTCGCCGTTCCACTGCGACAACTGCCCCGTCAGGAACAGCAGGCCGCCGCTGCGTGTGAAAGGCACATAATTGGCGCCAGGCCGGCTCGGTTCCGGCAGCTCGATCTGCAGCTCGCGAAGGCGACGGTCGATAAGGCCCATGTCTCGCTCCCGCATCGGACGACGACCGGTTACCGGCAGCAACTCAAGCTCCGGGCCGGCTGCCTCCATTCTGGCGCCCGGAGCCTGCGGAATTGCCGCAAAAACGTCCGTCCGACGCGGCAATTTCGCTATGATCGCCTCTCCATGCGAGGAACGAACCGCCGAGGCCTGGGTGGAACTCGATGACTTCGATCGGCGTCTGCTCGACGCCCTTCAGGAAAACAACCGTCTGACCGGAGACGAGCTGGCGACGATCGCGGGCCTGTCGGCGGCGGCCTGCCTACGACGCGTACAGCGGCTGCGCGACGAAGGGGTGATCGAGCGGGACGTGTCGCTGCTGGCACCAGCCGCGGTCGGCATGCGGGTCACCGTCGTGGTGATGGTGACGTTGGAACGCGAGCGGCCCGATCTTGTGGACGAGTTCAAGCAGGCGATGCGCCGGGCGCCGGAGGTGCAGCAGTGCCATTACGTCACCGGGACGGCCGATTTCGTGCTGATCGTCACCGCTGCCGACATGATCGCCTATGAAGCCTTCACCCGGCGCCACCTTTTCGAGCGGCATATTCGCCGGTTCGAGAGCCTGGTCGTGCTCGATCGGGTCAAGTCGGCGACGGCAATTCCGCTGACGGAGCGTCGCCGAACCTGAGGCCTGTCCCAACCCGCTCAGCGCTGGGCATTGGCACCGGGATCGCCCGGCACGCCATAGGCCGGTGCCGAGGCCGGGTCGACCGCGCGCGTCTGATAGGCCTCCATCTGCGGCTCATAGGCGTTCCAGAGCTGGCGCAGATGGGCGATCGGCGCGGCGTCGTCCCAGTCGACCCGCAGATCGACCAGCGGCCAGGACCGGTCGCGCACCACGATCAGCCCGCAGGAATGGACCGGGCCCAGCTCGCCGCCCGCGACCACGCCCTCTTCAAGGGCGCGCAGCAGCCGCTCGGCCAGGTGAACGCCGACGTTGGACTCAAAGCTCTTGATCATCGCCTTCGGCACGTTCGTATTGCGCAGAAGATTGCCGGCGGCGATGCAGTCGCGCCCCGGATTGATCGCGTGCGTGCCCAATGTCTTGACGCCGCTGTGCAATGCGGTCGCACCATGACGGTCGATCGCGATCACCTGCCGGTACTCCGCATGAGCCGACTGGGCCATGACGCCATGGAGCGCGTCGGTCGCGCCCGCGCCCTTCTCCATCGCATCGAGCGTGCGCGGACCGATCGCGGGATCGGTGACATTCTGGGTGGAGACCGCGCCGACGCCGGCACGTGCCCAGGGGCAGCGGCTGGCGACCGCGATGCTCGAGGTGGTGATCGCCACCCCGAACATGCCTGTCCGCTCGCAACGGCCGATGATCGAGAACGTCATTTCCCCTTCGCTTTCTTCTTTGCCCGCCCCCCTTTGGCGGCCCGGGTTTCCTTCGCGGTGCGGTCTTCCGGGATGACCGCCTCGACGTCGATCTCCATCACCCATTCCGGACGGGCCAGACCCTGGACGATGAGACCGGTCGAGCAAGGATAGACGCCCTTGAGCCACTTGCCCACGGTCCTGTAGACGGGCTCGCGATAGGCGCGGTCGGTAATATAGACCGTGATCTTGCAGATATCCTCCATCCGCGCGCCCTGCTCCTCCAGCAGCACCTTGACGTTCTTCATGGCCTGCTCGGCCTGTGCCGCCGGGTCGCCCACCCCGACGATGCGGCCCTTGAGGTCCTGCCCGACCTGGCCCCGCAGGAAGACGTGGTTGCCGGCGCGCACCGACATGCAGAGATCGTTGTCGAGCTTCTGCTCCGGATAGGTGTCGCGGGTGTTGAACTTACGCTTGCGGATATGGCTCATGGTCGTCCTCTGTTGGAGTCGAATGCTCGGGCGACATCGTCGCCGCAGCGGGTCGCCGCTGCAAGCCGATCGCTGCCTCCGCCGTTAAATTTCCGGCCCTGAAGGTCGCCGTTCCGATGACGGGCGGGCGTCAGGCCGGCTTCCTCTTGCCCTGCTCTATGACCTTCTCGGAGAGGTCCGCCGCCTTGCGCACGAAGTCGAGCGGACCGTTCCAGCCGAAATTCATATAGACGGCGTTGAGATGGGCGTAGGGCGGCGACTGCGCGAACAGCTCGAAGGTCACGCGGTGGCCGGCATAATCGGAATTGAGCAGGTCGCGGGCGAAGGCCAGCAGCTTGCGCCGGTCCTCGGCCACCCAGTACTCGTTGACGCTGTAGAACTTGTCCATCCAGGGCTTGGTCTCCGGATGATCGAAGGTCGCGGAGTCCGGCGTCACGCAGATCTGGCCGCCGCAGAGCTCGCGGGCCAGATGCATCATCTCGGGCAGCTTCGAGCAGGCATGCACGCGGCCGGTATAGAGCAGCGACTGGTTGGGCATGAGGAGGCCGGCCGGGCTCTTCTCGGCGAGCGCGATCGCCGCCGTCATATGGGCGTTGATGGTCTCCCGGTAGCAGGCCAGGAGCGCCAGCTTCTCGCGCACCGCCTGCTGCTGGTCGAGGCCGGTCTGGCGCACATTGAAGAGGGCGGCGCCGATCATCATGTCGGCGATATAGAGCAGGCGCAGCACGAAGGGAAAAGCGCTGTAGCGGTGGAGCGTGCCGCGGATGAAGGAGGCGGCGCGGGTGTGGCGGTAGAACAGGACGTTCTCCCAGGGCACCAGCACATTGTCGAAGATCAGCAGCGTGTCGACCTCGTCGAACTTGTTCGAGAGCGGATAGTCGCGGGCCGGCGCGCGGCCGGCAAAGCCGGTCCGGCAGATATGCTTGATGCCGGGCCGGTTCATCTCGCAGATGAATCCCACTGCGTAGTCGGAGAGCTTGTCGTCGCCCCAATTGGCGATGGTCGGCTTGACGAAGGCCTGGTTCGAATAGGCGGCCGCCGTCTCGTATTTGGCGCCGCGCACGACGATGCCGGCATCGGTCTCCTTGACCACATGCAGCAGCATGTCGGGATCCTGGTCCTGCGGACGCTTGGAGCGGTCGCCCTTGGGGTCGGTGTTGGCCGAGACATGGAAGGTGTCGGAGCGCAGCGCCTTCCAGATGTGGGTCTTGATGTTGTCGGCGAAGCGCGGATCGACCTCGCGCAGCACGTCCTGGCCGTCATAGAGCGACCACATCTCGCCGATGGTCTCGTCGCCGACGCGGACGACCACGCCGCCCAGGTCCTTCATCACCGTATCGACGGCGCGCCGCTTGGCCTGCCAGTCGTCCTGGCTGTGGGGCAGCTTGTAGCCGATGCAGTTGGTTTCGCGCGTCTCCTCGTCGGTACAGGTCATGACCGGTGCCGTCTTCGGATCATGCGCCATGTCGTAGATGCGGGCGCGGGCATCGACGATCGGCTTGAAGGAGGGATGGCGCGTCACATCCTTGACGCGCTCGCCATTGATCCAGACCGCGCGGTCGTCGCGCAGCGATTCGCGGTATTGCTCGCCCGTTCTGATCATCTCGTCCCCGTCGTTTCGCCGATTGCCCGAAAGGCCCGCAACGCGAAGCCTTGCGGATCGGAAGCATTCTTGACCTTGGGTCCATAAAAGGGGAAATATTATTTTTCTACGAATTGCATAGGGTTTGCCTATGGCCTTCACGCTCAAGCAGCTGCGCTATTTCGTGGCCGCCGCCGAGAGCGGCACGATCACGGCCGCCGCCCGCCGGCTCAACATCTCGCAGCCCTCGGTGTCGGCCGCCGTCGCCGAGCTCGAGGAGAGTCTGGGGCTCGACCTCTTCCTGCGCCACCATGCGCAGGGCCTGTCACTGACGCCGGCCGGGCGCCGCCTTCAGACCGAGGCCACGGATCTGCTGGCCCATGCGGAGGAGCTGCGCCAGGGCGCGCTCGATCTGAGCCAGCGGCCCGGCGGCGAGATCGAGCTGGGCTGCTTCCAGACTTTCGCACCGATGCGCGTCCCCGGCATGCTGCGCGCGCTCAAGGGGCGCTTCCCCGATATGACGGTCCGGGTGCGCGAGGAGCATCTGGCGGGATTGCTCGAAGGCCTGCGCCGCGGCCGCTTCGACC
>CAVOLB010000019.1:0-23694 GCA_963696655.1 uncultured Alphaproteobacteria bacterium
TTCACATCCGCCCGCTCGAATACGGATTCCTGGATGTAATCGGCATCGGCGATCGCCTCGGAGAGGCTTTCGCTGACGGAAATCCGCCCCACGATGCCCTCGGCATCGTCGACCAGCCCGACGCTGCGCATTTCCTCCAGGCTGGCGCGGATGCGCCCGACGACGCTTGTCCGGATCGATGGCTCCGCATCGAATATACGGACCGTCGCACCGAAACGGGCGAAGACGATGGTCCATCCGGAGCCGACCAGCCCGGCACCGACGATCGCGACTTTACGGATAGGTTCCATCAGGACACCCTTGAGGTTTCGCCATCGGCGAGACAGATTTCGGTGATGCGCAGGCCGTCCTCGGTGATGCGCGACGGGAAGCGGTCGCGCAACCGCTCCTCATGGATCGGGATGATGCGGCGCAATTCATAGCCGACCTGCTTCATCATCTCCTCGGTCGCCATCACCAGATTGGTCTGGCTGCCGACCGCGAGGCCGACGGGAACATAGATCGGCTCCGCCACGTCGACCGCGCCGCCCGGCCCCTCGATATTGTCGAACACATAGACAAGATCGCCGGCCAGCACCCAGCTATCGGAGGAATTCGCCTCGCCGTCATTGCGGACAGTGATCCATTGCGAGCCAAGGTATGGCTGTCGAAGGCGGCATGAAGATCGACGCCGGGCAGCACTTCGGCGCGGGCGCCATCGACCGTGACGAGACGGCGCCGGCGGGCGAGATCGAGGCCGCGCACGATATCGCCGGGATCGACCGCGGTCATCATCCAGCGCATGCGGTCGGGCAATGCCATCGCCCAGGCCCATTTCGCGATCTCGCGCTCCTGGATGTAGAAGGTCGCGTTCGGGAAGTCCTCGACATTGCCGATGGCGAGCAATCGGCGATGCTTCTTGCGGGCTCCTGGTTCCAGTTCAGGTCTTGCTTCATCACGGCGATATGGCCGTAATGCGGATGGGTGAAGCCCACCAGGATGCGGGCACCGGGCTTGCGGAACGCCTCGATCTGTTTCGGCTTGAAGGGAAAATGGATGAACTGGACGGAGGAGGCCTTGCCTTCGGCCGTGCTGCGATCCTGATCGGCTTCGGCCACGCCGCCGATGCGCTCGCCCTCGACCTCGATGAAGGCGGTCTCCTCGACGCCGCCCAGGCGCGACAGGATCATCTTGCGCTGGTCCGGATCGTCGATCTCGAACAGCACGGTCGCGACGAGCTCGGCGCCCTTCGGAATGAGCGGGTTATAGGCCGCGAGCTCGCCTGGAATCTGCTCGGGCCCGCCCTTCTCGATATAGAGCATCTCCTGCACCTGGAACCACATGCTCTCGTAATTCTCGAAATGCATGCTGCAATGGGGGCCGATCTCGAGACGGCGCATCTTCTTGCGCTGGACCAGCGCGGTACGCCGTTCCTTGCGCACCTTGGTGTAGGCCTCGACGCTCATCAGGTCGGCCGGCGTGATCTCGTGCTTGTGCATCGTCGTCCTCTCCATCCTGCCGTCCCGCCCGTCGCGGCGGCGGGCGGTTAGAATCCGTAGGCCTGCGCCAGCAATTCGATCGGATGACGCGATTGGGTCGCGGCCGGCTTGCCATCCGAAATGCGTTCCATGCCCTGCACGATATGGGCGCCGGCGAGCGGGCATTCGGACGCCAGATGGCGTTTGCCCGCGCCTTGCGCCTGGCGCGCCACGGGTTTGCCGATCTTGAGCGCCGTCTCGAAATTGCCCTTCATCACGCCCCAGGATCCGCCATGGCCGGAGCAGCGCTCGATCACGGCGAGATCGGCGTCGGGGATGAGGCGCAGCATCTCGGCCGCCTTCTGGCCCATATTCTGGGCCCGGGCATGGCAGGCGATATGGAGCGCCACGCCGCCTTCCAGCGGCTGCAGTCCCGGCGCCATGCCGTTGCGCTTGGCGATGTCGACGACATATTCGGACACGTCGAAGGTCGCCTGCGAGAGCTTCTTGATGCCGGCATCCGACGGCAGGATCAGCGGCCATTCGAATTTGAGCATGAGCGCGCAGGACGGCACGAGCGCGATGATGTCGTAGCCCTTGTCGACCCAGGGCAGCAGCGCCTCGCTCACCTTGCGCGCATTCTCCGCGACCTTGGCGATGTTGCCCGCTTCGAGCTGAGGCATGCCGCAACAGGCGGGATAGAGCACCTCGGTCTCGACGCCGTTCTTCGCCAGCACCTTGCGCGCGGCCTCGCCGATGTCGGGATTGTTGTAATTGACGAAGCAGGTGGCATAGAGCACCGCCTTGCGGCCGAAGCCAGGTGCCTCGCGATTGATCTCGGGTGTCGACTGGCGCGCCCGCAGCATGAAGGTCTTGCTGAAGAATTTCGGCAGGTTCGCCTGGCGGTCGATCCCGGCGATCTTCTCCATCAGCGGGCGGGTGAGGCCATTGCCCTCGGCCCCGGCCCAGTTCACGACGGGGCTCGCGACCGCGGCGAGCTTGCCGTTGCGATCGGTATGCCCGAGCTCGTCGCGCATCTTGTCGACCTCGCCACGGGCCCGCTCGGCCGCGCGGTAGCGCAGCATCAGATGCGGAAAATCGAGGTTGAACTCATGAGGCGGGACATAGGGGCATTTGGTCATGAAACAGAGGTCGCAGAGCGTGCAGGCATCGACGACCGGCTTGAAGTCCTCGCTCTTGACGCCATGCATCTCGTCCGGCGAGGCATCGACCAGATCGAACAGGCGAGGGAAGCTGTCGCAGAGATTGAAGCAGCGCCGGCATCCGTGACAGATGTCGAAGACGCGGCGCATTTCGGCGTCGAGCTTCTCCCAATTGGTGAAATCGGGATCGTTCCAATCGAGCGGATGGCGTGTCGGCGGCTCGAGACTGCCTTCTCTCATGGGTCGAACATCCCCCTCGCAGGCGCTGCCGGCGTCGGCGGCCCTGTCGGTTGCCGACGCCATCGGCATTCAGCTTCATCGGAAATGGCGCGGGGGGAACCGGCCCCCCGCGGAATGACGCGGCGGCGGAAGAGCGGGAAGGAATCCCCCCGCGCTTCCGCCTGTCGTCACGAGCGGCGTCCGCGCAGGGCGGGAGCCTCTCTGAAGTCCGTCTCCCGGCGGCTTAGCCGAGAGTGTCGAGCGCCTTCTGGAAGCGGCCCGCATGCGACTTCTCGGCCTTGGCGAGCGTCTCGAACCAGTCGGCGATCTCGTCGAAGCCTTCCTCGCGCGCGGTGCGAGCCATGCCCGGATACATGTCGGTGTATTCGTGCGTCTCGCCGGCGATCGCGGCCTTCAGGTTCGGGCCGGTGGCGCCGATCGGCAGACCCGTCGCCGGGTCGCCGACCGACTCGAGGAATTCGAGATGGCCGTGGGCGTGGCCGGTCTCGCCTTCGGCGGTGGACCGGAACACGGCGGCGACGTCGTTGTAGCCTTCAACGTCGGCCTTCTGAGCGAAATAGAGGTAGCGGCGGTTCGCCTGGCTCTCGCCGGCGAAGGCGGCCTTCAAATTGCCTTCGGTCTTGCTGCTCTTGAGCGACTTCGACATGGCTGGCTCTCCCTTGCTTGTCGATGATCTTTGACGTCCTCCGACGGGGGCCGGTCGCGACACCGGCCCATCGGGTATCGGATAAATTAACTATGCAAACCCAATAAGTTTGTCAACAGATTAGAATGTTTCAAATGTACTGCGAGGGGTTCTCAATCGCGGTGGCGAGCGGCAGGCGGCGCAGTGAAACGGGCCTTTGGGCCTATTTCTGCGACAGCAGCCGGATGACCACCTCGACGCGGCCGAGCTTGGTGCCGGCCGGCGCCTCGGGCAGGCGCGCCAGATGAACTTCGGCGCCATCGACATCCTGCAGATGGCCGCTTTCCTCGAAGAAGAAATGATGGTGATCGCCGGTATTGGTGTCGAAATAGGAGCGGCCGGGATCGACCACCACTTCGCGCAAGAGGCCCTGGCGCGTGAACTGGTGAAGCGTGTTGTAAACGGTGGCGAGCGAGACCCGCATATTGGCGCCGGCCGCCTCGGCGTGAAGCTGCTCGGCCGTGACATGGCGGAAGCCCGGCTCGAACAGGAGCTTCGCGAGGGCCAGCCGCTGACGCGTCGGACGCAGACCCGCCTGCTTCAGGCGATCGACCAGGGGAGCAAAGGGGCGGCTGGCTTGCATAGGCGGGGGCGCCACTTTCGGTTTCGCCGGACAACGGCCGTCAGGACACTATCAAACCTGATTTTGGAATTGTTACAAGCTATGTCAAGGCCGGCCGGGAGGAAAGCGACAAGGCTGCGAGGGCCCTTTCCGGCTCCAAGCCCGCGCCGTCACCGGGGAGCTAGTCGCCGGTTTCGAGCCGCTCGACGAGCTGGCGCACGGTCGGAATGAATCCGTTCGCGTAATAGGGATCGCGCTTGAAGCGAAACGCGTTATGGCCGGCGAACATCAGCTGATCCTCGGTGTGGTCCGAATGGCTGATGGTCTGCAGCGTCTTCTGGATGCAGTAGGAGCGCGGATCGGCCTTCTTGCCGGTGGTGCCCTCCTCGTTCTCGGCCCAGTTCGAGAAGCGGCAGGACGAGAGGCAGCCCATGCAGTTGATCTGATCCTCGCGGATCTGGTTCGCGCGCTCGGGCGCGACCAGGATCAGCGTCGAATCCGGCGTGCGCAGGGCCTCGGTGAAGCCTTCCTCGACCCACTGCACGGCGCGCAGCTTGTCGGCCGCGGTCAGATAGACCAGCCGGTTGCGGGCACCCACCGGGAACGGCCAGATATGCTCGCCGACGGTGGTCGTGGAGTAGGCGACCTGGCGCTCGGAGCGCTCGCGCAGTTCGTCGAGGAACGCATTGCTCACGGCGGAAGAGTAGAAGCCGGTCGGGCTGAAGCGGTTGAGATAGACATCGCCCTCGTCGAGCGTCATCAGCCGCTGCTTCCAGGCGGCCGAGATCGGGCTCTCCTGGGTGAGCAAGGGCCGCGTGCCGAACTGGAAGGCGACCGGTCCGATCTCGGGATTGTCGAGCCAATGCTCCCACTCGCGCAAACACCAGACGCCGCCGGCCATCACCACCGGCGTGGTCACCAGACCGAACTCGATCATGACCTGACGCAGCTCGGCGACGCGCGGATAGGGATCGCCCGGCTTCAGCGGATCCTCGCTGTTGGAGAGGCCGTTATGGCCGCCCGCGAGCCAGGGATCCTCATAGACCACGCCGCCCAGGAGCTCGGGGAAGCGGTGATAGGCGCGCTTCCACAAGGCGCGGAAGGCGCGCGCCGAGGAGACGATCGGATAATAGAAGATGCCGTACTGCGCGCAGATCTCCGCGATCTTGTAGGGCATGCCGGCGCCGCAGGTGACGCCGTGGATCAGGCCCTTCGCACCTTCGAGCACGCCATGCAGCACGCGCTGCGAGGCCGCCATTTCCCACAGCACATTCATGTGGATGCGACCCCGGCCGTTCGAGCTCTCATGCGCGATCTGCGCCTGATGGATGCCGCCCTGGATCGCATAGGCGACCAGTTCCTCGTGGCGCTCGCGCCGCGTGCGGCCGCGATAGACCTGCTCGATCAGCTTGCCGTCGGGATCGTAGGAATCCGCGTTGACGCCGGAGAAGGTGCCGACGCCGCCGGCTGCGGCCCAGGCGCCGGAGCTCTCGCCGTTGGAGACGGAGATGCCCTTGCCGCCTTCGACGAGGGGCAGCACTTCCTTGCCGGAAATGATCAGAGGCGGCAGCGGCTTCACTCTCTCAACTCTCCTGCTCGCTCGCGGATGCGCGACCCCGGACCCTGGATCACGCCGCGAGCACCGTATCCGGACTGTCCGATATGATGCTATCGACGCCCGCATCAAGCAACCGGCGCGCCTTGCGCCGGTCATTGACCGTATAGACCGCGACGCCCAGCCCGGCCTGCCTGACCGCCTGCAAGTCCCGGGGCAGGGAGCGGCTGGAAAAATGCACCGAGAGACAGCCCAGGCGGCCGGCCTCGGACCGCCAGATCTCGGGCGTGTCCCAGATCAGCAGCCCGCGCGGCAATTCGGGCGCCAGATCCCGCGCCACCGCCATGCTTTCCAGCGCGAAGCTGGACAGCAGGGGCGGCTCGCGATCCCTCGGCCAATGCTCGCGCACCACCTCGATGACAGCAGCCGCGGTCTCGACCTCGCGACCCGGGCAGGGCTTGATCTCGATATTGGCGTTGAGGCCCAGCCTGGCAAGGAGTGCGATCGTCTGGTCGAGCCGGGGCACCTTGATTCCGCGCCAGTTCGGGCCGAACCAGGCACCGGCGTCGAGCCGGCTGATCTGGCTCCAATCCGCCTTCGCGACCGGCCCGCGACCGCTGGTGGTCCGGTCGAGCGTGTCGTCATGCATGATGATGACGACGCCGTCGCGGCTGAGCTTGGCGTCGAGCTCGACCCAGCGGGCGCCCAGCAGAGCGGCGCGTTCGAAGGATTCCAGCGTGTTCTCGGGTGCCGAAGCGGCCGCACCGCGATGGCCGATCACCTTGGGCAGGCGGAGCATGGCTTCACAACCCGGGGTGCTTGCAGGAAACGCCCCCTCCCCCGAGAGGGAGGGGGCGTGATTCTCAGTTCGAGGCGTCGGCCTTCTCGCTCAGTTCGGCGCCGGTCTGCTGATCGACCGCCTTCATGCTGAGCTTGACCTTGCCGCGATCGTCCATGCCGATGCACTTCACCTTCACCATGTCGCCGACCTTCACCACATCGGAGACCTGCTTGACGCGGTGCGGCGCCAGCTCGCTGATATGGACGAGGCCGTCGCGGGTGCCGAGGAAGTTCACGAAGGCACCGAACTCCATGATCTTGACCACCTTGCCGGTGTAGACCGTGCCGATCTCCGGCTCCGCGACGATGCCGCGGATCCAGTCGATCGCGGCCTGGGCCGCTGAGGCGTCGACCGCCGCCACCTTGATCGTGCCATCATCCTCGATGTCGATCTTGGCGCCGGTGACTTCGCAGATCTCGCGGATCACCTTGCCGCCCGAGCCGATCACTTCGCGGATCTTGTCCTTCGGGATGTTGATCACGGTGATGCGCGGCGCGTTCTGGCTGACCGCCTCGCGCGACCGGGACAGCGCCTTCGACATCTCGCCCAGGATATGCAGGCGGCCGTCGCGGGCCTGGCCCAGCGCGATCTTCATGATCTCGGGCGTGATCGAGGTGATCTTGATGTCCATCTGCAGCGAGGTGACGCCTTCGGTCGTGCCCGCCACCTTGAAGTCCATGTCGCCCAGGTGATCCTCGTCGCCGAGGATGTCGGAGAGGACGGCGAACCCGCTCTTCTCCTTGATCAGCCCCATGGCGATGCCGGCCACCGGACGGCGCAGCGGAACGCCCGCATCCATCAGCGCCAGCGACGAGCCGCAGACCGTCGCCATCGAGGAAGAGCCGTTCGATTCGGTGATCTCCGACACGACGCGCAGCGTGTAGGGGAAGTCTTCCTTCTTCGGCAGGATCGGATGGATGGCGCGCCAGGCGAGCTTGCCATGGCCGACTTCGCGCCGGCCCGGCGAGCCCATGCGGCCGGTCTCGCCCGTGGAATAGGGCGGGAAGTTGTAGTGCAGCAGGAAATGCTCGCGGAACTCGCCCTCGAGCGCGTCGATGATCTGCTCGTCCTCGCCGGTGCCGAGCGTGGCGACCACGAAGGCCTGCGTCTCGCCGCGGGTGAAGACCGCGGAGCCGTGGGCGCGCGGCAGCACGCCGACTTCGCTGTCGATCTGGCGGACCGTCTTGGTGTCGCGGCCGTCGATGCGCTTGCCGGTCTCGAGGATGGCGCCGCGCACGATGTCCTGCTCGAGCTTCTTCAGGAGCTTGGACACCAGCTCGGCCTGGAAGCCTTCGGCGACCAGGGTCTCGACCGCCTTGGCGCGGACTTCGTCGACCTTGTTCGTGCGCGCCTGCTTGCCGGTCTCTTCATAGGCCTTGCGCATCGCGTCGCCCGAGATCGCCTTGAGGCGGGTCTTGGCCGCCTCGTATTCCGGACCCTTCTCCGGCAGCGGCCAGGGCTCATGGGCGCATTGCTCGGCGAGCTCGATGATCGCGCGGATCACCGGCTGGAAGGCCTCGTGGCCGAAATTGACGGCGCCGAGCATGATCTCTTCCGACAGCTCGCTCGCCTCGGATTCGACCATCAGCACGCCTTCGGTGGTGCCGGCGAGAACCAGCTCCAGGCTCGAGGTCTTGAGCTCTTCCAGGCGCGGATTGAGCACATATTTGCCGTCGATGTAGCCGACGCGCGCGGCCGCGATGGGGCCGAGGAACGGGATGCCGGAGATCGTCAGCGCCGCCGAGGCGCCGATCATCGCCACCACGTCGGGATCGTTCTCGAGGTCGTGGCTCAAGGTGGTGCAGACCACCTGCGTCTCGTTGCGATAGCCTTCGGCGAACAGCGGGCGGATCGGGCGGTCGATGAGGCGCGAGGTCAGCACCTCCTTCTCGCTCGGCCGGCCTTCGCGCTTGAAGAAGCCGCCCGGGATCTTGCCCGCGGCGAAAGCCTTCTCCTGGTAGTTGACGGTCAGCGGGAAGAAGTCGACGCCGACCTTGGGCTGGCGCTGGCCGACGACGGTGCAGAGCACGACGGTGTCGCCATAGGTCGCCATGACGGCGCCATCGGCCTGGCGGGCGATGTGGCCGGTCTCGAGCTTGAGCTTACGGCCGCCCCACTCGATCTCTTTTCGATAGATTTTGAACATGGATAAAGGTCCTTACTGACGGCCGGTTTACGGATGCGCCGGACCCGCGCAAGAAGCGGGAGCACCCGCCTCTTGCGTCGGCCCGGCAACTGGCGCGCGCGGCGCCGACCGCAGCCACGCGCGCTCTCCCATTGATCGGATCGCGTCGTTCCGCGGGACGGAACAGCGCTTGGCAAAATTAACGGCGCAGCCCAAGGCGCTGCACCAGCTCCTGATAACGCGGATCGTCGGTGCGCTTCAGATAGTCGAGCAGACGCCGGCGCTGGCCAACCATGACCAGCAGACCGCGGCGGGAGTGAAAGTCCTTTTCATGGGACTGCAGGTGATCGGTCAGGTTCTTGATTCGCTCGCTCAAGACCGCGACCTGAACTTCCGGCGAACCGGTATCGCCCTCTTTGCGGGCGTATTCCTTCATGAGCGACTGTTTGCGCTCGGCCGTAATCGACATCGTGGCTGTTCCTTTCGTCTAGAGATGCAACACGCGCACGGGGCGCAGATCGCCAGCTTCCAAGCGGGCCAGCGCCACCGGCTTTCCGCCGGCCATGGCGCAGACCAAATCGCCGCTACGGATCGCGCCCAACCGTTCGCGGTCGCTCGCGCGGAGCAAACCGATGGACTGGCCAGAACGCAGGCGAAGCGCCTCGGCGTCGGTCAAGGGAAGGGCCGGGATGTCGTCCAGCGCCGTCTCGACCGGTAACAGGTGCCCTGAGGCGGGCGGAATATGCCCCAGGGCTTTCAGTGTTTCCAGAGAAATCGCCTGGGATTCCGTGAAGGGTCCGACCGCGATTCGCCGCAGGGCCGAGACATAGGCAAAGGTCCCCAGGGCCAGACCTAAGTCCCTGGCAAGACTACGCATATAGGCGCCCTTGCCGCTCACCACCTCGAATTCGGCATGGTCGGCGTCGGGTTGCGCGACCAGGCTCAAGCGCTCGATCCAGATGAGGCGCGCCGCCAGATCGACCGTTTCGCCCGCCCGCGCCAGGTCATAGGCCCGCTCGCCCTCGATCTTGATCGCCGAGAAGGCGGGGGGTACCTGGCTGATCTCGCCTTGGAACCGCGGCAGGACGGCTTCGATCTCGGCGGTCGTCGGGCGCCGGTCGCTCTGGGCCGTGACCGGCCCCTCGGCATCGTCGGTCGACCGTGCCTCGCCCCAGCGGGCGGTGAAGCGATAGACCTTCCGGCCGTCCATCACATAGGAGACGGTCTTGGTCGCCTCGCCGAGCGCGATCGGCAACAGCCCCGTCGCCAGCGGATCGAGCGTCCCGCCGTGGCCGGCCTTGTTCGCATCGAAGAGACGGCGGACCGCGCCGACGGCTTGCGTCGAGGTCATGCCCAGGGGCTTGTCCAGGATGACCCAGCCATTGATCGGCTGACCCTTGCGCCGGCGCGCCATCCCCTAGCGCTCCCCGCCCCGGTCATCTCCGCCTTCGTCGTCGCCGCCCTTGTCTTCGTCATCGTCCTTCGTCTCGCCCAGGTCGCGAGCGATCTCGGGGCTGTGAAAGAGCTGGTCCAGGCGCTGGGCACGGTCGAAGGATTTGTCGGGATGGAAGCGGATCTGCGGCGCGAAGCGCAGCTTGAGCGCATGCGCGATCTCGCCGCGCAGGAAGGGTGCTGCATGATTGAGCGACTGGGCCAGGGCTTCGGGATCGCCGCCGCCGAAGGGCACCACGAAGGCGCTCGCATTCTTCAGATCGGGGCTGACCTTGACCTCGGTCACGGTGATCCTGAGATCGGCCAGCTCCGGGTCATGCAGGCGGCCCTCGACGAAGAGCTCCGCCAGCACATGCCGGATCTCCTCGCCAACGCGCAGCTGGCGCTGGCTCGGGCCCGAGCCAGCGCGTGATTTTCGACGTGCCTTCACCTGGAAAGCCCTCGGATCGTTCCGTTCGTTCGAAGCAGAGCGGGTGACGCGGCGCCGGCCCTCAGGCCAGCGTGCGCGTCACCAACTCGATCTCGAAGCACTCGATCTGATCGCCGACCTGGATGTTGTCGTAATTCTCGAAGGCCATGCCGCACTCGAAGCCTTCCTTGACCTCGCGCACTTCGTCCTTGAAGCGCTTCAGCGTCTTCAGGCTGCCTTCGTGAATGACGACGTTGTCGCGCAGCAGGCGCACCTTGGCGCCGCGCTTGACCACGCCTTCGGTGACCATGCAGCCGGCGACCTTGCCGACCTTGGTGATGTTGAAGACCTCGCGGATCGTGGCGTAGCCCAGGAAGTTCTCGCGCATCGTCGGCGAGAGCAGGCCCGAGAGGGCCGCCTTCACGTCGTCCACCACGTTGTAGATGATCGAGTAGTAGCGGATCTCGATCTTGTCGCGCTTGGCCATCTCGCGCGCCTGCGGATTGGCGCGCACGTTGAAGCCGATGATCATCGCGTTCGACGCGCGCGCCAGCGTCACGTCGGACTCGTTGATGCCGCCGACCGCGGTGTGCAGCACGCGCACCGCCACTTCCTTGGTGTTCAGGCCCTGCAGCGAGGCGACGATCGCCTCGATCGAGCCCTGCACGTCGCCCTTGACGATGACCGGGAGCTCCCGGGCCTCGCCCTCGGCGATCTTGGTGAAGATGTCCTGCGCCGAGCCGCGCACGCGGGTCGCCGCTTCCTTGTCGCGCTGCACGCGCTGGCGATATTCGCTGACCTGGCGCGCCTTGGTCTCGTTCTCGACCACGGCGAAGGTATCGCCGGCAAGCGGTGCGCCCTGCAGGCCGAGGAGCTCGGCCGGCGTCGAGGGCCCGGCCTGGTTCATCACGTCGCCGCGATCATTGAGCAGCGCACGGACGCGGCCCCATTCGCCGCCCGCGACCAGGATGTCGCCGACGCGAAGCGTGCCGCGCTGCACGAGCAGCGTCGCCACGACGCCGCGGCCACGCTCGAGCTTGGCCTCGATCACGGCGCCCGACGCCGGACGGTCCGGATTGGCCTTGAGCTCGAGGATTTCCGCCTGCAGCAGGATCGCCTCTTCGAGCTTGTCGAGACCCTGCTTGGTCTTGGCCGAGACTTCGACGGTCTGGATCTCGCCGCCCAGCTCTTCGACCACCAGCTCGTGCTTCAGCAGTTCCTGGCGTACGCGGGTCGGGTTGGCGTCGGGTTTGTCGATCTTGTTGATGGCGACGATGATCGGCACCTTCGCCGCCTTGGCGTGATGGATCGCCTCGACCGTCTGTTCCATGATGCCGTCGTCGGCCGCCACGACCAGCACGACGATATCGGTGACATTGGCGCCGCGCGCGCGCATCTCGGTGAAGGCGGCGTGGCCCGGCGTGTCGATGAAGGTGATCTTCTGCGCGTTGGCCCGGGTCACCTGATAGGCGCCGATATGCTGGGTGATGCCGCCGGCCTCGTGCGCGGCCACATCGGTCTGGCGCAAGGCGTCCAGGAGCGAGGTCTTGCCGTGGTCGACGTGACCCATCACGGTCACGACCGGCCAGCGCGGGGCCATGTGCTCGGCCTCGTCGGCGAGGCCCTCGACGCCGATCTCGACGTCGGCCGCCGACACGCGGCGGACCCGGTGACCGAACTCGGCGGCGACCAGCTCGGCCGTGTCGGCATCGAGCGTCTGGTTGATGGTCGCCATGATGCCCATCTTCATCAGGGACTTGATGACGTCCGCACCGCGCTCGGCCATACGGTTGGCCAGTTCCTGCACGGTGATCGTCTCGGGAATGACCACGTCGCGAATTACCTTTGTTGAATCGCCTGCCGCCATGGCGAGGCGGCGTTCCTTCTCGCGGGCGCGGCGGACGGCGGCCAGGCTGCGCACGCGCTCGCCTGCATCCTCGTCCAACGCCTGCGAGATCGTGATCTTGCCGGTGCGCCGGCGCGGCTCGTCGCGGCGCGCCACGGGGGCCGGCTTCGGCACCGCATGACGCACGGGCCCGCCCGGACGCCGGGCGCGATCGGTTTCATCCTCCTCGGTGGCGGGCACCGCCGCCACCGCGGGCTTCGCGGTCAGGCGATGCGGCTTGGCCTCGCCGTCGCGCGCGGGCTCGGGTGCGGGCGCGGGCTTGGCCTTGACCGGCGGCGGCGTGACTTCCGCGACGACGGCCGCGGCCGGTTCCGCCTCGGTCTTGACCGGCTTGGGCCGGGCCGCTTCCTCGGCCGCCAGCCGCGCCTCTTCCTCGGCGCGCTGACGCGCAGCTTCCAGCTCGAGCTGTCGGCGCAACTCGTCGTCGCGCTTGGCTTCGCCCAGCACTTTCAAGCGAACCGCGCGCTCGCTCTCGGTCAGGTGACGCATGACCGGGGGTGGCGCTTCCACCACCGCCGTCGCATGGACATGGGCCGGGGCGTCGGCCGGGACCACCAACTCGGGCTCGGTCGTGACCTCGGTGACCTTGTCGCCGTTGCCGCGCGCATAGGTGCGCTTGCGCTTCACCTCGACCGCGACGGTCTTGGTCCGGCCATGGGGGAAGCTCTGTCGAACCTGACCGGCATCGACCGTCTTCTTCAGCTCGAGCTTGGGACGGCTCAGCTTCAGCGGCTTTTTGCTGGCATCGGTGTCGTTGCTACTGGTCATCGCGAAAATCCGATCGGTCTTCAGTTGTTGTGTCCGGCAATCAAGGCTTTGAGCCGTGCGGCATCCGTCACGAGCGCACGGGCGAGGCCGCCCTCGCTCAGAGCGGCATGAACCACATGCTCGCGGCCGAGGGCCGAGGCGAGTTCAGCGGAGGTAAAGAGGTCGATCACGGCAATTCGCGGCTTTTCGGCCGGCGGCGCCGGAGCTCTACTTATATGGGGTGCCCCCGCCTTGGCGGCCAGACGGCGCTTGCCATCGGCAGCCCCATCGCGCGCTTCGAGCAGCACCGCCACCTGGCCCCGCTCGAGCCAGGCGTCGACTTTCTCATAACCGGCCACGGCCTGACCCGCACCGCGGGCGAGGCCGATCAGTTCCAGGCAGCGACGCCGCAGCAGGCGGACGACCTCGTCGGCCAACCCGGCGGCGGGGCGCAACGGCGCCTTGGCGGCCTTGGCGAACAGATTCTTCTCCACCGCCAGCTCGATGGCAGCCCGATCGGCCGAAACCCAAAGCCCGCGGCCCGGCAGCTTGCCGGCGAGGTCGGGCACGACATCCTTGTCGGGACCGGCCACGAAACGCAGCAGCTCTTCCTTGGGCTTGATCTCGCGCGTGGCGATGCAGCGGCGCAGCGGCCCGTCTTCCGCAAGAGCTTCGGCGGCCGGCTCGTCCGCCGCCACCGGGTCGGCCTCGTCCACGGCCGCACCCTCGCCGGTCGGGCTCATCGCCCCCCGGTTCGGATCATCGGCTGCAACCTTGGCCGTCATACCCATGCCACCCTGCATTCGTTCGATTCCGCCGTCCTCGTTCTCGTATCCGTTCCTTGCGCCCCGGTCCCTTGTGCCCAGCTCTCGGCTCAGGCCTTGGCCTGGTCGCCTTCGAACCAATGGGCGCGCGCCGCCATGATCATGGCCTCGGCATCGGCCCGGCTCAGATCGTGGCCGCGCAGAATGCCGTCCTTCTTGTCGACCAGCTCGTCGGTCGCGAGATCGGCCAGATCGTCGAGCGTCTTGACGCCGGCTTCACCCAGCGTGACCAGCATGCCGGGGGTCAAGCCCTCGACCGAAGCCAGATCCTCGGCGACCCCGAGCTCGCGACGGCGCAGGCTGAGCTTCTCGTTCTGCTGCTCGAGCCAGGCCTGCGCCCGCTGGCGCAGCTCCTCGGCCACTTCCTCGTCGAAGCCCTCGATCGCGGCCAGATCCTCGACCGGGATGAAAGCGACGTCCTCGACCGTGGTGAAGCCTTCGGTCACCAGCAGATGCGCGATCACGTCGTCGACATCGAGAGAATCGATGAACATCTGCGAGCGCGAGCGGAATTCCTCGCTGCGGCGCTCGGATTCCTCGGCCTCGGTCAGGATGTCGATATCCCAGCCGGTGAGCTGCGAGGCGAGGCGCACATTCTGGCCGCGACGGCCGATCGCGAGCGACAGCTGGTCGTCGGGAACCACCACTTCGATGCGATGGGTCTCCTCGTCCAGCACCACCTTGGCGACTTCGGCCGGGGCCAGTGCGTTCACCACGAAGGTCGCCGGATCCTGCGACCAGGGAATGATGTCGATCTTCTCGCCCTGGAGCTCGCCGACCACCGCCTGGACGCGGCTGCCGCGCATGCCGACGCAGGCGCCGACCGGATCGATCGAGCTGTCGTTCGAGATGACGGCGATCTTGGCGCGGCTGCCCGGGTCGCGGGCCACGGCCTTGATCTCGATGATGTTGTCGTAGATCTCCGGCACTTCCTGGGCGAACAGCTTGGCCATGAAGGTCGGATGGGTGCGCGACAGGAAGATCTGCGGGCCGCGCGGCTCCTCGCGCACATCCAGCACCAGCGCCCGGACGCGGTCGCCGACGCGGAAGGCCTCGCGCGGCAGGAGCTCGTCGCGCCGCAGCAGCGCCTCGGCCCGCGACAGGTCGACCGTCACATTGCCGAACTCGACGCGCTTGACCAGGCCGTTGACGATCTCGCCCTTGCGGTTCTTGAACTCCTCGAACTGGCGCTTGCGCTCGGCCTCGCGCACCTTCTGCACGATCACCTGCTTGGCGGTCTGGGCGGCGATGCGGCCGAAATCGATCGGCGGCAGCTCCTCGATCAGGAAATCGCCGAGCTTCTTGTCGGGATGGGAGCGCAGCGCGTCGGCGAGCGGGATCTGCGTCGCCTCGTTGACCACCGGATCGGCGATCTCGCGAAAGCGCATCAGGCGGATCTCGCCGCTCTTGCGGTCGATCAGAGCGCGGATGTCATGCTCATGACCATATTTGGAGCGGCCGGCCTTCTGGATCGCCTGCTCCATCGCTTCCAGCACTTCATCGCGCTCGATGCCCTTTTCGCGCGCGACGGCTTCCGCCACCTGCAGAAGCTCGAGTCTGGGAATGGCAATTGTGGGTTCCATGTCAACCTCGGGATCTAACGATTCGCGTTGTTTGCGGCTGCCGCGATCAGTTCGTCGGTCAGCACCAGTTTGGCTTTGGCTATTTCAGTCATCGGCAGGTGGGCCTCCCCGCCTTCTTCCAGCGCCACCACGACCTCCTCGCCGGCGCGGCCGACGAGGCGTCCCTGGAAGCGCTTGCGCCCTTCGATCGGCCGGCGCGTTTCGATCTTCGCCAGATGGCCGGCGAACCGCTCGAAATCCTTGGGCCGGGTCAGCGGCCGGTCGATGCCGGGCGAGCTGACCTCGAGCTCGTAAGCCGAGGGCAGCGGATCTTCGACATCCAGCAAAGCCGAGATCGCGCGACTGGAGTCGGCGCAGTCATCGACCGTGATCTCGCGGCCGTCGATCCGCTCGATCATGATCTGCAGGATCGGCCGATGCCCGCCCGACAGATGGACGCGGACGATCTCGTAGCCCATCGCGGCAAGCGAAGGCTCGATCATCTGCTCGATCTGGCGCGTCTCGACCATTCAGGGCTCAACTGTCAAAGGGTTCGGTCCACGCGAAAACGCGCCCAAACCGCGGGTAACAAAAAAGGCGGGCATTCGGCCCACCTTTTTTCTTGGTCCCGTATGTTCGGAACAATGATGGCCGGGAATATAGTGGCTTTCTTTCCCTGCGCAAGAGACTTTTTGCCGGTTTTTCGCGGGTTTGGCGCGTTTCCGCAGCGCCTTCGGGGGGCGCGGCATAACGCCTGCCGACAAAAAATATTTCCTGCGGATTCCCGGATCAGCGCCGCCGGAAGCGGAAATAGGCGGGTTTGCGTCCTTCGCGCAAGGCCTTGGCCTCGTAACGCGTGCCCGGCCAATCGGCCGGGCGCCGGCGCCAATCCTCCGGTCCGGCGGCAAGCCAGACGAAGGCCGGATGGTCGATGGTCTCCGCCAGCATCCAGCGGATCTGGCTCGGGTCGTCGCTGGCCATCCGCAATTCCCCGCCGGGCCGCATCAGCCGCGCCAGCCGGTCGAGATTGGGCCGGCCCACGAAGCGGCGCTCGGCATGGCGCGTCTTGGGCCAGGGATCCGGAAACAGGATGAACACCCGGCTCAGCGACGCGTCGGGCAGCCGGTCCATCACCATCCGGGCATCGTCGGGAAAGAAACGCAGATTGCCCAGCCCGCGCTCGACCGCGTGCCCCACGGCCCGGGCGATGCCGTTCTCGAAGACCTCGCAGCCGATGATCGAGACATGCGGGTTGTTCTCGGCCTGCCAGGCAAGATGCTCGCCGGAACCGAAGCCGACCTCGAGCCAGAGCTCGCGGCCGGGTCCGAACAACGCCTCGGGATCGAGACCGGCACCGGCCGGCGGGAGCTCGATCCTCAGGCCCGGCAGGGTTTCCTGCATGAGGCGCTGCTGACCCAGCCGCAGCTTGCGGCCCCGGCGGCGGCCATGGAAATGGAGCCGCTCGCCGGTCCCGTCCTCTCCGGCAGTGCGATCGTCGCGGCCGTCGCCGGCCTTTGCGGCCGGGCGTCTCGGCATGGCGCCTAATGCAGCTCGCGCTTGAGGGCCGACACCAGATCGAGGCGTTCCCAGGAGAAGCCGCCATCGGGATCGGGCGCGCGGCCAAAATGGCCATAGGCCGCGGTGCGTGCATAGATCGGACGGTTGAGCGCCAGATGCTCGCGGATCGCGCGCGGACGCAGATCCACCATCTCGGGCAGCAGCTTTGCCAGCTTGTCCTCTTCCACCCGGCCGGTGCCGTGCGTGTTCACATAGAAGGAAAGCGGCTTGGAGACGCCGATCGCATAGGAGATCTGGATGGTGCAGCGGTCGGCGAGGCCCGCCGCCACGACATTCTTCGCCAGGTAACGCGCAGCATAGGCCGCCGACCGGTCGACCTTGGTCGGGTCCTTGCCGGAGAAGGCGCCGCCGCCATGCGGAGCCGCCCCGCCGTAAGTGTCGACGATGATCTTGCGGCCGGTGAGGCCGGCATCGCCGTCCGGGCCGCCGATGACGAAGCGGCCGGTCGGGTTCACATAGAATTCGGACTCAGGACACATCCAGCCCTTGGGCAGGACGTTGAGGACATGCGGGCGCACGATCTCGCGCACCTGGTCCTGGGACAGCCTCTCGGAATGCTGCGTCGACACCACCACCGAGGTGGCGCGCACCGGCTTGCCGTCCTCATAGAGCAGCGTGACCTGGCTCTTGGCATCGGGCCCGAGGCCGGGCTCGGCGCCGGAATGGCGCGCCTCGGCCAGCGAACGGAGAATGTTGTGAGAATAGAAGATCGGTGCCGGCATCAGATGCTCGGTCTCGTTGCAGGCGAAGCCGAACATGATGCCCTGGTCGCCGGCACCTTCGTCCTTGTTGCCGAGCGCATCGACGCCCTGGGCGATGTCGGCGGACTGGCCGTGAACCAGCACCTCGACCTTCGCATGCTTCCAGTGGAAGCCTTCCTGCTCGTAGCCGATATCGCGAATGGCCTGGCGCGCCACGTCTTCCATCAGCTTCGGGGTGATCGAGGCCGGGCCCCGGGTCTCGCCCGCGAGCACCACGCGGTTGGTGGTGCACAGCGTCTCGACCGCGACGCGCGCCTGCGGCTCCGCCGTCAGGAAGGTATCGACGATCGCATCGGAGATGCGGTCGCAGACCTTGTCCGGATGGCCTTCGGCCACGGATTCGCTGGTAAAGAGATAGGACCCCTTGGACACGGGCGCTCCTCATAAAGGACAGTGGCGCATGAATGAACGACAAGGCGCGGACGTCGGGTCCGCGTCGCTGCCAGCCGCCGACTCTGGACAGACCCCCGGATTCGGGCGCCGGATGATGTTTCAAGCGCCGCGGACCGGTCAAGCCAAATTGACCGGCGATCGTCATAAGGGAAGCTTAGGCCCGGCGGCCCGCCGATAGAGCAAGGCGACGCGGCCCGGCCCAGGTCGGGCGCATCCGAATCCGAGCAAAACGGCCGCCGGGCGCCGAGGCCCTCGGCTCGACCGCCAGCCTCGGCGACCCCATCGCCCCGACGAAAGTCAGCCGCGACCATTTGTCCCCGCCCCAGGCAAGGGGACGGGACAAGGTCGCGGACCGATGCGATCAGACGGGTGAGCGGATCAGGAGGCCCGGCGCTTGCGGACCGTTCGACCCAAGGCCTTGGTCAGCTCGAACACACGCTTGCGCACCGCCGGATCGGCAATGCGGTAGTAAGCGCGGACCAGTTCCAGGGTTTCACGTTTCGCCAGCGGATCGGGCTCGAAGGGCTCGGGCTTCGGTTCCGCCAGGCCACGCAGACGCGACGGCGACTTGGACGCCGTGCCTGCCGACATGTCTTCGAAGAAATAGCTGACCGGTACGTCGAGTACGCGGGCGAGATCGAACAACCGGCTCGAGCCGACGCGGTTCGCGCCGCGTTCGTATTTCTGGACCTGTTGGAAGGTCAGACCGATCGCTTCACCGAGCTTTTCCTGACTCATGCCGAGCAGCGTACGGCGTTGCCGAATACGCGCGCCGACATGAACGTCGATCGGATTGGGGAAGCCTTGACTAGCCATCCTTCCGGAGGATTTCCGGCCGCGGGGCATACGAGTTCATCCTTTCAAGGTTCGACCGTCCGTCACCTAGGACCTCGGTCCACACTCTCTAGTAGGTCATACGCCCTTATGCAGTCAACACGCGAAGCGCTCAATACCCCACTGCGTTCGGGAGTGGCGACCGCATAAAGGCAAGACCTGCCACAATGGCGGGGTGGTCAGGTTTTGCGTCTATGACAAACTAGTGCGAGGAGAGCCGCGATCAACCCCAAAGCGAGGACATTCCAGTCGCCCCCGCGCGCATAAGGTGTAGGAGTTAATGGCTGTGGCAGGACGCCGTCGAGGACGCCGGTTTCCCCGAGGCCCAGCTCTCTGATGACGCGGCCGTAAGAATCGACAATGCCGGAGATGCCGGTATTGGCCGCGCGCACCAGCGGCAGGCCTTCCTCGACGGCGCGCAGGCGCGCGCTCGCGAAATGCTGATAGGGTCCGCTGGTGATGCCGAACCATCCGTCGTTGGTGAGGTTGACGATCCAATCGGGCCGGTCGGCCTCATTCACAACCGCGTGGGGGAAAATCACCTCATAGCAGATCACCGGCCCTACGGCCGGCACCCCGGGCAAACGAATCGTTGTGGGGCCGGCACCGGCGCTGAAGTCCATGCCGCCCGGCGTCACCTTGGAAATAAAGGGAAACAGCCGGCGCAGCGGCACATATTCGCCGAGCGGCACCAGATGGAACTTGTCGAACGTCGCACGAATCGTGCCGTGTTCGTCGAGCGCGACGAGGCTGTTCCAGACTTGATCGAGCGGACCAATTTGCGGTTCGCCGCGCGGCGAGCCGGTGAAGAGATAACCCCCGGGTGGTACGACGCCCGCTAATGCGGTGCGTAACTCGGGCTCGCGATCGATCAGGAAAGGTACCGCCGCTTCGGGCCACAGCACGAGCTTCGCCGCCTCGCCGCCAGCTGTGCCCCGCGTCATCTCAACTTGTCGTAGTACATTCCTGTAGGCGGCGGCGCTGTCGTTCTTCAGGGTCTGCGGAATGTCCGCCTGGACGATTCGCAAATGCAGGCCGTCGCTCGCCGGCGGCGGCGCCATCGACAGCCGGATCGTTCCGCCGACCCAGATCGCCGCCAACAAGGCGACTCCCGATGCCACGCATAGGACGACAATCCGGTGGTTTTTCGCGGGGCGCGCGAGTAGCGCCGGCAGGCCCAGCCCAATAATTGTCACAAGGGAGAGGCCCCAGATTCCAGCCAGCGCGGCGAACTGGTTCATGCCGTCCGAGAAGGCCCAGACATAGCCGGCGAGGTTCCAGGGAAACCCTGAGAGCAGCCAGCTCCGCACCCATTCGAAAAAGAGCCAGGCGACGGCCAGCGCCAGGACGCCGGCCACGCCCGTCAGCTTCAGCCGGCGCACCGCGGCGGCCGAGGCGCCGACGAAGAACGCCATCAAGGCGGACAGGCCGCCGAGGATGAAGGGAATCATCCAGCCGAACTTCACCGGATCGACCAGGAACGCGCTCGCGACCCAGTAGAGGCCGGCGAGGAAATAGCCGAACGCGACCCACCATCCGGTCGCGAAGGCCGCGCGGGTCGAAGGCGCGCGTTCGATTCCCCAGACGATGGCCCAGAGCCCGAGACAGAAGGCGGGGACGATATGCACCGGCGGCAGGGCGAGCGCCCCCAGGGCGCCCAGGAAGGTCAGCAGCAGATAGCGGCGCCAGCCGGTCAGGGCCGCCAGCCGCGCGTCGAGGCGCCCCAGCATCGGCCAGGGTGGCGCGTCCTTGTGGTCGGTCATGTCGGGGATTCGTCCGACCGCGCGAGCGGCCGCCTTATTCTTTGCCATCCGTGGAAGGCTTGGGCAGGTTGTGGATCTTGAGCCGCTTGATGCGGCGCGGATCGGCATCCAGCACTTCGAAGGCGATCCCGCTGGCCGGATGCGTGATGAGCTCGCCACGGCTGGGCACGCGGCCCGCCAGCGCGAAGACCAGCCCCGCCAGCGTGTCCACATCCTCTTCGCGCTCCTCGGCCGAGAGAACCGGGCCGACCATGGCCTCGAATTCCTCGATGGTCGCGCGGGCGTCGGCGATCAGGGTGCCATCGGGGCGCTGGATCAGCTTCGGCCCTTCGGCCACATCATGCTCGTCCTCGATCTCGCCGACGATCTCCTCGACCACGTCCTCGATCGTCACCAGCCCGTCGATGCCGCCGAACTCGTCGACCACCAGCGCCATATGGATGCGCTTGAGGCGCATCTCCAGAAGAAGATCGAGCGCCCGCATCGAGGGCGCGGTGAACAGCACCTCGCGCTTGATCTGCATCAGGTCGTAGTTGCGCTCGCCGGCGATGCAGGCCAGCACGTCACGGATATGGACCATGCCGACCGCGTCGTCGAGCGTCTCGCGGAAGATCGGCAGGCGCGAATGGCCTTCGCGCACCATCAGCTTGACCAGATCCTCGAGGCTGATGTCGGACGGGGCCGCGATCACGTCGGCGCGCGGCACCATGATGTCGACGCAGGTGAGGTCGCGCAGCTTGAGGATGTTGAGCAGCAGGCTGCTCTCGTCGCCATGCGCGGGTTCGGCCTCGGTGTCGCCCTCGCTCTCCTCGATCAGCTCCTCGATCGCATCGCGCAGGTCGGTCTCGGTCTTGCGGTGGCGCCGGCGCCAGCGCAGCCAATTGCGGATGACGCGGAATCCCGAAGACTCGTCGGTCGCCGTCGCGTCGCGGCTGGAACTGCTGGTGGCGGGATCGCTCATGCGGGCGCCACCGGCTCAGCGCCGCCGGGCCGCGGTTGGCCGCACCCGATAGGGATCGGGGATGCCAAGACCGGCGAGCACCTTGCGTTCGAGCGTCTCCATCCGCCGCGCCTCGGCGGCATGTTCGTGGTCGTAGCCCAAGAGATGGAGGACCCCATGCACGATCAAATGACTCAGATGATGCGCTGCCGGCTTGCCTTCGGCGACCGCCTCCGCGAGCAGCGTTTCGCGCGCGATCGCCACGTCGCCGAGAAAGCGTCCGCCTTGGGCGGGCGTCCCGGGCGACGCAACATAGGGAAAAGATAGCACATTCGTGGGCTTGTCGCGCCCCCGGTAATCCCGGTTGAGACGCTGCAGCAGGGCATCGTCGCCCAGCGCCAGGGCCAATTCGGCGCGCGGGCCCGGCGGCAGCGCCGCTGCCAGGGCGGCATGAGCGGCCCGGCGGGCGAGCGCATCGATGCCGGGCGCCACGTTCCGCCAGGCCGGGTCCAGTTTCTCGATCGCGATCCGCGCCGCCGCCGGCCGCGGCGAGGGTCGCGGCTTCGCCTTTGCGGATGTGGATTTGGATTTCGCCGACCCGGCGCGCGCCCTGTGCGCCGCCGGTTTGGCCGCTCGCGCCATGGGCTTTACCGGCGTGGGCCGTCGCGGCCGGTCCCGTCCGAGGCACCGCCATCGCGGGCGCGCTGCTCGCGCTCGCGCGCCTCATAAGCACGGACCACGCGTCCGACCAGCGGATGGCGGACCACGTCGGCCTCGGTGAAGCGAACCATGCTCACGCCCTCGACGCCGTCGAGCGTCTCGACCGCGTCGGCCAGGCCACAGCGCTGGCCGGTGGGAAGATCGATCTGCGACAGATCGCCCGTGACCGCCATGCGGCTGCCATCGCCCAGGCGGGTGAGGAACATCTTCATCTGCACCGACGTGGTGTTCTGCGCCTCGTCGAGGATGACGAAGCTGTTGGACAGGGTGCGGCCGCGCATGAAAGCCAGCGGCGCGACCTCGATCTCGCCGTTGGAAAGCCGGCGAACGACTTGCTCGGCCGGCATCATGTCGTAGAGCGCGTCATAGAGCGGGCGGAGATAGGGATCGACCTTCTCGCGCAGATCGCCCGGCAGGAAACCCAATCGCTCGCCGGCCTCGACCGCGGGGCGCGACAGCACGATGCGGTCGATCGAGCCCTTGGTCAGCATCGCCACCGCGACCGCGACCGCCAGATAGGTCTTGCCGGTACCGGCCGGCCCCAGGCCGAAGACGAGATCGCGGTCGCGCAGCGCCTTGAGATATTCGGCCTGCGTCGGCGAGCGCGGCGTGATGTGGCGGCGCTGCGTGCGCACCGCCGTGCCGTCCGGTCCCATGCGCTCGAACAGGCTGGGCTCGCCCGCCTGCTCTTCCGCGCGCACCAGCCGCACCGCCGCGTCCACTTCCGCCATATCGACGGGAAGCCCGCGCTTCAGCCGCTGATAGAGCGCGATCAAGGTGGTTCGGGCATGAGCCACCGCATCGGCCGGCCCGGAGATGGCGAGGCGATTGCCGCGCGAGACCAGCGAAACGCCCAGTCCCTGTTCGACGCGGACCAGATGCTGGTCATGCTCGCCGAACAAGGAAGGCAGCAACCGGTTGTCGTCGAACTCGAGATGGATGGGTGGGTTGACCGTGGCTTGGGGCAAGGATTTCACGCCGACCGCGTGAGCCAGGGCCTGGCCCTTTGCTTCGGCGGAGCCCTTGAGCGGGATTTCTCCGCGGAAAGGATTGTACCTTCCGCCGGGAAGAGCAAATTTCTCGATCGGGAAAGAGTGGCCGTTCACGGCGATCTCGTCGAAGAAGGTAGGAATATTCCCGCAGGGCTGCATGCCCCCGAGAATCTTATGATCCTCGC
>CAVOLB010000020.1:0-18367 GCA_963696655.1 uncultured Alphaproteobacteria bacterium
CGGCAGTCGAGGAGGCCCATGGCGAGTTCTGGGAGCGAAAGCTGGAGGCGCTGGGAAAACGCATCAGGCCCCTGCGTCCCGGCTGGCGCACGAGGGCTCTGGGCTGGCTGGCGCGCCGCTTCGGACCGGAGTTCGTGCTGCCGGTCATCAGCGGGCTCGAGCGGGCGGATGTCGGCAGCTACGACGCCCAGCCCGACGCGGTGGCCGGCGGGCTGCCGCAGGCGGAACGGTCTCACGCCAGGATCCTCGCGGCGATCGCAGGCGGGCCCACGGGCGGATTGCCCGGCTCGACACTCGGACGCATCGAGGGGCGCCATCGGACCGGCGGCAATGCCCTGCGGGCGGCGGTGCTCGGCGCCAATGACGGACTCGTCTCCAATCTCAGCCTGGTCATGGGCGTGGCGGGCGCCACCGTCGATTCCCACACCCTGCTGATCACCGGTCTCGCCGGTCTCGTCGCCGGCGCCTGCTCCATGGCGATGGGCGAATGGCTGTCGGTCAACAGCGCGCGCGAGCTCTATCAGCAGCAGATCGACACCGAGGCCGGCGAGCTGGAACAGGCGCCCGATGAGGAAAAGGAAGAGATCATCCTCATCTATCAGGCCAAGGGCCTCGGCGAGAAGCAAGCGCGCGCGCTGGCCGATCAGTTGATGGCGAACAAGGACACCGCGCTGGATACGCTGGTGCGCGAGGAGCTGGGCATCGATCCCGACGAGCTGGGCGGGTCGGCCTGGACCGCGGCCGGCACCTCGTTCTGCCTGTTCGCGTTCGGCGCCGTCTTTCCGATCGTCGGGCTGTTCTTTCTGCGCGCGGAGGCGGCGCTGCTGGCAGGGCTGATCGCCAGCGGCGCGGCCCTGTTCGCGATCGGGGCGGGGACGAGCCTTTTCACCGGGCGCGGCGTTCTGTTCTCCGGAGTCCGGCAATTGCTGATCGGGTTCGCCGCGGCGGGGGTTACCTTCCTGATCGGGCGGCTGGTCGGCGTCAGCCTCGCGGGTTGACCCCCAGGGCCATGCTCTCCAAATATCTGCTCACCTCCCTCAATCATACGAGAAAGAAACTCGACGTGACCCAGCAGAGCGCATCCGGCGGCTACCTCTTTCCGCCGCCGCCCCAGCCCAGCCTGCCGGTCCGCGGCACGGCGCAGCTCTTCCCAGTGCATCGCATCTATTGCGTGGGACGGAACTATGCCGAGCATGCGATCGAGATGGGCCACGACCCGAAACGGGAGGCGCCATTCTTCTTCCAGAAGAATCCCGACACGCTGGTGCCCGACGGCGGCAAGTTCCCCTATCCCGACCGCTCGACCGATGTGCATCACGAGCTCGAGCTGGTGGTGGCCCTGGCCAAGGGCGGCAGGAACATCGCACCCGAGGATGCCGTGGCTTGCATATTCGGCTATGCGGTCGGCCTCGATATGACGCGGCGCGACCTGCAGGGCGAGGCCAAGAAGCTGGGGCGGCCCTGGGAGGTCGGCAAGGCGTTCGAGCAGGCGGCGCCCTGTTCCGCGATCGTGCCGGCGTCCCAGATCGGCCACCCCGCCAAGGGCGCTGTCTGGCTCGACGTGAATGGCGAGCGGCGCCAGACGGGCGATCTCAGCCAGCTCATCTGGTCGGTGCCGGAGATCATCGGCCATCTCTCGGCGCTCTTCGAGCTGAAGCCCGGCGACCTGATCTTCACCGGCACGCCGGCGGGGGTCGGGCCGGTCAAGCGCGGCGACCGGCTCCATGGCGGCGTCGAGGGCGTGGGCGAGCTCCGGATCGAGGTCGCCTGAGGCCTCGGAGTTCCCTCCCGGAACGCCGATATATCCCTTGAAAAACCAGGGTAAAACGCCGATTTGAGGGGGATCGGGAGAGGGCTTGGCGGGCCGCCGGGAATGCTTACCCGGTGACGGTCGGCCGAGGATAGAATGCGCGCCGCTCGGCAACCGCCCGTCACGGCAAGCCATAGGACCTTTTCCTTGCTCGATCGCATCCTGGTTCCCATTCATCGCGAGGGCTGGCGTTTCGCGGGGCTGTTCGCGATCGCGACGCTGCTCCTGTGGTGGCTCTGGTCGCCGCTCGGCTGGGTCGGGCTGGTGGCGACCCTGTGGTGCATCTATTTCTTCCGCGACCCGCCGCGGGTGACGCCGATCCGTGCCGGGCTGGTGATCGCGCCCGCCGATGGCGTGGTGCAGGCGATCGAGCCGGCGGTGCCGCCGGCGGAGCTGGGCATGCCGGCCTTGCCGCTGATCCGCATCAGCGTCTTCATGAATGTGTTCGACGTGCATGTGAACCGCATGCCGGTCGACGGCACGGTGCTGTCGCTGGGCTACCGGCCCGGCAAGTTCTTCAATGCCTCGCTCGACAAGGCGAGCGAGTTCAACGAGCGCCAGTCGGTCCGGGTGCGCGGCGCGGACGGCCATGAGTTCGCGGTGGTCCAGATCGCGGGCCTCGTGGCGCGGCGGATCCGCTGCGATATCGAGACGAACCAGGCGGTGCGCGCGGGCGAGCGCTTCGGGCTGATCCGCTTCGGCAGCCGCGTCGATGTCTATCTGCCCGAGGGCGTCGCGCCGTTGGCGGTGGTGGGCCAGCGTTCGGTCGCGGGCGAGACGGTCTTTGCCGACCTGCAATCGGCCGAACCCATGCGAAGAGGAGAGATGCGCTGATGCGTAGGCGTCCTACGGTCGCGCGGCTGCGCGACCAGTCCTTCAACCGGCTGATCCCCAACATCCTGACCCTGCTGGCGCTCTGCGCCGGCCTGACCAGCATCCGCTTCGGCTTGCATCAGCATTGGGAAGCGGCCGTGGTGTCGATCCTGATCGCGGCCATCCTCGACGCGCTCGACGGCCGGATCGCGCGTCTGCTCGACAGCACCAGCAAGTTCGGCGCCGAGCTGGATTCGCTGTCCGACTTCGTCAGCTTCGGCGTGGCCCCGGCGCTGCTGCTCTATTTCTGGAACCTGTCCGAGACCGGTGCTCCGGGCTGGGTCGCGGTGCTGCTCTATTGCGTCTGCTGTGGCCTGCGTCTGGCCCGCTTCAACACCAAGCTCGACAATACCGACCTGCCGGCCTGGACCGGTCGCTTCTTCATGGGCGTGCCGGCCCCCGCGGCCGCCGGCCTGGTGCTGGTGCCGATGGTGGCCGACCTCGCCGTCGGGCCCGGCTATTTCGACAATCCCTGGCTGGCGGGCATCGTCGCGGTCGCCGTGGCGGGGCTGATGGTGAGCCGGCTGCCGACCTACTCCTTCAAACGGATCAAGGTGCCGCAACATTTCGTTCTTCCTACCCTGTTGATGGTGGGGGCGTTGGCGGCCTTCCTGGCCTCGAGCCCCTGGCTCACTTTGCTCGGCATCTGCGGCCTCTATCTCTGTTCGATGCCGTTGAGCTGGCTCTCCTATCGCCGCCTCGCGGGCACGACACCGTTGGTGCCGGCCGCGGCTGCGCCCGTCGCGATGGAAGAAGCCGATCTCGACGAACAGGATGAATTGCCGCCTCACTGACCTTTCAAGCAGGCAGGCTCGCGGAGTGCAGAGCTCGGGGATCGCATAATGTTGGGGTGGAAATGCTGGACCCGAAATCGGGCTCCAGGCATTGTCCCCGAGGTCCCTCGCCCTTCGAGCCTGCACCATGAGCGATGCCCCGATCTCACTCCGCGCTTTGCTGGCCGTGATCCGTCCCTGGATCGCCGGCGCCGTGGTCGTGCTCGCGCTGGCATTGGCGGCGCGGTTCCTGGTGATCGAGCCGCGCGGCATCGGCATCGCCTGCCTGGGCGAGCCCGCGCCCTGGTGGTGCGGTCCGCGCGATCTGCTGGTGGTGATCTCGCGCGGCGGCGGCTGGGGCATGGCCTCGCTCGGCGTCGGCATCCTGGCGCTGATCACCGGCTGGCGGCCTCTGGCGGTCCTGGCCTGCGTGCTGGGGCTCTGGGGCGTCGTGCTCTATAACGCCGGCGCCGCGGCGTTCGGGCTGCTATTTGGCCTGCTGCGCCTGGTGCGCGCCGATACCGGGATCGCCGGCCCCGACCCGGAGCGCCCGCAAGGCCGGTAGCAGCGGTAGCGCCAACAGCAGCGCGGTGGCGGCCCAGCCGAGCGCCACGAAGTTGAGCGGGCCCTCGCGGATCGCGACCAGCAGGCCCGCCAGGAACAGCAGCCCCGAGAGCATCGCCTCCTCGCGGCGGTCGGCCTTGCGCGCGGCCGCGATGTCGCGGGCACTCCAGGCGAGCCAGGCGAAGGCGACCGCCGGGGTGAGCAGGGCCGCGAGCGGGAAGTCGCGATAGCGCGGATCGAAGATGAATCCGAGCGACAGCGCCAGCGCCGTGACCACGGCGGACCCCTGCAACAGCGCCAGGATCGTCGGCAGATCGAGATGCTGGCGCCAGGGACGGCACAGCCAGGCGAGAGCCGAGGAGAAGGCGGCGATCCTGAACCGCCCGGTCGCCTGCGCGTGGAACACCGTGAGCGCGCTGCCGGCGGTCACCAGCAGCAGCAGGGCTTCGGCGGCATAATCATAGGAGGCCATGGAAGCGAGCAGCGAATGGCGGACCTGCAGCAGGAGCGCGCTGCCGGTCGCTTCGGCGATCAGGCCGGCCAGGATCCACTTGCCGATATTGCCGCGATAACCCCAGAGGAACGCGGCACCCAGAAGGACAAGGCCGAGCCCGCTCGCGATCGCGAAGTCGGTCTGCCATTGCGGATATTCGCTGACCGGGCCGCGCCAGGGGAACTTCGCCTGGCGATCGGCGTCGAAGATGCCCCAATAACCGCCGACCGTGCCCTCGAGCGCGCGCTTCCAGGGCTGGTCGAAGGCCTCGATCAGATTGTAGTCGAGCCCGGCGCCGGCTCCGGCCACATAGGCCATGAACTCGCGCAGGTAGCGGGCCTGGTTGACCAGGCTCGGGGTCGCGTCCTCGCGCTCGCGGCCCTCGCTGGGCCAGCCGGTCTCGCCGATCAGGATCGGTTTCGCGGGGAAGGCGGCGCGGACCTTGTCGACGATCGCCTCGAGATGGGCGAGGCCGGCGGCGACGGGCTGCGGCTGATCCTCCCAGTAGGGGAGGATGTGGATGGTCAGGAAATCGACCGCGTCCGCGAGCTGCGGCGCCTTGAGCCAGAACTCCCAGACATCGGCATAGGTGACGGGCTTGCCGGTCGCCTGCTTGACCCGCGTGAGCATCGCGGCGAGGGCCTCGGGCGTCTGCTCGCCGCGCAGCAGCACCTCATTGCCGACGATGATCGCCCTGACTGTGTCGGGATAGGCATTGGCGAGCCGGATCACGTCGCTCAACTGGCGTTCGTTCGCCAGCGGATCGCGCCCGATCCAGGCGCCGACCAGCACCGTCATGCCGTAGCGCTGGGCGATCGGCAGCACCTGGTCGAGCCCCTGGTCGGTCGCGTAGAGCCGCACGCAATCGACATCGGTGCTGAGGATCTTGAAATCCTCCTCGATCTGCCAGGCCGGGATATGGAGCGTGGGATCGAACGGCGTCTGGCTGCCGCGGAAGGGCGTGTAGGAGACGCAGTGGATCTTGCCGGGCGGCGCGTCGGTCAGGGTGACCGGACGGCCCATCTGCCACCAGAAGCCGAAGCCGCCGAGGCCGGCCAGCAGCAGCGCCAGGAGAGGGGCTAGAAAACCCGACCCCTGCGCCGCCGGTTGGCGGTTCATTGCTGACTCGCCCATGTCAGCCCGAACGGGCTATTCGGCGGCAGGCGATTTGGCCTGCTCCGCGGCGGCCATCGGCAGCGCCATCGGGCGGCGCCGGCCGAAGGGCAGGGCATTGATCATGGACAGCACCAGCGCCGACGCGAAGGGCAGGGCCTGCACGAAGAGCAGCATGGCCCAGAGCTTCGCCGCCGGTTCGACCACGCCGCGGGTCATCATGATGAGGACGCCGAAGCCGACCAGGAGGGCCGCGATCAGCGTCTCCTCCCAGGCGGCGAGCAGGCCGCGGATGAAGGCCGGCTGGTTCTCCAGCTTGGGCGTGCGCATGAAGGGCAGGTTGGTGGTGAAGGCGCCGCGCCAGACCGCCTTGGCGACGGTATGGCCGAGGGCGAGGCCCGCGAGCGAGGCGCCCAGCCGTTCCAGGAAGCTGCAGGGCACGCGCTGGGTATAGAGCCAGAGCGACTTGCCCACCTTGAAGGTGAACATGCCGAGCGTGACGATGAGGAACAGCGTCAGGGGCGGCTCGATGAACTGCGGCAGGAGGATCATGCCGGCGGTCCAAAGGATGGCGAGGGCGACGAACATCAGCTGGAAGCCGTCGGCGATCCAGGGCAGCCAGCCGGCAACGAACTGGTAGCGCTGGGCGCGGGTGAGCTTGCGCTCGCCCCAGGGCAAGAGCTCGCGCCAATGGGTCTTCATGATCTGCATCGCGCCATAGGCCCAGCGATAGCGCTGCTTGCGGAAGGCGTCGAAGCTGTCGGGGATCAGGCCCTTGCCGTAGCTCTTCTCGGTATAGACAGCGCGGTAACCCGCCTCGAACAGGCGCAGGCCCAGCTCGGCATCCTCGGTGATGCACCATTCGGCCCAGCCGCCGACGCGCGCCAGCGCGTCCTTCCGGATGAGCGCCATGGTGCCGTGCTGGATGATGGCGTTGTGCTCGTCGCGGGTCTTCATGCCGAGATGGAAGAAGCCGGCATATTCCCAGAAGCAGAAGCGCTTGAAGAGGTCGTCCTTGCCATCCCGGTAGTCCTGGGGCGCCTGCACCAGCGCCACCTGCGGATCGGCGAAATGGCCGACCAGGTCCTTCAGCCATTCGCGGCTGACTTCATAGTCGCTGTCGATGGTGGCGACGACCTGGGCGTCCGGGTTGGTGTGCGCCAGGGCGAAGTTGAGCGCGCCCGCCTTGAAGCCCGGCCATTTCGGCAAGTGGAAGAAGCGGAAGTTCGGCCCGAGATTGCGGCAATAGACCTCGACCGGCTGCCAGCAGCTGTCGTCGGTCGAGTTGTTGTCGATGATCAGCACTTCGAAGTTCGGATAGTCGAGCCGCTCGAGTGCCTTGATGGTGCGGATCATCATGTCGGCCGGCTCGTTGCGGCAGGGGACATGAATCGAAACCATCGGCGGCGGCGCGTCGCCCAAGGCGGCGGGCGGCGCCAGGCGGCGGCGCGAGGAGCCGCGCCAGAGGCACTCCACCATCTCGATGCCCTCGGTCAGGAACACGCCGAGCAGCAGCAGCGTGGCCGGCGCGATCACGCCAAGCACGCCGATATCCAGATCGGTCAGATAGAGGCCCGAATAGGCGGCATAGACCCAGACGCCGGCGGAAACGGTGCCCTGCGCCAGGATGGCGAGGATCAGGCGGCCGCGGCGCTTCAGGCCCAGCTCCTGGCGCAGCAGCCAGAGCACGAAGGGCAGGCCCATGGCGAGGGTCGCCAGCGACAGCCAGGGCCAGTCGGGCCGGTTCATCAGCACGCCGTCGAGCGCAGGCTTCAGCTTGCGGTCGGCGTCGAAGATGCCCCAATAGGCGCCGACGCCGCCCTCGACCTGCATCTTCCAGGGCTGGTCGAAGGCTTCGATGACGAAGTAGTCGAGATTATGTTCCTTGGCGGCCGCCAGGAAGCGGCGCAGGAACAGGCCCTGATTGACCGGCGAAGCGACCGCGTCCTTGCGGGTCAGGCCTTCGGAGGGCCAGCCGATTTCCGAGATGACGATGCGCTTGTTGGGGAATTTGCGCTGGAGGTCCTCATAGCGCTCCATCACGAACTGGACCGCCTGGTCCGGGTCGATGCCCTCCCAGAAGGGCAGAATATGGACCGCGATGAAATCGACCTGCTGCGCCAGCTCGGGGTGGGCGAGCCAGACATGCCAGGGTTCGGCGGTGCTGACGGGCAGCGGGGTCAACGCCTTGACGGCGCGGATATATTGAATGAGCTCAGGCACGGTCACGTCGGCGCGCAGCACGGACTCGTTGCCGACGATGAGCTGGGTGATGTTGCCGTTGCTGCGCGTCATGTCGATCAGGTTGGAGATCTCGCGCTTGTTCGCGTCGAGATCGGGCCCGATCCAGGCGCCGGCGGTCACGGTCAGGCCCTGTTTCCAGGCGAGGCGCGGCACCTGCATCATGGTGCCTTGCGTGGTGTAGGTACGAACCGAACGGGCGACGCTGGCGACGGCCTTGAGATCGCGCGAGATCTCCTCGGGCGTCGGGTCGACCTTGGTCATGGGATTGTGGGCGTCGGTATAAGGCGCGAAGGACAGCCCGCGCAGTTCTCCGCGCCAGGGCTGCTCGTCCACCGGCCGATTGGTGATGCCCCACGCGCCGGCAAAAAATGCCGCCGTGACCAATCCAATGATCCAATTTGAAATACGCATGGTCCCTGTCGTCGCCCGTTCCGTTCTTCAACTACGGAACTTAAAGATTGTTCCCCGTCGCATATCACGCAGAGGTCGTTCAAATCCTGTGTCGGCGCTGTGTTCGCGCGGGTTTGCCGCACCGCAGATCGCTCTGCGTGCCGCCAAACCTCACTTGTCCCGAAATTGAAAGAGACCAGTGCCGGCTCCCGAGGAGCCGATCGCTCAACCACGCGTCGCGCCGCGGTCGGTTCTGATCTTCCTTTCTTGGCTCGCCTTGTCAGCGCCCTAACGGGCAGAGTTACGCCTGTAATTCAGGTAATTTGAGGGCGTATTCATGCGTAATTATCGCAATTCAAATCTGCGATCAACGCACATCCCGACGCACCGTGCGATTTCTGTGGCGCAGGCATGAGAAGCGTTTCCGCGCGACATAGAGCCATGTCGTCGGCGGGCAAAACCGGTGTCGGTTACGGTTCTGTAATCGGATCGGATGGCGCTGCGACGAACCGCCGCGTGGTTGGCGATCAAGCGGGGGCGGTCAAGTCGGGGGTCGCCAGGCTGGGGTGGACCCGATCGGGACGGCGGCTACCAGCGCTTGCAGGCGGCCCGCATGTCCGCCGGCGCCAGCCGGATCGGGAAACGATCCCTGATCGCGGCGTCGGTCCCGGCGTCTAGATAGTTCGGATAATGCGACCCCAGGATCTCATGGACCCGCTCATGGGCGGCCTCGAGCACGTCCCGGCCGCCGGCTTCGGCCCAGACCGACGCCGATTTCCGGTCGGCGATCTCGGGATAGAGATATTCGGTCTGCATCAGCTCCAGGGTCTGGTCGGATCCCAGGAAATGGCCCTGGCCGTCGACGGCCTGGCGGATGGCATCGAGCGAGAGGGTCTCGTCGTTAACCTCGATGCCGCGGAGGCTGCGCTGGACCATCCCCAGCATGTCGTTGTCGATGACCATGGCCTCGAAGGAGCAGCCCATCAGGCTGGCCAGCATCCCGGCGCATTCGCAGACATAATTGCCGCCGGCGAGGGCCGCCATGGCGACGGAGACGCCCTTCTCGAAGCCCGCCTGGTTGTCCGGCAGCTTGGAATCGGTCATGCCGGCCCCGACCGAAGCCGGCAGGTCGTAATAGCGGGCGATCTGCATGGCGGCGGCGCTCAAGATCGCCTCCTCGCCGCCGCCGCCGGTGAAGGAGCCCGTCCGCAGATCCGAGACGAAGGGCCAGATGCCGAAGGTGGTCGGATGACCCGGCCGCACCAGATTGACCACCATCACGGTCGCCAGCGTCTCGGCGACGGTCTGGACCAGCGTACCAGCCAGCGCCGCCGGCGCGGTCGCGCCGGCTTGCGCGGCAATGGCGACGTCGCCGATCAGCCCCAGCCGCGTGGTCTCCATCAGGACGGCGGTCGAATCCTCGGCGAAACGCAAGGGCGAGACGATCGGGCAGCAGCCCACGACCGCGAACGGCCGCTTGACGAACCGGCCTTCGCCGCCCATCGCCATGTCGAACAGCTGGACGATCGGCGCCACATGCTCGGCCTGGCCGATGCTGATGCCGAAGGTCTTGGCGGTTCCCGACAGGCAGGCATAGGCGATGCTGGCCGCATGGGCGAGCGGATCGGCGATCTCGGTCGCCACGATGGTCTGGCCGAACTGATGGATATGCTCGAGCCGGTCGACCAGGCGCGCGAAGTCGTAGAGATCCACCAGAGTCGACGGGCGGAAGCGGCGCTGCTCGAGATCGAGAACGGTAACGGCTTCGCCGGCCGTGGTGAAATGGACGCGCTGGCCGCCGACATGGACGTCGTAGCGGGAGTCCGTGCGGCCATGCACCCAGAACTCGCGGGCCGCCTTGGCGATCACATCCTCGACCAGCATGCGGGGAAACAGAAGGCGTCCGCTCGGATCGAGCTTGCAACCCCGCTCGAGCGCCAGCGACTGCAGTGCCGGCGGCGCATCCGCGACGCCGATCTCGGCCAGGACCGACAAGGCTGCCGCGTGAATACGCTCGACATCGCGGTCGGACAGGGGGCGGTACTGGCCGCCCATGAGGCCGGGCCGGACGACGCGGCTGGAATCGGCGGTCTGGCGCGCCGCGATCCGCGCATCGCGGCCGCCCGAACGGCGTGAAGGACGTTCGTTCATCATAGGCCCCCGTCCCGACATGAATTCGACGGCCGCATGATAAACCGGTGCCGCGTCGCCGTAAAACCCGATCCGCCGGATCGTTCGACGGCAAACAAGCCGCACAAGGCGGCTTGTCGCATAGGCTCAAAAGGGCGGATAGAGCTCGCGGCGGATCACGCCGCCGGCTTGATATTCACGCCCAGATCATAAACCAACTGCCCGCCGAAATAGGCCGTGACCACAACGAGAAAGACGGCCACCAGGCTCATCGCGGTCGCCAGCATGGCGCCGCTGCCCTTGCGGTCGAGATTGCGGCGCCACATGAACAGCCTTGCGATGGCGACCACCGCGAGAACGATGGCGGTGGTGGTGCCCCAACTCTCATGCGCCTCGAGCTGGGCGTCGGTGAACCCGCGGGTCATGGCGATGTCCAGCGCCATATCGCCGAAGAAATAGGCAGCGATCGCGGTGATGCCGGCGCCCGCGATCATGGCGGTGCCGACATGGCGCGACAGAGGCATCTCGCCATGGGGCCGCGCCAAGGTTACGGACCACAGATCAAAAAGCGCAGCCGTGATGACCAGCACGATGGGGAAGTGGACGATCATGGGGTGGATATGCTCGATCGGCATGGCGGTGTTTCGATCCCTCGGTTGTTCGGCCTGTGACTTCGGGGCGATTCGCGGGGCGCCCGACAGGCTCTTCGGGTTCCCGCAAGGGGACATCCCATCCGAGAAGCCTGTCATGACACTTTCAGCCCGCCGCGACGGGACGCCGCAGTGCGCGATGCGCTGGCTGAGGCCCGGGATCTCCCGACTGACTTCTCTGGCCCTGTCGGTCGAACGATTTGGAGGGCTCAGACCCAGCCCGAATAGACCTCGATGCCGCGCTTCCTGATCTGTCCGGCGACCACAAGACGCTGGATCTCGGAGGTGCCTTCCCAGATGCGATCCACGCGGATGTCGCGATAGAGCCGCTCGAGCGGGCTCTCGCGCATATAGCCGCGCCCGCCCAGGATCTGCAGCGCCTTGTCGATGACCCGGCCGGCCATCTCGGAGCAATAGAGCTTGAGGGCACTGGCGCGGCCATGGATCAGCTTGCGGTCGATCTTGCGATCGATCTCCCAGGCGACGCGATAGAGCATCGATTTTGCGGCGAAGATCTCGACCGCCATGTCGGCCAGCATGAACTCGATGGCCTGGAAATCGCGGATCGGCTTGCCGAACTGGACCCGGTTCGTGGCGTAGTCGTTGGCGATCTCGGCGGCGCGGATTGCCGCCCCCAGCGCGTGCGACGCGATCTGCAGCCGCGCCTCGACGAACCAGTCCTTGGTCAGCTCGAGACCCTGGCCGACCTCGCCCAGCATGCGATCGGCCGGAACTTCGACATTCTCGAACCGCAGCTCGGCGTGATCGAAGGCGAAGTTGTGCATGAATTTCGGCGAGCGCAGATGAGTCATGCCCTTGGCCGGCTTGTCGACCAGGAACAGGGTCGGCTTGTTCGGGTCGTTGTCGACATGGGCATGGACGATGATGAAGTCCGAGGCATTGTAGGAAGTGACGAACCACTTCTCCCCGTTGAGCAGCCAGCGGTCGCCCTTGCGCACCGCGCTGGTCTCGACCTGGCGAGGATCGGAACCCGCATTGGGCTCGGTGATGGCGAAGCAGCCACGCCGCTCGCCATGGCAGGAGGGCTGGAGATAGTCCCGCTTCTGCGCGGCGGTGCCGAATTTCAGACTGACCGGCGGCCGCCAGACGCAGCTCCAGAGGCCGTTGGTGACGCGGCCGAGCTGCTCCTCGATCACGGTCTGCTCGACCATGGTGAGGCCCAGCCCGCCATTCTCTTTGCTGTGATTGATACCGGCGAGGCCCCAGTCGCGCACCGCCTGGCGGATGGCGGCGCGGCGCTCCATGGGCACTTCTCCATGTTCGTCCGCGATCAGCTCCAGCGGCACCAAGACCTGATCGCAGAAGTTCCGACCCTTTGCAGCAAGTTCCTTCTCGCGAACCGACAGTTCGAGATCCATATCCCTCGCTCCCAAGCACCCCGACAATGGGTTCTTGAATAGCGTATCGGGGCGCGGCGGGCGACGGATTTCGCCACCTATGCCGTGTAAGGAGCAGAGGGTTGGTCAGGTCCGACCCAATCCGAAACCCGGGTTCATGAGACCCGTTCCGGCCCCCCCTTTGGCTTGGAGTGCGACTTCGATGAGAAACTGGTTGCGCGTTCTGCGGGTTGGAGCGCCGCTGCTGCTGGCGGCGGTCATCCTGAGCGGCTGCGTCGCGGGCCCCTATCCGCGACCCTACTATTACTATCACCCCTACTACTATGGCTATAACGACTATCACGGTTATGACGGCTATGACGGTTATCACGGCTATCACGGCTCTGACGGCTATCACGGCTCTGGCGGCGATCACGGTTCCGGGCACCGTTGAATTCCGGGCACCGTCGATCGGTCGGCGCGTCCTGCCGATGACGATCCGAAAACGCAAAGAAGGGAGGCTGGTTGCGGCCAAATGATCGCCGCTGCCAACGCTCCCTTCTCGCTTCGACGAGAGTTTCCGGCTTCCGGGGTCTACTTGGTATGCCAGACGCCCCCGTCGGAAGTGTACTCAGGCAGCGCCTTGAGCTGATCCTCGGTCAGGCTGGTCTTGGCCTTGATCGTGTCGGCATCGCGGAAGAACTGAATCTGGTTCCACGCGATCGCGACGTTGCGACCGGCCATACCCATCACGCCACCGACGGTGACGATCGCCGTGTTGACGGTGTTGTCGTTGCCGATCAGCACGTCCTTGATCTCGGCGACCTTCTCGTCGTTGGCATTGCGGATATCCACGCCGACGAGCTGCTTGACGCCGACCTCGCCCGTCGCCGGCACCTGCGCCGAGCTGGTCTGGGTGGTGGTGTCCGACGGCGGTGTCGGAACCGTCGTCGTGGTGGTGTCGTCCGCCCACACGACGCTGCTCCCAAGGAGCATGGCGCCGCTCGCGAGCAGGAGTGAAACTCGGTTCATATCAGCCTCCAAACATTGTTCCCACATCGGTGATCCGCATCGCGTGCGGTGACGCCGCAACAGAGGCCAAGGCGATCTGCCGTTGCGACGATAGGGGGAAAACGGGAGCCGGTTGGCTTGGTTCCTGCGCCGCACCCGACCGAGGTTCGAAGGGCTCGAGGTCACACGGATGCCACATGCCGATGGGGCAATGACCCTTCGGCGGGAACCCAGGCGAATGGGATTGCGTTCTTGGGGCAGCGGTCGATTGCAGCGCCGCACAACCAAAGGAGTTGTCCATGAATTGGGACACCATCGCAGGAAATTGGAAGCAGGCCACCGGCAAGCTCAAGGAAGAGTGGGGCGATCTCACCGACGACGATCTGACGCGGATCGCGGGCAGGCGCGACCAGCTCGTGGGCCGGATCCAGGAGCGTTACGGCATCGCCAAAGACGAGGCCGAGCGCCAGGTGAAGGACTGGGAGCGCCGCTACCACTGACGGGTGCCTCGCTCGGGCGGCGCGGATGCGAGCCCGGCGTTGCCCGAGATTCCCGATCGATCAACGGCTTTGTTCATTGCCGTTCCTCTTTCATGAGGGAGAATCCCCATGCTTGGCACAATTCTTCTGATCATTCTCGTGCTGTTGCTGATTGGCGGCTTGCCGGCCTGGCCCTACAGCCGCGAATGGGGCTACTACCCCACCGGCATCTTCTCGGTCGTGCTGGTGGTTATCGTGGTTCTGCTGCTGATGGGTCGCATCTAGCGGCAGACACCGCCGCCGGCTTGCCGGCGACAGGGTCGGTTCCAAAACTTCCAGCCCGCTGGGGTTTGGCCATGAGAAGGCCGGGCGCCGGCGAGCCTCTCTATGTCGCGATTTGCCGCGGGAAGCGGCTACTCGGCGTCTCGGCCGCGAGATGCGCCGGCGATGATGCCGACGGCCAGCGCGCCGGCGAGGTTCCAGAGCGGATCCTTCGAAGCGTCCGCCTCGCCCGCAGCCGACGCCTTCCTCTTCGCGGATTTGGGATCCGGAAGGCGCAGCAGCTGAGTCCAGGCGAAATAGCCGGCGCCCGCGGCAAGGACGACGGCGCCCGCGGCCGTGATCAGCAGCGCATTGGCACGCCCCAGATGCAGCTCGATCAGGAACACCGAGAGTTCGCCGAGGATCAGGACGGCAGTCCCGCCCAGCGCAACCGCCAGGACAAGGCCGATGGCGGCCAGTGCCAGTGCCTTCTTTGCCCGACGCTTGGCCGCCTCGGCGCGCTCGAGGACGGCCACGCCAAGCAGCAGCCGGAGCAGGCCGGCATCGAGATTCGTCATGGGTTACCGCCGATCCAGCGTGCGGCCGATGACGATCCCGATCGCCAGCGCGATGGCGAGAGAGCTGTAGGGATGCTCGTTGACAGCGCTGGTCAGCAGCTTCGTGGCGCGCTCGCCCTCGCCCTTGAGATCCTCGAAGATATCCTCGGCCTTGCGGCCGATATTGCCGGCGGCCCGCGCCGCCTGGTCCTTCATGGCGGCGCCGGCATCGCTCTTGAGGTTGCCGATCGCCTCCATGACGCTTTTGAGGTCCGCCCGCAGTTGATCCAGATCCTCGCGTACGGTGTTCATCGTGGCGTCGTCGGCATTCGCTTTCATGGGATTCGGTCCTTCAGCTGAAGAGAGGTCATGCGGGCGGCGGTCAGCGCCGGCTGGGCAGCGCCATGGAGGCGCCGGCGATCATGGCACCAAGGCCTCCCACGATATACCAGAGCGTGTGGTTGCTGTAGCTGCCGGTCAAGGCTTCGCTGGCCTGCGCCAGCGGCGCATCGGACGCATTCAATCCACAAAAGAGAAAGACGGAGCCGGCAACCCCGATGGCAATCCCCAAGGCGCGAAACGGGGTCATAACGGCCCTCGGCTTCCGGTTCAAATGGCTTGATGAGCAATATCAGGCCGTTGCCAGTCGGCAAGACCCAACCGAGAAACGCAATGGCTTGCCATCGGTTCCCCTATTCCTGGCCCGTGAGGGCGTCTGTCAGACCTCGGAATGGGACGGGAAGGCGGTCCATACCTGGGCCCGCCGCCGCGACTTCGAGAACATACCCGCCGCGGCGACGCCTGGCCGCTCAGGCATTATGAAGCTGGCGCAGAAAGGCCTCGCCCGCCGTCGGAAGCGATCGCTTTTGGCGCCGGCGGCCGGCGGCCCGGCTGACCCGGCCGGTACCCCGCTCGATCCGGCCTTGCAGTTCGGCGCGGGCCCGGAACAGACGGCTGCGAATGGTGCCGACGGCACAGCCGACGACCTTGGCGGCCTCTTCATATTCGAGCCCCAACGCCCCCACCAACATCAGGACCTCCCGATGGTTGGGTGCGAGCTGCCAATAGGCAGCGGCCATTTCTTCGAACTCGATCGCTAAATCCTGAGCCGGTCCGCTGATCAGGGCAGCGTGATGGCTTGCCTCTTCGATTTCCAGCGCCGGAACTTTGTTGCGCCGGCATTCGTCGAGAAAGCGGTGACGCATGATGGTGAACATCCAGGCCCGGAAGTTCGTCCCCGGCACGAACTGACTGCGCGAGGCCCAGCCCCGGGCGAGCGTCTCCTGGACCAGGTCGTCGGCCCAATCGGGATTGCGGGTGAGTGCGCGGGCAAAGCCGCGCAGATTGAGGATCGAGGCGACGAACTGGTCGGCAAGATCCGGCATCACGGACGTGTTGGAAGCCGCGGCGAGATGGCGTGTCATGATCAAGTTCCCTCTTCCTGAAGTCAGCAGCGATGAATGGCGGGCGGCTTCCCCCTGGTACCGAACCAGGTCGCCCGTGTGGTTTCCTATGCACTGATGGTGGCCGGTCTGGCCGGCATTGAGCGCGACGAGTTCGAGACGGACCGGACTTTCCCCGTCCTGTCTGAAACCAGCGCCTTGTGGGGAGACGTCACCCGGATGCCCTCGACCAGGAGGGCGACCCCACGCCGCAGATGAGTCGCGGACATCAGAATGACCGCTCGCAGGATAGGCCACTGTGGCGCAGCGGATAGGTTCGGAAACTACGTAGAGAGAGAGGGTTTTGCGAGCAGGCCGCTGTCCCCAGGGCGCTCGCGCGCCCTGGGGACTGGCTCCAGCCCTCGCGCTTAAGCGGCCGCGTTCAGCAGTCGCAGAAACTCCTGCGTGGCGATCGAGCGGGGAGCCGCTGCGCCCTTCTTGTCCGCGGGCTGCTTGGTCAGGCGCCCGGCACCGCGCTCGATCTGGTTCTGCAGCTCGATGCGCGCCCGGGACAGGCGGCTGCGGACCGTCCCGACCGCGCAGCCGATGACGTTGGCGGCTTCCTCATATTCGAGCCCGAGAGCACCGACCAGCATCAGGATTTCTCGATGGTTGGGCGCCATCTGCCAATAGGCGCAGGCCATCTCCTCGAACTCGATCGCCGAGTCCTGGGCCGGACCGCTGACCAGGGCCGCATGATTGCTGACATCTTCGATCGCCAGATGCGGGCCCTTGTTGCGACGGCACTCGTCGAGGAAGCGGTGGCGCATGATGGTGAACATCCATGCGCGGAAATTGGTGCCGGGGATGAACTGCGCCCGCGATGCCCAGGCCCGCACCAGCGCATCCTGGACGAGATCGTCCGCGGCATCCGCGTTGCGGGTGAGCGACCGGGCATAGCCGCGCAGATGCGGCATCACCTCCCGGAATTGCTCGGCGATATCGAAGCTCTCGGGTTGGTTGTCAGCGAGATGGTGTGTCATGACGAACTCCCTTTTCCAAAACCTGTGATTTCTTGTTCGCGTTGGTTTACCCCCGACTTTCGCCAGCGGGCTCGCGCGGGACTTATGCGCGATGGGATGGGCTGCTCTTGCCGGTCTCGAGAGGATCGAGTGCCAGCAGAACATTCGAGACACGCCGCAACATCTCTGCGGTGCTCTCACCCGGCATATACGACGGTTGGCCCGTATGCGCCGGCATATTCTCGTCTGTCGCCGTCATCAGGAGCACAAGGTCGTGCTTCCACAGATTGAGCGCCTGAATCTTGGTCTCGTCGGCGAGGCTGGAATTGATGAGGAGATTTTCCGGAAGCCCGAACATCGCTTCGGGATCGATGAGCTCCGGCAACGGGCTGGTTGTCAAATTCGCTTCGAGCATTGGATCTGACCTCTTTTGTTATGCCGTACCGGCGAGGATCTGGATCGTCTTGTCTCTTGTCGTCTCGACTTCAAACCGTGTCGGCGATCGTTAGTGTTTTGCTAACCATGTCTCGCCTTCACGGGAACAGACTTGGCTCGAATCGCCGCAAGTGAGAAGGGTGTTTCGCGTGGGAAGGTTGTGGCATCCGCGATCTCTGCTTTGCAAACAGCGAGTTAGAAGGCTCTTATGAAATCACATTGAGATCGCGTATGATTGTAGCAGGACGCTTTTTCTTCGACTTAAGTCGGAGGAGTTGCGACTTAAGTCGGAAGTAATCGAGGATCGAACCCTCGGTCATTTCGTTTACGTCACATGTCGAATCAGATGCGGGCTCGGGGGAGCCGCATTTTTCGAAAGAGAAATGAGGTCGGGACAAGAGATGCCGCGCAGGGTCTCGAGTCGAGATTTGCAGGATTATGTCGAGGGTCGTCTCGCGAAGCCGGAGGCCGCTCGCGTCGAGGCCTATCTGCGCGAGAATCCCGATGATGCCGCGAAGGTGGAGAAGCTCCGGCAGCAGGCAAACCGGATGAGGCTGTTCGGCAAGGCCCTGTTGCGGGAGGAAATCCCGCAGCGCCTGCTGGACGCCATTCCGCGCAAGGCGAAATAGCGGCGCGCGACGGATCCGATAGAGGAAGCCGCCGCGACGCTGCGCCGCCTCAAGTCCCGATGAAATAGCGCTGGAACTCGAAGTCCGTGATCTGGGCCGCCATCCAGCTGTCGAAGGCGTCGAGCTCGGCCTGGCGGCTCAACGCGTAATGCGCCTTGAACTCCGCGCCGAAGACGCGGTCGATGAAGGCGGATCCGGTGAAGCTCTCGTATTC
>CAVOLB010000021.1:0-11091 GCA_963696655.1 uncultured Alphaproteobacteria bacterium
TGATGACGCCGCGCTCGCCATCGGCCAGCGCCTCGGTGCCCGACATGTCGGCGGCCGCCAGCCGCATCATGTTGAAGGTGCCGATCAGGTTGATGGTGATGACCTTGCTGAACTTCTCCAGCGCCAGCGGGCCGTCCTTGCCGACGATGCGGCCGGGAATGAGGATGCCCGCGACATTGATCAGGATGCGTGCCGGCCCATGGCGCTCGCGCGCGGCCTTGACCGCCGCCTCGCCCGCGGCCGCGTCGGACACGTCGGCGATCGCGGCGAAGCCGCCGATCTCCCTGGCGACCGCTTCGGCCGCCTCGCGATTGACATCGACCAGCGTCACCTTGGCCCCCGCCTTCGCCAGGTGGCGGGCCACGTCGGCCCCCATGCCGGAGCCGCCGCCGGTGACGATCGCTGCCTGTCCCTTGATCTCCATGGCCCTCGCCTCTTCCTCGAAAAATGGCTGATTTCCGTGGCCGACCGGCGCTTTGCCCCGGCCTGCCGCGGCGCAGAATGACCAGCCGGGCCGCCGGCCGCAAGGGTCGGAAGATTTCTCGTAATACCCGCGTCTTGCGGAGGGGGATGGCCAGGGCCATATCCCGCCCCATGAGCACGGACACGCCCATGGCCGCCGACGTCGGCGCGGTCGCGACCAGCACCGCCCTGACGCCCTACGATCCCGCGAAGTTCCAGCGCGACCAGGCCCGCGTGTCCCGGGGCTTCTGGACCAAGCTGCGGCGCGTCGCCGGCAAGCTGCCTTTCCTCGACATGCTGCTCGCGGCCTATTACTGCGCGCTCGATCCGGCGACGCCGCTGCGGGCCAAGGCCACCCTCATGGGAGCGCTCGCCTATTTCGTCCTGCCGGTCGATCTGATTCCGGATTTCCTCACCGGCATCGGCTTCGTCGACGACGGCACCGTGCTCTATGCCGCGATCCGCGCCGTCACCGAGCATATCAAGCCCGCCCATCGCGAGCGCGCCAAGGAACTGATCCAGCGCAAACTGGTCGACGCCGGCAAGACCCCCACCGTCTGACGCTTTAGCGGACTTCCTCGACGGCTTTCGCTTCGATGCGGGCCTTGGCCTGCGCGCGCGGCAGCCGCGCCTCGCGCCGCGCGATATAGACGGTCGAGACCACGATGATCGCGGCCCCCAGCACCGTCCAGAGATCCACGGTCTCGGCAAAGGCGAGATAGCCCGCGATGCCGGCGAAGAGCAGCCGCAGATAATCGAAGGGCGCGACGACCGAGGCCTCGCCGGCGCGATAGGCGCGGATCCAGAAAGACTGCGACAAGGCTCCCAGGATGCCGATGAAGACCAGCAGCCCCCATTCCGCCGTCGTCGGCCATTGCCAGACGAAGAGGGCCGGCGGCAGCGCCGCGATGGTCGAGAAGACGCCGAAATAGAACATCATGCCGAGCGGCGTCTCCCCCGGCGGCAGGCGCTTGATCAGCGTCACCAGGAAGGCGATCGAAAGCGAATCCGCGAGCGCGAAGAGAGCGGCGCTGTTGAAGGTCTCGGCCCCTGGCCGCACCATCACCAGCACGCCGATGAACCCGACCGCGGTGGCGCTCCAGCGCCGCCAGCGCACGATCTCATGTAGGATGACGACGGCGAGAATGGTGGAAAAGAGCGGCTTGGTGAAGCTGAGAGCGGTGTAGGACGCGAGCGGAATGCGTGCGATCGCGTAATAGCTCGCGAACATGGCGATGAGGCCGAAGAGGCCGCGCAGCGCATGGATCTTGAGCGAGCGCGTCTGCAGCACCTCGATGCCATAGGCGGCGATCAGCGGCAGGATGGCGATGAAGCCGATCAGGCAGCGGAAGAAGGCGATCTGGAAACTGTCGAGCCGGTGGCCGAGCAGTTTGATCGCGATCGCCATGAAGGTGAAGATGACGCCGGACCCGATCATCCAGAGCGCGCCGCGCAGATTGCCGGAGAGCGCCAGCCAGCGCTGCTCGATCGAGGCGGGGACCACCCTCATGCGGCGGGCCCCGGCTTGGCGACAATCGCGGGCTTGGTGACGATCGCGGGCTTGGTGACGATCGCGGGCGGCTCGTCCGGCAGGGCGGAGGCGAGGGCCGCTGCCGGCATGGCTTTGAGCTTGACCTCGCGCCGCGCGATATAGACGGCCGAGGCCGCGATGATGGCGCTGCCGACCCAGGTCCAGTTGTCCGGCACCTCGGCGAAGAAGAGCCAGCCGATGACGGCGGCGAAGACGAGGCGCGCATAGTCGTAGGGCATGAGCGAGGAGGCCTCGGCCAGGCGCAGCGCGCGCACGAAGCTCATATGGCCGAGCGAGCCCGCGAGGCCCATCGTCAGCAACATCGGCCAGAGCGAGGCCGCCGGCCACTCCCAGACGAAGAGCGCCGGGATGAGCGCCATCGGCGTCTGGATCAGCACCATGATGGTGACGACGGCGGTGGTGGATTCGCTGCGCACGAGCTGCTTGGTGAAGATGATGCCGCAGGCGCCCAGCGCGGCCGAGGCCAGCGCGAACAGGGCGCCCACGCTGAAGGCGTCGGCGCCGGGCCGCAGGATCACCAGCACCCCGGCGAAACCTACCAGGATCGCGGTCCAGCGCCGGATCCGCACCTGCTCGCCCAGAAACAGCGCGGCCAGGAGAGTGGCGAAGAGCGGCGAGGCGAAGCTGAGCGCGATCGCCTCGGCGAAGGGCAGGAGCTTCAGCGCCCAGAACCAGGCGAACATGGAGAGGAGCCCGACCGCGGTGCGGCCGAGATAGAGCCGGATACGATGGCGGTTGAGCGATTCCAGTCCCGCCGTGCGGATCCAGGGCAGCATGAAGAGCAGCCCGAACAGGTTGCGGAAGAACACCGCCTGGAACGGGTGCATCGCCCGCGAGGCTTCGCGGATGAAGGCGTTGAGGATCGCGAACAGCAGGCAGGCGACCAGCATCCACAGGATCGCGCGAACCGGCTGGGGCAGCCGGCCCGCCGCCTCGGCGAGCGGGGACGCAAAGGCGGGAAGGGGGAGCGGCAAGCCCATGATGCGATGCGTGATCGAAGACCCGACCACCCTAACCGTTCGGTCATCTCCGCGCCATGGGCGGGGCTATCGCCTATGGCGTTAGAATCCCCTCCCCCAACTTTTGGGGGAGGGTTGGGGAGGGGGCTGCTCGGTATCGGCCCCTTCGCATCCCGACGAGATCGGGAACCGAGTCATCCCCCTCCCTGCCCTCCCCCAAAAGTTGGGGGAGGGGATAAGTAGAACGAGACGGTGATGGGGCGGGCTCGGTTCCGCAGCGCTCATGTCGCGATCTCATCAATTTGATGCCGCCAGCGCGCTTGCCTTGGGCGGTCCCGCGGGCGAAGAATCCCCGCCTCTGCCCCGACTTGGGCTCTCCAGACCTCATCCCCTCCGAAAAGCACCCGCCCATGACCTCCTCGACCCCGACTCCCGATGCCGATCACCCGATCTGGCGCCCGAACGCCGAACGGCTGGCCGCGGCCAATCTGACGGGGTTCCGGACCCGGGCCGAGGCGCGCTGGAAGGTGGCGCTGCCCGATTTCGACGCGCTCTGGCGCTGGTCGGTGGCCCATCGCGACCGGTTCTGGCTCTCGGTCTGGGAGGAGACGGGCATCGTCGGCGACGGTCCCGGCAAGACCGCGCTGACGGATGGCGACCGCATGCCGGGCGCCCGGTTCTTCCCCGAGGCGAAGGTCAACTATGCCGAGAACCTGCTGCGCCAGCGCGACGAGGGCGACGCGCTGGTGTTCTGGGGCGAGGATCGCGTCAAGCGGCGCATGAGCCGGCGCGAGCTCTACGACCTGGTCTCGCGGCTGGCGGCCGCGATGCGCGCCATGGGCATCAAGCCGGGCGACCGGGTCGCGGGTTTCGTGCCCAACATGCCCGAGACCATCGCCGCCACGCTCGCCACCGCCTCGATCGGCGCGATCTGGTCCTCCTGCTCGCCCGATTTCGGGGCGCAAGGCGTGATCGACCGCTTCGGCCAGATCGAGCCCAAGCTGCTCTTCGCCGCCGACGGTTATTTCTATGGCGGCAAATCCTTCGACTGCCTGGCGCGGGTGGCCGAGTTCCTGCCCCGGTTGCCTTCGGTCGAGCGCGTCGTGGTGTTCCCCTATGCCGGCGGCGGCGCGATGCCGGCCAAGGCCGTCACGCTCGCGGACTTCGTGGCGCCGCATAAGGCCGAGACGATCCGCTTCGAGCGGCTGCCCTTCGACCATCCGCTCTTCATCATGTATTCCTCAGGGACCACCGGCGTGCCGAAATGCATCGTCCATGGCGCCGGCGGCACGCTGATCCAGCATCTCAAGGAGCATCGCCTCCATAGCGACATCCGCGCCGGCTCGCGCATGTTCTATTTCACCACCTGCGGCTGGATGATGTGGAACTGGCTCGTGACGGGCCTGGCCTCGGGCGCCACGCTCCTGCTCTATGACGGCTCGCCCTTCCATCCGACCGGCAACATCCTGTTCGACTTCGCCGCCACGGAGCGCTGCGATTTCTTCGGCACCTCGGCCAAGTTCATCGACGCCTGCAACAAGGCGGGGCTGAAGCCGATCGAGACGCACGACCTGAGGGCGCTCAAGACCATCGCCTCCACCGGCTCGCCGCTGCTGCCCGAGGGCTTCGACTATGTCTATTCGCATGTGAAGAAGGATGTCTGCCTGTCCTCGATCTCGGGCGGCACCGACATCGTCTCCTGCTTCGTGCTGGGCAACCCGACCGGCCCCGTCTGGCGCGGCGAGATCCAGGCGCGCGGCCTCGGCATGGGCGTCGAGGTCTGGAACGACGAGGGCAAGCCCGTGGTCGAGGAGAAGGGCGAGCTGGTCTGCACCAAGCCCTTTCCCTCCATGCCGGTCGGGTTCTGGAACGATGCCGACGGCGCCAAATACCGGAAGGCCTATTTCGAGCGCTTCGAGAACATCTGGTGCCATGGCGACTATGCCGAGATCACGCGCCATGGCGGCATGATCATCTATGGCCGCTCCGACGCCGTGCTCAATCCCGGCGGCGTGCGCATCGGCACGGCCGAGATCTACCGCCAGGTCGAGCAGCTGCCCGAGGTGGTCGAGAGCATCGTCATCGGCCAGGATTGGGACGGCGACGTGCGCGTGGTGCTGTTCGTGCGGCTGAAGGAAGGCCTCACGCTCGATGTCGCGCTGACCGACAAGATCAAGCGCCAGATCCGCGCCAACACCACGCCGCGCCACGTCCCCGCGCGCATCCTCCAGGTCACCGACATCCCGCGCACCAAGAGCGGCAAGATCACGGAGCTCGCCGTGCGCGACATGGTCCATGGCCGCGCGATCAAGAACAAGGAAGCGCTGGCGAACCCGGAGGCGCTGGAGCTTTACAAGGACCGGGCGGAGCTGCGGGAGTAGGCGCGCGCTCCGCGTCGGGCTCCCGCCGGTATAATCTCACCCCCTTCCCAGCCGCCGAAGGCGGCGTGCGGGAGGGGGTAGGGGGAGGGCTCTCGATGACGTGCGAGTTGCTGCAGAGATTACGAACGCGCGCGAGCTTCAGATATCTCGCCTGAACCCCTCCCCCTACCCCCTCCCGCAAGGGAAGGGGGCGAAGTGGAGTCCTGCGCTCTTTTCGGCAGCGTAACCCCGATCATCATGTCTCTCGTGACCAGGTGCTCGTGCTTCTACTCGCTCTGGCCGTTGGTGCTCAGCGAAGCTGATAGTGTATAAAATTGTCGACGGATGGACTCTGAATTGGGAGGCCGTATGGGGGCCGATCGATCATTCATCGCCTGTCGCAAGCTCTTAGCCATCGATGCGAAGGGCCACGAGTTCGAGCTGACGATCGCCATTGGCGAACCTTACAAAGTCTCGGAAGGAGATTGGGCCTGCCCCGCCTTGATGGAGGGGTTACACGGCCGCTTCCGAGACATTCGGGGCATCGATTCTTGGCAGGCGATGCAGCTGGCCTATCAGATGGTAGGTCGGATGCTCGAGTACTTCGTTGAAGATGGCGGTCGTCTCCTATGGTTTGAAGAGCGCGAACCAGTTTCGCCAGAAGAGCTGCTGCCTCGCCTCGCCGTGCGGGGTTGAAGACGAATTGAAAGGAAAGACTTAGAGCTTCGGCAGCGTCACTCCGATCATCGCGTCGCGCGTGACCAGCTCGGCGAGCTTCTCCTCGCTCCAGCCTTCCGTGCCGGCGGGCCGGAGCGGCAGGACGATGTAGCGCAGCTCGGCGGTCGAATCATGGACTCGGACTTCCATGTTCGCGGGCAGCTCGGTGCCGAACTCCTTCAGCACCGCGCGCGGCTCGCGCACGGCCCGCTTGCGGTAGTCGGCGTTCTTGTACCAGGCGGGCGGCAGGCCCAAGAGGGCCCGTGGATAGCAGGAGCAGAGCGTGCAGACGATCATGTTGTGGAGCGCGGGCTTGTCCTCCACGACCGTGAGGCGCATGCCGTCGAGCTCGATGCCGAGCTCGGCGCAGGTCTTGGGGCCGTCCGCCAGCAGCCGCACCTTGTAGGCCGGATCGGTCCAGGCCTTCGCCACCACGCGGGCTCCCAGATGAGGTCCCCGCAGATCCATCCGTTCGATCTGGGCCCGGATCTCGTCGGCGCCGAGCACGCCCTTCTCGACCAGCAGCTCGCGGAGCGCCACCGCCATCACCTGGTAATAGCCGGTGGGCGGCGGATCGTCGCTCTGCGTCGGGTGGCGATGCGGCGTGCCGCCTTCGCCGTGGCGATGATCATGGTCGTGATCATGCGGATGGTTCTGGCTCATTCCATCACCTTTCGTCACACCGGCTCGAGCCAGTTGGCATAGAGCTCGATCTCGATGCTGTCGCTGGCGGGGCCTGCATAGTCCGGCCAGATCTCATGCTGCCGGAAGCGCACGCGATAGAGCGGCAGCTCGGGCAGGCCCGAGCGCCCAAAGGCCCGCTCCTCGGCGTTGATGCAGTCGCCGCAATCGCGCTCGACCACGCCGCTGGCTCCACGGATATAGATCGGCGTGCGGATATGGCCGGGCGGAAAGGCGCGGCGCACATGCACCTTGTCGCCCGGGCGGAAGCGCTGCGCCGTTGTCGCGGCCGCCGTCATTGCCGGCCTTCCGCTTCGATCTCGGCCATGCGCTTGCCCAGCTCGTCGGCATGGATGACGCCGCGCTGCATCAGGTTCCAGGCAATCGAGTGGGTCCAGCGCTCGTAATAGGATAGGGAGGTGTAAGCCTCCGCACCCAGCCGCTCGATCGCGTTGCGCAGCTCGTCGACGCTGAAGACGCCCTTGCGCGTCAGCAGCACGAGGAGCGCATCGACCCGCTTCTCCCACAGCGTCACCGCATGCTCATGGCGATCGACGGCACCGCCGGCAAGTCCGCCCATATCGTGGATCCCGCGCGCAAGCTCCGGGACGTCGTCGCTGGGAACAGTTGCCATGATGGCTGCCTCATGAAGGGCTGGCGGAGAAATCTATGCCTTCGAGATTACAATCCCGGCGGCGGCCTCGCGCAAACCGTTTGTGCGATGCCGGCCGCGCGCGCGGCTCAGCCGCCGGCTGCCGCCGCGGCCTCGCGCCGGATCCAGTCGCGGAAGGCCGCGAGCTTGGGCCGCTCGAAGGCACCCGCCGGCGCCACGAGGTAATAGCCGTAATCGGTCGAGAGGCTGGTCTTGAAGGGCCGGATCAGGCGGCCGGCGGCGAGATCGTCGCTGACGAGGGCGCCGGGCGAGAGCGCCACGCCCAGCCCGTCGATCGCCGCCTGGATCATCAGGTTCGAATAGTTGAAGGCGAGCGTGCGGTTGGGACGGATCTGCCCCACGCCGGCGGCCGTGAGCCAGGCGGCCCAGGCATCCTCGCGCCAGTCATAGTCGATCAGGAGCGTGTGGTTGGCGAGGTCCTCGGGCTTCTGCAGCGGCGGCGTTCCGGTCAGGAGCGCCGGGCTGCAGACCGGGAACCAGTCATGGCGCATCAGCTTGTCGACCAGGAGATCGGGCCAGTTGCCGCGCCCATAGCGAATCGCGAGATCGATATCGTCGCGCGCGAAATCGACCAGCTTCTCGCTCGCGGTGATGCGCACATCGATGTCGGGATATTCCTGGCGGAAGGTGCGCAGGCGCGGCACCAGCCATTTCGCCGCGAAGGAGGGGAGCGTGCTGACGGTGAGGGGACCCGCGCTCTCGCGCCGCTTCAACTGGCGCGAGGCCTCGCCCAGCCGGTCGAAGGCCTCCATCACCGGCTTCAGATAGGCCTGGCCGGCGTCGGTCAGGATCACCTGGCGGTTGGCGCGCCGGAACAGGCGCACCCCCAGCCACTCCTCGAGCGCCTTGATCTGATGGCTGACGGCGCTGTGGGTGACGTGGAGCTCGTCGGCCGCCCGGCTGAAGGAGAGAAGGCGCGCCGCGGCGGAGAAATACTGGATCGATTTCAAAGGCGGCAGCCGCTCGGCCATGGCCCCTATGTCCCGTTACATGTGAGGTGAGCTAACAGAACCTATGAGAAACTATCGTTTGCCGATGACCCCCGCAAGCTTCATGTTCCAACCCATGAAACAAGGCCGGAAGCGGTTTTTACGACCTCGTCAGGAACCCTGGCCCTCTGTGAAAGGAATGAAGAAATGATGACCGAATCTCTGGATTGCCGGTTAGGGACCGAGGCCAGTCGGAATCAGGACCGTTCCCTTTCCCTGAAAGCCAACGACCTGGATCGGACGACCATTCACCGGGTCGGGGAATGGCTGGTCCGGGTGACCGACTCGCTCCTGTCCTGGCAGTACCGGGCCCATGAGCGCTCCCACCTGATGACCCTGGACGACCGCATGTTGCGCGATATCGGGCTCGCGCGGGCCGATGTGGAGAACGAGGCCGCGAAGCCCTTCTGGCGTCCCTGAGGGAAGGTCACCCCGTCGTGGCAGACCTTCCCTACTTCCGCCGGCTGGCCCGCTATAACGGATGGGCCAACCGGCGGCTTTATTTTGCCTGCGCGGACCTCTCGCCCGCCGCATGGGCCGCGCCCCGTGCAGGATTTTTCCCTTCGCTGCAAAAGACGCTCAACCACATCCTGGTCGGCGACCGGGCCTGGTTGTCCCGCTTCGAGCAGGTCGAGTTGCCCCATCGCCGCCTCGACGAAGTGCCTTATCCGGAGTTTTCCGCATTGAAGGCGGCGCGCGAGGCCGAGGACGAGCGGATTGTCACCTACACATTGGGACTGGATTCGGAGCGCCTCGAGGGCGATCTGGTCTATCGCAACATGGCCGGCGAGGCCCAGGTGACCCCCCTGCGCTGGAGCCTGGCGCATTTCTTCAATCACCAGACCCATCATCGCGGGCAGGCCCACGCCATGCTCTCGAGCACGGATGTGAAGCCGCCCTCGCTGGATATGATCGTCTTCCTGCGCGAGGAAATGGCGAGCTGAGGTTGGGTTCGCACGCGGAGACACTGCTCTCCCCGTCATCCCCGCGAAAGCGGGGACCCATCTTGATCCAGCGCGTCCAGCTTAGAGTTGGGTCCCCGCTTTCGCGGGGATGACGATGGGCGCGCGGGTGACGGGGCGCGGGGGGCTATAAGGGGCGAACGAAGCGCTCGAGCCCCGCCCTAAACCGCGCCGCCCTGCCGATATTCCCACACGCTCGCCGGCGGGAGATTCGCGAAGACGCGTTCGGCGACGCGGCCGACCAGGCCGAAGCGGCGGCGCGCGATCGGCGAGAAGGGGCCGTAGGTGAATTGGATGATCGGCCCGTCCCTGCCGACCACCTTGATCGCCTCTTCGACGATCTTCTGCTGCACCGGCTTGCTCATGGAAAGAAGCGGCAGGCCCGATACCACGGCGCGCACTGGCGCCAGATGCATCGGCGCCAGGAGGCGCGACAGTTCGGTGGCATCGCCCAGGATGATGCGCGCGGTCGGGAACTGCTTGTGCAGCAGCGCATGCAGGGTCGGATCGCGCTCGATCACGATCAGATCCTCGGGCGCGATCCCGGTCTCGATCAGTCCGCGAGTGATGACGCCGGTGCCGCCGCCCAGCTCGACCACCGGACCTTTGCGATCGGTCGGCACCAGCCGTGCCATGGCCAGCGCCAGCTCGCGGCTCGAGGGCGCGATCGCACCCAGCCGCATCGGGTTGCGAATCCAGATTTTGAGCCAAGTCAGATGATGTGACGACATGAGGTCCAATCGCAGAATGGGCGGCAGAATGGCAAGTTTCGGCGACAAGTCCATTACATGGCGATGATGGGGCGGGCGCGCCAGGGTTGGCCCGCGCCTGGAACCCTCACCAGGCGCGGGTCAGAAACAGGCGGTTCAACGCATTGAAAAGCCTGTAGGCGGCGGCGAACTCGGCGGCGAAATGGACGGGCGACCAGCGCTTGGGATCCTGCTCGGCCAGGAGGGCGCCGATATGGGCGATGGAGCGCCGCCCGTCGATCAGGGCCAGGATCGGACCTGTCCCGGCCGAGGTGGCGAAGCGCGCCTCATAGCCGTCCGCCTTGACGGTGAGCTTCCCGCCCGGCCGCAGGCCCCGCGCCAGCTCGACGCCGTTGCCATCCTTGAGGACAGGCACCGCGGCCGTGTCCTCGGCATCGGCGACCGCCAGGGTCGCGCGCCCCTTCGGCACGGCATAGGCGATATGGGTCTTGAGATTGCCGGCGAGCAGCTCGGCCGCGGCCGCGCGCTGCCAGCGGTAGCAATACGTCGAACGAGTAGGTAGACATAACACAACGCATCGCTGTCCGGCGAACCTGTGCGACGATCCAGCGGTCCCGCTCCGACAGCGGCTGCACGATGCCGCTGCCACCCGCCGCCAGGTTGCCGCGCACCTCGCCCACCGCCGGCACCCGCGCCAGGCAGTAGGGCACGGCCTCACCGTCCACGACCAGGATGCGCTTGTCACCCGCGACGATTTCCGGGATATAGCGCTGCGCCATGATGGTGGTACGGCCATGCTGAGTCAGGGTTTCGATGATGACGCTGAGATTGGGCTCGTCGGCGCGCGCCCGGAAAATCCCGATCCCGCCCATGCCGTCGAGGGGTTTGTAAATCACGTCGTCGTGATGGTCGTGGAACGCGCGCAACCGCGCCGGATCCCGGCTCACCAGCAGCGGCGGGGTACATTGCGGGAACCGGGTGGCAAAAATTTTTTCATTGCAGTCGCGCAGGCTGCCCGGCCGGTTG
>CAVOLB010000022.1:0-25712 GCA_963696655.1 uncultured Alphaproteobacteria bacterium
ACGTGCCGTCGGCCGCGAGCTCGTCCCAGACCAGCATCCGGTCGCTGCCGCCGATGACGGTACGGCGCAGCTTCTCGGGCGACATCCAGCTCCAGTGGAAATGCGCCATCCAGCCCGAGGCGAAATGCAGCGAGGCATGGACGATATCGGGAACGTCCGGATCGACGTGGCAATGCCCGCTGGCCTCCACATGAACCGGGGTCTCGTCCTTCAGATCGGCCAGCAGCGAAAGATCGTGCGGGCCCAGATCCCACAGCACGTTCACGTCCGGCTGGAACAGGCCGAGATTGAGGCGCTGGGCGTCGTAATAGGTCACGCGCCCCAGCCGATCGCCCTGTCGCAACGCGCGGATCGCGCGGCCGGCGCCCGTGAAGAGCAGGGTGTGATCGACCATGAGCACCCGGTTCTGCCGGGCCGCGATCGCCACCAGCGCCTCGCCTTCCTCCGAACGGATACACAGCGGCTTCTCGACCAGCACATGGAGGCCGCGTTCGAGCGCGCGCCGGGCGAGTTCGAAATGAGTGGAGACCGGGCTCGCGATCGCGACCGCATCCAGCCCCCGGTGATCCTCGATCAAGGCGGCGCCGTCCTCGTAAAGCGCGGTGCCGGCCGCGGCTTGGAGAGCGGCGGCGCGTCTCTCGGCGCGATGGTCCGACGCGGCGACAACTTGGAAGGCCGGATGGGCCGCCAGATTGCGCAGCAGGTTCGGCCCCCAATGGCCATAGCCGACCAGCCCAACCGAGATCATGCCTTGTCCTTCCGAGCCGATCGGCAATGGAGTCGCGAGCGGCGGCGCTTTGTTGCGCGCGCCGCCCTCGCCCGTCAAGCTGGCGCCTGTGAGACCGAGGGCCAGGGCTCGAGGCGGCCGGCCTTGTTCCGACCCGGCCGATTTGCTAAGAGCCAGCGCCCGCGCCCGGTCGCCGACCCTCATCCGGACCGACCCCTAAGCCTTCAGCGCGCCCCATCGCTATTCCGCCAGAGATGCAACCCACCCCCAGCATCAGCCGCGATCTGCCATTCCGACCGGGTCCGTTCGGCACTTTCACCGAAGGCCTGGACTATGCCGCGCGCGGCGATACCGGCTTCAATTTCTATTCGGCGCGCGGCGAGCTGACTGCGGTCCTGCCCTACCGCGAGCTGCGCGAACGGGCGGTCGCCGCTGCCCGGGGCCTGATCCGGTCGGGCCTGGCGCGCGGCGCCCGCATGGTGCTGATCGCCGACACGGTGCCGGACTTCATGGTGCTGTTCGCTGCCTGCCAATATGCCGGGCTTCTGCCGGTGCCGGTCGCCCTGCCGACCGGCCTCGGCGGCCGCGACAGCTACATCGCGACCTTGCGCCGGCAGATTCAAAGCTGCGGCGCGGCGGCCGCGATGGCGCCGGCGGAGCTGCTCGACTACCTGAAGGAAGCCGCGGCCGGCACCAGCGCCACGGTCGTCGGCAGCGCCGCCGAGTTCCTGGCCTTGCCCGGCGACGGCGCGGAGCTCCGCCCGTTCGCGCCGGATAAGTCCTGCTACCTCCAGTTCTCGTCCGGCAGCACGCGCTTTCCCAAGGGCATCGACGTGCCGCAGCGCGCGCTGATGGCGAATGCCCATGCGATCGCGGTCGACGGGCTCGGCCTCGTTCCCGGCGACCGGGCCGTCTCCTGGTTGCCGCTCTATCACGATATGGGGCTGGTCGGCTTCATGCTGTCCCCGTTGCTGTCGCAGGTGACCGTCGATTATCTGGCGACTCGCGACTTCGCCCGCCGGCCGCTGATGTGGCCGACCCTGATCTCGCAGAACCGGGCCACCCTCTCCTACAGCCCCACCTTCGGCTACGATCTCTGCAGCCGGCGCGTCAGCGAAGGCCGGCTCGCGACGCCCGATCTCGATCTCTCCTGCTGGCGCATCGCCGGCATCGGCGGCGACATGATCCAGCCGCATGTGCTGGAACGCTTCGGCGTCGCCTTCGCCAGCTGCCGCTTCGATCCCAAGGCCTTCCTGCCGAGCTACGGCATGGCCGAAGCGGTGCTGGCGATCAGCTTCTCGCCGCGCAATCAAGGCATGCTGACCGACGCGGTCGATCGCGGACGCCTGGCCGAGGAAGGCCGTGCCGTTCCCGCCGATCCGCGCTCCGACGACAGCCGGCGCTTCGTGCTCTGCGGCCGGCCCCTGACAGGCCATGTCGCGGAGATTCGCGGCGAGGACGGCGAGGTCCTGCCCGACCGCATGATCGGCCGTCTCTTCGTCAAGGGCCCCAGCCTGATGGCCGGCTATTACGGCCAGCCCGAGGAAACGGCACGCGTCCTCTCCGCCGACGGTTGGCTCGATACCGGCGATCTCGGCTACAGCCTCGACGGCGCGCTGGTCATCACCGGACGCGCCAAGGATCTCATCATCATCGCCGGCCGGAACATCTGGCCGCAGGATCTGGAATGGAGCGTCGAGGAGAGCCTCGATCTCAAGCGCAACGATGCCTGCGCCTTCTCGATCGAGGGACCCGAGGGCCAGGAGCAGGTGGTGATGCTGGTGGTGTCTCGGCAGACCGATCCCGCCGAGCGCGAACTCCTGCGGCAAGGTGCGCAGAGCCTGCTGCAACGGGCCCATGGCGTCGAGGCCCGGATCGCGCTGGTCGGACCGCGCGACATTCCCCACACCTCGTCGGGCAAGATCGCGCGGGCGCGCGCCAAGGCGGCCTATCTCGCCGGCCACTACCAGGAGGGCGGTGCCGGCGCCGCTCCGTCCCGCTGACCCAGCAGCCGACGGGCCGGCTTGCCGCCGTCACCGGGGCCAGCGGCTTTGTCGGCAGCGCCGTGGTTGCCGAACTGGACCGAATGGGCTGGCGCTTGCGCCTGCTGATCCGCCGCCAGCCGCCGCGCCTGCTCCTGCCGAACCAGGCCCCCGAGGTCGTGATCGGCGATCTCGCGGACAACATGGCGCTGAACCAACTCGCAGCCGGGGCCGATGCCGTGCTGCATATCGCGGGCGTGGTGAAAGCCCATGACCGCGAGGGCTTCATGCGCGGCAATGCCGAGCCCACCCGCCGGCTCGCCGCGATCGCCGCAGGGCAGCCACGCCGTCCTCATTTCATCCTGATGTCGTCGCTCGCCGCCCGCGAGCCGGCGCTGTCGCCCTATTGCGCCAGCAAGCGCGCCGCGGAAGACGCGCTCAAGGCCGTGGCCGGCGCCATGCCCTGGACCGTTCTCCGGCCAACCGCCGTCTATGGACCCGGCGATCGGGAATTCCTGCCCTTCTTCAGGACAGTGCAGCGGGGTATCGCACCGCGACCGCCCGGGGCGATCCGACGACTTTCTTTGCTCCATGTGGAGGATCTCGGTCGATTTGCCGCGGCTTCCGCCGGCTTGGATGCGGCGCGAGGCCACACTTGGGAGCTGGACGATGGTGCGACCGAAGGGCACAGCTGGGATGACCTCACGGCCGCCGCCGCCCACGCCCTGGGAACGCATCCAAGAGCCGTGATCATCCCAAAGGCCCTCCTGGCCGCCATGGCCAGGGGCAACGCGCTGAGGGCCGCCTGGACCGGAAAGCCCCAGATGCTGGTGCCCCATAAGCTGCCCGAGGTGTTGCATGCGGATTGGCTGTGCCACGACCGCCCGCCGGCAGGCTTTGGAACGGAATGGGAACCGAAATGGGCGATCGGACCGGGCTTCGCGGACACCGTGCGCTGGTACCGGCAGGAAGCCTGGCTGTAACAATGCGCAACAATTTGTTATTTCACAGAATCATGCCTTCCGGGCGAGAGATATTAACCGAATTGGGGCACGGTCCCGGCGCAATTGGGGTCTTCCACCGTTAATCCGCCAAAGAGCGGACACAGCATTAAGAGGCGCAGAGCCATGGGCTTGATGGAACGCGAAGACGTGGCGGTATTCGAGCAGGTGGTCAACCTGTTGGAGCCGCTCCGGAAGGCGGACAATGTCATTACCCGGGAAACCGACATCTCCCAGGACCTGAAGCTCGATTCCCTCGCTGTCATGGACCTCATGATGGAGCTGGAGGAGAAGTTCGACGTCACGATCCCGCTCAACCTGGTGGCGGAGATCCGGACCGTCGGCGATCTCGCCGAGGCCATCCGTCGTCGTTAAACCGCCGACGGAGATCCCCCCGAAATGGGTCTATTCGATCGTTTCGCCAGCATCGAGCAAGCGCACACCGACGTCAAAGCCCGGGTCGACGATCCGTTTGGCGTCCGCATGGACCGGATGCTCTCGGCGACGGAAGCCATCATCGGCAATCGCCCCACCATCCTGGTCGGCACCAACAATTATCTCGGCCTGACATTCGATCCGGCTTGCATCGAGGCGGCCCACAAGGCGTTGGACGCCTATGGCACCGGCACGACCGGCTCGCGGATCGCCAACGGCTCCTATACGCCCCATCGCGAGCTCGAGACCGAGCTCGCCGATTTCTACGGCCGCCGGCATTGCATGGTGTTCACCACCGGCTACCAGGCCAATCTCGGCATCATCTCGACGCTGGCCGGCCCGCAGGACTTCCTGCTGATCGATGCCGACAGCCACGCCTCGATCTATGACGCCTGCCGCCTGGGTACGGCCACGGTCGTGCGCTTCAAGCACAACGACGCCGAGGATCTGGACAAGCGCCTGCGCCGCCTGGCCGACGAGCCCGGCAACAAGGTCGTCGTCACCGAAGGCATCTACAGCATGCTGGGCGACCAGGCCCCGCTCAAGGAGATGGCCGAGGTCAAGCGCAAGCATGGCGCCTGGATGGTGCTCGACGAAGCGCATTCGATGGGCGTGCTGGGCGCGACGGGCCGCGGGCTCGCCGAGGAACAGGGCGTCGAGGCCGACATGGATTTCATCGTCGGCACCTTCAGCAAGAGTCTCGGCGCGGTCGGCGGCTTCTGCGTCTCGGATCACCCCCAGTTCGATCTGCTGCGCATCGTCTGCCGGCCCTACATGTTCACCGCCTCGCTGCCGCCATCGGTGGTCGCGTCGGCGGCCGAGGCGTTGCGCCAGATCCGCAAGCGCCCGGAGCTGCGCACCCAGCTCTGGGACAATGTCGCGACGCTCTATAACGGCTTCGCGCGGCATGGCTTCGCGCTCGGGCCGCAGATGGGGCCGGTGGTGGCGATCAAGCTGCCGAGCCCCGACCTCGCGGTCGGTTTCTGGCGCGCGCTGCTCGATCAGGGTATCTATGTGAATCTGGCGCTGCCGCCGGCGACGCCGCAGGGCACGGCGCTCCTGCGCTGCAGCGTCTGCGCCGCGCACAGTCGCGCCCAGCTCGACAAGGTGGTCGCGGTCACGGCCGCGATCGGCCGCGAGTTTGGCGTCATCGGCGCCGCCGATCTCCGCGCCGCCGGCTGACGCACACCTGACCGTCTCGCCGCGGACCTGTCCGGCTTGACCTGATTCTCGATCCGGGACAGAAGGGTGGTATGTTCACCCTGGCGCATCTGTCCGATCCGCATCTTTCCGGCTGGCCGATGCCGGCGCCGAACGCGCTGCTCTCCAAACGCGTCCTCGGGTTCCTGTCCTGGCAGCTGCGCCGGCGCTTCATTCACCGCCAGGCGGTGCTCGATCGCGTCGTCGCCGATCTGGCGCAGAGCCGCGCCGATCATGTCGCCATCACCGGCGACATCACCAACATCTCCCTGCCCCGCGAATTCGAGAATGCCGCCGCCTGGCTGCAGCGGATCGGCCCGCCGGACCGTGTCAGCGTCATTCCCGGCAACCATGACCGCTATGTCGAGCTGCCCTGGTCGAAGCATCTGGCGCTCTGGGACGCCTACATGACGGGCGACGTCCAGGCCGGAGAAGCGGCGCGCTTTCCTTATTTGCGCCGGCGCGGGCCCCTCGCCCTAATCGGCCTCTCCTCCGCGGAGCCCATGCCCTATAACAGCGCGGCCGGCCATCTCGGCCCCGAGCAGCTGGCGCGGCTGGCGGCGATGCTGCCGGCGCTCGAGGCCGAGGAGCTGTTTCGCGTGGTGCTGATCCATCATCCGCCGCAAGCCCGGGCCACCCACGACCGAAAAGCGCTGATCGACGCCGCGGCCTTTCGCGACCTGCTGGCGCAGAAGGGCGCCGAGCTGGTGCTGCATGGGCATACCCATCGCGCCCATCTGGATCACCTCGCCGGCCCGCGCGGACGCATCCCGGTGCTGGGCGTGCCCTCCGCCTCGGCCATGCCTCACGGCGGCAAGCCCGCCGGCGGCTATCACCTCTATCGCGTGACGCGCGCCGGTTCGGGATGGGACATCGAGATCGAGACCCGGGCGCTGCCGCGAAAAGGCGGCAACCTGGCCGTCACCGGCCGTTTTCGCCTTGCCGGTCAGCTTTCCTGATGCCGCCCTCGCCCCTTCTGCCACCCGCCATCTCCCGGCTTTAACCGATCGCTAGAGCCGCCTATGCTGTGCCGCCGCCGGGGCGGGGGCATTCGCCGGCCGCCCCTATGGCTTTGCGGAATCGAGAGATTTCTGCCGTTCGTCGACCCGGGAAAGGGAGCACAAAACGATCGGACGGCACGGGCCCCCTGCGAGACTCGGCGGTGGGCTTACGAGCGATGACTGGCGGATCGACCCTTATTGCCTTCCGAGCCGCTTCACCGACGGCATGACCCATAGAAGAGCGCCTGGCCCCTTGCCGGCCACGAGACCGGCATTTCATATGGCGCCCCACCTGCAAGATCATCGATGAAACTGCTCGACCGCTACATCCTGTCAAAGACCCTGTGGCCCCTGATCGCCACGGTCAGCATCGCGCTCGTCGCCTTGCTGATGGAGCAGACGGTGCGGTTGCTGGATCTGGTGGTGAACAAGGGCGGTCCGCTGTCGCTGATCCTGCGCATGCTGGCCAATCTGATCCCGCACTATCTGGGAATCGCCTTGCCTGCGGCCTTCTTCATCGGCGTGCTCCTGGCGGTCTCCCGCCTCAGCAGCGAGAGCGAGCTCGATGCGATGCATGCGAGCGGCGTGCCGCTCCATCGAATGATCGCGCCCCTGATGATGTTCGCCGTGCTGCTCGTCATCTTCGGTACCATCATCGTCGGCTTCCTGCAGCCCTATACGCGTTACGGCTATCGCGCTCTCATCTATCTCGTCACCGAAACCGCTTGGTACTCGGCCCTGGAGAAAGGCGCCTTCTTCAGCGGCTTCGGCAATTCGACCATCCTGGTCGACGATATCTCCGAGGGCGGGCGACGGCTGACCGGCATCTTCGTCTATGAGGACAAGAGCACCGGCGGTTCGGTCACGACCACAGCGCAGACCGGCTATGTGGTCCGTTCCAAGACCGACGACCAGCTGGTGCTGGAGCTGGAACAGGGTGCCCGCATCGATACCGCCGGGCCCGACCGGAAGATCAACGCCCTGACCTTCGCCCGGTTCAAGCTGCCGCTCGACATTGCGCTGGCGCCGGAACCCTATCGAATAAGAGGCGCCTCCGAGCGCGAGCAGACGCTGCCGGAGCTCTGGCACAATGTCTGGAACCTGCCCAAAACCGACCCGATGTATTACCCGGTCCATGCCGAGCTGCATGAGCGGCTGGTGCGGATCGCCACCTATCTCTTCCTGCCGCTGCTGGCCTTCCCGCTCGGCTCATCGACCCGACGAACGCGACGAGGAACCGGCATCGCGGTCGGCATCGTCCTGATCGTGATCTTCTATTACCTGCTGCAGTTCGGCCATGACGTCTCCGCCAACGGCCGACTGTCGCCCTGGCTCAGCCTCTGGCTGCCCTTCTTCGTCTATGCCGGGTTCAGCAGTTGGGCCTTCTGGGAAGCGAACGTGTCGCCGGGCCATAACTTCGTCGAAACCGTTCTCGCCCGGATCGAGGGCCTCTTCGACAGCGTTCGGCAGATCGGTCGCCGGAGAAAGGCGCCGGCCTGATGCGCACGCTTGTCGGCTATGTGTCGCGCATGTTGCTGATGCAGTTCGCGCTGATGCTGTTCGGGTTCACGGCCCTGCTGCAGCTGCTCGATCTGCTGAACAACACCAGCAAGCTGTTCGCGCGCCATGGCCTCAGCCTGGGCAGCATCCTGCATTATGTCTGGCTGCGGCTGCCCGATCTGGCGGCTTTCCTGTTCCCCTTCTCGGTGCTGATCGCGGCCCTCCTGGTGCTATCGCGCCTGGCGCAGTCGGCCGAGGTCATGGCGATGAAGGCGGCCGGGCTTTCCTATTGGCGCATCCTCGCCTGTTTCCTGCCGGCGGCGTTCCTGATCGCCGGCCTGCATTTCGTGGTCGCCGACCAGATCGCGCCGGTCGCCGCGCGCGCGATGGAGGATTGGAACGCGGAGGCGGTCGACTTCAGCGCCGACAACGCCAAGGACGCGCCAACCGCCGTCTGGGCGCGCGACGGCTACACGCTGGTGCGGGTCGTGGCGGTGCTGGACCGCGGCCAGAGCCTGAGCGGCATCACCATCTTCGAGCGCAATTCCGCCAGCCAGTTCCAGGAGCGCATCGTCGCCGGGCGGGCCGAGTTCCGCAATGGCGGCTGGGATCTCTATCAGGTCGAGCGCACCCTGATCGGCGGCACCGGTGCCACCGAGATCGTCCGGCAGGACCAGTGGCGTTGGCAGACCAATCTCAGCCCGCAGCATTTCTCCGACCTGGCGGCGACACCCGCCAGCTTGAGTCTGCGCGAGCTGCACAACTTCGCCGCCAACGAGAATGTCGGCAGCCGGCCCGTCTATTACTACGAGACCTGGTTCAACAAGCGCCTCGCTTTGCCGATCATGACGCTGATCATGCTGCTGCTGGCCGCACCCGTGGCGCAGTCGCTGCGCCGGCAGAGCGGCGCCGGGCTGGGCTTCATGGTCGGGGTCGGGATGGGTTTCCTCTATTTCATCGCCGACGGCATCCTCCAGTCTCTGGGCGAGTCGGGAATGCTCCCGCCCATGCTGGCCGCCTGGAGCTCGGTCATCCTCTTTGCCGCGATCGGCATCACGGCATTGATCAAAATCGAGGGATATTGATCGTTCCGGGGCACTCCCCCGCCCTCGCCGACGCGGCCGAAGGTCGCAATCGGCGGGCCCGCCGGGACGATCCAGGCCCCGGGGGGTTGCCGCGGCGGGGCACCCCCTCTAGATTATTGGCGCACAAGGATTTAGGCGGCTATGAGCCTTTGGAATCGCACCCATAATCTTGACCGGATGACGCTGCCGGAGCTGGTGAGGGCCTTTTTCACCTATCCGCCGGTGCTCACCTATATCGCGCTGTCGAGCGTCTCCATCGCCCTGGTCTGGCGCTGGATGGAATCGGCCCTGCCCCTGATCCCGGCCGTGGCGGTCTCGATCCTGGTCTATCCGCTGGTCTGGTACCTGCTGCACCGTTTCGTGCTGCATGGGCGTTATCTCTACAAGAGCCGCATCACCGCCGCCGGATGGAAGCGCATCCATTTCGACCACCACCAGGATCCGCACAATCTGCGCGTCCTGTTCGGCGCCCTCTACACCACGCTGCCCACCATCGGCGCGGTCACGCTTCCGGTCGGTTACCTGATCGCGGGGCCCGCCGGCGCCGCAGCCGCCTTCGCCACCGGTCTCGTCACCACGATCTTCTACGAGTTCTGCCACTGCGTGCAGCATCTGAATTTCGCGCCCAAATCGAAGTTCCTGCAACGCATCAAGCGGCTGCATCTCCAGCACCACTTCCATAACGAGCAGGGCAATTACGGCATCACGAACTATGCCTGGGACAGACTGTTCGGCACCTATTACGGCGCCGCGCGCGAACGGCAGAAGAGCGCCACGGTCTTCAATCTCGGCTACACCGAGGACGAAGCCCTGCGCTATCCCTGGGTCGCGGCGCTTTCCCACGGCACGCGCGGCGACGGCAATCCCCGCCGCTTCCGCGTGGCATCCAGCGAGAACTGAAGCGGTCCTCCATGTCTGCAGCCGCTGACCGCGGGAGCGGCCGTTCCGACGACATCGAGATCACCCCGGTCTCCAATCGGCGCGATCTCGACGCCTTCATCGGCCTGCCGAGCCGCCTCTACGGCCAGGGCCATCCCGGTTTCGTGCAGCCCCTGCGGTTCGAGCGGCGCGAAGCGCTGACGCCCGGCAAGAACCCTTATTTCGAGCATGCCGAGGCGCAGCTCTTCCTGGCCCGGCGCGGCGGCGAGGTGGTCGGCCGCATCAGCGCCCAGATCGATCGCCTGTATCTCGAGCGTTACAAGGACGCCACCGGCCATTTCGGTTTCCTCGATGCGATCGACGACCCGGCTCTGTTCCGCGCGCTGCTGGCCACGGCCGAAGGCTGGCTCAAGGCCAAGGGGATGAAGCGCGCCATGGGCCCCCTCAACTTCTCGACCAATGAGGAGGTCGGGCTCCTGATCGACGGCTTCGATGCGCCGCCGATGATGATGATGCCCTACAACCCGCCCTTTGCCGGCGCGCTCGTGGAGGCGGCGGGCTACGCCAAGGTCAAGGACCTGATCGCCTACGACTACGACGTCGACAAGAACAACCCGATCACCCATGAAGCGATCCTCCGGCGCGCCGGCATGGATCCCGCCGCGGTCACGGTGCGCAATGTCGACATGAAGAACTTCGACCGCGACCTGCGCATCATCCTCGACATCTTCAACGACGCCTGGGCCGACAATTGGGGCTATGTGCCGCTGACCGAGAGCGAGATCGCGCACGCGGCCAAGACCATGAAGGCGGTGGTGGAACCCAAGGTCGTCATCATCGCGTCGGTGAACGGCGAGCCGGTCAGCATGATCGTGTCGCTTCCCAACATCTATGAGGCGATCGCCGGCCTCGACGGACGGCTGTTCCCGTTCGGCTGGGCCAAGCTGCTTTGGCGCCTCAAGGTGTCGAAGCTCAGGACCGGCCGCGTCCTGCTGTTCGGCCTGAGCAAGACCTACCACCGGACCATGGTGGGGTCAGGCATCATCCTGCGGGTGCTGGAGGAGCTGCGCCAGGGAACCAAGGAGCTCCGCGCCAACCGGGCGGAACTCTCCTGGATTCTCGAGGACAATGTCCCGATGCGGAAGATCATCGAGAAGGTCGGCGGGCGCGTTTACAAGACCTATCGGGTCTACGACAAACCCATCGCCTGACCCGGATCGCGACCCCGAATCGGCGCCGGAAGCGGGCGCTTCCGGGCCGGGGCCGCGCGGCAAAAATCCGCGTCGGCCAAATGCTTTAGCCCCCTGTCATGGCCCGGAAAGAAACTTTGCAGCCCCGGGGGGCTTTTGCTATAACCCCGGCCGCCTCTGATCCCCGGTAGCTCAGTGGTAGAGCAAGCGGCTGTTAACCGCTTGGTCGCTGGTTCGAATCCGGCCCGGGGAGCCATTTAAAACAAGGGGTTGAGGCACCGTTCTCAACCCCTTGTTCGTTCCGGAATCAACGCTCGGCAAGGTCAGGGGCCATCGCTGCGGAAACCCAGGACGCATTCGGACCGTTTCAGGGGTCCGTGCTCGAACCTATGACGCGGGCGCACGGGCCAGGCACGAACCCCGCTATCGCTCCGGGCAACTCTCGCAAATCGGTAAGGTCCGCGCTCATTCCTGGCCATCCGCGGAACCTCGCCTACATCTACAGCCGTGAGCGTCGGCCATCGGACCGCTCCGGACAGCGGGCCGACAGGCCCTTGATTGAATCTTACGGGCGGGCATGACCGATCATCTCGCGATAATGGACAGCGCCGCGCCGAGCCTCTCGCTCGAGCGCGCCGCGCGTTCCTATCACGAGGAACGCATTCCCCTGTCGCCGCCCCTGCCCGACCGCGACCTGCGGTGGCGGTGGGGCGTGGCGATCGTCGCCGCGATCCTGTTGCACTTCGCCGTGGTCACGACGATCGACGACGGATTCATTCTCAGCAAACCCGACAAGCCCGACCCGATCCCGGTCGACATTGTCATGGAGCAACCCAAGCCTCCTCCGCCGGCCGAAAAACCGGTCGAGAAGCCAGTGGAGAAACCGCCGGAACCGAAGGTGCCGCCGGCCCCTCCGCAACAAATTCCGCCGGCCTCCTCGGGAGGCGATCAGGCGGATAAACCTCCGGGAGGCGCGCCAACTCAGGCCGCGGAGGCAGCGCCCCCGCCGCCTGAGACTGCGCCCACGCCGCCGCTGCCGGAGCCACCGGCTGCGACCGCGGCCCCGGTGTTGCCAGACGAGCCGTCGCCGCAGGCTATCCCAGTGCCGCCGCAATCCACGCCTCGCGAGACGCAGCAGGCCGCGATCCCGGCACCCGTCCTACCGAGAAAGCCGCCGGCGCCGGATGCCCGGAAGACCGTCATCACACCGCCCACGCAGTCGGAAGCGGCAACGTCACCTGACAGTTTGAACCTGCTGCTCGACGAAGGCAGTGGCGATAAGTACCTCAACGCAATGCTGGCGACGATTCTCAGCCACAATTTCTATCCGCCGACAGCCGAGATGTTCAATCTCTCCGGCGTCGCCATCTTTCGGCTTGTCATCGATCGTCAGGGCAGATTGCTGGATATGAAACTCATCCAGAGCACGAACTACCAGGTTCTCGACAATGCCGCCGCATCCGCGATCCAACGCAGCGCGCCGTTTGCGCCCCCTCCGCTCAGCGTTATCGGCGGTGAAAACGCGATCGTCGTCAGGGCAATCCTCCCCATGCCGTCTCAGCCGCGGCAGTAGGCCTCCCAAACAGTCGCCGGCCGCATAAAAATCGCGAACCGATCTTCTCTGCCCGTCCCCTTGCCGGTGTACCCATTCCTTGTGTCGGTCCGGCCGATGACCTTGGCCGATCCGGCCAAAACGACCCGGCAATCTTTACCCTCCGGCTCCGACCCCTGGCGCTAACGTCTTGATCTGCCGTCGCACCGGCCTGGCTTATGGTTTGCAAGAGTGTTGGCAGCCACGGCCGGAGACGGGACGAATCTGCCCAGCCGGCCGATCTTGCGCCCACCAGGAAGGAGGCCACCCATGAGCCTTGCCATTTTGACCCGCGCCGACCGCCGGGCCCGCGCCGAAGCCGCCGCTGACGGCCCGCGCGAGCCGGTCTTCGCCCGCAGCGCCGCGGCCAAGCCCGCCGAGACGAAATCGGGCCTGCCCGCTCCCGCCATCGATACAGCACCCACCGTGCGCCAGTTCCTGTCGCAGCTGGGCGCCCAGGAGCGCAAGCTCGCGCGCAAGGAAGCCCTCAATGCCGTGATCGACGTCGCTCCCGGCGAGGTCGAGAAGCTGGCGCGCCTGGTGGCGCGTCTGCGCGGCCGCTATCTCGCCAAGCTGATCGATCTCGGCAACAACACCGAGACACTGCCGGGCGAGCTCGAGATCGCCGAGATCCGGCGCGTGCGCGAACGCTTCGAGGAGCTGGAGCTGGGCCTCACCTCGGTGAAGGCGGCACTGGCCGAGGGCGACCTCACCTTGCGCGGCCTGCGCCCCGAATAAGCGGAACCCCGAAACAGAAAGGGCCCCGGCTGAAACGGGGCCCAGTCTTCGGCTCAGAACTCTTGAGAGCGGCGTCAGACCGCTTCGGCCAGCCCCGCCAGCGGCAAGGGCGCCGCGAACATCACCCGCCGGGTGTAGGGCGCGAGGCCGACCCATTCGTCGCTCCAGAGATGAGCGACCGAAATCATCGTACGGCCTTCGAGGCCGGGCGCGATCTCGGCCATGGCTTCGCGGAACCAGCCGATCAGACGCCGCGCCTCTTCCATGTCGCCCGCGGCGCCGAAGCGGCGCGGGCCGAAGCTCGCTGCGAGAACGGCGCCGTCCGTATCCACGCCGGCCAATGCCGAATGACGGGCCACCATCGCCGCGATGACCTCCGCCAGACGCGGCCCCTGCTTTCCGTCGCGGGGCATGGTCAGGCAGGCGACTGTCACGCGCAGACGCACCGCGCCGATACGGCGCAGCGTCCAGTCCAGCTCCGCGCTGAAACTGGCGTGAGCCTCGCTGAGGGGCGCGTCGGTGAAGGTATCGCGCGTCGTGATCGACTTGCGAGACCGGGTCGCCGCGGCGACTTGTGTGGGGATCAAGCTCATCATGCGAGGACCAAAGTAGCCGAATCGCCCGCATCGCCGATGAGGCATTGTTGTGGTAAGTGGTTAATCTCCCTTTGCGCTAAGTTTATCGCGCAACTGGCAGAGATACCGACAGAATCAGGCCTCCCTTGGGGGCATTCAAAGCCTTAACTTCGCCGCCCATTGCCTCCACATTGCGGCGAACGATCCATAATCCGAGGCCCGAATGCCAGCGATGATCGTCGGCCCCCGCGCCTTCGGTCGGGCGCTGCGAATATTGGCGCTCGAAGATGCGCTCGAGATCGCCTTCGGGGACGCCGGGCCCTTGATCGGAGACTTTGAGGACCACCCGCGCGCCGTTGCGCTTGAGGCCCAGATCGATCCGGCCGCCCTCGGGCGAAAAACCCACCGCATTATCGAGAATATTTTCGACAATTGTCTCGATCAGCTCTTCGCCGCCCTGTGCCGTCAGACCGGCCTCGATATCGGCATAGAGCGCGATGCGGCGGCCTTCGATCAGCGGCCGATAGCCGGCCGCGATGCGCCCGACCAGGGCCGAGAGATGCACGCGCTCGCGGGGCGGATCGACCAGCTCGGCCATGGTCTCGTCCATGCGCCGCGACGCCGCCACCAGCGAATCCAACCGGTCGACGGAGGATTCCAGAATCTGCAGCGCGCGGTTGGCGCGATCGTCGCCGGTGGTCGCCAGCCGGCGCAGCGGCTCGATGGCCTGGCGCATGATCGCGATCGGCGTCTTGAACGCATGGGCGTTGTCCTGCGCGGCCTGGCGAAGATGGCGCGCGGAGGCCCGCAGCCGGCCGATCATGCGATCGAACTCGCGCGCGACGCCGCCGAGCTCGGCGACCTCGTTGCGCTCGGCGAAGGTGGCGCCGTCCTTGCCGTCGACGCGGATCTCCTGCGCCAGGTCGCGGAAGCGAATCACGCTGCGCCGGATGCTCACCAGCACGCCGAAGGTCAGCGCCGCCAGCAGGAGATAGATGGCGCCGGCGATCTGGACCTCGGGCCGCGCCCAATAGGCCCGGCCGAGCTGGTTGCCGATGATGCTGTCGAGCGGATGCGACATGACGATCGCCCAGCAACCGGTTGGCGACAGCACCGGCGTGATCGAGGTCAGCAGTTCCTCGCTTCCGTCCGGCGCGTGATAGCGATCCGCCAGCGCGACGCGATCGTTGCAGGTCGCGGCGACCTTCTCGAGGATGCCCTGCTTCAGCAGAGTCTGGCGTTCGTCGTCGAGCTGGTTGGTATCCACCGCGGGGGCCGCGGCCACGAAATAGAAGCTCGAGGCGCCGGCGTCGCCGCTCTTCCTGAAGAGGACCTTGAGCCTCGTCTCCGGGCCGCCGAAGCGATCCAGCTCGCCGGCGATCTTGGGCAGCGCCGACACATCCTCTTCCTGCAGCAACGGCGTCAGCGCGGTGGCCACCAGCCGCCCCTGCTCGCGCACGCCCTCCAGCAGCAGCAGTTGGCGCTCGCTATAGACGTCGCGCAGCGTGATGTAGAGCACCAGCGGCACGGCGATGAAGGCGCCGGCCAACAGCACGACGCGACGGACCAGCGAATGAGCCCGCAAGGGCGGCAGAGCGGTCGTCGCCACCGGTGTCTCCCTATTCGGGATCGACCCAGCGATAGCCGAATCCGGGGTAGTTCGCGATCCCGTTGAACTCGGGATGGACGGTTCTGAACTTCTGCCGGATGCGCTTGATGAAAGAACGGACATTGACCCGATAGCCTTCCTCGCCCTGCCCGGCGACGAAGTCTGCGCCCCGGGCAAGATCGTAGATCTGTCGATAGGAGACATCCGCATCGATCGCCGCTGCGAGCGCGCAGACGATGTTGAATTCGGTCACGGTGAGGTCGACGGGCTTGTTGTCGTAGAATGCACGCGCGATGTCGGTCTTGAGTTCGAGCTTGCCGCGCTTGAGCGTGGGGCCGGCGCCGGGCGCCGCGGTTCCGGTGGCGCTGGGCTTGGCGCCATCGGTGATCAGGCGCAGACGCTGCAGGATGATCGCGAGGCTGCGCGATTTTTCGATGAAATCGACCGCACCGAACCGCAAGGCCGCCTCTTCATAGATGTCGTCGCTGAGGGCGGTCAGGAAGATCACCGGCACGCGAACGCCGCGCTCGCGCAGCGAGCGGAGCACCGCCAGCCCGTCCATGCCCGGCATCCGCCAATCGAGCAGGATGGCGTCGACGCCGTTGCCGGCGCCCAGCCAGTCGAGGAACGGCCGGCCGCCATTGAACTCCATCACCTCGAACCCGCTTTCTCCCAGATTCAATCCCAGGGATTCGCGGAACATCGCGTCATCGTCCACGACCGCAACGCGGCCTCGAAGCTTCAAATCGCTACCTTCAGGCACCGTGTTTCTCCAATAGAGCCTCAAAACAAGCGCGGCGGGCCATGTCGGTATCGTCGATACCGGAGAAGGCCACCGTGAGCGCCTCGAAATGCTGGTCGCTCAGATCGGGATAGAAGAAGACCTGCAGCCGGCAGCCGCCTTCCGAGAAGGTCCAGATCCTTGCCGGCGGGCGCTCCTCGGCGATGAAGGGATCGCCCAGCAGCCCGATGGTCTGTGCCTCGTTCAGACCCACCAGACGCTTGGGATCGTCGCGGTCGATCAGGGGCGCGGCATTGGCTGTCGCTGTCTGGTCGGCGGCCTCGGGTGCCACGCCGGTGCTGCCGCTGGGCATCGCATCGGGAGTTCCGTCCGGAGGCTCCGTCGCGGTCGTGTCGCTTGGCGTCGTGGTCGTTCCGGTCGTCGAGGCCAGATCGACCTCGGAGCCGGGCTTCTGCAGCGGTATGGGGAAGGCGGGCGCCGGCATCGGCACCGGCTCCGGCGGCGACGGCTCGGCCGCCGCCACCGGCGGCGGATGAATCAGGCTGGTCTGGCGCGCGGGCGGGTCATCATACTGCTTTGCGCAGGCGCCGAGCAGCAGTGCCCCCACAAGTGCGACCGCCAAGGAAATGCGTTGAAACATGGCCCTCCTCTGTCCGCTGTCGCAGCCGTGGGTCAAGCCCGCACGGCGCAGCGGCAGTCTATCATTCATCGGCATGCCCCGTGGGCCTCGGGGACGCCAAATTAATCCAATATTGAGAAGCGTTTAGCTCTTTTTCTTCGGCTTCAGCGCCTGCCAATCCTGATCGGTGAGTGCGCTCAGGAAGTTGAACTGCCCTGCGCCCATCAGCCATTCGCCGCCATCGATGGTCACGACCTCGCCATTTATATAGCCCGATCCGTCACAGACAAGAAAGCTTGCGAGGTCCGCAAGTTCCCTGTGATTTCCCACCCGGCCCAAAGGATTTTTGGTGCCGAAGCCCTCGGCCAGGTCCGCCCGGGGGACCAGGCGCTCCCAGGCGCCCGGCGTCGGGAACGGCCCGGGGGCGATCGCATTGAGCCGGATGCCCCGCCCGCCCCACTCCACCGCGAGGCTGCGGGTCATGGCCATGACCCCGGCCTTGGCCATAGCCGAGGGCACGACATAGGCCGATCCGGTCCAGGCATAAGTGGTGATGATGCTGAGCACGGTGGCCTTGTGGCCTCCAGCCAGCCAGCGCCGGCCGCAGCCGAGCGTCGCATAGGCGCTGCCATGGAGCACGATCCCCAGCACCGCATCGACGGCGCGCGGCGAAAGGTCCTCGCTGCGCGCGATGAAATTGCCGGCCGCGTTGTTGACCAGCACATCGGGCGCGCGCACCGCCCAGATCGCGTCCAGCATCTGCTCGACGGCCGCGGAATCGCGGATGTCGCAGCCATGGGTCTCGACCTTGCCGCCGGTTTCGGCCTCGAGCTTGCCTTTCGCCTCTGCCAGGACCTCGGTGCGCCGGCCGCAAATCACCAGCTCCGCACCCAGCTCCAGATAGCGCTGCCCCATGGAGTAGCCAAGGCCGGTGCCGCCGCCGGTGATGAGGATGCGCTTGCCCTTGAGGAGATCGGTTTGGAACATGGGAGGAGTCGGTCCTTGGTGGTCGGGTTTGTGGCGGTCGCTCGCGGCTCAGGCTTCGTACGGCCGCAGCAGCTCGCGCGAGAGGATATGCCGCTGGATCTCGTTGGTGCCGTCCCAGATCCGCTCGATGCGGGTGTCGCGCCACAGCATCTCGAGCGGGAGCTCGTCCATCAGGCCCATGCCGCCCAGGATCTGGATCGCGTGATCGGTCACGCGCTGCGCCATCTCCGAGCAGAACACCTTGGCCATGGCGGCATCGCCATTGGTCATGGTGCCGTTCATGTATTTCCAGGCGATATGGAGCGTCAGCATGTCGCCGGCCGCGAGCTCGGTCGCCATGTCGGCGAGCTTGAAGGAAACGCCCTGGAACTTGCCGATGGTCTGGCCGAACTGCTTGCGCGTGGCAGCCCACTGGGTCGCGATCTGGAGTGCGCGCTCGGCCTTGCCGCAGCAATTGGAGGCCACGAGCAGGCGCGTATTGGCCAGCCAGGAGCCGGCGAGGTCGAACCCCTTGCCCTCCTCGCCCATGATCTGGCGCTTATGCACCCGCACATCGCTGAAGCTCAGCTGGTAATTGTGATAGGTGCGATGGCTGACCGGACGCGGTCCCCGCGTGATCTCGAAGCCGGGCGTGCCCACATCGACCAGGAAACAGGTGATGCGCTTGCGCGGGCCCTTCGGCGTCTCGTCCATGCCCGTCACGACGAAGAGAATGATGAAATCGGGCTTCCGCACCGCGCTGATGAAATGCTTGCTGCCATTGATGATCCAGTCGTCGCCGTCGCGCACCGCCCGGGTCTGGATGCCCATGGCGTCGGAACCGGCATTGGGCTCGGTCAGGCCGAAACCTTCCTTGATCTCGCCACGGATCGACGGCAGCAGATAGCGCTCGCGCTGCTCGCCCTCGCAGGCATTGAGAATCTGCGAGGGGCGCCCGATCCAGCCGCAGAGGCCCCAGGTCGATTTGCCGATCTCGCGGTCCATCATCGCGATCGACAGGAAATCGAGCCCGCCGCCGCCGATCTCGGCCGGCATGTTGGCGGCATAGAGCCCATATTCCTTCGAGCGCTGCTTGATCTGCTCGCCCAGCTCGAGCGGCACCTCGCCCAGCCTTTCGGTCTCGCGCTCATGGGGGAAGATTTCCTTCTCCATGAAGGTGCGCACCGTCTCGACCAGCATCCGCTGCTCGTCGGTCGGCGTGAAATCGAGCGGCATCGAGGTCAGCGCCCCACGAAGTTGGGTTCGCGGCGCTCGACGGCCGCGGCCAGGCCTTCCTTGTGATCCTCGGTCGCGGCGCAGAGACGGCCCGCGGCCAGTTCCTCTTCCAGCTGCTGTTCCAGCGTCCGCTCGCCGGCGCTGTCCATCAGCCGCTTGGTGTGTCGCTGCGCGACCGTCGGTCCGTTCGCGAGCTTCCTCGCGAACTCATAGGTGGCCGTCTGCAGCGTATCGCTGCCATGCATTTCCGTGATCAGCCCCCTGCGGAGCGCCTCCGGCGCCAGCCAGGTCTCGCCGGTGAAGGCGAAGCGTTTGGCGGCCTCGATGCCGATCAGGCGCGGCATCAGCCAGGTTCCGCCGAGATCCGGCGAATAGCCGACCTTGGTGTAGGAACAGATGAATTTCGCGCTGTCGGCGGCGAAGCGGAAATCGCAGGCCAGCGCCAGGTCGAGCCCGCCGCCGACGGCGGCTCCGTTCAGCAGCGCGATGGTCGGCGCCGGAAAGGCCGCCATCTCCTGGATCAGCGCATGCGACTGCGGCACCCAGTCGTAATCGGTCGAGCCGCGCGCCACTTCCTCGGACCACTCCATGACGTCGGCACCGGCGCAGAAGGCCCGCCCGCGCCCCGTGAGCACGAGGCAGCGCACATTGTCCTCGACCGCCTCCTTCAAGGCGGCGCGCAGGGCCTTCAGCAAGGAGAGGCTCAGCGCATTGCGCGCGTCGGGCCGATCGAGCGCCAGGGTGCGCACCACGCCGTCATTCACGATCTCGAGCAAGGCAGCATCCTTTCGCTCAACGGGCCGCGGGGGGCCAGGGCGGCGCAGCCTAACCGTGGGCTCCGGGCGCAGCAAGGCAAGCGGGCTGTGCCTTGTCTTTGCCCTTTCACGCCGGCAGGGTCCCCATGCCGGCAGTTATTGATTATGTGATCATTCAATGAGTTGTACAATATGCCGCTTTTTCATTGCTATAGAGACATTCGAGTAATACAATGTGTTTCATGGGACGCGCCGAAATCAAGGAAATCCGCCGCACGCAGCTGATCGAGGCGACGATCGACATGATCGCGCGCCACGGTTTTGCGGCCCTCACGCTCGCCGACATCGCCAAGGCGGCGCATCTCTCCAGCGGCATCGTGAACTTCTATTTCCGCAGCAAGGAAGAGCTGCTGGTCGCGACGCTGCGCCATCTGGCCGCCACCTATGAGCGCTTCATCGAGCAAGCCATCGTGCAGGCCGGCGACGAGCCTGCCCAGCAATTCGCCGCCATCATCGAGGCGGACTTCAACCCCCGCATCGCCAGCCGCAAGCATCTCACCGTCTGGTACGCCTTCTGGGGCGAGGCGCGCTGGCGGCCGGAATATCTGGAAATCTGCGCCGACATCTCGGCGCGCTTCTTCGCCCAGACCCGCGGGCTCTGCGCCGCAATCGCCGAGCGGGGCGGTTATCGCGGGCTCGATCTCGATGCGATCGCGCGCGGGTTCAACGCCATGAGCGACGGTCTCTGGCTCGACCTCCTGACGAATCCCAAGACGGTGAGCCGCGACGATCTCAAGCGCGTTTCCTTCGTCTATCTCGCCAGCGTCTTTCCCCGCGAGTTCGCGCTTCACGCCCGCCCGCCCCAACCGGCGCAGGCCGCGACCGCTTGATGCTGCCCGGCAGGCCTCTCCTGCCGCTCCCAAACCGACGAACGCCGCAGAGGATCTCCCGTCATGACCCTCACTGTTCTCACGCAGGATCGCCCCGCTCACGCCCCGGTCGCCCGACCGGACCAGCCCCTCGGGCCACCCGAGACCCTGCCCGCCTGGACCTACAACAATCCGGAGTTCTTCGCGCTGGAGCGCGAGCGGCTGCTGCTGGTCAACTGGCAGCTGGTTTGTCATCAGAGCGAGGTCCGCGAGACCGGGAGCTATGCGACGCTCGATTTCATGGGCGAGCGCGCGCTGGTGGTGCGGGGCGAGGACGGCCAGATCCGCGCCTTCCACAATGTCTGCCGGCACCGTGCCGCCGCGGTGGCGCGGGGTCAGTTCGGGCGCTGCGAAGGCGCGCTGCGGTGCTTCTATCACGGTTGGACCTATGGCCTGGACGGGTCGCTCAAGGCCGTTCCCGGCGAGAAGCATTTCCCCGGCCTCGACAAGGAGACGCATGGCCTGCGCGCCCTGCCCTTCGAGATCTGGCAGGGCTTCATCTTCGTGAAGTTCCGCGAGGGCGGCCCCAGTGTCGCCCAACGCATGGCGCCCTACGAATCCGAGCTCGCGCAGTATCGCCTCGACGAGATGGAGCCGCGCGACAAGCCCTATTTCATCGAGATCCCGGTCGACTGGAAGAACGTGATGGACAACTTCCTCGAGGGCTACCACGTCCCCGTCGGCCATCCAGGCCTCTATCGCCTGTTCGGCACGAGCTACGACCTCGATGTCAGGTCGGGCGACGTATCGCGTGCCGTGGCGCAGATCCGCGACCGCCCGTCGGCCAACTGGAGCGAGCGGCATTATCAGAGCCTGCTGCCGGAAATCGACTACCTACCGCCGGAACGCCAGCGCGCCTGGACCTTCTATGCCTGCCTGCCGAACTTCGCCTTCGACATCTATCCGGACCAGATCGACTATTTCCACGTCGTGCCGCTGGGGCCGGGCCGCTGCGCCCTGCGCATCTTCCTGTCGCCCGCATGCGTCGGGCACCCGAACCCGGTACAGTCGCCCCGATCAACGAGAGCCTGCTTGGGTCCTCGCTGCCGGCCTCTCGCTAGCCCCTTCCTCCCGGAGATTCTCGATGTCCTATCCCTTGCCACCCAGCGCCCGCGCCTGGCAGGAAAAAACCCGCCGCTTCGTCGCCGACGAGCTCATTCCCCATGAGGTCCAGGCGGAGATGAATGGCGGCGAGCTGCCGCCCGAGATCCGCAAGCGCCACAAGCAGAAGGCGCGCGAGATCGGCCTCTACGCCCTGGCGATCCCGCGCTCGCTGGGCGGGCAGGAATTGACCATGCTGGAACAGACGGTCATCCAGGAGGAGATCGGCAAGGTCACGAACGCGCTCGGCTGGTGCTACAGCTCCACGCCGCCCTGGATGGTCGCCGCCTGCTCCCCCTTCCAGATGGAGAAATGGGTGAAGCCCAACATCCGCGGCGAGCGGCATGAATGCTACGCCATCACCGAGGCCGATGCCGGTTCCGATGTCGACGGCATCAAGGCGACGGCCCGGCGCGACGGCGATCACTATGTGCTGAACGGCGAGAAGTGGCATGTGACCTCGGCCAACCATGCCGACCATTTCATCTTCCAGGCCAAGCTGGCCGAGGGCTCGCACAAGGGCGCCCACTGCCTGTTCTTCATCGACATGGATGCGCCCGGCATCGAGCTGGTCCGCACCCCCGCCTATACCCACAACTATGCTGCCCACCACCCGATCTATCGATTCAACGATGTGCGGGTGCCGGCGACCCATCGCATCGGCGAGGAAGGCGATGGAATGGGCTTCACCTATGACTGGTTCCGCTACGAGCGCATCGGCATCGCGGCGCGCTGCTGCGGCGCGGCGGCGCGCCTCATCGACGAGGCCACCGCCTTCGCCAAGGAGCGCCACGCCAACGGCCAGCCGATCGCCAATTACCAGGCGATCCAGTTCATGCTGGCGGACAGCGTCACCGAGCTCTGGGCGGCCCGCCTCATCACCTATCGCACGGCCGAGGAGATCGACGCCGGGGTGGACGTCAAGGTGAGCCATGCCCAATGTGCCGTCGCCAAGCTCTACGCTTCCGAGATGGCGAACCGGGTCGCCGACCGCGCGGTCCAGATCTTCGGCGGGCGCGGCTATATGCGCGAGAACGTGGCCGAACGCTTCTTCCGCGAGTTGCGCGTGGACCGGATCTGGGAGGGAACCTCCGAGATCCAGCGTCTCATCATCGCCAACGGCCTCTACAAACGCGGCCAGACGGCTTTGATCGAATAGCGCATTAGATAGAAATACTCGCCCCCTCCCCTTACGGGAGGGGGTAGGGGGAGGGGAGACATAGACGCGGTGACGGCTGCGCTTGTGCGTGGCTTGATGTTGCAGAGTCAGAAGGCTTGGGTTTCGTTGTAGCGGGTCTGCCTCGTCGACGATTTTCGAGACGCCGACAGCCGCGACTTTCGAACAGAGAGCGACAACGATCGCGAGCGAAACTGGGCCCTTTCATTTCTGCCAATACAACGCGCGGCATTACCCCTCCCCCTACCCCCTCCCGCAAGGGGAGGGGGCGAGAATATCTCTCGCCTGTCCGTGCAGCCGCTTTCCGTTGCCAAGCCCTGGCCCGCCGGGCGAGCATGGCGGCGGGAACGGGGCAAACAGGGTTCGGCGCCGGAAACAGGGGAACTCGCATGCTCAAAGGCATCCGACCGGTGACGCAGGTGCTGCTGGCGGTCGCCTTCATGGAGGCGGGGCTCGGCGTCCTGTCGCCTCTCATCAGCCTCGATCTGGCGCAGAAGAACGTCTCGACCAGCCTGATCGGTCTCGTCACCTCCGGTTATTTCACCGGATTCCTGCTCGGCACGCTGAGCTGCCACTGGGTGATCGACCGCGTCGGGCATATCCGTGCCTTCGCGGTCTTCGCCGCCATCGCCGGCAATGCCACGCTGGCCCATATCATCTTCGACCAGCCCTATGCCTGGATCGCCCTGCGGGCGCTGCTGGGCTACGCCTTCGCGGGGCAGTTCGTGGTGATCGAGAGCTGGCTCAACGACAAGGCGACCGACGACAATCGCGGCCGGATATTCTCCTACTATATGGCGGTCTCCTGGGCCGCGAGCGGCGTCAGCCCCCTCGCCCTCAACTTCCATGACCGGATCGGCTCGGTCGTTTTGTTCTGCATCATCGCCATGCTGTTCGCGACGGCGCTGATCCCGATGGCGCTCACCCGCGTGGGCAATCCCGAGATCGGCGACCGCGTGCATTTCGGCATCCGCAAGCTCCTGGGCATCTCGCCCACCGGCGTCGTGGTCTGCTTCGGTTCCGGATTGCTCAATTCAGCCTATTACGGTCTCCTGCCCGCTTATGCCGAGCGCGTGGGTCTGAGTACCGGCGAGCTCGCCATCCTCTTCAGCGCCTCCACCATCGCCGGCCTCATCATCCAGTTCCCGATCGGCTTCCTCTCGGACCATTTCGGCCGACGGCCGCTGATGCTGATCTCGCTGATCTCGGCCGCGGCCTTGGCGGCGCTGGTCGCCTCGCTCGACACGCCGGCCTTTCTCACGCTCCTGGTCGTGCTGTTCCTGCTGGATGGCGCCATCGCGCCGCTTTATGCGCTGGGCGTGGGCCAGACCAACGACTACACCGCCAAGCAGGATTTCGTCGCCGCCAGCGCAGGGCTGCTCTTCGCCTGGGGGCTCGGCTCGGCGATCGGCCCTACGGTCGCCGGTTTCGTCATGGGTTGGCTCGGGCCGTTCGGACTGTTCTGGTTCATGGTCGGCGGACTTTCTCTGATTGCCACTTTCGTCACATTGCGTATCTTGGTGCGGCGTGCGCTTTCTGCCCGCGAACAGAGCAATTACGTGGCCGTCCCGATGACCGCCGGCACCTATGGTGCCCCGGAACTCGATCCGCGCGCCGAGCCCCACCATCATCCGCAAAAAATCCCAGACCTGTGACATGGCCCAACATATCAACAGCTATTACGCCCGCACCGCGACACCCGGCGTCGACTACCCCGCTCTCGCCGGCAAGATCGAGACCGATATCTGCATCGTCGGCGGCGGCCTGGCGGGTCTCTCGGCGGGCCTCAGTCTCGCCGAGCGCGGCCGTTCGGTCGTCGTCGTCGAGGCGAACAAGGTCGGCTGGGGCGCGTCGCCCGGTCGGGACCACCCTTGCGGATCGCTTCGGCTCCCTGCATCACCGCGTCGTAGACCTGCGCGGCCCAGGTGCCCGGCTCGCGCCCGAACTTGTCGTTGTACGCCTTGCGGAACGCCACGGCCTTCTCGCTCGTCGCTTCGATCGAGAACGGGCTCGTCAGGACCAGCCCCTCCGCCGCGTCCGCCGCATTCTTGATCAGCGCGTCGTCCTTCAGCCCGTCGCCGCCCAGGAAGATCGCCTTCAGGCCTTTCGACCGCGCCTGGCGCACGATCGAAGCGGCCGAGTTGTAGATGCCGCTGATGAGGATCACGTCGGGCTGCTTGGCGTTGAAGGCGTCGAGCGTGGCGCTGAAGTCCGCCTGTCGCGCGTGTACGCCTCGACCTGCGCCACTTTCAGGCCGATCTCCTTCGCCTTTGCCACGAACGAATCCTTCAGGCCCGTGCCGTAGTCGTCGTTGTCGAAGAACACGCACACCTTCTTCGCGCCCAGGATCTCCTTCGCCACCCGCGCCAGCAGCTGGCCCTGGAAGTCGTCGCGGTAAAGGTTCCGGAACGTCCACTTCGACTTCTCGCACACCGTCGGGTTCGTCGAGGCCGGGCTGAACTCGACCAGGCCAACGCGGTCGTACGTCGTCTGGCCGGCGAGCGTGCAGCTCGAATTGAAGTGCCCCACGACGAGGAGAACTTCCGGGTCGTTGGCGAACTTCTCCGCCACGACCTTTGCCTGGGTCGGCTTGGCCTCGTCGTCGCCCCACACGAGCTCGATCTTCTTGCCGTTCACGCCGCCGGCCTTGTTGAGGTGCTCGGCCGCGAGCTGG
>CAVOLB010000023.1:0-8843 GCA_963696655.1 uncultured Alphaproteobacteria bacterium
CTTCCGTCGGAGTTTTTCAACACCCTGTTAGTAGTTGATCGTATCTGCACGCTCATGTCTGGTCACTGCCTCAGCCGATGCGCATCCGTACAATATGAGGCCTTGTTGCGCTCGACGTGGTTTTACCTCTCTCGCCATCCTTTCACATCGTCCACCGTGATGAAGATGTTGTCGCCACGTATCGTAAATTGACCGCGTTCATAGAGTTCAACCGCAATGCGATGGCGCGGGCGTGCAGCCATGCCTTGAGGGCGTCGACACGGTATCGGACCTGTCCGCCGATCCGGGTGGCTTGGGGACCTTGGCCGTAGCGGCCGGAAGCGACGCGGCGCCGTTCGAGGAAACCGTGACCGACCCCGAGAAGATCGGCGGCGGCTTCCGTGTCGAGCATCCGGTCGGCGGGCAGGCGCTCCAATTCGCGCTGGATTCGGCGGGCGCGACGGTCGAGAAGCAGGTGGGTTTCGGTCACGGGTTCGGGCATGGCGTCGTCTCCTGCCCCCCATTCTATCCGACGCCGGGTGCTGAATTTTTCCCCCTGAAAATCAAACTTCCGGCAGCCCTGCGGTCTCGATTCCAGTTATTTGAGTCCTCCCGAATAACTAGGGGGATGGCGCAGGACTATAGAAGTCATATAGACTGCGGCTTGCGTGACCCACGGCGATCTCGCTCGATTTAACGACGAATTAAAAGATCGACCGTAATTTCGTCGGGTCATGACCGCGATCATCGCCAACGGCGCTTCCGCCGCCCCCGCTCAGCCTCGCGCCAAGGATTCCTCCGGCAGCGGGTTGGTCGCCGCCCTCGTCTTCGCCCTCTTCGGCAGCCTGCTGGCCCTCGGCGCCGCCGCCGCGCCCAGCCCCGCCGGCGGTGCCCCCGTCCCGGTCGGCGTCTTCGTGCTGGGTGGCAGCGCCCAGGACGCGATGGCCATCGTGACCGCGGCCAATGGCCGGATCCTCGCCGACACCGCCGTCGGCGGCGGCGTGGTGGCGATCTCCGACGAGCCCGGCTTCCGCGACCGCCTCTACAGCGCCGGCGCCAGCCTGGTGCTGGGTGTCAGCGGCAAATATGGCTGCGGGCCGCAGATCTGACGAACGGCCTCTCGTTCGCCGTCGCCGCCCCGGGGCCCCCGCGAGATTGGTCGCCCGGCCAACTCATAATCAATCCTTAAGCATGCCCGACCGACCGTCGGTCCCGATCCCGAAGCACCGGACCTGCGTCATTGCCATTGGCGGTGGGTGTTCATAGAATCCGCCAAGAGCGAAAGCAGGATCGAAAGCCCAGGCTCCGGTCGTCCGAACGGCACCAGGTGAAACGCATGGCCGGCAGCTTTGGCTTCGGCAATCGCACTTTCCACCTCCATGTCTATATCGCGGCGCTCTTCCTCGGTTTGCTGATCGCCTTCGCGGCGATCACCATCTCGACCCAGAACTATCTCAGCCGCAACATGATGCTCTCCTCGGCGGAGACGCTGTTTGCGCGGGTCGGTCAGGAGACCAAGCAGTCCATCGACGCGATCTACGCGCCGGCGAGAACCTCGATCGAGCTGCTGTCGAAGTCGATTCTCATGGATGCCACCACGCTGGAGGTGAGGCTCAGCCGCCTGCCCCTCCTGGTTGCGAGCCTGCAGAACCATCCCGAGATCTCGGCCGCCTATGTCGGCTATCAGGACGGCGATTTCTTCCTGGTACGGCGATTCGATCCCGATTCCTATCTGGGGCATGCGCTGTCGGCGCCGAAGGAGTCGGCTTACGTCGTTCAGAGCATCGCCCGCGACGCCGAGGGACTGCGCGATCCGCGCTTCTTCTTCTACTCGGACAAGCTCGAGTTCCTGGCCAGCAAACCGGTGCCCAACTACGTCTTCGATCCCCGGACGCGCCCCTGGTTCAAGGAGGCCATCGCACGGATCGGCACCATATCCACCGACCCTTACCTGTTCTATACGACGCGCGAGGTCGGCGCGACCGTCGCCGCGGCTTCCGACAACCAGCGTGCCGTCGTCGGCATCGACGTCACATTGAGCGCCTTGTCCGACCTGCTGAAGACGCAGCGTCCGACGCCTTCGGCCCAGCTCTTCGTCTTCAACGACAAGGGCGAGGTCCTGGCCGACACGGATTCGGTCTATCGCCTGCAAGTCGACGATCTGGGAGCGCCGAGCCTGCCGAAGCTGGCGGACATGGGCCGCCCCCTGCTCAGCAGTGTCGCCAGCCACGGCATGTCGGACCTCGATCGCTCGCATGCCTATCAGGTCGGTGGCGAGATCTGGCAGGGCGTTCTTACCAAATGGATAACGGTGGACGGCACGCCCTATTACATCGCCATCGCCGCGCCGCAGAAGGAGCTGCTCGCCGATGCCGTCCGGATCCGAAATATCGGCCTCTGGATCTCCCTGGGTCTGGTGCTGCTGGCGATCCCGCTCACGATCCTCCTTTCACGGATGGCTTCCGGCCCGCTCAAGGCCCTGATCCACGAGACCCGCGCCGTTCAGGCCCTCAAATTCGACGAGCCCATCAAGGTCCGCTCCTTCATCTTCGAGATCGACAAGCTCGCCCGCTCGATGGATGCGATGAAATCGACCATCCGCCGCCTGCTGCAGATCGGCACGGTCCTGGGTGCGGAGCGCAGCTTCGATCGCCTGCTCAACCGGATTCTGTCGGAAACCGCGAGCGTGATCGATGCCCGCGGCGGTCTGGTCTATCTGCAGCAGCCGGAGGGGCATCTGACCGCGGCTCACGCCTATTGGGACGGCCAGCCACGCGACCTCGTGCGGCGCCCGTTCGATCTGGTGCGGGACGCCGAGCACCCCGTCATCCGCGCCTTCAAGGGCGAAAACTGTGCCACCGTCATGAGTGTCGAGGATCAGCGCCGCTGGCATCCGCATCTGCAAAACGACAAGCCCCTGACCTGCTTCGCGGTGGGTCTCCATAATCGCCAAGGCCAAGCCGTGGGAGCGCTGATCATGGCCGCGGCCGACGAGACACTGGACCGGCGCGCCATGGCCGACCGCTTGGCCCTGGTCGAAGCCTTGTCGGGCACGGCGGCCGTCGCCATCGAAACGCAGCACCTGATCCAGGAGCAGAAGGATCTGCTGCAGAGCCTGATCGAGCTCACGGCCGGCGCCATCGACTCCAAGAGCGCCTATACCGGCGGGCATTGCCAGCGCGTCCCGGTGCTGACGGAGATGCTGGCCAAGGCCGCCATGAACAGCAAGGACGGGGTGTTCAGGGATTTCACCCTGAACGAGGACCAGTGGGAAGAACTGCATATCGCCGCCTGGCTCCATGATTGCGGCAAGGTCACCTCGCCGGAATATGTGATCGACAAGGCGACCAAGCTCGAGACCATCTACGACCGGCTGCATGAGGTCCGCATGCGCTTCGAGGTGGTGAAACGCGAGGCCGAGGTCGCCTGCTGGAAGGCGATCGCCGACGGCGCGGACCGTGCGGCGGCGCTGCGCGACCTTCAGACCTTATGGGCCACGCTCGACGACGACTTCCGCTTCCTCGCCAAGAGCAATGTCGGCGGCGAATTCATGGCGCCGGCCGATATCGCGCGGGTCCAGACCATCGCCAGGCGCAGCTGGACCCGGACGCTCGACGATCGCATCGGCATTTCCTACGACGAAGCCGAGCGCAAGAAGCGCCAGCCGGCGCCGGTACTGCCGGTCACGGAGCCCCTCCTCGCCGACAAGGCGGAGCATATCGTGCCCCGCCCCGACCGCGAGAAGCTGGCGCCGGACAATCCCTGGGGCTTCAGGATCAAGGTGCCGGAACATCTCTTCAATCGCGGCGAGATCTACAATCTCACGATCAAGCGCGGCACCCTCACCGAGGAGGAACGCTTCAAGATCAACGAACATATGATCGAGACGATCCGCATGCTGACCCGCCTGCCCTTGCCGCGCCATCTGCGCAACGTGCCGGAAATCGCTGGCGGCCATCACGAGAAGATGGACGGCACCGGCTATCCCAAGCGGCTGTCGCGCCACGAGATGAGCCTGCCGGCCCGCATGATGGCGATCGCGGATATCTTCGAGGCGCTGACGGCCGGCGACCGGCCCTACAAGAAGGCCAAGACCCTGTCGGAATCGCTCGCCATCATGTCGAAAATGCGCGACGAGAATCATATCGATCCCGATCTCTTCGACCTGTTCCTGAGCGCCGGCGTCTATCGCGACTATGCGGACAGGTACCTCGCGCCCGAGCAGCGCGATGACATCGACATCGAGCCGCTGCGGCGGCGGGCCTGATCCGATGCCGGTCCGCCACGCGAGATCGCCCAGCCTTCTCCGCCGCCTGGCCCGCCGGGCACTGCCCCTGGCACTGACGCTGCTCGCCCTGCTCGGCGCCATGCCCTCCGCCCGGGCAAACCCATCGGCCGAATCCCTCGCGCTCGCGCAGCAGCGCGCCGCCGGGGCCCTCGAGGCGGTCACGGTCTGGCGGGGGCCGACCTCCGGACCCAAGGCATCCCCGGGCAAGGTAATCGCCTTCATCGCCGAGGATCTGCGCAATGGCGGAATCGCGGGCACGCTGCGCGGGGTACAGGAGGCAGCCAAAGTCATCGGCTGGACCGTGCATGTCTATGACGCAGCCGGAAACGATGGCACGCGGAAGCAGGCTCTCCTGAACGTTCTGGTTTCACGCCCGGACGGCGTCATCTTCGGCGGTTTCGACGCCCAGAGCTATGCGCCCTGGATCGACAACGCCGTGGGCCTCGGCATGGTCGTGGTCGGCTGGCACGCGGCCTTCGAGCCAGGCTTCGTGCCGGGAACGCAGCTCTTCACCAATGTCGCCAGCAGCGCCCGGGAAATCGCGCTCGCCGCCGCATCCTTCGCGGTGGTGAAGAGCAGCGGCACGGCAGGAGTGGTGATCTTCACCGATTCCCGTTTTTCGGTGGCGCAGGCCAAGACCGACGACATGGCGGCGATCGTCCGAAATTGCTCGGGCTGTAAGCTGTTCTCGATAGAAAATCTCGCGCTCGATCATGTGCAGGAAGAGATGCCGGGGCGCCTGGCCCAGCTCGACCAGCGCTTCGGCGATGCCTGGACGGTCAGCCTCGGCATCAACGACCTTTACTATGACGCCATGGCGGCGATCCCGGATGCGCGCGCCGATCTCATCAACATCTCGGCCGGCGACGGATCGCAAAGCGCCTTCCTGCGCGTGGGGACGGGCCTCGGTCAGACCGCGACCGTGGCCGAGCCCCTCAATCTCCAGGGCTGGCAGCTCATCGACGAGCTCAACCGCGCCTTCAACAACGAGATGCCGAGCGACTATTTCCCCCATGCGCGACTCTTCACCCCCGACAATCTGGGTGGCACGGTCGGCGACGACTTCACCTTCGACCCGCCCAACGATTACCGGCAGCATTACCGCCAGATCTGGGGCAAGGAATAGGTGGCGTGCCGCCTCAGGCCGCGACCTTGCTGCGCCGGCCCAGCGGCTCGTCCGCGCAGGTCACCAGCGTGTCCGGATAGAAACCGTTGAAGCGCGTGGTATTGGCGAAGCTGTAGGCGCCGAGCCGGTCGATCTCGATCCAGTCGCCCTCATGAATGTCGGCCGGCAACTCGAACGTTCCCGGGAGGACGTCGACCGAATCGCAGGTCGGCCCCATCAGCTGGAAGGACTTCATTTCCTTGGCGGTGCCGCCATTGAGGCGGACCATCTCCGCCGGCAGCCGGATCCCCGCCGTGACCATCTCGCTGAAGGAGCCATAGACGCCGTCGTTGATGTAGAGCCGCTCGTCCTTGCGCAGCTGCACCTGCACGACCGAGGACATGGATTCGGCCACCAGCGCGCGCCCGGGCTCGCACATCAAGACGCAGTCACGGCGGAGCTTGAGCGCCTTGGCGCCCTTCTCGATCTCGTTCATATAGGCCTCGAGCGGCGGCATGTTGGTGCCGACATATTCGGCCGGGAAACCGCCGCCGACGTCGAGATAATTGAGCGGCGTGCCGGCCTGCTCGATCACATCGCCGCAGATCTTGAGCGCGTTCGAGTAGGCTTCCGGCACCAGGCATTGCGAGCCGACATGGAAAGCGAGGCCGACCTGGCAGCCGCGCGCATGCGCTTCCTTCAGCATGCCCGCCGCCTCCAGCGGCTCGGCGCCGAATTTACCCGCAAGGTGATAGAGCACGCCTTCGACCGGCGGTGTCTTGATGCGGACCATGATGGTGACGCCTTCGCCGCCATGGGCCTGGTCGAGCACCTTGGTGAGCTCGTCGGGATGATCGACGGTGAAAGTATCGACGCCATAGATGCGGGTGGCGGCCTGGATCGCCGCGCGGCTCTTCACCGGATGCATGAAGTAGGCGCCGGCATCCGGATAGCTTTCGCGCACCTGCGCGATCTCGGGCAGCGAGGCCGTATCGAAGTGGCGGATGCCGGCCTCGTAGAGGATGCGCAGCACCGCGGGATGCGGGTTGCATTTGACGGCGAACAGGACGCGGCCGGGGAACAGCTCCAGGAACCGGGTGGCGGCGCGGCGCAGCACATGCGGGCGCAGGCAATAGACGGGATAGCTCGGCGTCAGAGCCGTCACCATCGCCCGCACATTCTCGAAATGGCGCTCCATGCCAACTCCCTCTGCTGCCGGTCCGTCAGCGGGCCGGAATCGGTCTCCGTGGGTGGGGTTTCTAGCCCAAAGCCGGAACCGCCACCACCCCTGCCCGGAGGCCTGCCGAGGGCCCGCGGCATCGCGCGCCAGACGCTTCGCAAACCGCCACATTTGCCAGGCCGGCAAAGGGTCGGCTATCAAGCGGTTCGGAATGAGGCGGCGCGGAGGCTTTGATTGGGCAGGCGGCGATGGCAGCGTTGGGCGCTGAGAGCGATCGGTGGATTGTTGCTGTTGTTGCTGCTGGCTGGTGCCGGCGGCTTTCTCTGGCTTCGGACCTCCCTGCCGCAAACCGCGGGTGAGCTCGCCCTGCCGGGCCTTCAGGGGCCGGTCGAGATCCTCCGCGACAGCCATGGCGTGCCGACGATCCGCGCCGGCAACGAGCTCGACGCCTATTTCGCGCTGGGTTTCGTCCATGCTCAGGATCGATTGTTTCAAATGGATTTCACCCGGCGCCTCGCCGCCGGCCGGCTCTCCGAAGTTTTAGGCTCGCGCGCCCTCGACACCGATCGCCTGATGCGCGTTCTCGGCTACAGCCAGCGGGTCAAGTCCGACTATGCGGCGCTGCCGGCGGATTTTCGGGCCTCGCTCGATGCCTATGCCGCGGGCGTGAATGCCTTCCTCGACAGCCGGACGGGCGCCTGGCCGCCGGAGTTCCTGGCGCTGCGCTATCGGCCGGAGCATTGGCAGCCCTCGGACTCGCTGCTCTGGGGCTGGGCGATGACCCTGCCGCTCAGCAGCAATTGGACCGACGAGGCCTTGCGCGCGGCCCTGGCTCGGCAGCTCTCGCCCTCGGCATTGGAATCGCTGTGGCCGTCGCAGCCGCCGGCGTTGCGCAGCGCCGATCTCGGCTCGCCCGCTTCCTGGCAATCGGCGCTGGGCGATCTGTCGCTGCTGCCCGCCATGCCGGGAGCCTCGAACAATTGGGTTCTCGCGGGCAGGCGCAGCGCCAGCGGCAAACCGCTTCTCGCCAACGATCCGCATCTGGATCTGTCGCTGCCGGGCTACTGGTATCTGGTCCGCATCGAGACGCCGAGCTTGCATGTCGCCGGCGCCTCGGCGCCCGGCGTGCCCTTCATCATCCTCGGCCACAATGCCCATGTGGCCTGGGGTTTCACCACGACCATGGCGGACAATCAGGACCTGTTCCTCGAGAAGCTGGCGCCGGGGGCCTCCGACTCCTATCTCACGCCCGACGGCCCCAGGCCTTTCATCACCCGGGACGAGGTGATCAAGGTTCGCGACCAGCCGGACCAGGTGCTGAGGGTCCGCGAGACGCGCCACGGCCCGATCATTTCCGACATCGGCCGCGCCAAGGCCGCCATCGCCGAGCCCGACGAGGTGGTGGCGCTGGGCTGGGCCTGCCTCGCGCCCGGCGCGCAGACGCCCGAAGCCTTCTGGCTGATGAATCACGCGGCCGACGCGACCGCCTTCCGCGCCGCGCTCGACCGGTTCGATTGCCCGGTGCAGAACATCGTCTATGCCGACCAGAACCATATCGGCTTCATCGCCGCGGGCCGCGTGCCGGTACGCAAGACCCTGGAGCATTTCAGCCAGCTCCCGGTCGAAGGCTGGACCGGCGATCATGACTGGATCGGATTCCTGCCGACGCGCGAGCTGCCGCAATCGGTCGATCCCGCCGACGGCCTGTTGGCGACGGCGAACAACGATGTGCGCCCGCCGGGCTATGAGCCCCATCTCGCGGCGCGCTTCGATTCGTCTTACCGCGTCGATCGCATCCGCGAGCTGCTGTCCGATCCCAAGCGGCTCTTCACGCCCGCGGACATGACCGCGGTCCAGATGGACATGCTCTCGCCAGCCGCGCGCGCCCTCCTGCCGAAGCTGCTGCCGATGCTCGAGGACGGCACCGCGAACCGGTCGATCGCGACCATCGCGGCGCGCAACCTGCTGTCGGATTGGGATTACCGCATGGCCCCCGATCGGCCGGAGCCGACCATCTTCTCGGCCTGGATGACGATCCTGAGCCAGAAGCTCTTCAAGGACGAACTGGGCGATCTCTATTCGAGCTGGGCCTGGTGGAACATGGCGACCATCGATCGCGTGATGTTCGGTCCCGATCCCGCCGATCGGCAATGGTGCGACGATCCGGTGACGCCGGCGGTCGAAGGCTGCGAGGAGATCGTGCGGTCGAGCTTCGCCGAGACCATCGCCGTCCTGACCAAGCGCTTCGGCGACAAGCCCGCCGACTGGCGCTGGGGGCGCACCCATATCGC
>CAVOLB010000024.1:0-7683 GCA_963696655.1 uncultured Alphaproteobacteria bacterium
CCTGCCCCTTGTGGGGGAGGGTCAGGGAGGGGGGTGCCGCAGCCTCGATCTCGCGAGCCCCCCACCCCCTCCCTTCCCTCCCCCATCAAGGGGGAGGGGATAACAACAACATGCAGCGCCACGTCTTGCTGCCATGACCACCCCCAAAATCATCGCCGTCGACGGCCCCGCCGCGTCCGGCAAGGGCACCCTCGCCCGCCGCTTGGCGCGGCATTTCGGCTTTGCCTATCTCGACACCGGGCTGCTCTACCGGGCGGTGGGCCTGCGGCTGCTGCGCGCAGGGCAAGACCCCGCCGACGAGGCGGCAGCCATCGCTGCCGCCGGCGCCGTGACGCCGGCCGAGCTTTCCGACCCGGCCCTGCGCAGCGAGGCGACCGGCCAGGCGGCCTCGGCGGTCGCCAAGATCCCGGGGGTCCGGCAGGCCCTCCTGGACCTGCAGCACCGCTTCGCGGCCGCACCCGCCGACGAGCGGGGCCGCCCGACCCCGGGCGCCGTCATCGACGGCCGGGATATCGGCACGGTGGTCTGCCCCGGCGCGCGAGTGAAACTTTTCGTGAACGCCAGCCTCGAAACCCGCGCCAAACGGCGCCATAAAGAGTTGCTGGATCGGGGCGAAGCCATTATATATGCGCGCGTTCTGGAGGACATGGAACGGCGCGACCAGCAGGATCGCAACCGTTCGGTGGCGCCGATGGCCAAGGCGCCGGACGCTTTCGAGATCGACACGACCAAGCTTGACGCAGACGGCGCCCTCGCCGCTGCGCTGACCTTCATCGGGTCTCGTCTCGACTGATCCGTTCCTCGACGGAACTCAATCGTTGTAACCCGCCGTCCGATGCCCTCCTCGAGGCCGAGCCGAGGGCGTTTCGCGGCATAACCCAGTTCGTTGCCAAGACCGCCGGACACAACCGGCTGGCCGGGATAGCGAAGACGAAAGGATACCGAACACCATGGCTCGTACAGCCACCGCTGGCGAAACCGTTCAAAAGGAAAATTTTGCCGCTCTGCTCGACGAATCGCTCGGGCGCGGCGGCGGCCTCGAGGGCAGCGTCCTCAAGGGCCGCGTCGTGGGCATCGAGAACGACGTCGCGCTGATCGATGTCGGCCTGAAATCCGAAGGTCGCGTGCCGCTGAAGGAATTCACCACGGCAGGCGCGCGCCTCGATATCAAGATCGGCGACGAGGTGGAAGTCTATCTCGAGCGCATGGAAGACAAGAACGGCGAGGCGATGCTGAGCCGCGAGAAGGCCCGCCGCGAGGAAGCGTGGCAGCTCCTCGAGAAGTCCTTCAAGGAAAACCAGCGCGTCACCGGCGTGATCTTCGGCCGCGTCAAGGGCGGCTTCACCGTCGATCTCTCGGGCGCCGTGGCCTTCCTGCCGGGCAGCCAGGTCGATATCCGCCCCGTTCGCGACGCCGGTCCGCTGATGGGCTCGCCGCAGCCCTTCCTGATCCTCAAGATGGACCGCTCGCGCGGCAACATCGTCGTGTCGCGCCGCGCCGTGCTCGAGGAGAGCCGTGCGGAGGCCCGCTCCGAGCTGGTCGCCAGCCTCAAGGAAGGCCAGGTGCTGCAGGGCGTGGTCAAGAACATCACCGACTACGGCGCCTTCGTCGATCTCGGCGGCGTCGACGGTCTGCTGCATGTGACCGATATCGCCTGGAAGCGCATCAATCATCCCTCCGAGGCGCTCCATATCGGCCAGACCGTGCAGGTCCAGGTCGTGCGCTTCAATCCCGAGACGCAGCGCATCTCGCTCGGCATGAAGCAGCTCGAGGCGGATCCCTGGGAGAATGTGGCGACCAAATATCCGGTCGGCACCAAGTTCAAGGGCCGCGTCTCGAACATCACCGATTATGGCGCGTTCGTCGAGCTCGAGCCCGGCATCGAAGGCCTGGTCCATGTGTCCGAGATGAGCTGGACCAAGAAGAACGTGCATCCGGGCAAGATCCTCTCGACCTCGCAGGAGGTCGAAGTGATGGTGCTCGACGTCGATCCGCAGAAGCGCCGCATCAGCCTCGGCCTGAAGCAGTGCCTCGAGAATCCGTGGTCGACCTTCCTCGACAAGCATCCGGTCGGCTCGGAGCTCGAAGGCGAGGTGAAGAACATCACCGAGTTCGGTCTGTTCGTCGGCCTGCCGGGCGATATCGACGGCATGGTGCATCTCTCCGACCTCGACTGGAACCAGCCCGGCGAAGAGGCCATCAAGGCCTTCAAGAAGGGCGACATGGTGAAGGTGAAGCTGCTCGACGTCGACGTCGAGAAGGAGCGCATCTCGCTCGGCATCAAGCAGCTGGGCTCCGACAACTTCGCGACCGCCGCGTCGAGCATCAACAAGGGCGACGTCGTCACCTGCACCGTCACCGCGGTCCAGGAGAACGGGCTCGAGGTCTCGGTCGGCGACGGCCTCACGGCCTTCATCCGCAAGTCGGACCTGGCGCGCGAGCGCAGCGAGCAGCGCGCCGACCGTTTCGCCGTCGGCGAGAAGGTCGACGCCAAGGTCACCTCGGTCGACCTCAAGAGCCGCAAGATCTCGCTCTCGATCAAGGCGCGCGAGGTCGAGGAAGACAAGCAGGCGCTGGCGGATTACGGCTCCTCCGATTCCGGCGCGTCGCTGGGCGATATCCTGGGGGCCGCCATCTCCAAGGCCAATGCCGAGCGGACCCGGAAGACCAAAAAGGACGAGTAAGCCCGGGTTTTGGGCTTCAGACCCCGCTCGAGGGGCCTGAAGCCGGCCCAGGATGCGAGCAAGAGGCCCGGATTCGCGCCATCTGGCGGGAATCCGGGCCTTTTTCATGCCTGAAGGGGGCTTGGAGAGGGTCGGGAGCCCCGGCGGGGGCCATGGCGCCTCCATTGTACTGGGACAAAGCTCCATTCGGGCTGCGGGTTTCCCCGAGGACCGCAGCGGCTTGACGATCCGGCCGGCCACGCCAATTTCCCCGAAATCGACAAAAGCTCGAAAAATAGAAGAAATCCAAGCGACTTAGCCTTGACGGGCGTCGCCCTGTTTTGGCACGCTCGATTTGTCCCCCGACGGTGGGCCAAATCTCGCAGGGGCGGGTCGGACGCGAGGCCAATGCCAGGGGAAGCATAAGGCCATGACCAAATCAGAATTGATCCTGAAGATCGGGCAGATGAACCCGCATCTTTATCACCGCGATGTCGAGCGCATCGTGGGTGCCATCTTCGAAGAGATCACGACCGCGTTGTCGCGCGGCGATCGTGTGGAATTGCGCGGCTTCGGGGCCTTCTCGGTCAAGCAGCGCGAAGCCCGCGTCGGCCGCAATCCGCGCACGGGCGATACCGTGTCGGTGGCTCGCAAGGTCATACCTTTCTTCAAGACCGGCAAGCAGTTGCGCGAACGGCTCAACGGCAAGGGCGAGTGATCCGAGCGGTCCTTCCGGACCTCGGGGCCTTGTCGGCGCATGAATCGGGCCTGATCCTGAGCGGGATTTCCGGGACGATCTCCCGAAAGCCGCGAGGGCGGCGCCACGGATTGGCGATAACACCGTGAAACGACTTTCTTTTATCATCACCCTGCCGGTCACGCTGGTGATCCTGGTCTTCGCCCTGTCGAACCGGGGTCCGATCGGGCTGACCTTTTGGCCGTTCGATTCCACCATCGATCTTCCGATCTATCTGGTGGTGCTGGCGAGCCTGCTGCTGGGCTTCCTCCTGGGCGGCCTGATCGCCTGGCTCGCCGGTGGGCGCATCCGCCGCCAGGCCCGGCGGCTGCGGCAGGAGACTCGCCGTCAGGCGGCCGAGATCGTCGATTTGAAGAAGCGTCACGGGCCCCCGCCTCCGGCCGGCACACCCGGCACGGCGCTGGTCACGCAGAGCTCGCGACCGCCTCTCCCGTCGCCCTGACAAATTCATCCCCTCCCCCGCTTTGCGGGGGAGGGTAAGGGAGGGGGCCGCTCGGTAGCTGAGAGCGCGCAGCCCTCTCCCTGGCCCTCTCCCGCAAAGCGGGAGAGGGGACAAGAAATCCACGGCCTTTCGCTTTCCCTCCCGCACAGTCATGACAGCGCCACCCCGCGCGGGGTAAAAGCGGGACCCTGATTGAAGAACGAGGATTGATGATGTCGCAGGATCGTCTTCTGGTCGCGATCGATACCGCGGAGCTCGACGGCGCCGTCAGGCTGGCCCGTTCGCTGGCGGGGTCCTGCGGCGGCCTCAAGCTCGGGCTCGAGTTCTTCTCGGCCCACGGGCCGCAGGGCGTCGCCAAGATTCTGGCGGCGGGCGCCAAGCTGTTCCTCGATCTGAAATTCCATGACATTCCCAACACGGTCGCGGGCGCAGTGCGGGCGGCATCGGCGCTCGGTCCCTTCATGCTCAATGTCCACGCCTCGGGTGGACGCGCCATGATGGAGGCCGCGGCGGCGGCGGCGGCCGAAGGCGCCGCCAAGGCGCGCAAGCCCAAGCCGATCCTGCTGGCCGTGACCGTTCTCACCAGCCTCAGCGACGACGATCTCTCGGCGGTGGGCCAGCATGGCTCGACCGCGGACCAGGTCAGACGCCTGGCGGTGCTGGCGCAGAAATCCGGCCTCGACGGCGTGGTCTGCTCGGCGCGCGAGGTTGCAAGCTTGCGCGCCGAATGCGGCCCCGACTTCAAGCTCGTGGTGCCGGGCATCCGTCCGACCTGGTCGGCGGCGCAGGATCAGAAGCGGATCATGGGGCCCGCGGACGCGATCCGGCAGGGCGCCGATTATCTCGTGGTCGGACGGCCCATCACCGGCGCACCCGATCCGCGCGCGGCCGCGCGCTCGATCGCGCAGGAGATCGCCAAGGGCTTCGACAAGGGAGCCGGGGCGTGACCCATGGCCCCCTGGGCAACAGTCCAAACCGCCGCGATGGACCGATCTGAATCCGGCGGTTTGGACTGTTTCCCAGGGGGCCATGGGTCACGCCCCGGCTCCCTTGTCGAAGCCCTTGGCGATCTCCTGCGCGATCGACGCGCGGCCGCGCGCGGATCGGGTGCGCCGGTGATGGGCCGTCCGACCACGAGATAATCGGCGCCCTGCCGGATCGCGCCGCCGGCCCCATGATCCGCTTCTGATCCTGCGCCGCGACCAGGTCGGACGATACCCGGCCACGAGCTTGAAGTCGGGGCACATCGGCGCGCAAGCTTGCAACCTCGGCGCCGAGCAGACCGCGCGTGAGGCCGGGTTTCTGCGCCAGCACCACCAGGCGTCTGACCTGGTCCGCGGTCGAGGCCGTGCTGGCCCACCGCCGAGAGATCGTCGTCGCTGAGGCTGGTGGTAGACGGTCACGGCCAGCAGGATCGGCTTGGGCTTGCGCGCCTTGGCGGCGCCTTGGCCGCCCGCCGCCGCCGCGGCCTCCATCATGGCGCGTCCACCCGAGGGCGTGGACGTTGGCGTGAAGGGACCAGCACGAGCCGCCCGCACTGCGCCCGCGACCGTGTTGGGAATGTCATGGAATTTCAGATCGAGGAACAGCTTGGCGCCCGCCGCCACAATCTTCGGCGACGCCCTGCGGCCCGTGGGCCGAGAGGAGCTCGAGCCCGAGCTTGAGGCCGCCGCAGGACCCCGCCAGCGAACGGCCGGCCTGTCGGCGCCGTCGAGCTCCGCGGTGTCGATCGCGACCAGAAGACGATCCTGCGACATCATCAATCCTCGTTCTTCAATCAGGGCCCCGCTTTTACCCCGCGCGGGGTGGCGCTGTCATGACTGTGCGGAGGGAAGCGAAAGGCCGTGGATTTCTTGTCCCCTCTTCCCGCTTTGCGGGAGAGGGCCAGGGGAGAGGGCTGCAGCGTCTCTCGAGTCCGGCCCCTCCCCTTCCCTCCCCCGCGAAGCGGGGGAGGGGTGAATTGTAGGGCGACGGGCGGAGGCGGTCGCGAGCTCTGCGTCGCCGCGCCGTGCCGGGTGTGCCGGCCGAGGCGGGGGCCCGTGACGCTTCTTCAAATCGACGATCTCGCCGCCTGACGGCGAGTTCCTGCCGCAGCCGCGGGGCGGCGGATGCGCCACCGCGAGCCAGGCGATCAGGCCGCCAGGAGGAAGCCCAGCAGCAGGCTCGCCAGCACCACCAGATAGATCGGAAGATCGATGGTGGATCGAACAGCCGAAAAGGCCGCCCGATCGGACCCAGTTCGACGGGCGAAGACCAGGTCGCCGCGTGACCGGCAGGGTGATGATAAAGTGGTTTCACGGTGTTATCGCCAATCCGTGGCGCGCGCCCTCGCGGCTTTCGGGAGATCGTCCCGAAAGACCCACTCAGGATCAGGCCCAATTCATGCGCCGACAACCCCCGGAAGGACCGCTCGCCTGCCGTTGAGCCGTTCGCGCAACTGCTTGCCGGTCTTGAAGCTCGAGCCACCGACACGGTATCGCCCGTGCGCGGATTGCGGCCGACGCGGGCTTCGCGCTGCTTGACCGAGAAGGCCCCGAAGCCGCGCAATTCCACACGATCGCCGCGCGACAACGCCGTCGTGATCTCTTCGAAGATCGCACGATGCACTCGACATCGCGGTCATAAAGATGCGGTTCGTGTCCGATCTTCAGGATCAATTCTGAGATTTGGTGCACGGCCTTATGCTTCCCCTGGCATTGGCCTCGCGTCCGAACTCGCCCTCGAGATTTTGGTGGATCGAGACGTGCCAAAACAGGGCGACGCCCGTCAAGGCTAAGTCGCTTGGATTTCTTCTATTTTCGAGCTTTTGTCGATTTCGGGGAAATTGGCGTGGCCGGCCGGATCGTCAAGCCACTGCGGTCCCCTCGGGGAAACCCGCAGCCCGAATGGAGCTTTGTCCCAGTACAATGGAGGCGCCATGGCCGCCCCGCGGGGCTCCCGAGCCTCTCCCTTCAGGCATGAAAAAGGCCCGGGAACCCCACAGATGGCGCAAAATGCGGCCTCTTGCTCGCATCCTGGGCCGGCTTCAGGCCCCTCGGCGGTCTGAAGCCCAAAACCCGGGCTTACTCGTCCTTTTTGGTCTTCCGGGTCCGCTCGGCATTGGCCGTGTCGGAGCGTCGCAGCCCCAGGATATCGCCCAGCGCACAACACGCGGAAATCCGCCAGCGCCTGCTTGTCTTCCTCGACCTCCGCCCTTGATCGTGAGCGTGATCTTGCGGCAGGTGCGGTCGACCGCGGTGATCTTGGCGTCGACCTTCTCGCCGACGGCGAGGTCGGCCGCTGGTCGCTGCGCTCGCGCGCCAGGTCCGCCTTGCGGATGAAGGCGGTCAGGCCGCCGAGCACCTCGATGCCGTTCGCCTGGACCGCGGTGACGTAGGTCACGACGTCGCCCTTGTGCTCGACGCGGCGGTCGAAGTTGTCGAGCTGCTTGATGCCGAGGGAGATGCGCTCCTTCTCGACGTCGACGTCGAGCAGCTTCACCTTGACCATGTCGCCCTTCTTGAAGGCCTTGGATGGCATCTTCGCCGGGCTGGTTCAGGAAGGAGAGATGCACCATGCCGTCGGGTGGTCCCCGGCCCAACCGACGACGAGGCCGAACTCGGTGATGTTCTTCGCCTTCACCTTCAGCCCCAACTTGGCGATGCGGCCGTGGTACCCAGTCGTCGTTGGGGCCGCTTGGCATCCGCCGGGACGATGCCCATGAGGTCGTCGGCAGGATACAACGGTTCGGCGAAAGCCTTGCGCTGGCGTGGCGGGGTTTGATCGTTCCACGGAATTTTTGCCATCAGCTCGCGCGCGATGCGGATGCCGTCGCTGTCATT
>CAVOLB010000025.1:0-61478 GCA_963696655.1 uncultured Alphaproteobacteria bacterium
GGCGCGCCGCCGCAAATCGGACGCCGACGCCGGCATCCGCCCGGGCGTCGTCGCCAGACCCGAGGCCCGCCGCACCCCGCAGCCCCGCTGAACCGATCGCCGCGATCGGCGAAGGAGTCTCTCATGGGTGCGCTCGATTTGCCGGGACTGGCCTTCGGCTGGGTCGACCAGATGATGCAGGCGCTGCCGGCCCCGGGTCGGCTCGTGCTCTGGGCCATGATCGCGGCCGCGCTCTCGATGGCGATCTATCGCTTCGCATCGCCGCAGACCCGGATCGCCCGGGCGCAGCGCGATGCGCTGGCAGCGCGCTGCGCGCTCGACGGCTATGACGGCGAGTTCGCCGAAGCCTGGCCGCTGATCCGCAACGTGCTGAAGACGGCCGTCCAACGCATCGGGCTGGTGCTGCCCGGCGTGCTGCTGGCGATGCTGCCGATCCTCGCCATGCTGGCCTGGCTCTCGACCAGCTATGGCTATCGCTTCCCCGACAGGGACACCGCCGTGGAGGTCGCCGCCAAGCCCGCCGAGGCCGGCGTCGCCGCGGAGCTTTCAGTCATGCCGCATCAGGCGAGGCGGCCCGAACAGCATCGCCTGCTGCTGCGCGACCCGACCGGTGCGATCGCGACCTCGATCCCCCTGCCGAAGCCGGTGCCTGTGGTGGAGAAGCGGCGCTGGTGGCATGCGCTCGTCGGCAATCCCGCCGGCTATCTTCCCGCCGACAGCGCGGTCGACCGCGTCGAGATCGCGCTGCCGGCCCAGGACATGCTGCGGATGGGTCCGGCCTGGCTGCGCGGCTGGGAGCCGCTGTTCTTCGCGGTCATGCTGGGCGCCTCCCTGGCCATCAAGCGCGTCTGGCGGATCGCATGAACGATCGCCCGGCCGGCGACGACCGCCTCGCCAGCTTCCAGGTGGCGGGGTGGATGGATGCGCTCGGCACCGTCCTGTGCCAGCGCAGCGCCGTGATGCGCGCTGCCGCGGGCTGGGAGAGCCGGCTGCTGCGCGACCGGCTGGATCGCCAGCCGATCGCCGCCCCGGTCTGGATCACCGGCCTCGCCCGCAGCGGCTCGACCATCCTGCTCGAGCTTCTGGCCTCGCATCCGCAGCTCGCCAGCCACCGCTATCGCGACTTTCCGCCGGTGCTGACTCCCTATCTCTGGAACCGCCTGCTGGAATTCATGCCGCTGAAGGCGGAGACGCCGGCGGAGCGGGCCCACCATGACGGGATCATGGTGACCTCGGACAGCCCGGAAGCCTTCGAAGAGCCGGCCTGGATGGCGTTCTTTCCCGGTCTCCATGACGCGACGCCGTCGGCCCTGCTGGATGCGCGCGTCGACGAGCCCGCCTTCGAGAGCTTCCTGCGCGACCATATGCGCAAGCTGATGCTGGTGCGCGACCGGCCGCGTTATCTCGCCAAGGCCAATTACGACAGCACGCGCCATGGCTATCTGCTGAGGCTCTTTCCCGACGCCCGCTTCATCGTGCCGATCCGCGAGCCGCTCTGGCATGTGGCCTCGTTGATGAAGCAGCATCGGCTGTTCTGCGACGCACAGACGCGCTACCCGGCGGCCAGGCGGCATCTGGCCCGCGCCGGCCATTTCGAGTTCGGGCTCGATCGCCGGCCGATCCATTGCGGCAATGCCGATGCCACCGCGGAGATCCAGGCGCTGTGGCAGGCCGGTTGCGAGGCGGAGGGCTGGGCCCTGCAATGGGCCGAGCTCTATGGGCTGATGGCCAAGGAAATCGAGACCGACGACGCGCTGGCGAGCGCGATCTTCATGGTGCGCTACGAGGATCTCGTGGCCACGCCGCGGGAAACGCTCGTTCGTATCCTGACGCACGCGGATCTCGAGCCCGACGATGCGCTGCTGCGCCAGGCGGAGGAGCGGCTGCGCCAACCGGATTATTACCGGTTGAAATTTTCGCCGGCCGAAGCCGCGACCGTTCGTGAACGAACCGCCACCGTGGCGAGCGGCTTCGGCTATGCGTGAAACGCGACACGGCCCGCTGTCGCGCCGATGTTGCGCTGCGGCAGCGTGACGATCGCGTAACGCACCGCCCTCACATCATCACAGAGAAATCACCTGAGATCGGCGGCACTGCCACATTCCGGCCATCGATTCTGGGTTGAATGGGGACGCCCTATCGATGACGCCGCGTTCCTTCCGCTGCCCGTTGGATCCATCGGACTTCGATCCCATCGAACCGACCTCCACCGGAAGGACGCGAACAATACCGAGGCAGGAGTGCGCCGATGACCGATCATAGCCCCTCCCTGTTGCCGAGCTTCGCCGACGACCAGAACGAGGCCGGCCATGCCATGCCGCTCCCCACGATTTCGCTTCCGGCCGTCTCCGTTCCCGTCATTCGCCATCTCACGGTCTCGAACCGAGTCCGCGCCGGCGCGGCGATCGAGCGGGCGAATCGCTCGGCCCTCTGGCTTGCCGCCACCGGCCGCTGGATGGATCGCAGCTTTGACCCCGCAGGGTCTGAGGCTATTCGCGAGAGCTACCGCGCCCTGCCCGCGGCGGCGGGCGAGGATGACGAGCCCTGATCCTCTGAGGCTGGTCGCGCCCGGTTCGAGGGGCTAATCTGGCCCCATGAAGCTGCTCTATTTTGCCCTGTTCCGCGCCCGCATCGGCTGCGGCGAAGAGGAGCTGGCGCCGCCCGCCGAGGTCAAGACGGTGGGGGCCCTGGTCGATTGGCTGGCCCAGCGCGGCCCCGGCTATCGGGCGGCCCTGGCCGACCGCAAGCTGGTGCGCGTCGCGGTCAATCAGGACTATGTCGATTTCGATCATCCGGTCGCGGCCAATGACGAGATCGCCCTGTTCCCGCCCGTCACCGGCGGCTGAGCGGACGCCGCCATGATCCGCGTCCAACGCGAAGATTTCGATCCCGGCGCCGAGATGACGGCGCTGACGCGCGGCCGCCACGACATCGGCGGTCTCGCCTGTTTCGTCGGCCTCGTTCGCGACATGGCCGGCGACAAGCCGATCGGCGCCATGACGCTCGAGCATTATCCCGGCATGACCGAGAAGAAGCTCGCCGAGATCGAGGCGGAGGCGCATCGTCGCTGGGCGCTCCAGGGCAGCCTCGTGATCCATCGCTATGGCCGCCTCGAGCCCGGCGACCGGATCGTGCTGGTGATCACCGCCTCGGCCCATCGCGCGGCGGCGCTCGAGAGTTGCCAGTTCCTGATCGACTGGCTCAAGACCGACGCGCCCTTCTGGAAGCTCGAAGAAACCCCCGACGGCGGCGAATGGGTGAGTGCCCGCGACAGCGACGAGAGCGCCAAGAAGCGCTGGCTCTGACTGCTGGCCGGATCGCCGTTGCGTTTTCTCCTGACACTTCGGCCTGCCATCGCGCTTGGGCGACCGCCATGCCCTGTGCTATGACCGAAAATCAGAACCTGTCGGCGCAGTCAATGCGCCACGGCGTATTCGGGGGGCGACATGACGGATCTCGATCTCTGCTATTTGACCGCGACCGAAGCGGTGCGACGCTTCAAGACCAAGAAGCTGTCGCCGGTGGAGCTGGTGCGGGCGCTGGTGGAACGCGCCGAGCGGGTCGAGAGCAAGGTCAATGCTTTTACCTATACCTTCTATGACCGTGCCATCGACCAGGCCAAGAAGGCCGAGGCGAAATATATGCGCACCGACGGCCGCACCCGGCCGCTCGAGGGCCTGGCGATCGTCATCAAGGACGAGACCACCATCAAGGGCGAGCGCACCACCTTCGGCTCGCTGGTGTTCAAGGACAATGTCGACACGGTCACCGCGCCGCCGGCGGAGCTGATCTTCAAGGCGGGCGCCATCATGCTGGCCCGTTCCTGCGCGCCCGAATTCTCCTGCGCGCCGATCACCCACACCAAACTCTGGGGCACCACCCGCACGCCCTGGAATCTCTATTACACCTCCGGCGGCTCGTCGGGCGGCGCTGGCGCCTCGCTCGCCGCCGGGACCACCACGCTCGCCAACGGCTCGGATATCGGCGGCTCGATCCGCATCCCGGCTTCCGCCTGCGGCGTCTATGGCTTCAAGCCGCCCTATGGCCGCAATCCCGATTCCGGCCCCTTCAATCTCGACTGGTACAACCATGCCGGCCCCATGGCCCGCTCGGTCTCGGACGTGGCGCTGCTGCAGAACGTCATGTCGGGCCCGCATCCGCGCGACATCGTGCCGGTGCGCCCGAAGCTGCGCATTCCCGACAAGTTCGAAGGCATCAAGGGCTGGCGCATCGCGCTCTCGGTCGACCTGGATTTCTACGAGGTCGACAGCGAGGTCGTGGCCAACACCAAGGCCGCGGCGGCGGCCCTGCGCGATCTCGGCGCCAAGGTGGAAGAGGTCAAGATCGGCTGGACCAAGGACGTGAACCGCGCCACCTGGGCGCATCTCTCGGGGCTCTTCGGCGCCTGGGTCTCGCGCCTGATCCCCGAGCATGGCCGCAAGATGATGCCCTATACGCGCGAGTTCGCGCGCCGCGCCAAGAAGACGACGCTGGTCGATTTCGTCGAGGGCATGGAGATCGAGAGCGCCATGTATGAGAAGCTGGGCGCGCTGTTCCAGACCTACGATCTGCTGATCTGCCCGACCCTGGCCCTGCCGGCGATCAAGGCCGACGCCGATCTCGGCGATCCCGGCATCAAGATCAACGGCGTCAAGATCGACGGCTATCTCGACTGGTGCATGACGCCGCCCTTCAACGCCATGAGCCGCTGCCCGGTCATGAGCGTGCCCTCGGGCTTCGCCAAGTCGGGCGTGCCGACCGGCCTGCAGATCGTCGGCCGGCCCTATGACGATGTCGCCGTGTTCCGCGCGGCCAGCGCCTATGAGCGGCTGCGGCCGATGTATGACAGCGACGATCGCCGGCCGAAACTCTGAGTCATATCCGGAAGACGGAATGGGCGCTTGGAGCGGCGACATACCAGATGGATTGGTGCAAGCTGCCGGCCCAAGGGCTCCTCTCGCCCTGCCTGATGACCTGCCCGCCCTTGGCACGCGCGGACAAGATGAAATATCGCGCATGACCTAGTCTCCCGCTCGGATGGAAGGTCCGCCGATGAAGGCGCGGCCTCCGGTTTTTTTCGGGAGGGAGCACATGACAATCATTCGTGTTTTGATCGCGGGCGGTGTTCTGGCCTGCCTGGCGCTGCCGATCTCCGCGAGAGCGCAGGTGTCGGAGCAGACGATGCGGTCCCTTTCGACACCGGATAGGGTCGATACGCGGCTCGGGCCCCTCGAATTCAAAGACGGCGCGCCCAGCGCGGAAACCGTCCAGAAGGTGTACGACACCCTAGACTTCACCCGCGCGCTTGATGCGTTCCTCAACAGTTACGGGGGTGCATCCGCGTATGCGATCCGTCAGGGCCTTCTCAGCATCGGTGCAGAGGACAATTCGGTCACCATTTTCCCCGAACTGATGGATTCGAAGTCGCTGTTCCTCACGGCCAACGCCGATACGATCTATGCCCTCAGCATCATCGATCTAACGAAGGGTCCGATGGTGGTCGAGCAGTCCCCCAAGGGTGTCGGCACAATCAACGACATGTGGTTTGGCTGGATCATCGATGTCGGGTTCCCCGGCCCCGACCGCGGCGAAGGCGGAAGATACCTGCTCCTGCCACCGGGCTATGACGGTCCGATTCCGGAAGGTGGTTTCTACGTAGCGCGGTCAAGGACGAACCGGGTCATCTATGCATCTCGCGGTTATCTTGTAGACAATGATCCGAAGCCGACCGTCGAGAACATCAAGCAGACGATGAAAATCTATCCCTACACGCCAGGAGGCGTCGGCACGAGCATCGCGACAGCGCTTGAAGGCAAGGTCAAGCTCGAGGTGAATCCGCCAATTCCTGAAACCAAGTTCTTGGAGGCGAGCGGGAAAGCGTTCAATACGATCCCCCCAAGCGACTACTCGTTCTTCGAGATGATCAACGCCAATGTTCAGGCAGAGCCGGCCGATTCGTACAATCCGGAACTCGCGGGCCAATTGGCAGCCATTGGAATCGTCAAGGGCAATGAATTCAAACCGGACGACCGGATGAAGAAGATTCTCACCGACGCGGCAGCAGTGGGGGACGCTACCTCACGCGCGCTGAACTGGCGCTTCAGTGGACCTCATCCTGATTGGTCGTACTACCCCGACTCCATGTGGGGTAACATGCTGTGGGAGGGTGGCGCCAATTTCGAGACGCCGCCGCCGATGATTACCAAAGAGGGTCTCTTCGCGCCATTGCCGCCGACCGGTGCTCGAACCCTCGACTCTAGAACCGCGTTCTACTACGGCTACACGCTCGACTCGCCCGGCATGATCATGCGGCTGCCTAAGGTCGGGTCGCAGTATCTGATGGGTTTCCTGGACGCCGACAAGAACAACCTCAATGGCGGCAAGACCTACAAGGTGACCCTGCCGAAGGGCATTCCGGCCGCCGCCTTCTGGTCGTTCACGGTCTACGACAACCAGACGCGTTCGATGCTGCAAACTCCGCAGAACTACCCGCGTGCCGGCAGCCAGAGCTATCCGTCGCCCGCTGCCGAGGCGGACGCGGACGGCTCCACGACGATCTGGTTCGGCCCGACCCAGCCGGAAGGCGTGAAACGCGGCAACTGGATTCAGACCATGCCAGGTAAGGGCTGGTTCACGCTCCTTCGCCTCTACAGCCCGCTTGAATCCTTCTTCACGAAAGAGTGGCGTCTCAGCGAAATCGCCCTGGTGAAGTGACCAAGGGATCGTCCTGAGAGCAGCGCCCGCGAACCCTGCGGGCGCTGCTTTTTTCACCGCATCGCCGCGACCGCTTCGTCGGTCGAGAGCACGGCATGGGCGAGGAAGCGGTAATTGATCATCGCCGCCTGATAGCCGTCGCCCCATTCGGGATGGCGGGGGCCGGCGGTGGCGTCCTTGACCACCGCGATCTCGAAGCCCTGCTCGAGGAGCTCGCGCAGATGCGACTCCACGCAAATGTTCGCCAGCATCCCGCCGAGGATGACCTTGCCGATCCGCCGCTTGCGCAGCTGCAGGACCAGATCGTTGGTCTGCGGGCCCCATACCTTGTGCGGGCTGACGATGACCGTCTTCCCGTCCTCGATATAGGGCTTGAAGCGATCCAGCCAGTCCGCGCCCGAATTGGGGAAGCCCGCCAAGGTCAGCGGACCGCTTCGGGCAAAGGTGTGGGTCCGGAACTCGTCCTTCTCCAGCGGTCCGTTGAACTTCCAGCCGCTGTCGGTGGGATAGAAATAATGCGGCGAGATGAACACTTCATATCCCTTCGCCTTCGCCGCCTTGAAGATCCGCTCCATATTCTCGACCGTGCGGTTCTCGGTCACGCTGGCGCCGACCGCGCCCCAATTCGCGCCCTTCTCGCTCAGCACGTCGTTCTGTGGGTCGATGAACACCACCGCGGTGTCGGTCTTCTGGAACTGCAGACCTGGCGTCTCGGCCGCGACCGCCGCGCCTGACACGGTCGATGCGGCCGTGGCGGCGATGATGGCGGCGCCGCCGATCAGCAGCTCCCGGCGCGACGTCGGCGCTTTCTCTTCCTCCACCATTTGCGACCCCTTTGTGTCGGGTGATCCCATCGGTATGAGCTCACCGTCATGACGAATGTCGGGGTTATAGGGCGTTCGCCGAGCCAGTCTCTAGAACGAAACCCGCTTGATCGGGCTGACAGGAATGTCATGCAGCCCCGACAGGAATCGAAAAGGGCCGCGCCCCTCCCGGGAGCGCGGCCCTTTCGTCTCCGAAGCGTCGCTGCGGTTATTCGGCGGCGCTGCGCTGGCTCGCGGGCTTGCGCACCTCAGTGCTGTAATCCGCCATCATCTGGCGGGTGACGGCGCCGACCGTGAATTTATGCTCGGCGACCTCGCCCACCGGCGTGACCTCGGCGGCCGTGCCGGTGATGAAGAATTCCTGCGCCTTCTTCAGATCGTCCGGAAAGATCGCGCGCTCGATCACCTTGATGCCGCGCCGGCGCGCCAGCTCGATCGCCGTGCGCCGCGTGATGCCGTCGAGGAAGCAGTCGGGCTTGGGCGTGTGGATCTCGCCATCGATGACCAGGAACACGTTGGCCCCGGTGCATTCGGCGACCTGGCCGCGATAGTCGAGCATCAGCGCGTCGGCATAGCCGTTGCGCTCCGCCTCATGCTTCGAGAGCGTGCAAATCATGTAGAGGCCGGCGGCCTTGCTCGAGGTCGGCGCCGTATCGGGGGCCGGGCGGCGCCATTTCGACCACTGGATCTTGATCCCCTTCTCGCGCAGCTCGGGCGAGAAATAGGAGGGCCATTCCCACACCGCGATGGCGAGGTGGATTTTGCTCTGCTGGGCCGAGACGCCCATCATCTCGCTGCCGCGCCAGGCCACGGGGCGTACATAGGCGTCCTGCAGGTTCATCGCCTTCAGCACCTGGTTGGTGGCGGCGTCGATCTCGGCGGCGCTGTAGGGAATCTTGAATCCCAGAATGTCGGCGGACTTGACCAGCCGCTCGCTATGCTCGGTCAGCTTGAAGACCTGCCCGCCATAGGCGCGCTCGCCCTCGAAGACGCAGGAGGCGTAATGCAGCGCGTGGGTGAGGACGTGGATCTTCGCCTCGCGCCACGGCACCAGCTTGCCGTCGAACCAGATGACGCCGTCGCGATCGTCGAAGGGCAGAACACTCATGACCGTCGAAACCTCTCTCTCAAGGGCGCCTGTCGGGCGCCTGGTCGATCAACCCGACTGTTGAGTCCGGACCGGGCTCCCACCGGCAAACCGGCGCCAAATCGAGCCGTCGCTTTTTTTGCGCGGGGACAGGGTGAACCGGCGCACTATAATAGCAGCACTGTCCCGATCGCTTTTAGACGAAAACCTGGAAATATGTCAATATTCCTGACGTAAACCCTTTCCGCTGTGCGCCATGGTTGACCCTCGCCCGCCTGCCAACCCTTTGTTTTTGCGCGAAGAGGATCTTCGGCAAGGCATGGAGCTGCTGTTCTACGCCTACCGCGATTTTACCTTCGTGGCCGATGCCATGCTGGAGGAGTTCGGCTTCGGCCGGGCCCATCACCGCGTCATCTATTTCGTCGGCCGCAAACCCAGCATGACCGTGTCGGAACTGCTGGCCATCCTCAAGATCACCAAGCAGTCGCTGTCCCGCGTGCTGGGCGCCCTGGTGGAGCAGGGTTTCGTGAGTCAGCGCCCCGGCGAACGCGATCGCCGGCAACGCCTGCTGGAGTTGACCGAGAAGGGCGCCGAGCTGGAGCGCCGGTTGTCCGAGCGCCAGCGCTCGCTGATCGCCGCGGCCTATCGCAGCGCCGGCGCCGACGCCGTCGAAGGCTTCCGCAAGGTGCTGCTTGGCCTCATCAATGAAGAAGACCGCGCCGCCCTGGCGCTGCCGCGCCGGCAGCCCTGACCGGCGGATTGGCCCCTCCGGCGCAAGGTGCGCCCGGCTGGCCTGGGCCGGGAGCGCCGGCCTATAATCCCGATACGATGACCGCCGAAGCGCCCCACATCCTCGTCGTGGACGACGACAACCGGCTGCGCGAGCTCCTCCGCAAATACCTCGCCGACAAGGGTTTTCGCGTGACCGCCGCGGGCGACGCCAAGCAGGCGCGCGAGCGCCTGGCCGGGCTCTCCTTCGACCTCATCGTCTGCGACATCATGATGCCGGGCGAGAGCGGGCTGGAGCTGACCCAATCCCTGCGTCAGGAGAGCAATGTGCCGATCCTGCTCCTGACGGCGATGAGCGAGGCGCAGCATCGCATCGCCGGGCTCGAGCAGGGCGCCGACGATTATCTGGCGAAACCCTTCGAGCCGCGCGAGCTGGTGCTGCGCATCCAGAATGTGTTGCGCCGCAGCCGCGACGCCCAGGCGCAGGCCGCCCCGCGCCGGCTGCTGCGCTTCGGCCCCCATGCCTTCGATCTCGACCGGCGCGAGTTGAAGCGCGGCCAGGAGGAGATCCGCCTGACCACGGCCGAGGCCGAGCTGCTGGCGGCCCTGGCGCAGCGCGCCGGCGAGGCCGTCAGCCGCGAGGAGCTGTCGCAGCAGCCCTCGGCCGAAGGCAGCGGACGCGCGGTCGATGTGCAGATCACGCGCCTGCGCCGCAAGATCGAGCCCGATCCGCGCTTTCCCCGCTATCTCCATACGGTGCGGGGACGCGGCTACATGCTGCGGCTGGACTGAGCCATGGTGACCTCGACCTTCCCCGCCGAGAAATCCCGGAAGCCCGATCGCGATTTCGCGCGGCTGTGGAACGCGGTGCTGCCGCGCTCGCTGTTCGGCCGCGCCGTCATGATCATCGTGACGCCGCTGATCCTGCTGCAGGTGATCGCCACCTGGGTCTTCTATGACGACCATTGGGACACGGTGACCCGCCAGCTCGCCTACGGCGTGGGCGGCGATATCGGCACCGTCATCGAGATGATGCAGATGGCCAAGGGACCGGAGGAGTATCCCCGCATCTTCCAGATCGCCCATGACAAGATGCTGATCGATGCCGAGCTGCTCCCCGGCGCCGTGCTGCCGAACGAGCCGATCCTGGTGCAGCAGATGTCGACGGACCAGAAGCTCGCCAACGCGCTGAACGCGCGGGTGCGCCGGCCCTTCCTGATCGACAGCCGCTCGCTCAAGAACCTGGTCGAGGTCTATGTGCAGCTGCCCGATGGCGTGCTGCGCGTGACCGCGCCGCGCAAGCGGCTGTTCAGCTCGACCACCTATGTCTTCATCCTGTGGATGGTCGGCACCTCGCTGGTGCTGTTCGGTGGCGCGACCTTCTTCATGCGCGCGCAGATGCATCCGATCCGGCGGCTGGCCCTGGCGGCCGACGCCTTCGGCAAGGGTCACGACGTGCCGGATTTCAAGCTCCGGGGCGCGGAAGAGGTGCGCCAGGCGGGGGCCGCCTTCAACCTGATGCGGGCCCGCATCCAGCGCCAGATCCAGCAGCGCACCGAGATGCTGGCCGGCGTCAGCCACGATCTGCGCACGCCCTTGACGCGGATGAAGCTCGAACTCGCCATGATGCCGGAGAGCGCGGAGGTCAACGAGCTGCGCGCCGACGTCGCCGAGATGGCGAAGATGGTCGAGGGCTATCTCGCCTTCGCGCGCGGCGACAGCACGGCCAAGCCCGAGCCGGTGGATCTGGCGCAGCTGCTGCGCGAGGTCGCCAACGGGGCCGCGCGCGCCGGCCAGCCGGTCGAGCTCAAGGTCGAGGGCCCGATGCCGGTCTCGATCCGGCCCGACGCGATCCGGCGCTGCCTCGACAATCTCATCGCCAATGCGCGCCGCCATGCGCGCCGCGTCACCATCACCGCCGATTATGTCGGTGCCGCCATCGAGATCGCGGTCGACGACGACGGCCCCGGCATCCCGGAGGATATGCGCGAAGAGGTGTTCCGCCCCTTCTTCCGGCTCGAGAACTCGCGCAATCGGGAGACCGGCGGCGCCGGCCTCGGCCTCACCATTGCCCGCGACGTGATGCGCAGCCACGGCGGCGAGCTCACGCTCGACCGCTCGCCGATGGGCGGGCTGAGGGCCCTGCTGCGGTTGCCGGTGTAGCGGATTCTTATCCCCTCCCCCTTAATGGGGGAGGGTCAGGGAGGGGGTGAAGCAGCAATCGCGCCCTTCGATCGCCCCCCTTCCTTACCTTCCCCCACAAGGGGGGAAGGGATGATCTGCAGATCGTCTTTGCTTTTCAGACTCCCATCTCAATACAGCTTCCCCCCGTTTGGCACCGGGCGCTCCGGGCTGATCAGCACCACCTCGCCGTCGGGATCGGGGAAACCGAGCACCAGCACTTCGGACAGGAACTTGCCGATCTGCTTGGGCGGGAAATTCACCACCGCGGCCACCTGCCGGCCAACGAGGGTGTGAGGGTGATAGTGCTTCGTGATCTGCGCGGATGTCTTCCGCGTGCCGATCTCGGGGCCGAAATCGACCTGCAGCTTGAAGGCGGGTCGCCGCGCCTCGGGATAGGGATCGACGGCGACGATGGTGCCGACCCGGATATCGACCCGGTCGAAATCGTCATAGGTGATACTGGCGCGCAGAGGCTGTGGCGGCTTCCTGGATTCGGTCATCGCATCTGACCCCTTCGGTTCCTCTCGGGCTATCGGCCCGCAAGACCATAGGAAGAAATCGCCGGCTTGCCTATTCGGCGAAGCGGCGCATGCAAGGGGTCGTCCCGCCCTGCAACGAAACGGGGGCCGGCTCCGCCAGCGATTCAAAAAGAAAGGCCGTTTCGCCTTGCGGCGAAACGGGGGCCGGCTCCGCCGGCGATCCAAAAAGAAAGGCCGTTTCGCCTTGCGGCGAAACGGCCTGGGGAGGAAACCGACTGTCTAATCGGTGTTAGTTCTTCGCGGCGCCGTTCGAGACGGTCTTCGGCTGGAGGGCCGACTTGACCTCCTCGAGATTGTCGCTCACGCGCTTGCTGATCAGGGTCGCGACCTTGTCCTGCGACTTCTGCGCGATCTCGCGCAGCTCGTTCAGGTTGGTCACGGCCTGCTCGAAGATCTCCTTCGCGGCCTGGGCCTGCTTCGCAAAGCGGTCCTCGACGCTGACGGCGCCGATTTCCTTGGCGAACTTCGAATAGGTCTCGACCGCTTCGCGGGCGATCTCGGACTGGCGCTTTGCGAGCGACTGGACGCTCTCGAGGGCCGCCTGGTTGACCTGGGTCAGCGCTTCGATGTTCTTGCGCTGGAAGGTCATGGCCGCCTCGATGTCGAAGCCCGGGAACTTGCCGTTGGTGAACATCTTGCTGAAGTCACCGAAATAGCGGCTGTAATCCTGCTGGAGCTGCGTGAAATCGGGCAGCTTGGGGAACTCATAGTCGAACACAGTGCTTTGCGCCTTGGCCATGGTTGCTCTCCGCGTATCTGGGGGGCGGTCCGGTTGAGGACCGGTACCGAAATCTCTTTGTTGCACTGCACAATATGGGTGTTGGCCGCGCTCCGTCAAGGGTTATTTTGCACTGCAACAAAAATGCAATTTCATTTTATATTTCAATAACATGAATTTCATGTTTCCGATTTGATCCGGCCCCGGATCCAATTTATGACACTCTCGATGCGCTGCAACCTGCCATCGAGCGCCGCCATGGTCCGCGTGAGATCGTCGCTCTCGTCCCGCAGGAACACAGGCAGAACCGAGCCGTAAATCCCGGCCAGCCCCTTGACCCGGATCAGGCCCCGCAGCCCGTCCGCCGAGAGCCCCGCCAGCGCGAGGGTCGTGCTCATGGAATGCAACAGGCGGCCCCAGCCGCAAAGGACGCCGACCGGGTCCTGGGGCGCGGCGGCGGCGATCGAGGCCAGGGCCTTGCGATGGGGCTTCAGCGCCTCGAGCCGGCGCATCAGCAATTCGAACAGCCGGTCCCGTGCGCTGCCCTCCCCGACTTCGCCGGCCTGCAGCACGACCCGGTCGATTCCGCGCTGAAAGGCGGCCAGAATCGCGGTCTTCGACGGAAACAGCTGCATCAATTCGGCCAGCGAAACGCCCGCCTCCTCCGCGATGTCGCCCAGGGTGACCTGGGTCCAAGGCTGGCGCTCGGCCAAGGCCAGGGCGGCGGCCACGGCCGCTTCCTCGAGCGAATCGCCACTGGCGCGCCCCGAATCGCCAGATTTCGCGGCCTTGGGACGGGCCCCGCGGCCCGCCCTGGCGCGCGCTCCCGCCGTCCTGGATTCCGCCTTGCCGCCTCCGCGCCGCGCCTTTGCCCTGCGTGCCATGGTCCTCATGTCCCGTGCCGAAGCCGCTGTCTCTCAATGTAGGGCGCCGAAGCCGGCATCGAAAGGCGGTCCCCGAAAGACCATCCCTCCGGGCGGCTTCAGAGGACGGCGATGACCTCGCCCCCGGTCATCCGCACCAGTTCCTCGGGCGTCAGCTGGAAGACCGCGTGCGGCGTGCCGGCGGCGGCCCAGATCCCGGGATAGCCCAGGAGATCGCGGTCGATGAAGATTGAGAGGCGGGGTGGCATGGCCGATCGGCGCCACGCCGCCGATGGCAAAGCCCGTCTTGTCGCGCACGAAATCCGCATCGGCGCGGGCCAGCCCCTCGCCCAGGCCCTTGGCCACCAGTTGCTGCACCACGAGCTTCTCGTTCACGCGGTTGCGGCCGGACGCGATCACCAGTACCGGCCGGTCCGAGGGGCGGGCGCGGAAGATCAGGGATTTGGCGATCTGCGCCACGTCGCAGCCGATGGCCGCCGCCGCCTCGGCCGAGGTCCGCGTGGTTTCGGCGAACTCCACCACCTCGCCGCTATGGCCGGCGGCCCGCAGCAGCGCCTGGACGCGTCGGGCGCTCGGATGCAATTCCGACATCCGGACCTCCGTTCAGCCGGCGAGTTCGCGCGACCGTCGCGTCGCCGCGGCGATCGCCTTGGTCAGAAGCGGCTTCAAGCCGTCATCCGCCATGAGCACCTTGAGCGCTTCCAGGGTCGTACCGGCGGGACTGGTGACGTTCTGGCGAAGTTGCTCGACCGATTCGGAACTCTGCCGCGCCAGCTCGCCGGCGCCCGAGACCGTCACCCGCGCAAGCCGCCGGGCGAGCTCGAGCGGCAGCCCGGCGGCCGCCCCGGCATCGGCCAGATATTCCATCAGCAGGAAGACATAGGCGGGTCCCCCGCCGGAAAGCGCCGTGACCGGGTCGATGAGGGATTCCTGGTCGACCCAGGCGACCTCGCCCACGGCCTTCAGCAGCAGGTCGGCCTGCTCCTTCTGATCCGCGGTGACATCCGGATTGGCGACCGCGACCGAGATGCCGCGGGCAATGGCGGCCGGGGTGTTGGGCATGGCGCGCACCAGGGGCCCAGGGCCCAGCTCGCGCTCGAAATAGGCGATGGTCTTGCCGGCGGCGATCGACAGGAACAGCGTCGCAGGGCCGACGAAGCGCCGGCAGCCCGGCAAGGCCGAAGCCATCATCTGCGGCTTCACTGCCAGCACCACCACGCGGGGCGTCAGCACCGCCGGCAGGCTGGAGAAATCGACGTGATGGCGCACCTGGCCCGCGAAGTCGCCCAGCGCCGCCTTGTTGGGCTCGACGACATGGGCCTCGGCCGGATCCAGACCGCGGCCGAGCCAGCCCGCGAGCATGGCGCCGCCCATCTTGCCGCAGCCGACCAGCAGCAGCGGTCCCTCAAGATCGCGCATGGGAAACCCCTCCTTCAGATCCACCGAGGTCCGGCCGGCGATCGGCCGAACCTCGGGGACGGCGGCTTATCAGGCCTCGCCGACCGTGTCGAGCAGCGCCGCCTCGATCGCCTGATCGGGCTTGCGGCCACCCCACAGCAGGAACTGAAAGGCAGGATAGAAGCGCTCGCATTCGCTGATCGCGATATCGACCAGGTCTTCGAGCTGTTCCGGGCTTACGCCCCCGGCGCCACGGAGGAGGACCGTGTGGCGGAACATCGGCACCAGCTCGTCGGAGCAGACGTCGAAATGGCCGAGCCAGAGCTTTTCGTTGATGAGAGCGAGCAGTTCGGCAACGGCGCTGCGTTTATGCGCCGGAACCCGGAGATCGAATGTGCAGGAGAAGTAAACCGCTTCCAGATCTTCGTGCCAGACGAAGAACATACGGAAATCGCACCAGCGACCCGGCAACTCCACCACCATTTCCTCGTCGGCATTCCGGTCGAAACGCCATTCGTTGGCGCTGACCAGTTCTTCGAGGATATCGAGGGGGTTGTGCCGGGGCTCGGTCCGCTCAAACCTGGCTGTCGCCATCAGGCGCCCTCCTTGCCAAGAGCCGGCCTCGGGGCACCGAGACGTAGGCGGTGACGGAATGGCCCTGGTCGGATCGAAATGCGCTGGGCGCGCAGTTTCCGGGCGACGGGACATCCGGGTAGGTCTTGTGGTGGCCCCGATATGTAGAATGACAGCTCAATCTACCCACCAGATTTAGCGTGCCAAATCAGGACTCCGGGCGCAACTGCTATCTGATGGGATAAAGGGGAAATTGCCGCGGGCCCCCCGCACCTCCTGTGGACAACTGCTCCAAAGGGCGTTCCGCGTCACATTTCCGCAACGGCGCAGGAGGGAGCCCGCTCCCTCGCAGCCGACCGGAGCGCACAGGGAAAGGAGGCGAGTCGCGTCAGGCCGGTGGGGTCGAAGCGGGGGTCGAGGGAGAAGCCGCCTTGGCGTCTTCGCGTGCCTTGGCGAGTTCGGCCTCGAGCTGGGCCAAGCGGCTGCGCAGCCGCTCCTGGTCCATCCGCGCCTCGGCCGCCATCGCTTTCACCGCATCGAATTCCTCGCGGTTCACGAGTTCCATGCCGGACAGCAGACGCGCGAACTGCTCGCGGATCCGCCCTTCGATCTCCTGGCGCATGGAACTCATGCCCCCCAGTGCACTCGCCGCCACTTTGGCGAGGTCATCGAGGAACCGATTTTGGGTTTGCACGCGAAGGCTCCTGCTGTCGGCGTTCTGGCTCATGGCGGCGACGATGTTATACGGCTCGCGTTGCAGAACAAGTCCGTTTGGACCGGTGCCCAGGCATAAACCGCGCGAGTGGTTTCACCTTGCAGGCGAGGGATCGGCGGGATTCCGCCGGGAATCGGAGCTGGTTCGGCTCGCCCGCGTGGTTATGGCGCAGCGGCGCCGATCGCGTCGAACAAAGCGAAGCTCTCCTTCGCCAGGCGGTTATCCCAGAATCGCGGCCAGACGCTGGTCATGACGATCACCAGTTGCTTGGCGGGATTCACATAGATGAACTGGCCATTGATGCCCTCGGCGGTAAAGGCGCGGTCGGGGCCCTGCAGGACCCACCACTGATATTGATAGCCGAGCGAACTGCCGGGATAGAGCGCCCCGAACGCCACCTGGCTTCGATCCGGCTGCGTCGCCTCGGCAACCCAGCTCGCCGGCAGGAGCGGTTTTCCGTTCCAGGCGCCGCCCTGGAGCATGAACTGGCCGAAGCGCGCATAGTCGCGCAGCCGCGCATTGAGACAGCAGAAGGGAGCTTCGAGCGCCCTGTCGCTGCGATCCTCGAGGAGCCAGGTGGCATCGCCCTCCATGCCGAGCGGGCCCCAGACCTTCTCCGCGAGATCGGTCGCGAGATTCTTCCCCGTGACCCGCTCGACCAGCATGCCCAGCACGACGGTATCGAGGCCTTTGTAGTTGAATTTCGTATAGGGCTCGAGGGCGCGCCTCGACTTGACGGCGAAGTCGCTCAGGCTTCGCTTGTTGTATTGCAGCACCGCATTCCACATGATCAGCGCGTCGGATGCGCTGTCGTCATAGTCCTCGTTGAACGCGACGCCGGACGACATCTGGAGGATCGCCTTGATCGGCACGCCGTCGTAACCGCTGCCTCTGAGCTCCGGCAGATAGTCGGTGACGGGATCCTCGACATTCTTGATCAACCCGTCGCCGATCGCGAAGCCCACCAGCGTTGAAACGAAGGATTTCGCCATCGACCAGGACGCGAAGCGCGAGGTCGCATCGGCCCCATGCCAGTAGCGCTCGAGCACGACCTTGCCGTCCTTCAGCGCGATCAGCCCGGTGGTGCGGGCCCGCGCGACGTAGTCCTCGAGATTCATGGCCACGCCGCCCACCGGAAAGCTCTCGATGGTCAGAGGCTCGCCCGCCGGTAGTTCGGAAACCGGCCCGGCACGCGGCACGCGCCGCGAGGCGTAGATGTCGCCCATATGGCGATAGGAGCCGACGAGATAGGGATCGGCCCACATGCTGCCCTTGTCGCCGACCGGAAACTCCTCGGCGTGCGCAGGCAAGCCGGCGCCGATCAGCAGCCCTGTCAGCGCCAGGCCCCAGATCGCCGCGCGTTTCATTCTGCTCATGAGCCTGCACCTTCCGGAAATCGCCGCCCTCTGCGGCGCCCGCGATTGTGGCGGCGAAAGGGGATCGGCGCCAAGGGCGAAACCGGGGGACGCTTGCCGCGACCGCAGGCCAGCACCTATAACTTGCGCGGACCCATAACGGCGTCAGGCCATTCCATGCTGTTCGCGACTGTCTATCCTCATCTGGATCCGGTCCTGCTGCAGATCGGGCCCTTCGCGATCCGCTGGTACGCGCTCGCTTACGTGCTGGGGTTGCTCGCCGGCTGGCGCTATTGCGTCTGGCTCGGCAGCCTGCCGCCGATGCCGCTGGGTCGCGGCCTGTTCGACGATTTCCTGGTCTGGGCCGTGCTCGGCGTCATCCTCGGCGGACGCGTCGGCTATGTCCTCTTCTATAACGGCCCGGAATATCTCGCCGAGCCACTCAAGATCTTCATGGTCTGGCAGGGCGGCATGTCGTTCCATGGCGGTCTCATCGGCGTGATCCTGGCGATGATTCTGTTCGCCCGCAGCCGCGGCCTGCCCTTCTTCGCCCTCGCCGACGTGCTCGCCTGCGCGACGCCGATCGGTCTCTTCTTCGGCCGGCTCGCCAACTACAACAATGGCGAGCTGTTCGGCCGCGTCACCGACGTGCCCTGGGCCCTGGTGTTCGATCGCGGCGGACCGGAGCCGCGCCATCCGAGTCAACTCTATGAAGCGGCGCTTGAGGGCATCGTCCTGTTCCTCATCCTGCTGTTCCTCGCCCGCTTCACGCCGGCGCGCGGCAAGCTGGGCCTGCTCTCCGGCGTCTTCCTCACCGGCTATGGGCTGTCGCGCTTCCTGGTCGAGTTCTTCCGCGAGCCCGATCCGCAGCTGGGATTTCTCGCCATGGGCACCACCATGGGTCAGCTGCTGTCCTTGCCGATGATCGTCATGGGGCTGATCTTCATCTGGCGGGCCAAGCCGGCGCCGCAATGAGGCACGCGTTCCGGAACGCGACCGGACAGAGGCGATGACACCGCTCGAGACCCATCTCCGCCGCCGCCTCCGCCTGACCGGACCGATGACGGTCGCCGCCTTCATGCAGGAGGCGCTGCTTCATCCCGAGCATGGCTATTACCGTCGCCAGCCGGCGCTGGGGGCCGCGGGCGATTTCGTGACCGCCCCCGAAATCAGCCAGATGTTCGGCGAGCTCCTCGGATTGTGGTGTCTCGACTATTGGGAGCGCATGGGCGCGCCCGATCCTGTCCTGCTGGTGGAGCTGGGGCCCGGCCGCGGCACGCTCATCGCCGACGCGCTGCGCGCGACGCGGCTGCGGCCCGCCTTTCACAAGGCGCTGCGGCTGCACCTCGTCGAGGCGAGCCCGATCCTGCGCCAGCGCCAGGCCGAAGCCCTGAAGCCCTTCGCCGGACAGATCGCCCCGCCGCAATGGCATGAGACGCTGGCGGATCTGCCCGAGGCGCCGCTGCTGCTTCTCGCCAACGAATTCTTCGACGCGCTGCCGGTGCATCAGTTCGAGCGCGCCGCCGAGGGTTGGCGCGAGCGCGCCGTGATCGAGCCGGCGGTCGACGCCGACCTGGCCTGGACATTGATCCCGGCGGGGCCGCAGATCGGGCTGCTGGACGACAAGACCCGCCGGGCGCCGGTCGGGACGCTGGCCGAGATCTCGCCGCAGGGCCTCGCCGTCGCCGGCGAGATCGGCCGGCGGCTGGCGCAGCAGGGCGGTGCGGCGCTGCTGGTCGATTACGGCTATGGCGAGGGACAGGGCTGGAGCCTGCAGGCGGTCCAGGGCCATCGCCGCATCGACGATCTCCTGCTCGAGCCGGGCCTGGTCGATCTCAGCGCACATGTGGATTTTGCCGGCCTCGGCCGCGCCGCCCGCGAACGCGGCGCCCGGACGCATGGCCCCATGACCCAGGGCGCCTTCCTGGAGGCGCTCGGCATTCGGCTCCGGGCCCAGCGCCTGACCCGCGATGCGGACGCCGCCGCCCGCGCCGGCGTCGAGCGCGCCCTCGCGCGCTTGCTCGATCCGCGGGAAATGGGCACCTTGTTCCAGGCGCTGGCCCTGACGGCGCCCCAGGGCCCCGCGCCCGCCGGGTTCCCGGCGACCGCCGACTGATTCTCACGAGGCTTGAAACGCTCGCCATGATCACGCTGGGTCGCCTCAACGATCTCGACGGTGTGCGCCACGGCTTCATGACGCGGCTGGGCGGCGTCAGCGAGGGTCTCTATGCCTCGCTCAATTGCGGCTATGGCTCGGGCGACGATCCCGAGCGCGTCACCGAGAACCGCAACCGCGCCTTGTCGCAGGCCGAGCTGCAGGGGGTCCCGCTCGTCACCTGCTATCAGGTTCACAGCGCCAAGGCGGTCCATGTCACCACCGCCTGGAAGCGCGAAGACGCGCCGCAGGTCGACGCGATGGTGACCGACCGGCCGGGCCTCGCGCTGGGCATCCTCACCGCCGACTGCGCCCCGGTGCTGATGGCCGATCCGCAGGCGCGCATCGTGGGTGCCGCCCATGCCGGCTGGCGGGGCGCCATCGGCGGCGTGACGGAGGCGACGCTGGACCTCATGGTCACGCTCGGCGCCCGGGTCGACCGTATCGTCGCCGGCATCGGCCCCTGCATCGCGCAGCGCTCCTACGAGGTCGGGCCGGAATTTCCCGCACCCTTCCTGGCGCAGAATCCGCGGAACGAAGACTATTTCGCGCCCTCGCGCCGCGCCGGCCACCATCTCTTCGACCTGCCGGGCTATGTCGCCTCGCGGCTGGGCGCCGCGGGCGTCAAGCGGGTGACCCTCGCCTATTGCGACACCTGTGCCGAGGCCGATCGCTTCTTCAGCTATCGCCGCACCACGCTCGAAGGCCAGAAGGATTACGGCCGGCTGCTCTCGCTGATCTGCCTGGAGCCCTGAGCCGGGCACCTTCGCGTCGGTCGCATTCCCTTCTTTTCGAATCCGAGGAAGCAACATGGCACTTCATTTTACGACCGAGGAACTGGCCGGCCGGCGTGCCCGGGCGGTCGCGATGCTGCAGGCGCGCGGCCTCGACGGGCTGCTGATCTTCCGCCAGGAGAGCATGTTCTATCTGACCGGCTACGACACCTTCGGCTATGTCTTCTTCCAGTGCCTCTATCTCGGCGCCGATGGCCGGTTCTTCCTGCTGACCCGCGCGCCCGATCTGCGCCAGGCCCAGCACACCTCGGTGATCGAGGATATCCGCATCTGGGTCGACGGCCCCGAGGCGGCACCCTCGCTCGAGCTCAAGGCGATGCTGGCCGAGCTCCATCTCCACAACAAGCGCCTCGGCGTCGAATATGAGGCCTATGGGCTGACGGGCCGCAACGCGCTGCGCCTCAACGCGGCGCTCGAGGATTTCTGCAAGCTCGAGGACGCCTCCGACCTGGTCAGCCGGTTGCGGCTGGTGAAGAGCCCGGCCGAGATCGTCTATGTGCGCCAGGCGGCCGAGCTCGCCGACCGGGCGCTCGAGGAAGCCCATCGCACCGCCGGCCCCGGCGCCTTCGAGGGCGACATCCTGGCGGCGATGCAGGGCGTCATCCTGCGCGGCGGTGGCGACGACCCGGCCAACGAGTTCATCATCGGCTCGGGGCGCGACGCGCTGCTCTGTCGCTATTTCACCGGGCGGCGGAAGCTCGACCCCAAGGACCAGCTCACGCTCGAATTCGCCGGCGTCTATCGCCACTACCATGCCTGCCTGATGCGCACGATCCCGATCGGCGAGCCGCTGCCGGGACAGATCGAGATGCACAAGGTCGCGGTCGAGGCGCTCGAGGCCTGCAAGGCGGCGCTCAAGCCCGGCCGGCCGATCGGCGAGGTGTTCGACGCCTATGCGCGGGTCTGCGACGCCCATGGCCATCGCGAGAACCGGATGAACGCGACCGGCTACAGCCTCGGCACCACCTTCGCGCCCAACTGGATGGACTGGCCGATGTTCTATCACGGCAATCCCGAACCCGCCGTCCCCGGCCAGGTCTTCTTCATCCACATCATCATCTTCGACAGCGCCAAGGGCGTCGCCATGACCAACGGCCAGACGGTGCTGGTCACCGAGCAGGGCTGCGTGGCGCTGTCGCGGATGCCGGTGGATCTGGTGGTGAAGTGACGGGCTGCAGCGAGTTCGCTGCCCCACCCCCTCCCCAACCCTCCCCCATCAAGGGGGAGGGGATTAGAAGAGCGCCGCTGCTTCTGAAGCATCATCCCCTCCCCCCTTGTGGGGGAGGGTTAGGGAGGGGGGTGCCACCGCTCGGTATCGGTCGAGCTGATCCGCCTTGACGGACCATTGGCGGATCGGCCAGGAATTGCCATGCCCTACCTTCTGATGCTCACCGGATTCGCGCTTATCACTTTGATATTATTAATGTTTCTGTGAATTTGTCGCAGCCGGCCAATTTCGTTTACAGCCCTATGACGGATTGATACTCTCCGGCCGCCTTCGCGGGGGGCAGGGTGCGGGTTCTGCCCTTGTTCGGGCGCCCGCGGGCGCATTCGGGTGTAAGCAATGAAGATTTTGACCGGCAACAGCAATCGGCCGCTGGCCGAAGCGATCTCGGCCTATCTCAATCTTCCGCTGACCCAGGCGGCGGTGCGCCGCTTCTCGGATATGGAAGTCTTCGTCGAGATCCATGAGAACGTCCGCGGCGAGGACGTGTTCGTGGTGCAGTCGACCTCCTTTCCCGCCAACGACAATCTGATGGAGCTGCTGGTCACGCTCGACGCCTTGCGCCGCGGATCGGCGCGCCGCGTGACCGCCGTCATCCCCTATTACGGCTACGCCCGCCAGGACCGGAAGTCCGGCCCGCGCACGCCGATCTCGGCCAAGCTGGTGGCGAACCTGATCACCGTCGCCGGTGCCGATCGCGTCCTGACCCTCGACCTCCATGCCGGCCAGATCCAGGGCTTCTTCGACATCCCGACCGATAACCTCTTCGCAGCACCCGTCCTGGTGAAGGACATCGAGCAGAATTTCGGCCGCGGCAACATCACCATCGTTTCGCCCGACGTCGGCGGCGTGGTGCGGGCCCGGGCCTATGCCAAGCGGCTCGACGCGGATCTGGCGATCATCGACAAGCGGCGCGAGAAGGCCGGCGTGTCGGAAGTGATGAACATCATCGGCGACGTCGACGGCAAGCGCTGCGTGCTGGTGGACGACATCGTCAATTCGGCCGGCACGCTCTGCAACGCCGCCGTGGCGCTGAAGGAAGCGGGCGCGATCTCGGTCAGCGCCTATGTCACCCACGGCGTGCTCTCGGGCGGCGCCGTGGCCCGCGTCTCGGCCGCGCCCATCGACCGGCTGGTCATCACCGACAGCATCATGGCGACGGAGGCCGTGCGCGTGTCGCAGAACGTGCGTCAGGTCACGATCGCGCCGCTCATCGCCGAGGCGATGCGCCGGATCAGCGAGGAGCGCTCGGTTTCGACCCTGTTCGACTAGATCGGGGTTCGATTGAATTTTACGGCGTCCGAGGGTCAGGTGACCCGAGGACGATGGAGGCCCGGCGACACCCCTGGAGGTCGACGGGATTGGTCAGGAAAAAGGAGTTATACCCATGACCGACATACATACCCTTCGCGTTGAAGCGAGGGAGCGGGCTGGAAAGGGGGCCGCCCGCGCCACCCGGCGTGATGGCCGGGTGCCTGCCGTGATCTACGGCAACAAGGAAACCCCGCAGCTGGTGAGCATTGCCCCGCTCGACCTGTCGCGCGAGCTGCAGAAGAAGGCGTTCTACGCGACGCTGTTCGATCTGGAGCTCGACGCGAAGAAGATCCGCGTGCTGCCGCGCGACGTGCAGTTCGATCCCGTGACGGACCGCCCGCTCCACGCGGACTTCCTGCGAGTCGGCGTCGGCACCAAGGTGCGCGTTCAGATTCCGGTGAAGTTCAAGAACGAGACCACCGCACCGGGCATCAAGCGCGGCGGCGTGCTGAACATCGTCCGGCACGAGATCGAGTTCATCTGCGACGCGGACAACATCCCGCCCTTCATCGAGGTCGACATGGACGGTCTCGACATCGGCGATTCCGTGCATATCAGCATGGTGAAGCTGCCCGCGGGCATCCGTCCGACCATCGCCGAGCGCGACTTCACGGTCGCTTCGATCGCGGCGCCGACGGCGCAGAAGATCGAGGCCCAGGAAGCCGCGGCGGCGGCGGCGGCGGCGGCGGCGGCTCCGGTCGTGGCCGAAGGTGCGGCTCCGGCGGCAGGTGCCGGCGCGGGTGCGGCTCCGGGTACGGCCGGTGCCGCGGCGGGCGCCAAGCCCGCAGCGGGCGCGGCTCCGGCGGCCGGTGCGAAGCCGGCGGCAGGCGCCAAACCGGCGGCGGGCGCGAAGCCCGCTGGCGGCGACAAGAAGAAGTAAGACCCAAGGTCCGGAGTTCCCTGCCCGATGCGATTGCTGGTCGGGCTCGGCAATCCGGGCCCCTCTTACGCCGCGAACCGGCACAATATCGGCTTCATGGCGGTGGCTGCGATCAGCCACCGCCATGGCTTCTCTGCGCCGAAGAGCCGGTTCGAGGGATCCTTCCAGGAAGGCGAGATCGCGGGCGAGCGGGTGCTGGCCTTGCGTCCCCTCACCTACATGAACGATTCCGGCCGCTCGGTCGCGGCGGCCTCCGGCTTCTTCAAGATCGATCCGGCGGACATCCTCGTCTTCCATGACGAGATCGAGCTGGTGTTCGGCAAGATCCGGGTGAAACGCGGCGGCGGTGCTGCCGGCCATAACGGCCTGCGGTCGATCGACGGCGCGATCGGACCGGACTATTGGCGGGTGCGCATGGGCGTGGACCATCCCGGCCATCCCGATCTCGTGCGCCGCCATGTTCTGTCGGATTTCTCGGCCGAGGAACGGCCGGTGGTGGAGAAGTTCTGCTTTGCCGTCGCCGACGCCATGCCGCTGTTGCTTCGCGATCTGGCGAAGGGCGAACCGAACAATTTCCTGAACAAGGTGAACGTCACGCTGAACCCGCCGGTCCGCCGCCCGCCGAAAGAGAAGAAGGCGAAGGACGGGGAAGCGGAGAAGGACGGGAGCGGCGAAGACAAGGCGTCATGATCGAGTTTTACGATCCCCTCCCCCTACCCCCTCCCACAAGGGGAGGGGGCGTGGAAATGTCGATAGGCCTCTCTTGCTTGCGGGCTTCTCTCAGGGAAGCGAGAACCAGAAATAATCTCGCCCCCTCCCCCTGCGGGAGGGGGTAGGGGGAGGGGTGATACCGCTCCCTGTCACCAATCGAACCAACGGATCCAAGTTCCATGGGCTTTACCTGCGGCATCGTCGGCCTGCCCAATGTCGGCAAATCGACGCTCTTCAACGCGCTGACCGCGACCCAGGCCGCGGAAGCCGCGAACTATCCCTTCTGCACGATCGAGCCCAATGTCGGCCGCGTGTCGGTGCCCGACCCGCGCCTCGAGGTGCTGGCGAAGATCGCGGGCTCGGGCAAGATCATCCCGACCCAGCTCGAGTTCGTCGACATCGCCGGCCTGGTGAAGGGGGCGAGCAAGGGCGAAGGGCTGGGCAACCAGTTCCTCGGCAATATCCGCCAGGTCGATGCCATCGTACATGTGCTGCGCTGCTTCGAGGGCGAGGTGACGCATGTCGAGGGCTCGGTCGACCCGATCCGCGATGCCGAGATCGTCGAGACCGAGCTGATGCTGGCCGACCTGGAAAGCCTGGAAAAGCGCTACGACAGCGCAGTCAAGAAGGCGAAGGGCGGCGACAAGGAGGCCAAGGCGCTGGTCGATGCGGCCGAGCCTGCCCTCGTGGCCTTGCGCGCCGGCAAGCCCGCCCGCACCGCCAAGATCGCGAAGGAGCATGAGCCCGCCTTCCGCCTACTCCAGCTCCTGACCTCGAAGCCGGTGCTCTATGTCTGCAATGTCGAGGAAACCGCGGCGGCCGACGGCAACGCCCTCTCCGCGAAGGTCGCCGCGATGGCCAAGGCCGAAGGTGCGGAGATGGTGGTGATCTCGGCCGCGATCGAGGCCGAGGTGGCGCAGCTCGATCCGGCGGAGAAGCAGGAGTTCCTGGCGAGCCTCGGCCTGACGGAGCCCGGCCTCGCCCGCGTCATCCGCGCCGGCTACAAGCTCCTCAACCTCATCACCTTCTTCACGGTGGGGCCCAAGGAAGCCCGCGCCTGGACGGTCCATCGCGGCGCCAAGGCGCCCGAGGCCGCCGGCGTGATCCACACCGATTTCGAGCGCGGCTTCATCCGCGGCGAGACCATCGCCTATGACGACTATGTCGCCTGCAACGGCGAGCAGGGTGCCAAGGAAAAAGGCCTGATGCGCGCGGAAGGCAAGGATTATGTCGTCGAGGACGGCGACATCTTCCACTTCCGGTTCAATGTGTGAGGCGCTGTCGGGCCCGATGGTACGGGCTCATTTCGTCGGCCGGATATATCCCAACGCGGCTTCCTGATAACCCAGCGCATTCTCCCGAAACACCCCATCGAGATGCCGCAGCAACCCCGCGATTTTCGGAATCAGCGGCACGATGACGAAAGTCACGCCGGAAGCTCAGTGGATTTACCGGTAGAAACCGGTGGCTTCCACGTTGCGTCGGTGGAGAGCGATCGCCCTCGAGCCGGATGAATGGCACCGGCATCCAGGTTCCTTCCAAAGAGAAAAAGCGTCACGCGGCAGCGGATTTTCCGTTCGTAGCGGGCGGGTTCACCGGCAGCCGCACGGTGAAGCGGCTCCCCTTGCCGGCCTCGCTGTCGACCTCGATGCGCCCGCCCAGGCCCTCGATCAGGCGCTTGGTGAGCGCGAGCCCGAGGCCGATCCCGTCGCTGCGACGGGTCCAGACATTCTCGCCGCGCCAGAAGGGGGTGAAGAGCTTGGCGCGGTCCGAGGCTGCCATGCCGACGCCCTGGTCGGCGACGGTCAGGATGATGAAGTCGGTCCCGTCGGCGAGGCCCTCCACCCGGACGGCGCTGCCCTGCGGCGAGAACTTCACCGCATTCGAGACGAGATTGGCGACGATCTGCCGGAAGGCCCGCTCGTTGCAGATCATCCGCGCCGGCAGACCGCCGGTCTCGAGCTCGATCGCCACGCCGGAGGATTGCGCCGTCCCGCGAATCATGGCGACGGCGCTCTCGATCGCCGCCTTGGGGTCCATCGGCCGCCGGTCGAGCCGATCCTTGTTGGCCTCGATCGACGCCATGTCGAGCAGCTGGTTGACGATGCTCAAGAGATGGCGGCCCGACTGCAGGATGTCGGTGACATAGCCGCGATACCGGTCGGAGATCGGCCCGAAGGCCTGGCGCTCGATCAGTTCCGAGAATCCGATGATGGCGTTCAAGGGCGTGCGCAGCTCGTGACTCATGTTGGCGAGGAACATCGTCTTGGCCTGGCTGGCCTCGTTCGCATGGGCCAGCGAATTGCGCAGGCTGTCCTCGCTCGACCGCAGGCGCCGATAGAACGAGCCCAGCTCGATCGAGAGGAACACCACCAGCGCCAGGACCACCAGCATCAAGGCCGAGGAGGCGAGCACGATCCTGTCCCAGCGGAGGAACAGGGCCTTCCGGTCCAGCCGGGCTTCGACCAGCAGCGAGGTGCCGGCGACCGGCTTGCTGCAGGCGATCTGGTCTGGCGATGATGGCGGCCCGGCCGACGGCTGTCCGAGGAGCGCCTCCGATGCGACCTTCTCCGTCGCCTCGTCAGATCCATTCTCGATCGCCCCGACGAGAACCCTATCGCCGCTCTTCAACTGCAGGCTCCCGTGATTGTCGGCCAGGAGCGACATCATCAGATCCTGCACCCGGCCCACGGAGAATGCGGTGGCGATCACGAGCTCCCGCTGTTCCACCACGATCTTGTAGAGCGCGGGAACCGTCAGCTCGTTCGTATCGAGGTTCCGGATGGGCGGCGCGAACAGCAGGGTGCCCTCCGGACCGTCGCGCGCCACCGGAAAATAGGGTCGGGCGGAAACATCGAAGGCAAGACCCGCCCTGGCGCTGTCGAGCATCACGGCCTGGCCGGCGGAATTGATGATGGCGATGGCGCGCGTCTGACCGGGGTCGATATTGAGCACCTCGGCGAGCGCGATCAGATCGGGCGAGTCGAGCGGCGCGCCGGGGTTGCGCTCGATCCATTGCGCGATCACCCGCAGGCTCCGGCCGGAATCCTCGGCGATGCGCCCGACATGCTCGGCGGCCACCGCCGCCATGCGCTGGCACTCGTTTTCGGCGCGATGCAGCGTGTCGCCATGGGTGGTGACGGCGAACAGCACGCCCATCGCCAGGATCGAGGCGAAGGAGACGGCCGCCAGAATGGGAACCACCATGCCCGCGCCCCAACGCGGGCGCGTCCAGATCCGGTCCTGAGGAGGGGTCGGCTGGGGGCCGTCGGCAGGCGACATGGAAGTCCGGTCTCTCCGCTACCGCAGGTCGAGATCCGGGAAAGCAAATCCCATCGGCGACCGAGGAAAGGCTGGCTGGAAGGGCGTCCGGGCCCGGCGCGTCCGAGACCCGGCGGCTCCCAGGATCAAAGTCCGTTAACCATGACACGGACCCGCTCATAATGGGTTAAGCGGACGAAGGTTCCCGGGAAAAGAAGGGGGACGGCCCCCGGAATCGGCGCGCCGAGAGCCAGTCCCTCCGGAAAAACCCCGAGCGGGACGGAGGGGCGCCGCCGGTTGCCCTCGGTCATTGCCCCAGAACGGCGGCGGCCTTCATGCGGCTACGCATCCAGTTCGTCGCGCACGCCTTCCAGCAGGAACGCGCCGAAATCCTCCGCGGCGATCTCGGAATCCTGTTCCTCTTCATCGAGCCCCGGCGAGTAGAAGATCACCGGGGGCTCCTTCTCCTCGCCGAGCCTGAGGCAATAGAGCGGCCCATCGCCAGCGGCGGCGATGACCAGCAGATGCTTCGGCAGATCGTATTCGTCGCGTTCGTTGAGCGTGTACCAGATGGCGTCCGGGACCGAGGAGTCTTCCCAGTCGTCGTCGATCACGCCATAGATCTCCAGAGCGCCGAAACTGCCGGCGCCCAGCCGCAGCAGGAACAGGCGATAGCTGGGCGGAAAAATGATCCCGAGCGCCTTCTCCGCCTTGTCGACCAGCGCCGCGTCACGGGGGCCGACGAAATCCGCCTGATCCTCGTTCTCCTCGATCAGCCGCATCGCCGTTTCGAAATCCTTCAGGCTCATGAGCATTCCTTCATGATTCGGTGGGCGCGCGTCCCCGCGTCGCGTCGAGCATGGAATCGATGATCTCGCTCGCGAATGCCGCTCCCAGCGGATCATGCTCGAAGGTCATGGCGAACAGCTCGCCGCAGAGCTGGATGACGGCCTGGGTCTCCGCATCGTCCGCGCTGGCCGTCGCCGCCTGCTCGGTCAGCCAGCGGTAGAGCTCTGCCAGCAGGAGATAGGGCAGCAGATCGCCACGGGCCTGCCCGGGATGCGCCGCCAGCAGCGCCTGGAGGTGGGGAAACTTCAGCGCCAAGGCACCGGCCAGGGCATCGGCTGACGCCGCCTGGGCCTCATCGGATGGGGTATCGGGCTCGCTCATGGCGGCCATAGTCCGACAAATCCTGTGACAAACGGTTGAATGGGCGATGGCTCCGGAGTGACGTGGCATCATGCTTGCCTGTTCCCGGCCGCCGGTCAAATACGGTCACCTCGCAGTGACCGCGTTTCGGGAAGGTGCCGTCTTGCGGAACGCGTCCGAACCCGACATACCAGGGGCGCCACGACATTCCCCAGACCGAAGAGGTTTCCCATGAAGCTCTATTACAGCCCCGGCGCCTGCTCGCTGGCTCCCCACATCATGATCCGCGAGGCCGGTCTTCCCGCCGACATCGTGAAGGTGGATCTCGGCACGAAGAAGACCGAGAAGGGCGAGGACTTCTCCAAGATCAATCCGAAGGGCTATGTGCCCACGGTCCAGCTCGACAACGGCCAGGTCCTGACCGAGGTGGCGGTTCTGTTGCAGTACATCGCCGACCAGAAGCCGGATGCGAAGCTGATCCCGCCGGCTGGCACGCTCGACCGCTATCGCGAGCAGGAATGGCTCAATTTCATCGCCACCGAGGTCCATAAGGGTTTCGGGCCGCTCTGGAACCCCGCCACGCCCGACTCCTTCAAGGCGATCGTGAAAAAGAAGCTGGGCGACCGGTTCGCGCTGCTCGACAAGCATTTGTCGACCAACGACTTTCTGATGGGCAAGAGCTTCACGGCAGCGGACGCCTATCTCTTCACCATCACCAACTGGTCGGCGCATGCCGATGTCGACATGACGCCCTACAAGAACCTGAACGCCTTCCGCGAGCGCGTCGGCAAGCGCCCCGCCGTCCAGGCCGCGCTCAAGGCCGAGGGATTGGTGTGAGCGTTTTCTGACGCCGAACGCCGGGCTTTCCGGCTCTCAAGCCCTCTCTTCTGCCGACAGCAGGAGGGAGGGCTTTGTTTTTGGGGAGGGTATGATCGCTTCGCTCTACTTCAAAGCTTCGAGCGCGATTGTCGATCGACACGATTAATGATCCTGGGGCGCCCCTCCCCCTACCCCCTCCCGCTCGCCGGCTTCGCCGTCGGGGGAGGGGGCGAGACTAAAAAGGACCACGCCCCCTCCCCCTGCGGGAGGGGGTAGGGGGAGGGGTTGCTTCAGGATGAAGCTCGTTCCCTCCGCCCGCGACAGCCCCCTGCCCCACCGCTAAGATTGGCGGCCTTTTGCAGCAGCGGGTCCCATGCCTGTCCGATTGACCGACGAAGAACGAGCCATTGCCGCCGGCAGCGATGCCGCCGCCATGTCGATGCGCATCCTGGCCGAGATGGGCGCGATGCTGGGTGCCAACCGGCTCATCCCCGTCACCTCCTCCCATATCGATGGCGGGCTCTATCACGGCGACAGCGGCGTCCATTTCGCCGAGCGGCTGGTCGCCGAAGGGGCCCGGGTGGCGATCCCCTCGACCATGAATGTCGGCGGGCTCGATCTGATCACGCCCGCGACGGTCAAGGCCGATCCCCACCGCCACGAGATGGCGCTGCGGCTGATGAAGGCCTATGAGGCGATGGGTTGCTGGCCGACCTGGACCTGCTCGCCCTATCAGGCGGGACACCGGCCCAAATTCGGCGAGCAGGTGGCCTGGGGCGAAAGCAATGCCGTCGCCTTCTGCAATTCCGTGCTGGGCGCCCGCACCAACCGCTACGGCGATTTCCTCGACATCTGCTGCGCCATCGTGGCCAGGGCGCCCGACTACGGTCTCCACCGTGCCGAGAAGCGCCGCGCCACGATCCTGGTCGACACGTCGGGCCTCTCGCCCGCGCTCAAGGCCAGCGACGTGTTCTATCCGGTGCTGGGCGCCTGGTATGGCGCCGAGATCGGCAATGCCATCGGCGTGATCGACGGGCTGCCGCCTTTCGCCACCGAGGACCAGCTCAAGGCGCTGGGTGCCGCCGCCGCCTCCAGCGGTGCCGTCGGTCTCTTTCATGTGGGCGGCGTGACGCCCGAGGCGCCCACGGCCGCGGCGGCCCTCGGCAATCAGCCGCCCGACAAGACCGTCACACTCGACGCGGCCATGCTGCGCGCCGCGCGCGACCGGCTTTCGACCGTCAGGGGCGAGCGGATCGACGCGGTGGCGCTGGGCAGCCCGCATTTCTCGCTGGAGGAGTTCGAGGCGCTGGAGACTTTGATCGACGGCCGCCATGTGCGGTTGCCCTTCTTCGTCTGCACCGGCCGCCATGTGGTGGCCGAGCTCGAGCGGCGGCGGCGCCTGAAGCCCCTCGAGCAGGCCGGCGTGACCGTCGTGGCCGACACCTGCGTCGTGGTGGCGCCGATCCTGCCAAGCCGGAGCGGCGTGCTCATGACCAACTCGGGCAAGTTCGCGCATTACACCCCGGCCAACACCGGCTACGAGGTCGTCTATGGCAGCCTCGCCGATTGCGTGAAGTCGGCGATCGAGGGCCGCGTCAGCCGCGACGAGGCCTTATGGTCATGACCGCCGTGATCGACAGCAAAATCCAGGTCGAGGGCGAAGCCCGGGGCCGCGTGCTCAAGCTCGACAAGCCGATCAGCTTCTGGGGCGGCGTCGATCCGGTCACGGGACGCATCAGCGACCCGCGCCATCCCAACCACCAGGCCGAGCTCAAGGGCCGCGTGCTGGTGCTGCCGGGCATGATCGGCTCCTCCTCCTCGAGCTACATCATGCTGGAGCTGATGGCCAAGCGCCTGGCGCCGGCCGCCCTCGTCGTCGCCGAGCCCGACGCGATCCTCGGCCTCGGCGTCGTGGTCGCCCGCGAGATGAATTACGGCTCGATCCCGGTCCTGGTGGTCCCGCGCGAGCAGCAGGCGGCGCTGGCCGACGGGGCCGAGGTGACGATTGGAAGGGACGGGACGATTCGGGTGGCGTGAGGCGCCACTCACAAGTTGGTTGTCACCGCCGCTTGATTGTCATCCCGCTTGGTTGTCACCCCCGCTTTCGTGTTTGGTCTCGGATGATTGGTTGGATGGAATTGGTGTAGATCGAGGCATCTCGTATGTTCGGGAGCGCCTCGCATCATGGAACTGACCTTGCACGCCAATGCCACCACCACGCCCAAGGTTCGGGCCTATATCCAGCGCAGCCGGCGTCCTGTCGCGGAGCTGGCGGGCGAGCTGGGCGTGAGCGAGACCACGATCCGGCGCTGGCGTGGCCGCAGCGGGGTTGCGGATCGTTCGCATACACCCAAGACCCTGGCGATCAGCCTCTCGGCACTGGAGGAGGCGCTGGTCTGTGAGCTACGCACCCAGCTGGGCTTGCCGCTCGACGACATCACCGAGGTGATGCATCGCTGCCTCAACCCCAAGCTTTCTCGCGCCGCCATCTATCGCTGCCTCAAGCGCCACGGCCTGAACCGCCGTCCCGGGCCCGGCAAGCCGCCGGTCGGCGTCTTCGAGACGGCCACGGTCGGCTTCATTCACATCGATCTCAAGCATCTGCCGGCCCTGGAAAGGCGAAAGAGCTACGCCTTCGTCGCCATCGACCGCGCCACGCGCTACGTCTATCTGGAGATCCACCCCAAGCGCGACGGCGAGACCGCGGCGGGCTTCCTCGAGCGTTTCCTCGCCCACTTCCCCCACCCGGTGCACACCATCCTGACCGACAACGGCAGCGAGTTTACCGACCGCTTTGCCGTCGACATGAAGAACAAGCCCTTCAACCGGCCCTCCGGTCGCCATCCCTTCGATCGGCGCTGCGCCAGCCAGGGCATCGATCACCGCCTCACAAGGCCCTATCGACCCCAGACCAACGGCCTCGTCGAGCGCTTCAATCGTCGCATCGTCGAAGCCATCGGACAGCAGCCCAAGCAAGGCAGCGCACACAGGCTCTTTGCCTCCCATGCCCAACGCGACGCCTTCCTCAACCGCTTCGTCAGCGACTACAATCGCACGCGGCTCAAGTGCCTCGATTACATCGCCCCAATCCAAGCCCTCAACAATCCCCCGAGACCAAACACTTTCGCGGGGATGACGGAGGAGCGCAACATCGGCAAAGACCGAAACGCGCTCTCCGATGTCACCCCTTCACGAACTCCAGCACCAGCCCGTTCGCTTCCGATGGTCCGACCCAGATGCGGTCGCCGTCGCGGTCGGCGCGGATGGCGCGGTTCCAGAGATGCGTCATGGTCCGCGACGGCTCGCGCACCGTGACCGTCATCGCGGCCGGCAAGGGTGCGGGAAAATGCGGCCAGCTGCCCTGGCCCGGATAGAGCGTGGCAAAGCCTTCGCGGGTGACGAAGCGCAGGCTTTCGGGGCCGCAAGCCACCTCCGCACCGCCCGGAATCGGGCGCACCGCAGCCTCGCCGAAATAGGCGCGATAGCCGGACGCGCTCTTCTCGGGCTGCTCGCTGATGACCGTGACGCCATGCAGCGCCACCGCGCCGTTGTCATGGTCGAGCCAGGCGGGACGCCGGACGAGGTCGGGCGTCAGATGGCAGCAGACGAAGGCCGAGAGATCGGGCGTCTCCGCCTTGGGCAGGAACAGCAACCGGAACTCGGGCAGCACATCGCCCTCGGGCAGCTCGAGAAAGCGCTTCAGATCCTGGGGCCCGTCGGGATGGAGCCCCAGCGCTTCGAGCCGCGCCTTGGTCGCGGCCGGATCGTCGCTGGCGAAGGCGAGGCCCATCAGCCCTTCGCGGGTCTCGAGGAACTTGTCGAGATTGTTGGTGAACTGCGCCGGATCGAGGATGCCCAGGAGCTCGATATAGCCGCGCGCCAGCATCACGCAGTAATTGGCCGTGCCCCAGCCGATATGCCGGCCGCGCGGCGTCACGGTGAATCCCAGCCGCGCCCAGCGCTCGCGCGCCGCGTCGAGATCGCGCACGCCGACGAGCGTGTGGTCGATGCCGGAGAGGGCGGGTGGGGTCATGATTAGCTTTCTTTCGTCGTCGCGTCCTTCGACTACCCCCACCCTAACCTCCCCCTCAAGGGGGAGGAGATGAAAAAAAGGGAGCGCGATCGAAGCTTAGAAGTAGAGCGAAGCGATCAGAAAAAAGGCCGGGGCAAAGCACCGCTTTGTCCCGGCCTCGATCACGTGTCGATCGCGAAAGCGATCGCCATTCTCACGTCAGTGAATATCCTTCCAGACCTTCCGCTTCACGGCGTAAGCGAGGCCGGTCAGCACGATCAGGAACAGGATCACCTTCACGCCCATTTTCTTGCGGGCGTCGATCTCCGGTTCGGCGGTCCATTCGAGGAAGGTGACGACGTCATGCGCCTCCTGATGGACGGTCGCCTCGGTGCCGTCGGCATAGGTGACGGAACCGTCAGAAAGCGGCGGCGGCATGGCGATCTGATGGCCGGGGAAGGCGGCGTTGTAATACATGCCGTCCGGCACCGTCACGCCCGCGGGCGGCGGGACGAAGCCGGTGAGGACGCCATAGACATAATCGGCCCCGCCTTCGCGCGCCTTGACGATGAGCGAGAGGTCGGGCGGCAGGGCGCCGTTGTTGGCGGCGCGCGCCGCGTTGGCGTTGGCGAAGGGGGCGACGAACTTGTCCGAGGGCTTTGCCGGCCGCTCGAACATGTCGCCCGCGTCGTTCGGACCGTCCATCACATTGTACTGGGCGGCGATCGCCTTGATCTGGTCATCGCCGATGCCGATGTCGCCCAGATTGCGATAGGCGACCAGCGACAGCGAGTGGCAGGCCGAGCAGACATCCTTATAGACCTGGAAGCCGCGCTGGGCGGCCGCCTGGTCGATGGTGCCGAACAACCCGTCGAAGGACCAGCGCTGATGCTCGAGCGAATTCTCGCTTTCCGCCGCGCGGGCGGTCGTGACGGCGAGACCGGAGGCGACCAGGGCCGCGGTGGCGAAGGCCAGGAGCGCGTTGCGACGCATCATGCCTTCTCCATCGGCTTGGCAGTGGCGCCGGCGAGCTTGCCGCCGCCTTTGAGCACGGGCTCGCTGATGCTCGTGGGCAAAGGCTTCGGTTTCTCGAAGAAGCCCAGGAGCGGCAGCACGATCAGGAAGTGGATGAAGTACCAGGCGGTCGCGACACGGCCGATGATCAGGAACGGCACGCCATGGAAGCTGGCGTCGGGCGAGTTCGCGCCGACCCAGCCCAGCACCAGGCAGTCCGCCAGATGGATCCAGAAGAACCATTTGTAGGTCGGACGGAAGCGGGCGCTGCGCACCGGCGAATGATCGAGCCAGGGCAGCACGAACAGCACCAGGATGGCCGAGAACATCGCCAGCACGCCGCCGAGCTTGGCTTCGATGAACCAGATGTCCGGCACGGCGCGCAGGATCGCGTAGAAGGGCAGGAAGTACCATTCCGGCACGATATGCATCGGCGTCGCCATCGGGTTGGCCGGGATGTAGTTGTCCGGCTCGCCGAAGAAGTTCGGGCTGAAGAACACCAGCGCGGCGTAGAAGATGAGGAACACGCCGACGCCGAAATAATCCTTCACCGTGTAGTAGGGGTGGAAGGGGATGCTGTCCTGCGGGCCCTTGGTGTCGATGCCAAGCGGGTTGTTCGAGCCATGCTTGTGCAACGCCAGCACATGCAGGACCACCACGCCCAGGATCGCGAAGGGCAGCAGGTAGTGCAGCGAGAAGAAGCGGTTGAGGGTCGGGTTGTCGACCGAGAAGCCGCCCCACAGCCAGGTCACGATGTACTTGCCGACGAGCGGCAGGGCCGAGAACAGGTTGGTGATGACGGTGGCGCCCCAGAAGCTCATCTGGCCCCAGGGCAGCACATAGCCCATGAAGGCGGTCGCCATCATCAGCAGCAGGATGACGACGCCGATCATCCACAGGAGCTCGCGCGGCTTCTTGTAGGATCCGTAATAGAGCCCGCGGAAGATATGGACATAGACGACGATGAAGAACATCGACGCCCCGTTCATGTGGATGTAGCGGATCAGCCAGCCGTAACTCACGTCGCGCATGATGTGCTCGACGCTGTTGAAGGCGAGCGTGACATGCGGGGTGTAGTGCATCGCCAGCACGATGCCGCTGACGATCATGATCACCAGCATGAGGCCGGCGAGCGAGCCGAAGTTCCACCAGTAGCTCAGATTCTTCGGCGTCGGATATTCATGCATCTCGTGGTCGAGGAAGCTGAATATCGGCAGCCGGTAATCGATCCAGCGGACGATCGGGTTCTTGAATTTTGGCGTGCTCACGACTTCTTGGCCTCCGCCCCAACCAGGAGTGTGGTGTCGGTCTCGAAGGTATAGGCCGGGATCTCGAGATTGCGGGGCGCGGGGCCCTTCCGGATGCGGCCGGAGGTGTCGTATTGCGACCCGTGGCAGGGGCAGAACCAGCCGCCGAACTCGCCCTTGGGATCGGTCGGCTTCTGGCCCAGCGGCACGCAGCCCAGATGGGTGCAGACGCCGACCATGACCAGCCATTCCGGCTTCTGCACGCGCTGCTGATCGGTCTGCGGATCGCGCAGCTCGGCGATATTGACGTCCTCGGCTTCCTTGATCTCTTCCGGCGTGCGGTGGCGCACGAAGACCGGCTTGCCGCGCCAGAGCACGGTGATCGCCTGGCCGACCTCGACATGACCGATGTCGATCTCGGTGGTGGAGAGCGCCAGCGTGTCGGCCGACGGATTCATCTGATCGATGAAGGGCCAGACGAGCGAGGCGACGCCGACGGCGGTCACCGCACCTGTGGCCAGGAAGAGGAAGTCACGCCGCGTCCCCTCGCCATGCGCGTCAGGGCCATGCCCCGCGCCCGCGCTGGCCTGAAGGCTTTCCGCCATCTCTCTCTTACTCCTTTGGTCGCGCCCCACGCCCGAGGCCCGGATCAAGAAGCACCTTGCAGCGCAGGACCGATCAGGACCGACCGGTCCGTTCCCTCCCCGCAAGGCATTATCCAGGTGGGCTCGCGCGCCCTTATAACACTCTGCCGACGAAGCGGTCTTCGGCTCTCTTGCGACAATCCGCCGCATAAATCGCGAGCCGCTAACCCCTTCGACGGCAAGCGGTATAGTCGAATTTCGGGGGTTTGCCTAGCGCTCCGGGGCCAGGCCAGATGCCGCATCGGGAACGGATCCCGGCCGCGCCCGAGCCCGGCCCGCGCCAGGACCTCGCGCCTTCGCTCTCCAGGGACACCCCATGCGCCTCGCTCTCTACGAGCCCGACATCCCGCAGAACACCGGCGCCATTCTCCGGCTGGCGGCCTGCCTCGGCGTCGCGGTCGATCTCATCGAACCCTTCGGATTTCCCTTCGATGACCGCAGGATGCGGCGATCCGGCATGGACTATCTCGACCGGGTCGAGATCCGCCGCCATGAGAACTGGGCCTCGTTCGAGGCGGCGCGGACCGGGCGGGTCGTCCTCCTGACGACGGCCGGCGACCGCGCCCTGCCCGGCTTCGCCTTCGAACCGAGCGACACCCTGTTGCTCGGCCGCGAAAGCGCCGGGGTCCCGGCCGCCATCCACGGGGCCGCCGACATCCGCCTCCGGATCCCGATGCGGCCCGACATGCGCTCGCTCAACATCGCCCTGGCGGCCGCCTTGGCCCTGGGCGAAGGATTGAGGCAAATCAACGCGTGGCCCGGCTGAATCGGTCAGAAACGCCGATATCGCCAAACATGAGGAGAATGGGTCGCTTGCCCTCGCGGCCCTCACCGCAGCACCATGTCCATCGTCGTCCGAGAGTCCCAAACGCCCATGAGATCCATGCCATCCCGGCAATCCCGCGCCGCCGCCTGGTTCCAGGAACTGCGCGACCGGATCTGCGCCGAGTTCGAGCGGCTCGAGGACGAGCTGACCGGCACCCATGCCGAGCTGCCGGCGGGCCGGTTCGAGCGCAGCGCCTGGACCCGGCCCGATCCCGAGACGGGCGATGGCGGCGGCGGCGTCATGTCGGTGATGCGCGGGCGCGTCTTCGAGAAGGTCGGCGTCAATGTTTCGACCGTCGAAGGCGTCTTCTCCGAGGAGTTCCGCAAGCAGATCCCCGGTGCCGGCGAGGACGGCCGTTTCTGGGCCAGCGGCATCAGCCTGGTCGCGCATATGCGCTCGCCGCTGGTGCCGGCCGTGCATATGAACACGCGCCATATCGTGACGAGCAAGGGCTGGTTCGGCGGCGGCGCCGACCTGACGCCGATGTTTCCCGACGATGCCGACACGGCGAGCTTCCATGCCGCGTTCAAGGCCGCCTGCGACAGGCATGACGACCGCTACTACGAAAAATTCAAGGAATGGTGCGACCGCTATTTCTATCTGCCGCACCGGAACGAGCCGCGCGGCGTCGGCGGCATCTTCTACGACAATCTCGACAGCGGCGACTGGGAGAAGGACTTCGCCTTCACCCGCGATGTGGGGCTGGCCTTCCTCGAGATCTATCCCGCGATCGTGCGGCGCCACCTGAACAAGCCCTGGACGCCCGAGCAGCGCGGCCACCAGCTCGTCCGCCGCGGCCGCTATGCCGAGTTCAACCTGCTCTATGACCGCGGCACCACCTTCGGCCTCAAGACCGGCGGCAACACGGAAGCGATCCTGATGTCGCTGCCGCCCGAGGTGATCTGGCCGTAGGGGAAACGCGACGCGTCTTATCCAGCACAAGCCCCCTCACCCGGCTCCGGGTAAGTCTCCGCTGCGCTCCGACTAACCACCCTACGCGTTCCTCTCCCCAGGTCTGTGGGGAGAGGAAGAGGCCCATTGCGAAGCCATGGGGGTGAGGGTGCGGTGCGAGAAGGCGTAAGTGAGAACGCCCACCCTAACGCGGCGTGGGCCGGTAGGTGCGGCCGCGGGCGATGACGCGCTCGATCATGCCGTCGAGCAGATAGGCGTGGGTCTCGTAGGGATCGTAGGGCGCGTTCTCCTGCCCCGGATAGCCGAGCGCCTCGCGGACGGAAGGCGACATGTAGTAGGCGCCGGACACCGCCAGGCCCAACGCTTCCATCTCGTCCGGATGATCGCGCGCCAGTTCCTTCACGGCCTCCGCGGGGGGCCGATCCCGCCCGCGATCCAGCGCCCGTACCACGTTCTCCTTCAGATCCGGACGGTGCTTGAAAACCTCGTCGATCCACTGCTCATGCACGAGGACGCTGCTGGCGGACGGCATCGTTTCATAGGCGGGAATCAGGTAATCGGCGATCAGCCGCAGCGTCTCGCGCCGCTCCGGCGTCAGTCCGATTGCCATGCGAACGCCCGGATCGCGCGCCGTCGTTCCGGTCATCACGCGGCCTCCTGGTTGCGCCGTTCCGCGATCATGCGGCGGCATTGGCGCAGCGCCACCGACATGATCGTGGCGGTCGGGTTCAACCCGCCGGAGGTCGGAAAGGTGCTGCCGTCCAGGATGTAGAGATTGGGCACGTCATGGCACCGGCCCCACGGATCGACCACGGACGTCTTCGGGTCCTCGCCCATCTTGGCCGTGCCCAGGAGATGCCAGCCGCTGTCGCGCATCTGGTTGACCACGACCGTCTCGATCGCATTCCCGGCCTGCGCCGCCTCGAGACAACGATCGACATGGAACTGGAGCAGCCGCTTGGAGTTCTCCGAGACCTTGTAGATGATCTTCGGCGCCGGAATGCCGTTGCTGTCGGTCAGATCCGGATCGAGCGCCACCCGGTTGGCATCCTCCGGCAGATCCTCGCCGATGATGCACCACACGACGCTGTGGCCCAGCCGGCGGCCGACGGTCTCATGCAGGTTCCGGCCCCAGCTGGCTTCGACCTGCTCGGCCGGATCCGCGAAGACCTTGGTGCCCACGAAGGAGCTGGCCCCTAAGGGCCCGCCCGCGGGCACGATGCCCCATTTGGCGCCGCGCACGAAGCCGCGCCGCTCGTCGGTCTCGTAGAACTGGAAGCTGTCGACACATTGGCCGAACGGCCCCCGCCAGGATTCGAGATTCTCCTCATAGACGCCGAGCACAGCCGAGAAGGGATGCATCATGAGGCGCTTGCCGACCATGCCGGAGCTGTTGGCAAGGCCGTCCGGGAATCGGTCGCTGGCGGAGAGCAGGAGGAGCCGCGGCGTGCCGACGCCGTTGGCGCAGAGGATCACGACCGAGGCCCGCTGCCGGCGCTCGCGACCGTTCACATCGAAATAGACCGCGCCCGTCGCCAACCCGCGCTCGTCCGTCTCGATCCGGCTGACGCGCGCGCCGGTGACGAGCCGCACGCCGTTCTTGAGCGCATGCGGCCAATAGGTGATGTCCGGCGTCGATTTGGCACCCTCCGGGCAGCCGGTCATGCAGGTGCCGCGGCGGACGCAAGGGTTGAGGCCGTTATAGGGGATCGAGGGAATGGCGTTCGTGCCCGGCCACCAATGCCAGCCCAGCTTGTCGAGACTCGCCGCGGCCTTCCGCCCGACCTTGCCGATCGGCAGCGGCGGCGTCGGGTAGGAGCCGCGCGGCGGATAGGCCGGATCGCCGGGAAGACCCGAGACGCCGACCTCGCGCTCGATCACGTCGAGATGCGGCAGCAGATCCTCGTAGGTGAAGGGCCAGTCGTCGGCCACGCCATCCATCGAGCGGACGCGGAAATCCGACGGCAGGAACGGCGTCCAATGGGCGGCATAGAGCGTCGCACTGCCGCCGACGCCGGAGAACATCAGCGGATTGATATCGGATTCGTCGGTATTGAGCGGATAGTCGCGCTCGCCGTCGCGGACATTGGGGTTCGGGTGCCAGCGCTTCTGGCTGACCAGCTCCCATTCCGGCCGGCGGCCGGCATAGGCGCTGTTGTCCGGGTTGTCGCCCTGTTCCAGCGTGACGACGGAAAAGCCGGCGGCGGAGAGATGCTTCGCCGCGACGGCGCCGGACGGCCCCGCGCCGATGATGAGAACATCGGCCGGCTCGTCGCGCCGCATCCGACGGTCCCCCTGGGATGTCGGGTTCATCGTCATGGTCTCTCTCCTCCCGGTATTCTGCCGCCGGTCGCGGATCGTTCAGTGGACCGCGGCATACATGATACGTTGTTCGGTCGCCTCTTCCGGCGAGAACTCCTCGACGATCCGTCCCTGGCGCGACACCAGAATCCGGTCCGAGAGATTCAGAATCTCCGGCAGATAGGACGATATCACCACGACCGCCAGCCCCTCGTCCGCCAGCCGGTTGATCAGCTGGTGAATCTCCACGATGGAGCCCACATCGATGCCCCGCGTCGGCTCGTCGATGATGACGATCTGCGGCTCCTGGACCAGCGACTTGCTGATGACGACCTTCTGCTGGTTGCCGCCCGAAAGCTCGACGATGCGGGCTTGGCTGCTCGATGTCCGGATGTTCAGGGACTTGATCCAGCTCTGGGCGAGATTGCGCCGCTCTTCCGCGTTGACGAAGGGCGGCGCGGTGAAGGCCGCCGCCAGGCGGCCCATGAAGACATTGTCGGCGACCGACATGGTTTCGAAGAAGCCTTCGATCTTGCGGTCCTCGGTGATGTAGACGATGCCGTCCTTCATGGCCGCTCGCGGCGTGGCGTAGTCGACCGCATGATCGCGTCGGTACACATGCCCGCCCAGGAACCGGTCCCGGCGATCGACTCCGGCGACGACCTTCGCCGTCTCGGTGCGCCCGGAGCCGACGAGGCCGAAGATGCCGGTGATCTGGCCCGCATAGATCGAGAAGGAGGTGTTGCGGACCGTCCGGCCCATGGACAGGTTCTGCACGCTCAGCACCTTGGCGCCGCGCGGCCGGGAGACGCGCATATCCCCGACCTTCTTGTAGATCTCGTCGGAGAGGGCCCGCCCGACCATCGCATGGACGATGCGGGCGCGGTCGAAGCTCGCGCTGGCGTCGGTCACGACGCGGGCCCCGTCGCGCATGACGGTGATCCGGTCGGAAATCTTCAGCGCCTCCTCCAGCGCATGGGTGATGAAGATGACGGACACGCCGGCCGCCTTCAGCCGCCCGGCAAGGGCGAAGAACTGGTTCTTCTCCTCGGGCGTGAGGGTCGCCGTCGGTTCGTCGAAAACGATCACCCGCGCCTTGCGATGAACCGCGCGGGCGATCTCCACCATCTGACGCTGCGCGGCCCCGAGCTGTCCGACCTTCATGGCGGCGTCGATCGGGAAATTGAGGGTCTGAAGCAATTGCTGGGCCGTCATATAGAGGTGCTTCAACGGCGTGAAGAATCGCTTCTCGCCGAGATAGAGGTTCTGCGCCACCGTCAGGGACGGGACCAGGCTGGTCTCCTGGAACACCATGACGATGCCCGCGTCGAGCGCTTCGCGCGGCTGCCGGAACGCGACCGGCTTTCCGTCCAGCATCATGCTGCCCCGGGTCGGCGAAACCACGCCGGCCATGATCTTGGTCAGCGTCGATTTCCCGGCGCCATTCTCGCCAAGAAGCGCATGGATCTCTCCGGCCGCGAGATCGAAGTCCACGTCGCGCAGAACGGCGACGCCGTGATACTCCTTGGCGATGCCGCGAAGCTCAAGCCGCATCTGCAGGAGCGCCTCCCGGCTCGCCGATATCCGCTACCACCACGATGTCGTCTCCCTTGCAGGTGACGAGAAGGCGCCCGTTCCCTTCGAGGCAGCTCGTCGTCCCGTGGCGATCGCCATCGGCGCGGCTGTGAAGACTGTCGAGCGGCTGGAGATCGCTGCCGAGCCGGACGACGAGCCCGTAGGACCGCGCCGGCGCCCATGGCTTGAGGTTGCCCATCTGCCGCGCCGCGCCGCTCTGGAGCGGTTCCATGAGATGGCGCCCGGCACGCAGGGTCGGCGCCACCCAGCAGTTGCGGTCCTCGATCTCCGCCATCATCCGGGTGCGATAGGCCGGCTCGCGCAGCACATGCTCGACGAGCTGGCTGCGCGGCGCGAAGACCGCAAGCCATGCGCCGCCCCGGCTCGCCGCCGCCAGCCGGGCCGGATAGCCCGGCAGCTGCTCCAGGACGACGGTGGCGGGCGACGGCCTCGTGGCCTCGATCCGGATCAGCCGGTGCCGCCAGCTTTCCGAGACGATGAGGGTCCCCTGGCTGTCGAGCAAAAGACCGTTCGGGTAGGCGAGGTCCTGCGCCAGGCGGAGGGCGGCGGCTTCGTCCGCTCGCGGAATCCGCCAGACGGAGCCGGTAGTGCCGCCGCACATGAGGTCGACCTGCCAGTCCGACGGCCCGTGGATGGCCGACCCTTGCGCGACGACCAGATCGTCGCCATCGAAAGCCAGGGCCGTCGGGCAGACGAGCGGGCGGCCGGCGAGCGTCGCGATCGTGCGGTCGCCGTGACGCCCGCCCCGCAGCACGATGCGCCCGTCGGCCAACCCGACGGCAAGACCGCCCTCGGGATGGAACGCCAGGCTGACGATGTCGGCATCGAATTCCCCTCGGAGAAACGGCGCGGCCCGCCCTTCGCGGATCTCGATGACCCGGCGGCCGCTCGTCGCCAGGATGGCGTCGCCCGCCGCGACGAGATTGTCCGGGTTCGGCAGTTCCACGACCGGCGCCGCCATGTCCAATCGCGTGTTGGGCCGTAGCGGCCCATCCATGGCGGGCAGCGTGATCCCCTCCTCGGCCCGCGTGACCCGCGCGATGAGGCGGCGGAGAGCCGAGCTCATGGCGACCTCCTGGCGGAACCGGACCATGACGACAGCCGGATCGAGGCAGGATCGGAAACCGGCAACCGCCCGATCTGCTCGTTCGTCATCCCCGCCAGATAGAGATGCCCCCCATATTCGCGCGCCGATGCGATCATGGTCTGGGTCAGGCCTTGCGGATCCCAGAGCGCGTCGAGAACGGCGCCTTGTCCGTCGAACTTCAGGACACAACCGACATTGCTGTTCGGCTGCAGCCATTCGTCGCTGGAGATCCGCTGCACCATGCGCCGGCGGAAGCGCGGCATGCGGAGGGCGATGTCGAGGGCGGTCGACCGGACGGCGAGAAGGGAGATCCAGTAACATCCGTTGGCGGCACGGGTGACGGCACCCGGATGTCCCGGCAGATTCTGCAGCAGCGGCTCGACCCTTCCCGCGTCGGGTCCCTCGAGCCAGAGGCGGCTGATCCGGCAGGCGCTGCTCTCGGTGAAAAGGAGGGAATGGCCGTCATGCGCCAGGCAAACGCCGTTGGGCGAAGCCAGGTCGCGCAACAGAGCGCGCGTCGTGCCGCGCGCCGGATCATGGCAGAGGATGCGCCCGCTGGCCCGGCCATCGAGCAATTCGAGCAGCCATCCTTGCGTTCCGCGCCGGGTCGAGGATTCGGTGAGGAAGATGCGGCCATCCGCGGCGACATCGAGCATGCCGGCCGCGCGGATCGGCCCGACGCCCCCGAGCCGGCGATCCGTCACCATGTCGGTGACTTTCTCTACCGTGCGCTGCGGCGAGACCTTGTAGAGGCCCAGCCCCGAGACGGCGGCGAAGAGCATGTCGTCGTGACCGAAGGCCAAGCCCTTCGGATGGCCGCCGATATGGGCGAAGACCTCGGCGGCGGTAAAATCCGGTGCCAGGAAGCGCAGGATCTGGCCCTGCCGCCCGCCGGTATAGAGATGCCCGCTTCGGTCGAACGCGATGTCGGCCGAGCCTTCCACATGGCCCAGGCCGATGGCCTCGGCCTGCGCCAGGCGGGCATTGATCGCATAGGGAGACGCGGAATCGGTTGCCAGCGACGGCGCCACCGGCAGGCTGACCGAGACCGGCGCGATCGGAAGGATCGATGCGCCGCGTGCCCGGCGCTTCAGCCAGCGGACATCGAGCGTCACGGCGAGGAGCAGCACCAGCCCCAGCACCATCGTGGCGGCACCGCTGGCCATGCCGAGACGCACCACGCCGTTGGTCAGGATGAGGATCGTGGCCGCGCCGATCAGCGCCTTCGCGACCGAGCCGCGCCCGCCGCCGAGCGCATTGCCGCCCAGAACGACTGCGGTCAGCACCGAAACCTCGAGCCCGATCCCGGTGTCGGAGCCGGCGCTGTTCAGCCTCGCCGCATAGAGAACGCCGGAAGCGCCGCACAGAAAGCCGGAAGCGATATAGGTGCTGCAGACCGTCCACTGGGTCGGAATGCCGGCATTGTGGGCGGCGCGGCGCGAACCGCCGACCGCCATGATGTTCCAGCCGGGCCGGAACCGGGTGAGGCCCAGATGAACCAGGATCGCGACGACGAGGAGCAGGACCGCGCTGAAGGGCAGGCCGAGGACCTTGCCGTCGCCGAGAAAGTCCCAGGCATCGGAGAAATAGCCGGTGCCGGAGATCTTCACCGCATAATGCAGCAGGATCATGTCGACGATCGCCCGCACGAGAATCAGGGTGACGAGCGTCGTCAGGAAGGCCCGCAGCCGCAGATAGCCGACCAGCAGGCCGTTGAACAACCCCACCGCGCCCGAAACCAGCATGACGCAGGGGATCGTCAGCCAGAGCGGAAAGCCCGCGACGTTGAGCAGGGCCAGGCCCAGCACGTTGGCCAGCGCGAAATTCGAGCCGATGCTGAGATCGATGCCGCCGCCGACGATGACGATCATCATGGCGATCGCCAGGAGACCGTACTCGCCGAGCTGGCGGGTGGTGTTGGTCAGATTGACCGGCCCGAAGAACCCGTTGGTCAGCGACGCGATCACCGCGACGATGACGATCAGGATCAACAGCGGCGCGGCATTGTCCATCCAGCTTCGGGGCAGCATCTCGCCCGCCGGCCATGGCACCCGCCGGTGCCATCCGCTCAACCGCCGCAAGATGCCTGTCCTTGGGGCCGGCTTCATAGCCGAGCCGGCCTCATGGGCCGGCTCGGCGTCCGAAGGCATGGGTCGTGACAAGACCGTCATGAGGTTTCCGCGCTCGCGGATCCTATCCGCGCAGATCGTCGATGTTGTAGCAGGTGCCTGGCCGCAGCGATTCCTTCGTGACCACGGTGAGCGGCGTATAGAACAGCGCCTTCACGGTGCCCGGCTGCGGCTTCATCTGCAGCAGGAACTTGATCATGTTGTTCAGATCGCGGCCCTGTCCGGGAACATCGAAGCTGATATCGGCGGTGAGGACGTCGTTCTTGACGTTGTCGCAGAGGCTCTGGGCGCCGCCGCCGGAGGTGATGATATAGACCTGACCGGTCTTGCCCGCCTCCTTGACCGCGGCCGCGATGCCGGTGTCCTGCCCGTCCCAGAAGCCGACATAGCCGCAGAGATCGGGGTTCTGCTGCAGCACGGTCGCCGCGATCGTGCGCGCCTTGCTGGCATCCCAGTTCGCCGACTGGTTCGACACCAGCTTCATCTCCGGATGCTGCGCCAGCACGTCGGTGATGCCCTTGATCTGGTAGGCGCTGGCCGCCGCCGTCAGGTCGCCCTGCATCACGGCGATCTTGCCCGACTGGCCCTTGCTCGGGCTGCATTGCTCGATCAGCTTGTTCGCGGCGAGCTCGCCCATACCGACCCAGTCCGGACCGACATAGGCTTCGGTCTGGAAGGAGGAGTTCATGTTGATCTGCAGCACATAGATCCCTGCGTCCTGCGCCTTGCGATAGAGGCGGCTATAGGACTGCACATCCGGATTCTGCACGATGATGATATCCGGCTTCTCGCCGATCAGGGTCGTGATCGCCTCGGCGCCGACATCCGTCTTCCAGTTCGGATCGCGGATGTCGAAGGTGTAGCCGAGCTCCTTCGCCTGCTTGGCGAGGCTGGCGGCCCACCCCTCGGTGAGATCGAAGCCCATCGACTGGGGCACGAAGACGACCCGCTTGCCCTTGAACGCGTCGTAATAGCCGGGGCGGCCGGGATCGTCGATGCCGTCGGCCAGGACGGCCGTACCGCCGATCGCGACCAGGGCGCAGGTCAATAAAGTCCTTGCAAAGCGCATGTTTCACTCCCTTATTTTCATTTTGGTGCTTGTCGGCTCGCTTCCGGCCGACTTCCAGCGGTGGTCCGGCTAGATGTCGCCCTGCTGCCCGGTCTGGACGTCCCGCGGATTGACGAGCGTGTCGATGACGATGGCCAGCAACAGGATGAGACTCTTGGCGATGTTCTGCGCCGTATACTGCACGTCCATGATCGTCATGCCGTTGAGCAGCGTGCCGATGAGGAGCGTGCCGGCGATGACGTTGCGAATCGAGCCTTTGCCGCCGCTGAGGCCGACACCGCCCAGCACGACGACCAGGATCACGTCGTAGATCAGGGTCGAGTTGACCACGCGCGTGTTCATGCTCGAGACGGCGGCGGCCGTGATCGCGCCGGCGATGAACGCGACCAGGCTCGAGAGCAGGTATTGCAGGACGATGGTCGCCTTCACCGGCAGGCCGGTGATGCGCGCCGCGGTATGGTTGTCGCCGATCGCGTAGATCGCCCGGCCGAGTTTGGTCTTTCGCAGGAAAAGCGAGGCCAGCAGGGCCATGCCGGCGAAGAGCAGGATCGGCATCGGCAGGTCGAAAAACTGCCCCTTGCCCAGGAACTCGAAGCCGCTTGCCGATGGCGGAAGATAGATCACGTCCAGCGGCACCATGCCGGTGCGGCCGAGGCCGTAGACGAAGAGGCCGATCGCGAGCGTCGCGAACAACGGCGGCACCTCGACGAAGGCCACGACGAGGCCGGTGACGAGCCCGGCCAGGAGCGCGAATCCGAGGCCCAGCGCAAGGGCGGCGGGAAAGCTCATGCCGCGTTCGGCCAGCGACAGGACCCAGGCGATCGAGACCGCCATGACCGCGACGGCGGAAAGATCGATCCCGCGGCCGATGATCACGATCGCCATGCCGATCCCGAGAATGCCGAGGACGGACACGCTGCGGATCAGCGCCAGGATGTTGTCCGCGGTCGCGAATCCCTTCAGGAAGAGCGAGAAGCCGACCACCAGGAGCGCCGAAAGCGCGAGCACGATCCGCTCCTGAGTCAACAGCTGTCGCATTCTTCCCAGTCCTCCCGCCGGCTCCCATTGGCCGACATATTCTTTTCATCAGACCTTGAACCGGTCGGAGTGCGGGAAATGTAGCCCTGCCGCTTTCGCGCCAAATATGCCAATTTGCACGGGGGCCATAACATCGTGTTATATTCGACGATCGCCGCGATGGCAGCGACAAAGAAGACCGGCGTCCCGATGGTGCAAACGCAGAAAATACAGAAACGTGCGGCGCGACCCCGGGGGCAAGGCCCCCAGATGAAGTTCAGGTTGCGCCAGATCGAGGTTTTCCGGGCGGTCATGCTGACCGGCTCGATCAGCGCGGCCGCCAAGCTGCTGTTCGTGTCGCAGCCCGCCGTCAGCCGCATCGTCGCCCATACGGAGACGAGCCTTTCCATCAAGCTGTTCACGAGGAAAGGCGGAAAGCTGATCCCGACCATCGAGGCCGAACGGCTCTATGACGAAGTCGAAAGATTTTACCAGGCCGCGCTGAATGTCGACCAGTTCGCGAAGAATCTCGCCGAGGGCGCCTCGGCGACGCTGATCCTTTCATCCAGCCCCTGCCTCGGGCGTTCGCTGGTGCCGCAGGCCCTGAAGAAGTTCTCGAACTCTCTTCCCGAAAGTGGAGATCGACTACCACACCACCCTCCTCAACGACATGCCGAACGAGGTCCTCAGCAAGAAGGTGGATCTCGCGATATCGGTCATGCCGCTGGAGCATCCGAACATCGTCTCCCGCCCCTTCGCCTCCGGACGCATGGTCTGTGCCTTTCCGGTCGGGCATCCGATGGCCGAACGGGAAGCCGTGGATCTGGCGGATCTCGTCTCGCTCCCGCTCATCCTGCACAGTCCGCAGATTGCCTTCGGCAAGATGGTGCAGGCCACGCTCGACCGCCTGGGCCTCCACGCCGCCCGGAAGGTGACCGAGCTCCAGACCGATGTCGCCTGCTCGCTGGTCGAGGCCCGCATCGGTGCCGCGATCATCGACCAGTTCACCGCCGCGGTCGGCCGCTGGCCCGGTGTCGTCTTCCGGCCCCTGGTCCAGGAGATGGCGCTGACGCCCTGCATCGCCCATTCGGTGTTCGAGACACCCAATCGTTACGCCCAGCGCTTCATCCGCATCCTGGCGGACACGGCGGCCCATTAGCGGGTCTTGCAGGTGGGCTGCTCGAGGGCCCGGGCCGCTGCTCCAAGCCCGGGCGCCGGCATGACCGGATCACCGCCGGTCCAGCCCCGATCATCCGCAGGCCCAGCCCGCCCCATAACATCAAGTTAAGGGCGACCGCTGAATCGGCATTGTCGGCCCGATGGCGGGCTTCGCTACCCTGACCCGCGTTGGAGAGTGGCGGCGGCAACCGCTGCGATCGGGCATGGCCCGGCCCCCGCAGACCGTTGTCGCCCATCCGGCCAGGCAAGGCCGCGCCCCGCCGGCGCGGTGAGTTTCAGGGAGCGGAATTTCATGAAAGTTGGATTGATCGGCCTGGGCAATATGGGCGCCCATTTCGGCACCCGTCTGATCAGGGCCGGCCACGATCTTGTCGTCGTCGATACGGACGCCGCCGCGGTTTCCCGGTTGGAACGCCTCGGCGCCTCGTCGGCCGCGGGCGCCGCCGAGCTCGCCTCGCGCGTCGGGGTCGTCCTGCTGAGCCTGCCCACGCCCGCCATCGTCGAGCAGGTCGCGATCGGCCCGGGCGGCGTCTTCGACGGCTCGGCCGCCAAGATCGTCGCCGATCTCTCCACCACCGGCCCGACGACCACCCGGGCCATCGCCCAGAGGATGGCCGAGAAGGGCATCGAGTTTCTCGGCGCCCCGGTCAGCGGCGGCACGGTCGCGGCCGAGGCCGGCTCGCTGACCCTCATGGTGTCCGGTGCGCAGGCCGCCTATGAGGCGATCGAGAGCGCGTTGCGCGCGATCGGCAAGAACATCTTCTATCTCGGGACGGATCCGGGCCTGGGGCCGACCATGAAGATCATCAACAACACGCTCTGCGCCGTCTCCGCGGTGGCGAGCTTCGAATTGCTGGTCTTCGGCGCGAAGTCGGGCCTCGATTCGAAGACGATGCTCGACATCCTCAATGTCTCGAGCGGGCGCTCCTTCGCCACGCTGGAAAAGATCCCGCAATGCATCCTGAACCGCGATTTTCCGATGCGCTTCGCGACCGAGCTGCTGCATAAGGACGTCAAGCTCTGCCTCGACGAGGCGGAGAAGGCGGGTGTCCCCTTGTGGGTCAGCCCGATCGCGCGCCAGTTCCTGTCCTTCGCCATCTCGCAGGGCGACGGGCCGAAGGATTATGCGCGGACGATCGAGCATTTCGAGCGGTGGGGAAACCAGCAGTTCGGAATGTCCCCCGACAAGGCGCCGCTGGCCCAGGTCTCGTGACGGCAGCCGACGACCGGCGGCCCGGCGTTCGCCATGCCGGCGAACCTTGCCAGCCGCCCGACCCGAATCCGCACCCGCCGGCGTTCCGCGTGCCGCCCCACGCCTGCGACACGCATGCCCATGTGATCGCCGATCCGGCGCTTTATCCCTATGTCGCCGAGCGCTCCTACACGCCCGCCCTCGCCGGTCTCGGTTCTTATCTTGCCCTGCTGTCGGCGCTCCGGCTGGATCGCGGTGTCGTCATCCAGCCGAGCATCTACGGAACCGACAATCGCCTGCTCCTCGATGTCCTCGCGGCGCACCCTTCGCGCCTGCGCGGCGTCGCCGTGGTCGATCCGGATGCCGTGAGCGACGATGAGCTGCAGCGGCTCGACGCGGCGGGCGTGCGCGGCGCCCGCCTCAACCTGCTCTATCCGGGAGCCGGCTACGCGATCGATCGGCTCGAGACCCTGGCGGCGCGGATCGCGCCCCTGGGTTGGCATCTGCAGCTCCTGATCAAGGGCAGCGCCATTCCAGCTCTCGCGGCGCGGCTCCGCCGCCTGCCGGTCGCTTGCGTCTTCGATCACCTCGCCCATCTGCCGGTCGATTTCGGCCCCGGCGACGAGGCTGTCCCGGCGCTCCTGGCGCTGCTCGAGGCGGGTCGCACTTATGTGAAGCTTTCCGGGGCCAACCGCGTTTCCCTCGCCGGACCGCCCTACGCCGACACCAGGGCCCTGGCCTCGCTGTTCGCGCGCGTCGCGCCGGAGCGCTGCCTGTGGGGTTCGGACTGGCCGCATGTCGCGATGAGCGAGCCGATGCTCAACACCGGCGATCTGTTCAACCTTCTGCCGCTCTGGGTGCCGGACGAAGCGGCGCGCCACCGCATCCTGGTCGACAATCCGAGCCGGCTCTACCAGTTCCCGCCGCCGCCCGGAGGCATCGCGCCTTCCGCAACCGACAGGCTCGCAAGAGCCTAGCCCTGGAGGAAAACCCATGTCGCTGATCCGCGTTCGAAAGAAATCCATCTGCGTCGAGACGGTGCTGCATGAAGGCGGCAAGCCGCCGGCCGTGCCGCTGCGGATGGGCGCCGCCGTCGCGGTGGTGGCGAATCCGTTCGCCGGGCAGTATGTCGAGAATCTCGATGCCTTCGTTCCCGATGCGCGCGAGCTCGCCAACGAGCTGACGGCGGAGCTCGTGGCCGCGCTCGGTGGGAAGGATGCGATCGAGGCCTATGGCAAGGGCGCCATCGTCGGTGTCGATGGCGAGCTGGAACATGGCGCCACCTGGCATGAGGCCGGCGGCTGGGCCATGCGCGCCGTCCTCTCCTCGAAATCGATCGTTCCAGCGACGAAGGCGGTAGCGGCCACGGGTTTCCGCCTCCATGTGCCGCTGCATCACATCAACGCGGCCTATGTCCGCAGCCATTTCAACGTCCTCGACATCGGCTTCGCCGACGCACCGCGGCCGCGCGAGATGGTCCTGGGCCTGGTCATGGCCACCGGCCCCCGCATCCATGAGCGTCTCGGCGGCTTGCGCGTGGACCAGATCTCGGTCCATGACGGGCAGCGCTAGCGCGGTATAGGTTCTATCGTCGGCGTATCGACGCTCCGGTCCAGTCTTGCGACTCCCCCTCACCCTGCCCTCTCCCCCACCACGTGAGGGAGAGGAAGGATTTATTCTGTGAGGCTGAGCATCTTCAAAATTCTTTCCTCTCCTCACAGGGGTGAGGAGGGCGGGACCCATTGCGAAGCCATGGAGGGCGAGGGGTGCGGCCCGAGAAGGCTAAGCGGGCTGCGCGGCTGTTCGCTTCGCCTCTTCCAAGCACGCCTTCCGATCCGCGCGGAAGTCGCCGTCGATCCACCAGCTCTCGACCTGCTTCAGGATCTCGCCGACGCGACGGCCGGCGGGGACGCCCAGCGCGAGAAGATCGCGGCCTTGCAGCGGGAAGGCCGGCGGTGGGCTCTCGCTGAGGGCGAGCAAGCCCCGCCATTGCGGGGCGTCCGGCATGTCGCCGCTCGCGGCCCAGCTCAGCAGCACGCAGTCGCGGAAGGTCTCCCAGCCCAGCCGATAGAGGGCGAGGCGGCAGGCCTTGCCGTCGAGCAAGGGCGAGAGAGGGGCTGCCTCGAGCGCCGCGACCAGCCGGTCGCGGTCGGCGTTCGAGAGCCGGAGCCGCCAGGCGACCGCGCGCGCATTTTCGGCACCGCCCTCGATCAGCGCCGCCAGCCGCAGCAGCGGATCGGATTCGCGGCCGAGGGACCGCTCGATCATGACCAGCGCCGCGAGCCTCGCGACGCTCTGCGCTTCCGGCAACAGATGCGTCAGCACATGCTGATCCTGCATCAGCGCCAGGACGGGCGCCGGATTGCTCGCGGCCAGCAGCTTCAGGGTCTCGGCCTGGAGCCGCTCGCCGGAGAGCGTCGACAACTGCGGTGCGGCGAACCGGCAGGCGGCCAGCGCCTCGGCATCGGGCGGCGGCTTGCCGTAATGCGCGAAGAAGCGGAAGAAGCGCAGCAGGCGCAGCACATCTTCCTTGATGCGCATCGCCGGATCGCCGACGAACCGCACGCGGCCCGCCATGAGATCCTCATAGCCGCCGAAATAATCATGCAAGCTGCCGTCGGGCGAAAGCGACATGGCGTTGAAAGTCAAATCGCGCCGCGCGGCGTCTTCCTGCCAATTGTCCGTGAACTCGACCCTGGCATGGCGGCCGTCGGTCTCGACGTCGCGGCGCAAGGTCGTCACCTCGAAGGGCTGGCCCTCCATGACGGCCGTCACCGTGCCGTGATCGATTCCCGTCGGGATCGCGCGAATCCCCGCGCCCCTCAGCAGCGCGATCACGGTCTCGGGCGAATCGGGCGTCGCCAGATCGACATCCTTGATGGTGCGGCCGAGGATCGCATCGCGCACGCAGCCGCCCACGAAACGTACCTCCGCCTCGTCCGCGCTCAAGGCCGCGATCACGGCCTGCGTGCGCGGATGCGTCATCCAGGGCTGCGGCGTCAGGCGCCGGTCGGTCATCAAAATTCCCTTCGACACTGAAATCTGAAATCTAAAATCTAATCCCCTCCCCCAACTTTTGGGGGAGGGCAGGGAGGGGGATGGCTCGGTCCAGGATCTCGTCGGGGTGCGAAGGAGCCGATACCGAGCAGCCCCCTCCCCCAAAAGTTGGGGGAGGGGATGATTCCTCTTGATACACCCGCATCAATTCGAGAATCCGCCCTGGTTGATCTGCCCGTTCTCGAGGCTGGGCGGCTGATAGTGGCTGCCGGGCGCGGCGCCGCCGAACATGGCCGATGCCGCCAAGGTCACCGCGAGCAGGGCCACCCCGGCGCCGGCGAGCCAGCTCCAGGGAATGTCCTTGAACACCAGGGCGGGCGCCGCCTCGGTGGCCTGGGCGCGACGGCGCGCGATCGCGAGATAAAGAAAATAGATCAGCGTCGGCAGCAGCAGCGGGATCAGGATCTCGAGGAAGCGTCTCATGAGGTGCTGGCCCGCGGCGCCAGGACCTCGGCCAGGTTGACCAGCATCCCGGCGGTGGCCCCCCAGATGAAGCGGTTCTCCCAGGGCACCGTCCAGAAATGCCGCTCGACGCCGTTATAGACCCTGCTCTCCATCCGGCGATTGGCCTCGTCCAGCAGATAGGCCAGCGGCAGCTCGAAGGCGTCGGCGACCTCGAGCGGATTGAGCACCAGCTCGAAGCGCGGCTGCACCAGCCCCACCACCGGGGTCACCTCATAGCCGGTACGCGTTACATAAGTGTCCAGCTGCCCGACCGGCTCGACCAGCCGGCGCGCCAGCCCGATCTCCTCCTCGGCCTCGCGCAACGCGGCCGCGATCGCATCGGCATCCTCGGGATCGACGCGACCGCCGGGAAAGGCGACCTGGCCCGCATGTTCGGCCAGATGCTCGGTGCGCTGGGTCAGGAGAATGGTGAGCCCTTCCGACCGCAGCACCAGCGGCACCAGCACGGCCGCCGCGGTCAGCGGCAGTTTCGGCATCATGTCGGGATTGAGATCGTGGTCGCCACGCGTCTCGTCGGGCAGCTCCAGCGCGACGGGCCCACGCGGCGCACGGCGCACGCCGGGCGGCTTCGCCGTCAAGGCATCGCGGATGGCAGCGGGGCTCAGGCTTCCGCGTCGGTCCGTCCCAGAAGAAAAAATTTTCCGCTGCTCCATACGCCCAGCTGCTCTTCGCCGTCCTCATGACGGCTCTCACCCAGTTCCACCAGCTCATAGAAGACCGGCCGGGTCAGCCTTGCCTCGAGCCCGTCCCGTACCATGATATAGGGTGTGGGCTCGCCGGTCCCAGCTTGTTGAACCACGCGAATCGGGTGGTCCTTGTCGGCCACCACCTCGTCGTCGAGATTGGTCCGGAAACGCAGGCGTTGGGCGGGTCCGGCGCCCTCGGCCGTGACCTCGACCGCGACGAAGGGCACATCCTCGACCTCGATCCGCCCCCGTTCATAGGGCGTGACGAGCCAGTAATCCCCGTCGGGCTCGCGGCGCAGCACGGTGGAGAACAGCTTGACCAGCGATTTCCGGCCGATGGGAGAGTTCAGATAGTACCAGGTGCCGTCCCGCCCGATCCGAATCGCAAATTCGCCGCATTGCTGCGGCTCCCTTCCCGGGCCGGGCGACGCTGAAGGTAACGAAAGAGTGCCTTCCGACAGCTTGCCTGCAGTCATAGGATGGCTTGGCCTGTTCGATCGACGCCCGTCCGATCCATGCCCCCGAACCATTCAAGGAGCAGCCGACGGTGAGTTCCACTGAAACCGTGATTTCCGCCGACCGGCTTGCCGCCGAGATCGGCCGCCTCGGCGACACGCTGCAGCAGGTTCGCCGCAGCATCGGTCGCGTCATTTTCGGCCAACAGGCGACGATCGATCAAACCCTAATTACGCTCCTGGCCGGCGGCCATGCGCTGCTGGTGGGCGTGCCGGGCCTGGCCAAGACCCGGCTGGTGATGACGCTCGGCATCGTTCTCGGACTCGAGGACAAGCGCGTGCAATGCACGCCCGACCTGATGCCGGCCGACATCCTGGGCTCCGAGGTGCTGGAGGAGACCGACAGCGGCCGGCGCTCCTTCCGCTTCATTCCCGGACCGGTCTTCTGCCAGCTGCTCATGGCCGACGAGATCAACCGCGCCAGCCCGCGCACCCAGTCGGCGCTGCTGCAGGCGATGCAGGAGGCCCGCGTCACCGTCGGCGGCCATCCCCATCCCCTGCCCCAGCCCTTCCATGTGCTGGCGACGCAGAACCCGATCGAGCAGGAGGGCACCTATCCGCTGCCCGAGGCCCAGCTCGACCGCTTCCTGATGCAGATCGACGTCACCTATCCCGAGCAGGCGGCCGAGCGCCAGATGCTGCTCGCCACCACCGGCGCGGAAGAAGACAAAGCCGAGCCGGTCATGACGGCGGGCGACCTGCTGCTGGCGCAGCGCCTGGTGCGCCGCGTGCCGGTGGGCGACAGCGTGGTCGAGGCGATCCTCGGCCTGGTGCGCTCGGGCCGGCCCGAAAGCAGCGAGATCGAAACCGTGCGCCAGCATGTGGCCTGGGGCCCCGGCCCCCGCGCCAGCCAGGCGCTGATGCTGGCGGCCCGCGCCCGCGCCTTGATGGAAGGGCGGTTCGCGCCTTCGGTCGAGGATGTGGTGGCGCTGGCGCCCGCGATCCTGCGCCACCGCATGGCGCTCAATTTCGCCGCACGCGCCGAAGGCATCGGCCTCGATGAGGTGATCGAGCGCCTGATCCAGCCCTTGCGCTGAGGCGAACGCAAGCGAGCGCGGCGGCAGAGGGAGCAGGCATGGCGTTCGGCGCCAAAATTCGCGGCAGGCCGACTTCGAACGAAGCGGGTTTGCGCGAGCGCGCCCAGTCCATGGCGGCCGCCTTGCCGCCGCTGCTGGTGCAGGCCGAGCGCATCGCCGCCACCGTCGAGCAGGGCGTGCATGGCCGCCGCCGCGTCGGACCCGGCGACACCTTCTGGCAGTTCCGCCGCTATCAACCGGGCGACCCGGTGGGGCGCATCGACTGGCGCCAGTCGGCCAAGGCCGATCCGGTGTTCGTGCGAGAGAGCGAATGGGCCGCGGCGCAGACGATCTATCTGTGGCGCGACGCCTCGGCCTCGATGCGCTGGCGCTCGGGCCGCAATCTGCCGGAGAAGATCGAGCGCGCCGACCTGGTGACGCTCGCGCTCGCCGCACTTCTGCTCGATGCCGGCGAACGCGTCGCACTCCTGGGCGAAGGCTCGCCGCCCTTCACCGGCCATCGCGGCCTCGAACGGCTGGCGCTCCTGCTGCAGCATCATCCGGAGGACCAGAGCCTGCCGCCCGATCTGCGGCTGCCGCGCCATGCGGAGCTGGTGCTGGTCGGCGATTTCCTCTCGCCGCTGGCGACGCTCGAAACGCGCTTCAAGCGGCTCGCCGAACATCAGCCCCATGGGCACATCCTCCAGCTGCTCGATCCCGCCGAGCAGTCGCTGCCCTTCACCGGCCGCATCCGCTTCGAGGGCACCGAGCAGGAAGGCGATGCGCTGATCGGCCGGGTCGAGGCGATCCGCCAGGCCTATGCCGAGCGCCTGCAGGCCCAGCTCGACGGCATGGCGGCGCTCGCACGCACGCTCGGCTGGAGCTATGCGCTCACCACCACCGACCGTTCGCCTGAATCCGCCTTGCTGGCGCTCTATCGCCGCCTCGGCGAGCGGTCCGAGGTGAAGATCCGATGATGGGTCTGGCCGATCTCAGCTTCGCAGCCCCTTGGGTGCTGGTGGCGCTGCTGGCCTTGCCGGTCCTGTGGTGGCTGCTGCGGCTGATGCCGCCGGCTCCCAAGCGGCAGATCTTTCCGGCGATCCGCCTGCTGTTCGGGTTGCGTCCGCCGGAGGAAACGCCCTATCGCACGCCCTGGTGGCTCCTGCTGCTGCGCCTCGTGATCGCGGCGCTCATCATCGTCGCCCTCGCCCATCCGCTCCAGGACGCGCGCAAGCCGCTCGCGGGCGACGGGCCGCTGCTGCTGGTGGTCGATAATGGCTGGGCCTCGGCCGCCCATTGGAACGAGCAGGAGGCGACGCTGGCCGATCGCCTGCGCCAGGCCGAGCGCGAAGGCCGCATGGCGGCGCTGATCGCGACCGCCCCGGGCGCGGACGGCGTGAAGCCGCAGATCCAGGGCCCGATGCCGGCGGCTGAGGCGCGCCAGGCGCTGGGCCGGCTCGAGCCGCAGCCCTGGCCGACCGATCGCAAGGCGGCCCTGGCCGCGCTCGACAGGGCGCCCTTCGCCGAGGCCAGCGTGTTCTGGGCGAGCGACGGCATCGCCGATCCCGACGGCGCCGACAAGCAGCTGGGCGAAAGGCTGGCGAAGTTCGGTTCGCTGACGGTGATCGCCGCCCCCGCCAGCGCGCGCGCCTTGCTGCAGCGTCCGCCCGAGAACGACAGCGAGGCGATGACGCTGCATCTGCTGCGTCCCGCGGCCGGACCGGCGCGAACCGTCGAGCTGATGGCGAGCGACCGCCAGGGCCAGCTGGTCGCGCGCCAGCCCGCGACCTTCGAGGCCGGCGCGACCGAGGCCAATCCCGCGATCAAGCTGCCGGTCGAGCTGCGCAACCGCATCGCCACGATCTCGGTCGCCAACGAGGCCTCCGCCGGCTCGACCTTCCTGGTCGATGCGCAATGGCGCCGCCGTCCTGTCGGTCTCGTCGCCGGCGCCGATACCGGCCGCGAGGAGACGCTGCTGAGCGAGCTCTATTACCTGCGCCGCGCGCTCGGGCCCGGCACGGATCTGCGCGAAGGCACGATCCCCAGCTTGATCCAGGGCGGGCTCTCGATGCTGGCGATGGTCGATATCGGCAGCCTCACCGCCGAGGAGACCGACGCGCTGCAGCATTGGGTCGAGAATGGCGGGCTGCTGCTGCGCTTCGCCGGCCCGCGATTGGCGGAGAACACCGACGACACGCTGCTCCCGGTGCGCTTGCGCAGCGGCGGGCGCACGCTGGGCGGCGCCCTCACCTGGGAGCAGCCGGCGCAGATCGCGCCCTTCGCCCCGACCTCGCCCTTCGCCGGCCTCACGGTCCCTGACGATGTGCGCGTCTTCCGCCAGGTGCTGGCCGAACCGGAGCTCTCGCTCGGCGACAAGACCTGGGCGCGGCTGACCGACGGCACGCCGCTCGTCACCGCGGCGCGTTCGGGCCGCGGCTGGATCGTGCTGGTCCATACCAGCGCCAATGCCGACTGGTCGAACCTCGCCTTGTCGGGGCTCTTCGTGCAGATGCTGCAGAAGATCCTGGCCTTGAGCGAGGGCGTCGCCGGCAGCGAGGCGAATGGCACGCTCCCGCCCTACCGCACGCTCGACGGCTTCGGACGGCTGGGCGCGCCAGCACCGCTCGCGACCGCCGCCGGCCCCGAGGTCTTCGACAAGGGCCTCATCGGTCCCGATCATCCGCCGGGCTTCTATGGCAGCGAGGCGACGCAGCGCGCGCTCAATCTCGGCACCGGCCTCATCGGCTGGCAGGCGATCCAGAGCTGGCCCGAGGGTGCCACCGTGGAAAGCACCAGCGTCGGCGCCACCTTCGACTTCAAGCCCTGGCTGCTGGCGGCCGCGCTCTCGCTGTTCCTGATCGATCTGGTGATCTCGCTGGCCTTGCGCGGATTGCTGCCGGGCCGGGCCGCCGTGGCCGGCGCCCTCCTGCTGCTCGCCCTCGCCGGCAGCCTGATCGCCACCCCGGCGCAGGCCAAGGACGACGACGACAATGCGCTGGGCGACACGCAGCAGACCCGCCTCGCCTATGTCAGCAGCGGCGACGACGAGATCGACCGCGCCAGCAAGGCGGGGCTGCTCGGCCTCTCGCTGGTCTTGCGCCAGCGCACCGCGATCGATGTCGGCGAGCCGGTGGCGGTCAATCCCGCCCGGGACGAGCTCGCCTTCTTCCCGCTGATCTACTGGCCGATATCCAACGGCGAGGTCGCGATGTCGGACACGGCGCTGCGCCGGGTCAACGACTATCTCAAGAATGGCGGGCTGATCCTGTTCGACACGCGCGACGGCGGCGCCAGCGGCTTCGCCAATTTCAACCGCGTCGCGCGCGGCATCGACATCACGCGGCTGATCCAGGTGCCGCAGGACCATGTGCTGACGAAGGCCTTCTACCTGCTGCAGCAGTTCCCGGGACGCTGGGCCAGCGGCACGCTCTGGGTCGAGGAAGGCCAGGGCCGCTCCAATGACGGCGTCTCCTCGGTCGTGGTCGGCAGCAACGACTGGGCCGCTGCCTGGGCCGTCGACGAATCCGGCCAGCCGCTCTACGCCACCGTCCCCGGCGGCCAGCGCCAGCGCGAGATGGCCTACCGCTTCGGCGTCAACATCGTGATGTATGCGCTGACCGGCAACTACAAGTCGGACCAGGTCCATGTGCCCGCGATCCTCGAGAGGCTGGGGCAATGAGGGTCAGGCATCTCGCGGCGTCCCCCCTCCCCCTACCCCCTCCCGCAAGGGAAGGGGGTGAGGAAACGTCTGGGTCCCGCGATCGGATGGCGGTCGGAAAGAAAAACTCAGCCCCTTCCCTTGCGGGAGGGGCGGCGAGCGTAGCGAGCGGGGAGGGGTGCCGCACACGCGATGCGCAACTTGATTCGAAGGTCGTCGCATGACCGCCGGCCATTGGAGCATCGCATTCTCGCCCTTGCTGCCCTGGCCGCTGATCGCCGGCGCCGCGGTCCTGGCCGCGCTGCTGATCGCGCTTTGCCTGTGGCGGCGCGCGCGGGGGACCTCCTGGCGCGTGCTGGCGCTGCTGGTGCTGCTGGGGGCGCTGGTCAATCCCTCGGCGGTCAAGGAAGAGCGCCGCATGATCGACGATGTCGCGGTGCTGGCGATCGACGAGTCTTCAAGCGAGCAGATCGCGCCGCGGCCCGAGCAGATCGCGGCGGCAGCACCGGAGATCGAGAAGCGCCTGCGCGCGATCCCCGGCCTCGAGCTGCGAGTGGTGCGGGTCAAGCCCGCCCGCAGCGAGGCCGATAACGGCACCGAGCTGATGACGGCCGTCAAGGATGCCGTGGCCGACCTGCCGCCCTCGCGGCTCGCCGGTGTCGTGCTGCTGTCCGACGGCGAGATCCATGACCTGCCCGCGGATCCCAAGACGCTCGGCATCGACGCGCCTGTGCATCTGCTGCTGACGGGCCGCGAGAACGAGGGCGACCGCCGCCTGACGGTGCCGAAGCTGCCGAGCTACGGCATCGTCGGCCAGAAGGTCGAGTTCACCATCCGCGTCGACGACCTGCCGCAAGGCCCGCCTGCGGGCCGCGTGCGCGTCGACATCACCCGCGACGGCGAGGCGCTCCAGCCGGTCTTCGTGCCGACCGGCCAGGACACCAACCTCTCGCTCGATCTGCAGCATGCGGGCGAGACCCTGTTCGAGATCAAGGCCGAAGCCGGCCCCGAGGAGCTGACGCTCGCCAATAACAGCGCCTTCATCACCGTCAATGGCGTGCGCGATCGCCTGCGGGTGCTGCTGGTCTCGGGCGAGCCCCATCCGGGCGAGCGCACCTGGCGCAACCTGCTCAAGTCGGATCCCAGCGTCGATCTGGTGCATTTCACCATTCTGCGCCCGCCCGAGAAGCAGGACGGCACGCCGATCAACGAGCTGTCGCTGATCGCTTTCCCGATCCGCGAACTGTTCGAGGTCAAGCTCGACGAGTTCGATCTCGTCATCTTCGACCGCTATCAGCGCCGCGGCGTGCTGCCGCGCGCCTATCTCGAGAACATCGCGCATTTCGTCGAGAATGGCGGGGCGCTGCTCGACGCCGCCGGCAGCTCCTATGCCGGCGCCTACAGCCTCTATGATTCGCCGCTCGGCAGCATCTTCCCGGCCGCACCCACGGGCGAGGTGCTGGAGCAGGGCTTCAAGCCGATGATCAGCGATATCGGTCGGCGCCATCCGGTCACGGCGGGCCTGCCCGGCGGCGACAGCAACCCGCCGAGCTGGGGCCGCTGGTTCCGCCAGGTCGCGGCCACGACGCAGCCGGGAGGGACCGCCGTCATGACCGGCATCCAGGGCGACCCGCTGCTGGTGCTGTCGCGCGTCGGCAAGGGCCGCGTGGCGCAGCTGCTCTCCGACGAGATCTGGCTCTGGTCGCGCGGCTATGAGGGCGGCGGTCCGCAGGCCGAGCTGCTGCGCCGCGTGGCGCATTGGCTGATGAAGGAGCCCGAGCTCGAGGAGGAAGACCTCAAGGCCTCGATCATCGACGGCCATCTGACG
>CAVOLB010000026.1:0-62127 GCA_963696655.1 uncultured Alphaproteobacteria bacterium
CGCCCGAGCACAATCTTTCTCGACCGCATTCGCGTCTGCCCTTCCCGGAGGACAATATCCCGGAACTGATCGCTTCGGTCGGGCCGGATGTCGCACTGTTCGGCTCAGACTGGCCGCACCCGGAAGGCCTCGCCGAGCCGCTCGAATTCGCCGACGGCCTGGGCGGGCTCGACTACCGGCAGGTGCGCAATGTGATGCGCAGCAACACCGCCGCGCTGCTGGGATTAAGCGCCTGACGCCCTGAGTTCTGCTGTGCGCCGGTGCATGGATCCCCCTCCTCCGCCGCAGGATGACACGGGTCAGGAATGAGTGGCCTACCAACCGTCTATCGCAGTGGCGGGGAAAGCGGATTCATAGTAGTCGGGGTCACCGCTGCACGAGCTGCGCACGGAGACCTGCGAAAAGGACTTCGTGCCGCCAGCGATGCTTTGGTGATCCGCAGGAATCGCTCCTTCGAGATTACGTTCCCTGCGCAACGCAAAGTGGCGCCGACACCGGAGGAGTATCGCGCCCGGAACCGCAAGCGAGTGTCGCGCAAGGCGTGGCAGTTCCGTGAGGTGTTCGAGCGGGGGTTGATCGGGCGCGGTTGAGGGGACGACGCGACAGGCGGGCGAACGACAGCCGCCATCAGCAATGGCGGTCGTCAGAGAGAGCTGGCGCGCTCGGCCTTGCGGCACCGACGGTTACTAAAATTTCATCGATCCAGCGACGTCATGATGCCGGACATGGACGGGATCGAGCTGCTGCGCGAAATCGGCCAGCGCGGCCTTGATGTCGCCGTGATCGGCATCACCGGCGGCGATCTGGGGATGAACGATCTGGTCGCGCGCCTGTTCGACGCGATGGGCGCCGCCTTCGTCGTCTCGAAGCCGATCGAGCCGCAGAAATTCCTGGCGCGCCTCGCACAGCATTCCGGCCGCAACGGGCCGCAAGCGCCGGCGCAGCCGCGGGACGAGGCCTCGGTCCTCCCCTTCAGGCGACCGTAAAGGCCTTCAGCGCCTCGTCGCTGACGGTGATGCCGAGGCCGGGCTTGGTCGGCAGCGGGATGACGCCATCGACCACCGGCAGCTCGTCCAGCACCAGCTCGCGCCGCAGCCGCGAATCCGACAATCCATGCGGCAGGAACTCGATATAGCTGCAGGTGGGCGCGATCGCGGCCAGATGCGCCGAAGCCGCGATGCCGATCGCCGATTTCCAGCAATGCGGCACCACCACGATGCCGCGGTCGCGCGCATGCAGCGCCACGCGCCGCGCCTCGGTCAGGCCGCCGACGCGGCCCACATCGGGCTGCACCACGTCGAGCGCGTCGCGATCCATCAGCTCCAGGAACTCGAAGCGCGAGTTGAGCCATTCGCCGGCGGCGACCCGCATCGGCGAAGCCTTCACCAGCTTGGCATAGCCCTCGTAATCGTCGCTCGGCAGCGGCGTCTCGATGAAATAGATGTCGTCGTCGGCGAACATCTCCATCGCCCGCAGCGCTTCCTTCCAGTCCTGCCAGCAATAGGCGACATCGACCATCAGGGTCATCTCGGGTCCCACCGCCTGGCGGCAGGCGCGCACGATCCGCGCGATCTCGCGATCGTCGGGGATCTGCAGCGAGTTGTGCGAATAGGGCCCCTTGATGCAGATCTCGAGCTTCGCGGCCTTGAAGCCCAGCCGCTTGGCCTCGACCGCGCGATGCACCAGCACCTTGGTATATTCGTCGAGCGTGTTGCCGTCGGGCAGCAGCGAGGCATAGGGCGTGATGGTGTTGAGGGCGCCACCCAGCAGCTGCCAGCAGGGCTTGTTCTCGGCCTTGCCCTTGAGATCCCAGAGCGCCATGTCGAGCGCGCCCATGGCGCAGATGCCCAGGCCCCGGCGCCCGGTCATGGCCGAGCCCTTATACATGCGCTCCCAGAGCCCCTCGACGTCGCTCGGATCGGCGCCGATCAGCATCTCCTTGAGGCCAAGCCCCATGATATGCGTGCCCGGCGCCTCGATCATCGCCTTCGCCACCCAGGGATTGGTGTCGGTCTCGCCGATGCCGACCAGCCCGTCATCGGTATGGATCTTCACCACCAGATTGTCCTGGGCGGAGCTGCAGGCATCGGCCCGGTAATCGGGCACGAGCAGGACGAAACATTCGATCTTGGTGATCTTCATGGCGGGTTCTCACGCATGGGAGCGGGTGGAAGGCGTCGGGGTGGTGGAGGGCTCGTCGGGCGGGACCCATTGGGCGCGCGCCGTCAGTTCGTCGAGCGGCAGGTGGCAATAGATCGACACGCCGCGCTCGGTGCTGCGCCAGGGCGGCGCCTTCTGCTCGCAGATCTGCCCCGGCTGCCAGGCGCAGCGCCCGGCATAGGGGCATCCGGTCGCGAGCGCCGGTCCGGCCGCGACGCGGCGCAGGCTCGGCGTCGTCCGGCGCGGCCGGTCGGGATCGGGCACCGCCATCAGCAGGCTGTGGGTGTAGGGATGGTAGGGTGGTGAGAAGATATCCGCCGTCCGGCCCACCTCCATGAGCTGACCCTGGAACAGCACGCCGATCTTGTCGGCGATCGAGCGCACCACGGCGAGATCGTGCGAGATGAAGAGCATGGCCACGTGATGCTCCTCGCGCAGGCGGCGCAGCAGGTCGAGGACATTGGCTTGGACCGAGACGTCGAGCGCCGACAGCACCTCGTCGCAGAGCAATAGCGTCGGCCGCGCGATGAGGGCGCGCGCGATCGCGACGCGCTGGCGCTCGCCGCCGGAGAGCTGATCGGCATAGCGCTCGGCATAGCCGGCATCGAGGCGCACATCGGCCAGGGCCTCGAGCACGCGCTCGCGCATGGCCGCGCGGTCGAGGTCGAAGAACATCTCCAGCGGGCGCGCGAGGATCGTGCCGATCCTGGCGCGCGGATTGAGCGAGGCATCCGGATTCTGGAAGATGTACTGGATCTCGCGCCGCTGCTCGCCCGAGCGCTCGCGCACCAGCCCCGCCAGCGCCTGGCCGTTCAGCTTCACCTGGCCCTCATGGGGCCGCAGCAGGCCGCTGACCGCGCGCGCGACGGTCGATTTGCCGCTGCCGGATTCGCCGACCAGCGCCAGGGTCTCGCCGCGCGCAATGGTGAGGTTGACGTTGCGCACGGCGACGAAGGGCAAGGCGCCCAGGAAGCGGGCCAGGGCGCCGCCGCTCGTGCCATAGGCGATCGAAAGGTGATCCAGCGCCAGCAGCGGCGGATCGGGCTCGGCGACCGCGCGGGGCAGCGCCGCTTCGCCCGCGGCCGCGACGCTGGGGGCGAGCAGGCTCCGCCAGCGCTGGCAGGCGACCTCATGGCCCGGCGCCACGGCATCGAGCGTCTGATGGTTGACCGCGCAGCTCGCTTCCGCGAAATCGCAACGCGGCTGGAACGGGCAGCCCTCGGGCAACTCGCTACGCCGGAGGAGGCCGCGCAAGGGTCGCGCCACCGGCTCGTCGGGCCGGTCGATGCGCGGGATCGAGCCGATCAGGCCGCGGGTATAGGGATGGCGCGGCTGGTGGAAGAGCTCGGCCACCGGCGCGATCTCGACCATGTGACCGGCATACATGACCCCGACGCGGTCGGCGATCTGCGACAGCAACCCGAGGTCATGCGTCACATAGAGCATCGAGAGCTTGATGCGCCGGCGCAGATCGACCAGCAGCTCGACGATCTGCTCCTGCGTGGTGACGTCGAGGCCGGTGGTGGGCTCGTCCAGCACCACGAGATCGGGATCGCAGGCGAGCGCCATGGCGATGCAGACGCGCTGCTGCTGGCCGCCCGAGAGCTGATGCGGGTAGCGCTCGACCAGGGTCTTGGGCGTCGGCAGTCCGACCAAGCCGAACAGCTCGATCACGCGCTCGAGCGCCCGGGTGCGGTCGGCCGCCCGCTTATGCAGCAGCAGGATCTCGGTGACCTGGTCGCCCACCCGCATGCCCGGGTTGAGCGCGGTGGTCGGATTCTGCGGCACGAAGCTGATGCGGTTGCCGCGGATCTGGTCGAGCTCATGGCGCCGCAGTTTGAGCAGATCGCGCCCGCCGAACTCGATGCGGCCGCCATCGACGCGGCTGCTGGGATGGCGGTAGCCGAGGAGTTGCAGGGCGACGGTGGATTTGCCGCAGCCGGATTCGCCGACCAGGCCGAAGGTCTCGCCGCGCGGAATCGCAAAATTGACGCGATGGAGCACCGGCAGCCAGCCCTCCTGCTGCCGGTATGAAACCTGCAAATCCACCGCGCGCAGCAGGATGTCGCCACCGCTCATCGATCGCCCAACCGCACGCTACGCCCGAGGATGCGCGCGAGACCTTCGGTGAAGAGATTGAGCCCGACCACGAGCGAGGCCAGCGTCAGGCCAGGGCCCAGCACGGTAATCGGCGAGACCATCAGCAGGGCGCGGTTCTCGCTGATCATCAGGCCCCATTCCGGCGTCGGCGGGCGCAGGCCGAAGCCCAGGAAGCCCAGCGAGCCGATCAGCACCGGCGCATAGCCAGCGCGCAGCGCGAACTCGACCAGCAGCACGCTGGTGGCGTTGGGCAGGAGCTCGCGGCGCATCACCGACCAAGGGCTCTCGCCCCGCAGCCTCGCCACCGTGACATAGTCGCGGGTGGCGATGTCGATCGCGGCCGCGCGCGCCATGCGCGCGATGCGCGGCGCATAGACCAGCGCCACCACCAGCACCACGAGCACGGGATTGCCCGCGACCTCCGGCCCCGCCGCCGCCATCGCGAGCAGCGCCAGCACCAGGAAGGGAATGGAGATCAGGGCCTCGATGAAGCGCTGCAGGATGTCGTCGAACCAGCCGCCGATATAGCCCGACAGCAGCCCGACGATGGCGCCGATGACCAGGCCCAGCGCCGTCCCCGAGAGCGACAGCAGGATCACGATATGCGAGCCATAGACGACGCGGCTGAGGATGTCGCGGCTCAGCTGGTCGATGCCGAAGGGATGGGCCCAGCTCATGCCCGAGAGCGGAATGCCCGCCCCCATCTGGGAATAGCCATAGGGCGCCCAGAACGGGCCGGTCACGGCGACCACCAGATGCACGAACAGGATGAGGGCGCCGATCCGGAAGCTCTTCGGCGTCCGGCGCCAGAAGGCGCGCAGGCGATGGGCGCGGGGACGGGGCGCGGGCTCGACGGTGACGGCGGCCATCGAAATCAGCGCCCCTTGAGCCGCGGGTTGAGCAGGATGGCGCCGATATCGGCCAGGAGGTTGGCCGCGATATAGACGGTCGAGGCCAGCATCACGGTCGCCTCGATCACCGGCAGGTCGCGCAGCTGCAGCAAATCCACCAGCAGGCTGCCGAAGCCCGGATAGCCGAACACCTTCTCGACCACCACCACGCCGCCGACGAGATAACCCAGATTGATCGCGGTGACGTTCAGCGTCGGCACCAGCGCGTTGGGCAGCGCATGGCGGATCAGCACGCGCGCCGGCGGCAGGCCCTTGAGCTCGGCCATGCGCACATAGTCGGAATCGAGCACCTCGATCAGGTTGTCGCGCAGCATCCGGACCGCATAGACCGCCATGACGATGGCGAGGGTCACCGCCGGCAGGGTCGTGGCCTCGAGATACTCATGCCAGCCCGAGCTCTGATCGACGATCGACATGGCCGGCAGGATCGGGATCGTGACGACGAAGACGATCATGAGGATCGTCGCCAGCAGGAAATCCGGCATCGACAGCAGCACCAGGGTCAGCGCCGAGAAGCCGTGATCGACCAGCCGGTCGCGTTTCACCGCCTGGATCAGTGCCGGGATCACCGTCAGCGGGATATAGAGGATGAAGGCATAGATCGAGAGCAGGACCGTGTTGTAGATGCGCGGACCCAGGATATCGATCACGCGCCGGCCGCTGACGAGGGACTGGCCCAGATCGCCGCTGAGCACGCCGCCCAGCCAATGGAGGTAGCGCCAGATCGCCGGCTGATCGAGGGCGAGCTTGGCGCGCAGAACGGCCAGCGCCTCGGGCGTGGCGTCGCGGCCGAGAATGCGCGAGGCGACGTCGCCCGGCAGGATCTCGAGCACGCCGAACACGATGAAGGAAACGATCAGGAGCGTGACGACCGTCAACAGGATGCGGCCGGTCACGAGGCGCAGCATGACCATCGGCGTCGCGTCCCCTCTCCCTGGTTAGTGGGCGCGTGAAGAAAGCACGGCCTCAATCGGCGTGGTGTCGCCGCTCTTGCTTTCCTCTCCCCCACGAAAGTGGGGGAGAGGGTAGGGTGAGGGGGTGTCTGCAGGAAAGAACGAATCCTTCGCCATCTCGCCTGCTATCGAGGCCCCCCTCACCCTACCCTCTCCCCCCGCTTCGCGGGCGGAGAGGAAAGAGTAAAGGGCAGAAACCCCGGGCGCCGCGAAGCGCCCGGGGCCGGCCTCAGCCTACTTGCAGCTGAGATTCTCGAAGTTCAGGTTGAAGTTCTGCGCCAGCGGCGTGTAGCCGTCGCAGCCCTTGCGCAGCGCCACCACCTGATGGACGAACATCGGCAGGATCAGGCCGCCTTCGGTCGCCAGCATCTTGCCGGCGTCCTGATAGAGCTTCAGGCGTGCGGCCGGATCGACCGTGGTGTTGGCTTTGAGCAGCAGCGCGTCATAGTCCGGACGGACCCAATGCGTCTCCGGCCATTTCGCGGTCTGGGTATAGGCGACCGCCAGCCCCTCTCCGGGCGGACGCATCGACCAGGCGGAGGTCACGATCGACTTCTTGAGCCACACATCGTCCCAGAAGCTTTCCGCCGGGGTCACGATGACGTTGATGTTGAAGCCCGCGGGCTTCGCCATCTCGGCATAGACCTGGGCCATGCGCACCATGCCCGGGACGCCTTCGGCGGTGTAGAGGTCGAAGCTGAGGCCGTCCGGATATCCCGCTTCGGCCAGAAGCTTCTTGGCGCCTGCGATATCCTGCTTGGGCGCTTCCTTCACATAGGACGCGGGATTGGGAACCGGAACCGGATTGTCGGCACCGGGCTCGCCATAGCCCAGGAGCACGGTGTCGATCATCGCCTGGCGATCGACCACCATCTTCATCGCCTCGCGCACCTTCGGATTGTCGAAGGGCTTGGTGTCGATCCACATCGAGATCGTCATCGAGTTGGACGCGCCGGTCTGGAGCAGCGTGACGCTGGGGTCGTCCTTCAGCGCCGGGATCACCGACGGATCGACGTTCAGCACGAGATCGACCTGCCCGGCCTTGATCGCCGAGACGGCCGCGACGGGCTCCTGCGCCACGGTGATACGCAGGCAGTCCGCCTTGGGCAGGCCCGCCTGCCAGTAGTTCGGATTCTTCTTGAGGATGCGCACGGGCGCGTTCGGCGTGAACTGCTCCTGCATGAAGGGGCCCGTGCCGTCTTCATGGAGGATCAGGTCTTCATGCTTGGCGCCGTCCGGCACGATGTTGGTGAACTTGTTCGTGATCAGCACCGGCAGCTCGGCCACCGGCTTCGGCGTGGTGAAGCTGACGGTGTATTTGTCGACCGCCTTGATGCCGTTGGCGTCGAGGAAGGCGAGCACGGCTTGCGCGCCCGAGCCCAGGGCCGGGTCCAGCAGCCGCTTGAAGCTGTAGACCACGTCGGCCGAGGTGAAATCCTTGCCGCTGTGGAACTTGACGCCTTCGCGCAGCTTGAAGGTCCAGGTCAGCCCGTCCGCCGAGGACGACCATTCGGTCGCGAGCTCCGGCAGCACCTTGAAATTGTCGTCGACATCGACGAGGCGGTTATAGACCGCGAAGGTGTGATAGGCGTCGTCGCCGGAATGCATGTCCGCGGGATCCATGGACTGCTTCTCGCCGCTCCACTCATAGCCCAGCACCTTCACGCATTCGTCGCCCGCCGCGGCCCATGCGCCGCCCCCGGTCATGACGAGCCCGGTACCGGCCATCGCGGCCGCGATCAGGCATTTGCGAAATGTCATCGCTCCACCCTCCTCCCCATGAGGCGTTGCCCCGCTGCCGATCTTCCGCCGGCAGCTAAGGTCGGGGTCGGCCGGTCTGGCGGCCTCGCCCGATTGCTTTGTCGCTTTCCCAATTCCGAAATACCGGAATTAGGTGCGGTTATCTAGACAGCCACAGTAACGGGGTTGGTTTTCTCAAGTCAAGAAAGCGCGGTCGCACAAGGCTAAGTGCGAAATGCCGGAATTGATTCTCGTCCCGCGACGAGGCCGGTCAGAACAAACTCGCGGTCATGCCGCCATCGACGGTCATGACGAGGCCGTTGACGAAGGACGAAGCCGGCGAGGCCAGGAACACGACCGGGCCCTTGAGCTCATGCGGGTCGGCCCAACGCTTCAGCGGCGTGCGATTGGCGATCATCCGATAGAAATCGGGCTTGGCCGTCAGCGTGTCGCTCATCGGCGTCTGGAAATAGCCGGGCGCGAGAGCGTTGCAGGTGATGCCCTGGCTGCCCAGATCCGACGCCATCGCGTGGGTCAAGCCCACCACGCCATGTTTCGAGACGACATAGGAGGGAATGCCGGGCCGCGAGACCAGCCCCAGCACCGAGCTGATATTGATGATCCGCCCATAGCCGCCCTTCGCCATCAGCGCCGCCGCCTCGCGGCCGACCACGAAGAGCGCGTTCAGATTGACGTTCATGACCCGCTGCCACTCGCCGAGATCGTGATCGGCGATCCCCTGATAGACGGCGATCCCGGCATTGTTGACCAGGATGTCGAGCCGCCCATGGCGCTCGTCCACCCGGCGCATCGAGGCTGCTACCGCCGCGGCATCGGTCACATCGAAAGGCAGCCCCTCGACCGAATGGCCGAGCCCTGTCAGCTCGGCGCAGCGCGTCTCGAGCGCGGTCGGATTGACGTCGTTGAGAACCACATGGGCGCCGGCTTCGGCCAGCGCCTCCGCCATGGCCGCGCCCAGACCTTGCGCGGCGCCGGTCACCAGCGCCACGCGGCCCTTGAGGACGAAACGCTCCAGCACCGGCTGGCCGGCGGGAACGGTCGATGACGGAGAGGCGGCGACGTCAGTCATGGGCGATGCTCCGCGGATGAACGGCCTTTCGCCGACGCTAAGAGGGGCCGGTGCGGCGTGTCAATATTTGATATCAGTATCACTATTTGATACACCGTCAGCGGGTTCCAGGCTCAAGGATGGCGATGGGCGTCGAGAAGAAACTGAAGGCGCGAAACGGCGCGCGGGAGATCGCGGCGGCGGCGCGCGACCGGGCGCCGCCGCGCGTGCAGTCGGCCGCGCGCGCGATGGCGATCCTCGTCGCCGTCGCGGAGAGTCCGCATGGGCTGCGCGCCATGGAGATCGCCAGGACGCTCGGGCTCGGTCGGCAGACGACCTATCATCTGCTGCACACGCTGATCGGCGGCGGCATGCTCGCCCGCAACCCGCAAGGGCTCCATGTGCTGGGGCTGCAGATGGCGACGCTCGCCGACGCCTTCGTGCGCCAGTTGGCGGCGCCCGAGCATCTGGCGCCGCTGGTCCGTCGCATCGCCCAGGAGACGGGCGAGACCGCCTATGCGGTCGCCTGGCGCGAGGGTGAGATCGTCAATCTCGTGGCGGCTCCCGGCAGCAACGCCATCCACGCCATGACGGTGCCGCAGGGCTATCACCGCCACGCCCATGCGCGCGCGACCGGCAAGCTCCTGCTCGCTCATGCGACCAAGGACATCCGCGAGCGCTATCTGGCGACCCACCGCCTCGAGCGGCGCACGCCCAACACGCTCACCAGCCGCAAGGCGCTCGAACGGGAGTTCGAGCGGATTCTCGAGAGCGGATATGCCAGGGACCGCGAAGAATTCGCGCTCGGCCTCTGCTGCCTCGCGGTGCCGGTCGGCAGCGGTCCTGCGACCTTCGCCATCGGCATCTCGGCCCCTTCGGCCCAGTTCGAGGCCAAGCTCGATGGCTATCTGAAGATCATGCGCCGCGCGGTGCGATCCGGCTGAAGGGCTCGCACGACGATTCCGAAATGTCGGAGCGTGGTACGCGAGTTTGAACTTCGCGATTTCTCCGTGCTAGCGTCCCCGCCGCTTCAAGCGGTGCGAGGGAGGATCTGGGTGAGCGAGAGACAATTGCGCGGCATGACCTGGGCACATCGGCGCGCGATCGATCCCCTGATCGCGACCTTGCCCGGGTTCCAGCGCCGCCATCCCGACATCTCGGTCAGTTGGGACTCGCGGCCCCTGCACGGCTTCGAGTTCACGCCGGTCGAGGTGCTGGCGCAGAACTACGACCTCATCATTCTCGATCACCCCTTCTGCGGCGACATCGCGCGAAGCGGCACCCTGCTGCCGCTCGACGGGCTCGTGACGCCGGCCCTCGAGCAGGCTTTCGTCGGACCGTCGCTCGCGACCTATCGCTATGACAACCGGATCTGGGCGCTGCCGGTCGATGCGGCCTGCCAGGTCGCCGTGGCCCGACCCGATCTCCTGGCCAGGTTCGACCGCCCGGCGCCCGCGAGCTGGCCGGCGCTGCTGCAATTGGGCGAGGCCGCAGATCGCAAGGGTCAGAAGCTCGCGATCGGCCTGCGCGGCGTCCACAGCCTCATGACCTTCTTCACGGCCTGCGCCAATCTCGGCCGTCCCTGCGCGACCGATCCGACGCGGCCGCTGATCGATCGCGCCACCGCGAGCCAAGCGCTCGAGGCGATCAAGGCGTTGCTCTTCTATTGCCCGCCGGAGGCGCTCGACTGGAACAGCATCGAGCTTCACGACGCGATGGTGGCACGCGACGATCTGGTCTTCTGCCCCGCGGTCTACTGTTATGCGACCTATGCCGAGGCCGACATCGCGCGGCCTCTGCGCTTCTCGGACTTGCCGGGCCTGGTCGATTCGAACCCGCGCGGCTCGACCATCGGCGGCACCGGCATCGGCATCTCGGCCCGGGTGAAGGATCGCGACGCAGCCTTCGCCTATGCGCGCTATCTGATGGAATCGGCGACGCAGAAAGCCTTCGCCGCCCATCACGGCCAGCCGGCCCGCATCGACAGCTGGGAGGATGCGGCCATCGGGGCGCGCTTCGGCGGTTGCTACGCCGACACCCGCGCGACGATGGAAGGCTGCTGGATCCGGCCCCGCTATGCGGGCTATCTCGCCTTCCAGGCGGCAGCAGGAAATCTGGTCGAGCAGCATCTGCGCGGCGAGATGGGATTCGACGCGCTCATGAGCCGGCTCGAGACTCTACATCGCGCCGGCGCGGGCGAGGCTCGATAGTTCGCCGCTAGCCTGTCATTGCCGGGCTTGACCCGGCAATCCAGTCGCTGGATCCCCGGGTCAAGCCCGGGGATGACAGTGGAGTGTGGCTCGACCTGCGCGAAGCTGGACACCGATGGTGTTCATGGATACCGGCCTTCGCCGGTATGACGAAGAGGGCAGCGAGCAACTTTGTAACAACGCGCTACGGCGCCCCCAACCGGTGCGAGAGACCCTCGGCCGCGGCGCGCACCGCCTCGATCAGCTTGTCGCGGCTGGCTTTGCCCAGCCGCTGCTCGGGCGCCACCACGCTGATGGCGGCGATGCAGCGCCCAGTGGCGTCGATCACAGGGGCGGCGACGCAGCCCGCATGATCGTTGGCCTCGTTGATCTCGACCGCGTAGCCCTGCTTGCGGAACTTGCGGATCTGCTGGATCAGCTTGTCGACCTCCATCACCGCCTTGCCGGAGGGCGACTGGACGATGGTGCGTTTCAGCATCTCCTGGAGCGTGGCGTCGTCGAGGTCCGAGACGAGCAATCGCGCGGCCGCCGCCCAGTTGATCGGCACGCGCGAGCCGACCCGGCTGATGATGCGGATCGGATGGCTGCCCTCTTCCTTGATCAGCACCAGCATCATCTCGTTCTCGAGCACCGAGAACTGCACGGTCTCGCCGGTCGCATCGCGCAGCGCCTCGACCACCTGGCTGCCTTCCTTGAGCAGGTCGATCTGGCTGCGATACATCATGCCGAGCTCGAACAGCTTGCGGCCGAGGAAGAGACGCCCCTCCTTGCCCATGCGCTCGAGATAGCCGGCCTCGGTCAACGTCCGCGCCAATTCATAAGCCGTCGATTTCGGGATCTTCAGCGCCGACACGATCTCGACCACGGCCAGGGCCTCGCCCCGCGCCAGCATCAGCTCGAAAATCTCCAGCGCGCGCCGCACGCTGCGGGAGCCGGAGGCGCCGTCCTCCTCGCCCTCGATCGCCGTCCTTGCCCTGACCCTGGTCGCCATCGCCGTCACCTCGCCTGCCTGAATTCCGGCATTCTGCACTATCGTTCGGTATTCTGCACCATTAAGCTGCCCGCCCGAACCGCCAACGAAGCCGGCACGCCAACCGGACCCGGGCCGCAAGGGAGATATCCATGAGAATTACCGATATCGAGGTGATCGAGCTGCGCACGCCGGGCTGGACCGGCATGACCTTCGACGGGTCCTACGACAATTGCGTGGTGCTGGTCCATACCGACCAGGGAGTCTCGGGCCTGGCCGAGGTCAATTCCGTCCCGTCGGTGATCCGCGCGATCGTCGAGGCGCCGCGCTCCCACACCCATGCGATGGGCCTCAAGTCCATCCTGGTCGGCAAGGATCCCAGCGATGTCGAGGCGCTGTGGGACGAGATGTACGACGCCACCAGCTATTACGGCCGGCGCGGCGCCGTGATCCATGCGATCAGCGCCGTCGATATCGCGCTCTGGGATCTGCGCGGCAAGGTCAGGAACAAGCCGCTCTCGGAGATCCTGGGCGCCAAGAAGCAGCGCGACCGGATCCTGGCTTACGGCACGGTCTATCCGCTGGGCGAGACTCCCGACGAGGTACGCCGCACGATCGATCGCGGCCTGAAGCTGGGCTTGCGCTGCATCAAGATCGTGGCCGATCCCTTCTGGCGCGAGGACGTCGACAAGACGGCCTCGCTCATCCGCGCCGCGCGCGAGCATGTCGGCTCCGACATAAGACTGATGGTCGATGCCGCCACCGCCTGGAGCAAGGCCGAGGAAGGCCTGCCGCTGATGCCGATCTTCCGCGAATACAACTTCTACTGGGTCGAGGCGCCGCTGCCGCTCGACGATATGGAAGGCCATGCCAGGTTCCAGGGCTTCGGCGTGCCGATCGGCGGCGGCGATCTGGGCCTCACCACCCATTACGAATATGAGCAGATGTTCGATGTCGGCAAGATCGACATCGCCCAGCCCGACGTCACCATGGTGGGCGGCCTGACCGAGCTGCTGCGCCTGAGCGCCATCGCGAAGCAGCGCGGCAAGCGCGTCGTCACCCATGGCTATAAATCCAACATCACCATCGCCGCCAACCTCGCCTTCCTGGCGCAGCATTGGGCCGACGAGGTGCTGGAATATTCCACCAGCGAATCCGCGCTGCGCTGGGAGCTGACGAAGGAACGCTTCCCGATCGACAAGGACGGCAAGATCGCGGTGCCCACGGGACCGGGGCTGGGCGTGAGCCTCGATCCGAAGGTGGTGGAGCGGTTTCGCGTGCGGTGAGGGACCCCTCCTGTCACTTCGGCTCGTTCAACTCAACCGGCCCAGCAGCTCTATTGTCACCCCCGCGAAAGCGGGGGGCCATGCCGATCCAGCGGTGTCGGTTGAGAGTTGGGTCCCCGCTTTCGCGGGGATGACGGCAGAGCGCTAGCGCGCTTCCTTCACCGCCGCCACGCCACGCATTCCTGCCGCTGCTCGCCCAGGCCCTGGATCCCCAACGTCATCACGTCGCCGGGCTTGAGATAGCGCGGCGGCTTCATGCCCATGCCGACGCCGGGCGGCGTGCCGGTGGTGATGACGTCGCCGGTCTGCAACGACATGAACTGGCTCACATAGCTGACGATATGGGCGACGCCGAACACCATGGTGCGGGTGTTGCCGCGCTGCGCCTTGTCGCCGTTCACATCGAGCCACATGTCGAGCGCCTGCGGGTCCTTGATCTCGTCGCTGGTCACCAGCCAGGGCCCGAGCGGACAGAAGCTGTCGCAGCCCTTGCCCTTGTCCCAGGTGCCGCCGCGCTCGATCTGATAGGCGCGCTCGGAGACGTCGTTGCAGATCAGATAACCCGCGACATGCGACAGCGCCTCGGCCTCGCTCACATAGGAGGCGGGCTTGCCGATCACGACCGCGAGCTCGACCTCCCAGTCGGACTTCTCCGACCCCTTCGGGATCGTGACCGGATCGTTCGGGCCCGTCAGCGACGAGGTCGCCTTGAAGAAGATGATCGGTTCCTTCGGCACCGGCAGATTCGACTCCGCCGCATGGTCCGAATAATTGAGCCCGATGGCGACGATCTTGCCGATGCCGGTCACGGGCACCCCGAGCCGCGGGTTTCCCGAAACCAGCGGCAGCTTTGCGGGATCGAGGGCCTTCAGCTTCGCCAGCCCTTCGGGACGCAGCACGTTGCCGCCCAGATCGTCGACCGCGGCGCTGAGGTCGCGGAGCTTGCCGCCCGCATCCAGGAGACCGGGCTTCTCGCGGCCTGTTTCGCCATACCGAACCAGCTTCATCGTTTGATACCTTCCGTTGGGCGCCCCGTCCGGACGCCAGTCATGGTTTGGGCGCCGGACTTCAGCGCCGGTCGACGCGCCAGCGCGCGACCAGATCCTCGTTGAGCTCGATACCGAGCCCGGGGGCGGTCGGCAACGCCATGAAGCCGTCCACGACCTTGGGCTCGGGTGAGACCAGCTCGCGGCGCAGCACGCTGTCGAAGACCTGGGGCGATATATATTCGAAGACGGGGGCGGCGGGACAGGCCGCCTGGAAATGGCGCCCGACGGCCGAGGTGATGCCGGTCTTCCAGCCATGGGGCACCACCTGGGCGCCATGGAGCTCGGCCAGCTCGGCGATGCGCTTGATCTCGGTCAGGCCGCCGCCGCGGGCGATGTTGGGCTGAACCACCGCGACCTTGCCGCGCTCCAGCCATTCCAGGATCTCCCAGCGCGTGGCCGCGGCCTCAGCACCCCCGATGCGGATCGGGCTGTTGGCCGCGAGCTTGGCGTGGCCCGCCAGATCGTCATGCTGCAAGGTCGCCTCGGCGAAGAAGATGTCGCAATCGCCCAGCCGGTCGAGCACCCACTTGGCGTCGTACCAGTTCTGCCAGCGATAGCCGAAATCGACCGCCATCAGGATATCGGGCCCCAGCATGGCACGGCCCTCATGGATGAGATCGACCAGCTCGCGGTCGCTCACCATGTCGTAGAACAGCACCTCCATCTTCACGGCGCGGAAGCCGATATCGAGCGCGGTGCGGAACTGGCGCTGGATCTCGGCCATCAGATCGCGGATCGAGCGGCCATGGGCGAGGCCCGGATAGATCGTGCAATAGGGCGTCAGCTTCTCGCGCCGCGCGCCGCCCATCAGCTTGTAGGCCGGCACGCCCAGCTGCTTGCCGACCAGATCATAGAGCGCGATGTCGATGGCGGAGATCGCGTGGATGCCGAGGCCGCGGCGTCCCGGCCAGAAGGTGCCCTCATACATCTTCTGCCAGAGGCCCTGGATCCCGAGCGGATCCTCGCCGATCAGGAGATCGATCGGGTTGCGGCTCCAGTTATGGGCCGATGGCATCTCCAGGAAGGACTTCACCACCTCCGGCGGGGCATCGGTCTCGCCGATGCCGAAGACGCCGTTCTCGTCGGTGACGCGGACGATCACCGTATCGACGGTGCCGTCGAGATCGTCGACAACCTGGCCCGGGGCCCGGACCGGGATCACCTCGAGCTTGGCGATCTTCGCCATGGCGCATTTCCCCTGAAGGTGTCGAAAGGCGGATGGAGTCCCGACCGGAGGCGGGCGCTCAGTAAGTGGCGCGGCCGCCGGTCAGATCGAAGGTGAAGCCGGTGGTGAAGCTGCAGGCGGGCGACAGGATGAAGGCGATCATCGCGGCGCATTCCTCGAGCTCGCCGCAGCGGCGCATCGGGATCTTGTCGGTCATGTATCTGACCGTGGCGTCGGGCAGGACCGCCACCAGCGGCGTGCGGATCACGGCCGGCGCCAGCGCGTTCACGGTGACGCCCGTTTCGGCATAATCCTTGCCCATCGACTTCACCATGCCGATGAGGCCGGCCTTGGTCGCCGAATAGGCCGTCATCCCGGCATTGCCCTCCTTGCCGGCGATCGAGGCGACATGCAGCAGCCGCCCGTAATTATGGGGCAGCATATGGCGCAGGATCGCCTGGCTGACGATGAGGGCGCCGCGGAGATTGATCGCATGGACGTGGTCGAAATCGGCGAGCTCGACCTCGTGGGCCTTGATGTTGGTCTTGCCGGTGATGCCGGCGCAATTGACCAGCGCATGGATCTGGCCGAAGGCTTTCGCGGTGCCGGCGATGGCGTTCTCGACCGAGGCGACATCGGTCACGTCGGTTCTGGCCGAGAAGCTCTCGCCGGCCTTTGCCGGCAGCGACTTCGCCACCGTCGCCGCGCCCGCTTCATTGGCGTCGAGGCAGGCGACGCGCGCGCCCTCCGCGGCCAGGAACCGCGCGGCGGCCTCGCCGATGCCGCTCGCCGCCCCGATCACGGCCACGTTGTAAGGGCGGTTGGGGAAATAACTCATCGGCGCTTCCTCGTGATTTCCGGTATTCTGGACAAGATTATGAAATTGCGGACCCAAACTTTATACGACTAGGATGCCGGCCGCAAACGACGCGGCGCCGAACGACCAGACATGGGGCCCGCGGCGTCCTCCAGAACTTGCGGGACCTTCGATCATGAGCAGCGCAGCGGGCCGCCTCGCCGGCAAGACCGCCTTCATCACGGCCGCAGGGCAAGGCATCGGGCGTGCGACCGCCGAAGCCTTTGCCGCCGAAGGCGCCCGGGTCTGGGCCACCGACATCGCGACCGACAAGCTCGGCGGTTTCCGTCACAAGGATGCGATCCTCACCCGCAGGCTCGACGTCACCGACGATGCCGCCGTGGCGGCGATCGCGAAAAAAGTCGGCGATATCGACATCCTCTTCAACTGCGCGGGCTGGGTCCCGGCGGGCTCGATTCTCGATACCAAAAAGGCCGATTGGATGCGGGCCTTCGACATCAATGTCCACAGCATGTACCGCACGATCCAGGCTTTCCTGCCCGGCATGCTGGCGCAAGGGCACGGCGTCATCATCAACACCGCCTCGGTGGTCTCGTCGCTCAAGGGCGTGCCCAACCGCGCCGCCTATGGCGCCTCGAAGGCCGCAGTCATCGGCCTCACCAAATCCGTTGCCGCCGAATATGTGACCAAGGGCATCCGCTGCAATGCGCTCTGCCCGGGCACGGTCGAGACGCCCTCGCTCCACGACCGGCTGCAGGCCTATGAAGATCCGGCTGCGGCGCGGCGCGACTTCGTCGCGCGCCAGCCGATGGGCCGTCTCGGCACGCCCGAAGAGATCGCGGCGCTCTGCGTCTATCTGGCCTCCGACGAATCGGCCTTCGTGACCGGCACGACGCAGATCATCGATGGCGGGATGACGGTCTGAACGTCAGCCTTCCCCCGGCGGGCCGAACAGTTCGCTGTCGCCGAGCTCTTCGCTGCGGCGGCGCTCCAGCTCCTGGTTGTAGCGCTTGAGCACATAGGCCTCGGTGACGAAGCCCACCACCCGGCGCGTGGTCATGTCGCTCACCACCGCCAGGGTCTCGAGCTCCTGCTGCTCGAACTGCTTCAGGATCGAGCGGATCGGTGTGCTGGGCAGAATCGGTTCCTGGGGCGTCGGCAACAGGTCGCCGACCCGTTTGGCCACGCCCTCCGTCGGAGGCGGCGCCAGATGGAGCGCCGCCGTGTCGACGACCCCGCGAAAGGCGCCGGTCTCCTCGAGCACGAACAGCCGCTTCACGGCGCCGACAGGAAAGCTCTGGCGCGCCGTTTCGAGCGTCTCGTTGACCGAGACGAAGGCCGGGTCGCGACGCATCAATTGTCGCGCCGTGATGTCGGCCAGCCAGCCGATGTCGAAAGCGCCGGAGAGCCGCAATCCACGCTGATGGAAGCGCCAGGTCGAGAAGGAATAGCCGAACCATTGGCGCGAGGCGAAGGAGGCCAGTACGACCGAGACGATCACGCCGATCGTGATGTCGTAACTGCCGGTGGTTTCAAGCACGAGCAGGATCATCGTCACCGGTGCGCCGATGATGGCGGCGCCGACCGCGCCCATGCCGGCGAGCGTGAATGTGATCTCGTAGTTGGCGACGCTGGGTGACAGCAGGGCCGCGCCTTTGCCGATCAGCGCCCCCAGGAGGCAGCCCAGGAAGAGCGAAGAGCTGAACATGCCGCCGCGCATGCCGGTGCCGACCGAGATGGCGGAGGCGGCGATCTTGGCGAGCAGGATTCCGAAAAGCGTGGTTGTGGTGAAGACGCCGTCCACGGTGAGCTGGATCGCGCCATGGCCCGCGCCGAGCACCTGCGGATAGATGAGGGCCATCGCCGCCAGCCCCAGTCCCGCCAGCAGGGGCCGCAGGCCGCGCGCGAATTTGAGGTCCTGCAGGATGCGCTCGATGCCGGTGACGGAACGCATGGCGGCGATGCCGACGCCGGCGCCCGCAAAGCCGATGACGACGAAATAGACGAAGTCGATATTGGTCGGCGGCAGCTGCATCGGCACCAAAAAGATCGAGTAGTTGCCGAAGACCGCCCGTCCCACCAGGGCCGCCGAGACGCTGGCGAGGCCCACCGGCGCCAGAGCGGCCAGCGAATAGCTGCCGATCACCAGCTCGAAGGCATAGAAGGCGCCCGCCAGCGGTGCGTTGAAGGCGGCGGCGATCGCCGCGGCGGTGCCGCAGCCGACCAGGATGCGCAGATCGCCCCGACGCATCCGGAACAGCTGTCCGAGCTGGGACGCGAACCCGCCGCCGCTCTGCGTATAGGCAGCCTCCATGCCGACGGACGCCCCGACGCCGGTCGCGAACAGCGTCATCGCCGTCAGCGACAGGCTGTCCCGCAGCGACATGCGGCCGCCATAGAGGGCGTTGGCCTCGATCGGATCGACCACGTCGCGGCCGCGCCAGCGCCGCTCCGCCGCGGCGACCAGACCATAGGCAAAGCAGCCCATCACGGTCACGGCGATCAGCCGGATGGGCCCATCGGCATCGCCGGCGCTCAGATGCCCGGTGAGCGGCGTGTCAAAGAGAAGAAAATGAATGAGACTGAGAAGCCGCTGCAGCAGACAGGTCGCGGCGCCGACGGCGACGCCGATCACAACCGCGAGGGTCACAGGCGCCGCGGCGCTGTCGCGCACCCGCTGCGCCAGCCCGCGCAGCAAGGTGACCTTGACGCGAGTCAGGAGTCGGGACTTGAAGAGCCAGCGGAGGCGCCGGCTGCGCGTATAGATCGGCGCCATCAGAATCGAATCCGCCCGTCGCTCGCGGGCTCGATCGTAGGGTCGCCGCCGCAAGTCTGGGGAGAATGACGCGCCCGGTCTCGCTCTGCTGTCGTGGACGCGCCCCGGGCTTTCGCCTCGACGCCATCCGGTAGCCCGATACCATTACCGTTTGGACAGGTTTGCTGGAATCCGCCGAAGGGAGCGACGGGTGGATGGCAGGGCCGCCCGAGGAATAATTGATTGCTCAACCAACCCCCGGCGGCGCTCCCGCAACGGACACCCCGCTGCCACAGGAAATTATCCCCCCGGTTAGATTGCAAATCGGACAGCAGGCGTGTCAGTTTTATCCGAGGAAACACAGGGCGTTGACGTCCCGGGCTCGATGCCGGCGGCGAGCGGGCCCCCGATGGGATTGCGGAGGGCGTGATGGCCGGCGCGGGTTTGCAGGCATCCGGCGTGGACTACCAAGCCCTGTTCCAGGCCCTGCCCGGCCTGTACCTGATCCTCCAGCCCGACCTGACGATCGTCGCCGTGACCGACGCCTATCTCTCGGCGACCATGACTCGCCGGGAGGAGATCCTCGGCCGCAACATCTTCGACGTCTTTCCCGATAATCCCGATACCCCCGACGCCACGGGCGTGAGCAATCTTCGGGCCTCGCTGCTGCGCGCGCTCCACGACAAGGCACCCGATGCGATGGCGGTCCAGAAATACGACGTGCGCCGCCCGGCCGAGGAAGGGGGCGCCTTCGAGGAGCGCTATTGGAGTCCAGTCAATTCGCCGGTCCTCGATTCTTCCGGCAATGTCACGCTGCTGATCCATCGGGTGGAGGACGTGACCGACTATATGCGCAGCAAGTCGCTCGAGCGCGAGAAGGAATTGCAGGCGCGGGCGCTGCTCGAAAAGACCGAGCGCATGGAATCGGAGATCTTCCGCCGCGCCCAGGCGCTGCAGGACGCCAACAAGGCGCTGCGCGAGGGCGAGGCCCGGCTGCAGCAGCTCAACGATACGCTGGAGGAGCGGGTTGCGGAGCGCACCCGCCAGCTCGAGGACGAGATCGAAGAGCGGGAGCGGACCGAAACCGCCCTGCGGGAAGCGCAGAAACTCGAGGCCGTTGGGCGGCTGGCCGGCGGCGTCGCCCATGATTTCAACAATCTCCTGACCATCGTGCTGGGCAGCGTCGATCTGGTTCGCGACCATGTGCCGCCGTCCGGCGCGCGTCTGGTCGAGGCGATCGAGCATGCGGCGATCCAGGGCACGCGGCTGACGCGCCAGCTCCTCACCTTCACCCGCCGCCAGGCCCTGCGCCCCGAGATCATCGATCTCGCCAGCCGGTCGGAGGGCATGACCGAATTTCTCGCGCGCTCGCTCGGCGGCAATATCCGGATCGTCGTGACCTTCCCCAAGGATCTCTGGCTGGTCGAATGCGACCTGGGCGAGCTCGAGCTGGCGCTGATCAATCTCTGCGTCAATGCGCGCGACGCGATGCCGAGCGGCGGCCTGGTGCGGATCGACGGGCGCAACGTGACGCTTCGCGGCGAGAAATATCCGGGAGCTGCCTTCAGCGGCGATTTCGTGGCGCTCAGCGTGGCCGACACCGGAACCGGCATCGAGCCCGACGTACTGGCCCACGTGTTCGAGCCCTTTTTCACCACCAAGGTCGTCGGCAAGGGAAGCGGTCTGGGCCTGAGCCAGGTGCATGGCTTCGCGCAGCAGGCGGGCGGGCTCGCGACGATCGAGAGCGAGGTCGACCAGGGCACGACCGTGACCCTGCTGCTGCCGCGCAGCTATGCGGCGAGCGCGCCCAAGACCGGCGACGACCGCCAGAGCCTCTCCCGCGGCATCGGCCTCGTGCTGCTGGTGGAGGACAATGACGGCGTGGCCGAGACCGCGATGCGCATGCTCGATCTCATCGGCTATCGCTCGCACTGGGTGCAGGATGCGGGGACGGCGCTGGCCCTCCTGCTCGGCGGCCAGCGCTTCGATCTGGTGTTCTCGGACATCGTCATGCCCGGCAGCATGACGGGGCTCGATCTGGCGCGCCGCATCCGCCGCTATTTCCCGGCGCAGCCGGTCCTGCTCGCGACCGGTTACAGCGATGCGGCGGCGGAAGTGTCGGCGGAGGGATTCTCGATCCTGGCGAAGCCCTATCGGGCCAATGCGCTCGCCGACGCGATCCGGACCAGCCTCAACATCGCCAACCGCACCCGGCGCAACAGCGCGTGATGGAGTGGCGGCGCCAAGGCGCTCAGCTCTTCATCTCTTCCGAGAATTCCGCTTCGAGCTCCGCTTCCAGATCCAGCAGATCCTGCGGAATCGGCTGACCGGTGGTGCGCCATTCGTTCAGCTTCTCATGGAGTTGCAGATAGAGCTCGTGCTTGTCCTCGGGCTGATTCTCCATCTGCTCGAGCAGCGTCTCGATCTGTGCCTTGAGGGCTTCGAAAGCCATGAGACGTCCTCCACCATGAGTTCGCGGGGGCTTCCGCCCACGTCGGGGAAGGAGTTTAGCCGCTATCGCCCGCCGTCGCCAGTGAGGCGCTCGGCCGCGGGGGAGTTCACTCATAGGGTCGTCCCTGCTCCCATGGTCATCCCCGCTCAGATGGTCATCCCCGCGAAAGCGGGGACCCAACTTTCAGTTAACGCTGGATCGATATGGGCCCCCGCTTTCGCGCATAGGCGCTAACTTAGGGATTCACGGGGGCGTCGCGATGTGATTCACCATTGGGATGAATCCTTCGCAGACACAAGGTGGGTACCGGGAGCTGCTGGGTCGGCTGCCGGTCGATTTCGATCTGGAAGCAACGGCGCGGGAGAGCGGTGCATTTACGCGCTCGCGTGCGGTTCGCGATGCGGCTGGGCTGCTGCGGTTGGCGCTGCTCTATGGTGCCTGCGGCTTGTCCCTGCGGGCCGTGGCAGCGATTGCCGAGCTCGAAGAGATCGCGACGCTGTCCGATGTGGCCGTGATGAAGCGCCTGCAGGCGGCGGCGCCCTGGCTGGAGCGATTGCTGGGGGCGATCCTGGCGGAGCGGGTGCCGCAAGGACTGTCCAAGCTGGGTCGCAGCCTGCGCCTGATCGACGGGACGACCCTGAGCGCCCCCGGACGCCGGCGGCCGGATTGGCGGCTTCATGTGAGCTTCGATCTGGTTGGGCGGCGCATCGACGAGTTGACGCTGACGCCGGCTCGCCAGGGGGAGAGCCTGTCGCGCCTGACGCTGCGGACCGGCGATCTGGTGGTGGCCGATCGCGGCTTCGTGCGACCCAACGATCTGCGGGCCGCGGTCGAAGCCGGTGGCGACTTCCTCAATCGGCTCGGGTCACGCCAACTGCGTCTGCTGACCGCCAAGGGGCAGCGCTTCGACATTCGCAAGGCTCTTCTGGTCTCCACCCGTAAGGGCCTCTTCGATCAGCCCGTGCGCATCGCTCATGGCCGCAACGCCCGCTTCGAGCCGGTCCCAGCCCGCCTCGTGGTCCTGCCGCTTTCCCCCGAGGCCGCCGTCAAAGCCCGGCAACGGCTCGCCCGGGCCGCCCAGCGCGAGGTCTACACGCCCAGCCAAACCGCCGTCGCCGCCACCGAGCATCTGATCCTCATCACCTCGATCCCCGCCAGCGACATCGATCCCAACGACCTGGCCGATCTCTATCGGCTGCGCTGGCAGATCGAGCTCGCCATCAAGCGACTGAAGAGCCTCGCCGAGCTCAAAGGCCTCCCCGCCAGGAACCCTCAACTCGCTCGAACCTGGATCTACGCCAATCTCATCGTCGCGCTCATCGCCGAGGACCTCGCCATCGAAGTCCTCGACGTTCCCCCCTGAGCGCAAATCTGCCCGATGCTTCTCTCTCTGGCGCGCCTTGAAGCTCACCCTGGGCTTCTGTCGCTATGCCATCCAGACCAATCGACCCTTCAACACGGCACTCCGGCGCCTCGCCAAGATCGCCAACAAATTGCTCGACCCACCACGGCAAAGACCCATTCAAATCGTCACCGCCATAAGTTAGCGCCTATGCGCGGTCGCGGGGATGACGATTGGGGGCTGGGGTGTGACGATGGGCGCGCGAGGCCACCACCGCCCTCAATCGCCCAGCGCGTTCAGCACCAGGCTGTGGAAGTGATGCAGCGCATGCTCGCTGATGTCGCTGCGATCGGCATCGACGATGTAGCGGCCCTGGTGATAGCCGCGCGAGCGCAGGCCCCGCTGCACGCTCTCGACCAGGCCGATATCCTCGGGCTGGAGCACCGCGTCGACATAGTCGACCGAGGCCTGCTCCTCGGCGGTCGCCTCGGGGGCCGCGAAATAGAAGTCCCAATATTCGCGGCAGGTCTCGGGCCCGGTCGGCATGATCTGCAGCACGCTCAGATTCCGGCAGCCCGGGAAGGTGTTGAGCGTGATGTTGGGCCAGAGATACCAGCCGGAGAAATGCTTGCTGGCATTGGCTTGCGCCGCGTCGAACTTGTAGGCCTTGTTGTCGCCCCCGGTCATCGGCGCGATATGGGTCGAATAGATGCCATGGGTGATCGACTGGTACTTCTTGATGTCGATCAGGTCGACGAAGGCCGGGTGGGCCGGCGGGCAGTGGTAGCATTCGAGATAGTTGTCGACCACGTTCTTCCAGTTGGCCTTGACATCGTAGGTCAGCCGCCGCGAGAAGATCAGCGTCTCGACATCGGACACATAGCGGCGGATCTCCTCGGCCAGATCGCCCGACTGGAGCGCGAGGGGTGCGGCGGTGGAATCCAGATTGATGAAGAGGAATCCGAGGAAGGTCTCGACCCGGACTTCTTTCAGGCAGAACTCGTTCTTGTCGAAGCCCGCCACCTTCTCGCTGCCGCGCGCGGAGCGCAGGCTGCCGTCGGCGTGATAGGACCAGGCATGATAGGGGCAGGTGATGACCTTGGCATTGCCCTCGCCCTGGAGCAGCTCGTGGGCCCGGTGCGAGCAGACATTGAAGAAGGCGCGGAGGCGCTGGTCCTTGGCGCGGATGACGAGGATGTTCTGGTCGAACAGATGGACCGTGAAATAGTCGCCGATCTTGGCGACCTTCTCGCTGTGCCCGATGAAAATCCAGCTCTTGAAGAAGATCGCGTCCCGCTCGCGCGCCAGGATGTCGGCGTCGCGGTAATAGGGTGCCGAGAGCGTGTAGGAGCGTTCGGGATCGAGGCTGAAGCCCTCGAGCCTCGGCTGGCGAAGCGCGGGTTCGTCTCTCGGCATGGCGTCCTCTCCCGGGAACGGGCGGTGGCTTTCACGACCGCCATTTCGACGCTTGCCATTATCGAGGAGCCGCCGCCCGCCACAATGGTGCCCGGGGGAACCATGACGCGCGGGATTGTTGATTTCGAGTTCTGCGTCTTACCCCTCCCCCTACCCCCTCCCGCAAGGGGAGGGGGCTAGAAAAATGTGGGACCACACGCGCTCTTCTCGTTCGCGATAAAAGTGAAGCAAGGAAGAGAAAATCCACGCCCCCTCCCCTTGCGGGAGGGGGTAGGGGGAGGGAGCTTGTTGAACGCAGATCGTGCTCGAAGCTTTGAAGTAGAGCGAAGCGATCATATCAACTTGGCGTCTCCGGCATCAGGGCCCGCATGAAGAGCAGGAACACCTCGCGCTCCGAGGTGATGTCGAGCTTGTAGTAGAGCCGGCGCCGGTGGTTCTTCACCGTGCCGCGCCCGATCTTGAGCTTTCTGGCGATCTCGCTCGAAGGGTACCCCTGCAGGATGAGGGCCACGATATCTCGCTCGCGCCGGGTGAGCTCGACGCCCAGCATCGCGGTCGGGTCGCCGCTGCGCGGCACGGGCTGCGGGGTCAGGCCCTGGGTCTCGAGCGCGATCATCCGGCCTGCGGGGGCCAGCGGGAAATCGGCGCTCAGCGCCTCGGCGTGAATCACGCGGCCGTCGGCGAGGAAGAGGCGCCTCTCGGTACCGGCTGAGAGCTGATCGACCGCCTTGGTGATTTCCGGATCGCCACGCTCGGCCTCCTGCCAGTCCTTGTCGGCGAAGACGCGGTGGCCCGATCGGTCGAGCAGCAGGGTCGCGCGCGGGAGATGCGAGCCGGGCCTGGCCGCGTTGAAACGCAGGTCGAGGAAGATCCGGGCGATATGGGCGTCATGCAGCCCGGCCGCTGCCGGATAGATCGCTTCCGCCCGCGCGATCTCGCGCGCGGTGAAGCGGCCCTTCGAACGCTCGATGAAAAGGCCGATCGCGGAATGGCCGACATTGGGCAGGAACATCCCCAGCTCGTCGGCGATATCCGCCTGACGCTGGAAGAAGCGGTGATAATCGCCCCGCCGCAGATCGGCCGAGGCGACCGACCGATAGGGCACCACACCGCAGCGCCGATGCTCGCGCCAATGGCGGTAGAAGGGGTCGAACCGATAGAACCCCGTAAGATAGAGCTCGGCCAGCCGATCCGGGAATTTCTCGCAATGCAGGAAATCCGGCGCCGCATAGCGCGGATAGCGCATCACCATGCCCATGTCGTGCGGGATGGCGTGGCCCAGCAGATGCAGGAGATGGCGATAGAAGCTGTCGGTGCCGATGGCTCCCGCGGCCTTGCCCACCAGCTCGAGCATCGTGGCATCGGTCGTTCGCGACGTCATGGCTCCCCGCCCGGATTGGCGGCGCCGATCCTCATTGATCCGGCCGCTCCCGGTCAAGCATAGGGAAAACGGCCCGTCCCTGGCGCGAAATGACAAAGCGGGGCGCGATGACTTGGAGGCGGCGCGCGTGATAGCCTTTCGGACGATGGGTTTTCCCTGACGCCATGATCCGGAGAGGCCGATGCGGACAGGAATTCGATCGCTGATGCTGATCGTGCTGCTGGCGGCCCTGGCGACGCCGGCGGCGGCGCAGCAGATGTATGTCTATCCCGCCAAGGGCCAGAGCGCCGAGCAGCAGGCCAAGGACACGCAGGAATGCCAGGGCTGGGCGGTGCAGCAGGCCGGCAGTCCCTATGGCACGACGGCCAGCCAGCCCAGCGGCGGCGTGGTGCGGGGCGCGGCGGGCGGTGCCGCCCTGGGTGCCGTCGGCGGCGCGATCGCCGGCGATGCCGGCCAGGGTGCTGCGATCGGTGCGGCGACGGGCGCGCTCTTCGGCGGCATCCGCCAGCATCGCCAGCGCAACCAGCAAGCCAGCCAGCAGCAGAACCAGGCCGACGCCTATAACCGCGCCCTGGCCGCCTGTCTGCAGGGCCGCGGCTACACCGTCAATTGAGGGAGCGGAGAAAGCGCATGCGACAGAACCATATCGCGTTGTTCGCGGCCGCCCTGACGACCCTGTCCAGCGTCGCCTCGGCCGCCGGAATCGATCCGGCCAAATCGGCGCTCTGCGCCAATACCGATACGTTCGAATGCGCCCCCGGCGAGAACTGCATCGCCGACACGCCCGAGGGCATCAACCTGCCGCGCTTCTTCCGGATCGATTTCGCCGCCAAGAAGGCCTATGGCGAGCGCGAGGACGGCGAGAAGACGACCGCTGTCATCACGAACCAGAAGCTCGAGGATGGCCGGATCGTGATGCAGGGCGTGCAGAGCGGCAATGGCTGGACCGCGACCATCGACCAGGCGACCGGCAAGATGTCGCTGGCGATCAGCGCCGACGGGGTCGGGTTCGTCATCTTCGGCGCCTGCACGCAGATGTAAAAGGGCGGGCGCGAAAACCCGCCTCAATCGTTGGCGGGCAGGCTCGGATAGAAGATGGCGCCGGGCGCGTAAGCCTCCGGCAGCTCGAAGCCGGGTCCCAGCTCGCGATTCATGGCCAGCAGGTCGGGCAGCAGATGCGTGTGCGGGCCCGTGATGGAAGCGGCCCCCGGCGGCGGGATCGGCGTGCGCACCTCGGCCCGGCCGAGGGCGGATTCCACCACGCGCACCGGGCTCTCGCGCAGGATGGCGGCGCCCAGCGCCGGGAGATAGTCCGGCCAGCCCTGCCCCAGGGATGGCGTCAAGGCCTGGAGCAGCGCGGCCTTGTCGGTGCGAATGCAAAAGCGCGTGATGGTCCGGCGCAAGCCCAGATCATAGAGGGCCTGTCCGCGATCTTCGGGCCGGATCGCCGCGCGATCGGGGCCGAGCGCCGAAAGCCCGGTTGCGACGGGCAGGCCCGCCCGCTGCCGTGCCACCACCAGAAAGATCGCGCGCAGATCCTGCCGGCCCGGTGTCTCGTAGAGCGCCAGGGCGCGAACCGCCTCGCCGATCTTGAGCCGCAGCGCGCCGCGATCGGTGCGCGCGATGACTTTGTCCCCCGCGACGGCAATCTCGCAATCCTCGCCCGCCTCGGCACGGAACTCGGCGACCGCGCCATAGCAGCCGATCGCCCAGCTGCCTTCGCGGTTGCGCAGCTTGCCGGCGGCGAAATCGAGGATCTCGGGCGGCGTCCAGGGCAGGCGCGCCAGGGTCAGGCCGAGGCGCTCGAAGCGCGCCGGCAGGGCCGCCCAGATCCGGCGGCGCTGCGCCTCTCCGGTGTCGCGCCAGATGGCGATCTCCTCGCCGCTGCGCGCGCAACCGAGACAGAGCCCCGTGCTCTCATCCATGCGGCAGATGCCGATGCAGGGGCTGGGAATCGAGATCATCGCCAAGGCCGGGGCACCCGTCGAACGGAGATCATTCCGAGAGGCTTCATCCTACCCCACCGCCCCGCCGTTCCGGTGGCCTGTGCGCGACGAGTCAAAGACGCAATGCGCCCGCCAACAGGGACCGGAACTTCCGGTCGCGCTTCAGATGCCACTCGCGGCTCATGGCCTCGGGCGGGGTCTCGCAGCGCTCGGCATAGAGCAGCACCCAGTCGCGCCCGCGCGTCGATTTGGCGCCGGTGCCGCTGTTATGCTGCTCCAGGCGCCGCTCCAGATCGAGCGTCCAGCCGACATAGGTTCGGCAGTCTTGGGTCCGGCAATCTCGCCGGCGCCGGCTGCCCAGGACATAGACGTAGCCCGGCATCGTCGGCTCACGCTCCTTCGATCTCTTCCCGCTTCAGCTCGAGCTCGAGCCATTCATGCTCGGCCGCCGCCAGCGCCGCCTCGCGCTCATGCAGACCCGCCGTCGCCTTGTCGAAGGTGGCGCGATCGCGCGCGAAAAGCGACGGGTCGGCCAGCGCCGCCTGCAGCCTGGCGATCTCGGCCTGCAGCTTCTCGATCCGGGCGGGAAGCGCCTTCAGCGCATGCTCGTCCTTGAAGGAGAGCTTGCGCCGCGCGGCCGGTGCCGCAGCCGCGCGCGACGGCGTGGGTTCTTTGGCCCGTCGCGGCTTCTCCACGACTTTCTTTTCGACGCCGCTCCCCCGCTGCGTCACCATATCGGAATAGCCGCCAGCATATTCGCGCCAGCGCCCGCTTCCCTCGCTGACGATGACCGAGGTCACGACCCGGTCGAGGAAATCGCGGTCATGGCTGACCAGCAGGACCGTGCCGTCGTAATCCGCCAGCATCTCCTGCAGCAGATCCAGGGTCTCGAGATCGAGATCGTTGGTGGGCTCGTCCAGCACCAGGAGGTTCGAGGGCTGCGCCAGGGCGCGCGCCAGAATGAGCCGCCCGCGCTCGCCGCCCGACAGCACGCCGACCGGCGTGTTGACCTGCTCGGGCGAGAACAGGAACTCCTTCATATAGCCGACCACATGCTGCGTGCGGTTGCCGATCGCGACCGTGTCGCCGCGCCCGCCGGTCAAGGCCGCCGACAGGGTGACGGTCGGATCGAGGCTGTCGCGGCGCTGGTCGAGCGTCACCATCTGCAGATTGGCGCCGAGCTTGACGCTGCCGCTGACGGGGGCGAGAGCCCCCGTCAGCAGATTGAGCAGCGTGGTCTTGCCGGCGCCGTTCGGCCCGATGATGCCGATGCGGTCGCCGCGCTGGATGCGAGTCGAGAATTCCGTGACGATCGGCGTGTCGCCATAGGATTTCGAGATCTTCCGCGCCTCGATCACGAGCTGGCCCGACTGTTCGCCGAGGCTCGCCTCCATCGTGGTCATGCCCGCAGGGAGCTTCGCAGTGCGGCGCCTGGCGCGCAGATCGTAGAGCGCCCGGAGGCGGCCCTGATTGCGCTTGCGCCGCGCCGTCACGCCCTTATGCAGCCAGTCCATCTCCGAGGCGATCTTGCGGTCGAGCTTGTGCCGCGCGACCTCCTCCTGCTCCAGGATCTCGTCGCGCCAGGCCTCGAAGCCGGTGAAGCTGCGGTCGAGCCGCCGCGTGCGGCCGTCGCTGAGCCAGACCGTCGCCTGGGACAGGTTCTCCAGGAAACGCCGGTCATGGCTGATCAGCACCATGGCCGAGCGCGCGGATTTGAGCTCGGCCTCGAGCCACTCGATCGCCGGCAGGTCGAGATGGTTGGTGGGCTCGTCCAGCAGCAGGATATCGGGCTGCGGCGCCAGGGCCCGCGCCAGCGCGGAGCGCCGCGCTTCGCCGCCGGAAAGCCGCGAGGGATCCTCCTCGCCGGTGAGACCCAGCTGCTCCAGGAGATATTTCGCACGATAGGCATCGTCGCCCGGCGCCAGCCCCGCCTCGACATAGGCGAGCGTGGTCGCGAAGCCGGAGAGGTCGGGCTCCTGCGGGAGATAGCGCAGCGTGGTGCCCGGCTGCAAGAACCGCTCGCCGCTGTCGGACTGGATGATGCCGGCCGCGATCTTGAGCAGGGTCGATTTCCCCGACCCGTTGCGCCCGACCAGGCAGAGCCGCTCGCCCGCCGACACGGTCAGCTCGGCGCCCTCGAGCAGGGCCGTGCCGCCGAAGGTCAGGTGAATGTCGCGCAGGATCAGGATGGGTGGGGCCATGGCCCGCTCCTTTACAGGGTCGGGTCGCGCGGCGGCAAGGGATCTCCTTGCAGGCAGCCATGTTCCTGGGCCCAATGCCGAATTCGCCGCAGCAGAACCCCCCGGCGCCTGCGGCATCAGAACCTACTGTCGCATTGCCAGGGCATCTGGCAGCATCGCCCCTTCGCTCGGGGCGCCCGGGCAACAATCCAAATTTCGCCTTTTCCAGGAGATCGGCCCATGGGGCACAGGGACATCCTTTCCGCCTGCGGTTTGACGCCGGCCGAGATCGAGGGCGGCACGCTTGTCGTACGCACGCCGGTCGACGGCGCCGAGATCGCGCGGCTCAAAACTCACAATACGGCCGACATCCAGGCGATGATCGCCAAGGGCGTCAAAGCCTTTGAAAGCTGGCGCCAGGTACCGGCACCGCGCCGCGGCGAATTGGTCAGATTGCTGGGCGAGGAGCTGCGCGCCGAGAAGAAGAATCTCGGCCGTCTCGTCACGCTCGAGGCCGGCAAGATCCTCCAGGAAGGCCTGGGCGAGGTGCAGGAGATGATCGACATCTGCGACTTCGCGGTCGGTCTCTCGCGCCAGCTCTATGGCCTGACGATCGCTTCGGAGCGGCCCGGCCACGCCATGCGCGAGACCTGGCATCCGATGGGCGTGTGCGGCGTCATCACCGCCTTCAATTTCCCGGTGGCGCCCTGGGCCTGGAACGCGGCGCTGGCGCTCGTCTGCGGCGATCCCGTGATCTGGAAGCCTTCCGAGAAGACGCCGCTTTCGGCGCTCGCCACCGCCAAGATCTTCGAGCGCGCGCTGGCCAGGTTCGGCGACGCGCCGAAGGGATTGCTGCAGGTCGTGATCGGCGGGCGCGAGACCGGCCAGGCGCTGGTCGAGAGCCGCGACGTGCCGATCGTCTCGGCGACCGGATCGACCGCGATGGGCCGCGCCGTCGGCCCGAAGGTGGCCGAGCGCTTCGGGCGCGCCATCCTGGAGCTGGGCGGCAACAACGCCATGATCGTGGCGCCCTCGGCCGATCTCGAGCTTGCCTTGCGCGCGATCCTGTTCTCTGCCGTCGGCACCGCCGGCCAGCGCTGCACCAGCCTGCGTCGCCTGATCCTGCATGAGAGCATCTACGACCCGCTCCTGAAGCGGCTGATCCCGGTCTATGAGCGCCTCGCGATCGGCGATCCCTTGAGCGACGGCGTGCTGGTCGGTCCGCTGATCGACGCGGCCGCCTTCGCCAGCATGAACAAGGCCCTGGAGCAGGCGAAGAAGGAGGGCGGCACCCTCCATGGCGGCGGCCGCGCCCTCGCCGACAAATTCCCGCAGGCGCATTACGTCAAGCCCGCGATCGTCGAGATGCCGTCCCAGACCGAGATCGTGCGTCACGAAACCTTCGCGCCGATCCTTTATGTGATGAAATATCGGGAGTTCGCCGAGGCGGTCGCCCTGCATAACGCGGTGCCGCAGGGCCTCGCCTCCTGCATCTTCTCGACCGATGTCCGCGAGACCGAGGCCTTTCTCTCGGCAACGGGTTCGGATTGCGGCATCGCCAACGTGAATATCGGTCCCTCGGGGGCCGAGATCGGCGGGGCCTTCGGCGGCGAAAAGGAGACCGGCGGCGGCCGCGAATCCGGTTCCGACGCCTGGAAGGGCTATATGCGCCGCCAGACCAACACGGTGAATTATTCCCGGGCGCTGCCTTTGGCGCAGGGCATCAAGTTCGAAATCTGAGGTCCCGTCATGCTGTTCAGCAAGATCGCCGTCCTGGGCTTAGGAAAAGTCGGAACCCTTGCGGCGACCTTGCTGCATGAGAGCGGCTTCAAGGTCGTCGCCTTCGATGCGAGGACGCCGCGCGACGTCCTGCCCTTCCTCACCGAAACCGCCGATCTGAAATCGGCCGCCGAGCTCGGCAAGGCGCTCGGGTCCGCCGAAGCGGTCCTCTCCTGCCTGCCCTATCACCTCAACGCCGAGGTGGCCCGCATCGCCCACGAGCGCGGCCTGCATTATTTCGATCTGACCGAGGACGTGCCCACCACCAAGGCCATCATCAAGATGAGCGGCAGCGCGAAGGGACTGATGGCGCCGCAATGCGGGCTGGCACCGGGATTCGTCGGCATCGTCGGCGCCGATCTCGCCCGGCAGTTCGATCATTGCCGCTCGATCCGGATGCGGGTGGGCGCGCTGCCGCGCAACCCGACCGGCCTCATGGGTTATGCCTTCAACTGGTCGCCGGAAGGCGTGGTCAACGAATATCTCAATGACTGCGAGGTGATCGAGGAGGGGAAGAAGAAGCTGGTCTCGCCGATGGAATGGATCGAGACGCTCTATATCGACGGCGTCAGGCTCGAGGCCTTCACCACCTCGGGCGGGCTCGGCACCATGTGCGACACCTATCTCGGGAAGGTCGACAATATCGACTACAAGACGATCCGCTATCCCGGGCATGTGCAGCTCATGAACTTCTTCTTCCACGAATTGCTGATGCGCGAGCGCCGCGAGCTGGCGGGCCAGATCCTGACCCATGCCAAGCCGCCGGTCGATGACGACATCGTCTATGTGCATGTCGCGGCCGAGGGCACGATCGCCGGTGCGCTGCGGCGCAAGGAGTTCGTGCGCGCCTATCACCCGATCGAAGCGGGCGGCGCGCGGCGCACCGCGATCTCCTGGACCACCTCGGCCTCGGTCGTCTCGGTGATCGAGATGGTCCGCGACGGCGCCCTGCCGCCCAAGGGCTTCCTGCGCCAGGAGGACATCCCGCTGGCGCCCTATCTCAAGACGACGACGGGGAAGCTGTTTGTGGGCGGGGCGAGGTAGGGACTCCGCCACCTCTCTTCCTTCCCCTCCCCCTTGAGGGGGAGGCTTGGGTGGGGGGTAGCCCCAAACTCGATGCAGGCTGAGTTCGCGCGGCGCGAGATTCTTTCATCATCGCGTTCTTCGATCACCCCCCACCTAACCTCCCCCTCAAGGGGGGAGGGGATAAGAAAGAAGTGGCGAAGAGACAGAGGTGTCTTGCGCTTCAAATCTGCGATTGCGGATAGCCCGCCGGAAATCCCGTGATCAGCCGCAGGTGATTGACCAGGGCGAGCGATACCTCGCCGGTCACGGGCAGGCCGTAATCCTGCTGATAGCGGCGGATGGCGGCGCGGGTCCGGGGACCGAGCCTGCCGTCGGCGATGCCGGGGCGATAGCCCTTGGCCTGCAGCGCCTGCTGCACCGAGGTCGTGTAGATGAAAAGCAGATCGGGGCTGATCGGCACCGAGGCCAGATCGCCGCCGGTCGTCCCGTTGTCGTCGCCATAGGCGGGAGCGGGCCGCTGTTGGGTCGCGGCCGGCGCCGCGCCGCCGCCGAGGCTCGCCAGCATGCGGGCGCTGCGCACCGGCGGATTGGTATATTGCAGATGGCTCAGCAGTGCGGCACTCGGCTGGCCGTCGACGGGCAGGTTCGCATCGCGCTGATAGTCGGCGATGGCCTGCTGCGTCTGCGGCCCGACGACCCCGTCGGAGGTGCCGGGATCATAGCCATGGATGGCGAGCTGCCACTGTAGATCCGAGAGCTGCGTCGGCGTGAGCGGCGCTCGCTGCACCGTCCCGTCTCCGGCCGAACGCCACGCCGACACCAGGCGGTGCGCTTCGGCGATCTGGTCCGGGGCCATGCGCCGGGCCAGGTCGTCGCGCGCCCGGGCCGCATCCACCTGTCCGCCCGCGGCGGCAAGATCGAACCATTGATAGGCCCGCACATCATCCCGCGGCACGCCCTGCCCTTCGCGATACATGAGCCCGACCATCGCCTGCGCGCGGGCATCGCCCTGGTCGGCCAAGGGGCCCAGTTCCTGGATCGCGGCGGCGTAATCGCGATTCTGGTAGGCCGTCTGCCCGTCATTGAAATCGGCATGCGCGGCGGCGCCGGGGCCGAGGCTCGCAAGCGAGACGCCCGCGGCCAGCAGCACCGCGAGGCGCCGGCGGCGTAGCGACGCCGCCCGTTTTTCTCGGGTCATGATTCCTCCGGGATCCAAGATCGATCGGTGATCGACGAGGGCGCGAGATCAGCTGGCGACGCGCCAGCTGCCATCGGGCTCACGGCAGGCCGTGCCATGGGCGCTCTCGGGCCGGCCGTTCACGACGATCGTGGTCTGGTACTCGCGGCAGTACTGGCCGGAGGGCGCCTGATAGGTGCTCTGCGGCACGGTGTAGCCGGAATTGCCGTTGTTCGGATTCTGCCAGTTCGAGTACTGGCCATCGGGATAGCGCTCGAGCGCGTTCTGCTCGGCGCGATAGGCGGACTGCTGGTCGGCCTGGTCGAGGCCGCGGCCGATCTGGTTGCCGATGAAGCCGCCGATTACCACGCCCGCCGCGGTCGCGACGAGCTGCCCCGTGCCATGGCCGATGTTCGAGCCGGCCCAGCCGCCGAGCGCGGCGCCGCCGAGCGTGCCGATCGTTTCCTTGGTGCCGAGGCCCGTGCCGCCATAGCCGCCATTGGCGCAGGCCCCGAGCGTCGAGGCGAGCAGGATGACGGCGGTGATTTTCTTGAGGTTCATGATCGGCTCCATCTCCAGAGTGACAGGAAGCTGCCCGTGCCTCTGACGAACTCGGATTCGCACGGCAGCCTGGCGCACACTCTGCCCAAGCCCGGCTGAACCCACTCTGATGGCGCCGTTCATCCGCCGTTCAGGTTCGGGGCACCTCCCCGCTCCAACCGCTGGGTCGCAGAATTTCTTGTGATTTCAGCAGATTAATGACTGCTGTCGCCTTCAGGAGGCGTCCGCGGCGGGCAGGGTGAGGATGGCCCGCAGGCCTCCGGTCGGGGAATCGCCGAGTTCGACCGAGCCGCCATAGAGCTCGGCGATCTCGCGCACGATGGCGAGGCCATGGCCGCTCCCGGGCACGCTCTCGTCGAGCCGGTTGCCGCGCTGGAAGACCTGATCGCGCTGGGCCGCCGGCAGTCCCGGACCATCATCGTCGACGATGAGCTGGATGCGGCCACCCTCGCGCCGGCCCGCGATGAAGACCTGCCTCTTGGCCCATTTGCAGGCATTGTCCGCGAGATTGCCGAGCATCTCCTCGAGATCCTGCCGCTCGCCGCGGAAGGCGAGCCCCGCCGGCAGGCGCGTCTCGATCCGGATGCGCCGATCGATATGGATGCGCTCGAGCGTCCGCCGCAGATCTTCGGCGACCGCATCCGCCTCCGTGCGCACGCCGAGCACGCGGGCGGCGGCGGCCGTGCGCGCGCGGGCCAGATAGTGATCGATCTGCTGGCGCATCGACGCCGTCTGCCGCCTGACGGTCTCCGCCAACGGCCCTTCGGCGGCGTTGGATTCGTTGGTCAGGACCGACAGCGGCGTCTTCAGCGCATGGGCCAGATTGCTCACTTGTGTGCGCGCGCGCTCCAGCACCGCGGCATTGTGCTCGATCAGCACATTGAGCTCGTTGGAGAGCGGCGCGATCTCCAGCGGGAACTCGCCCTCGAGCCGCTGGGCGCGGCCGGTGCGCACGGCGATGATGGCGCGGCGGATCCGGCGCAGCGGCTGCAGGCCGAACCGGATCTGGATCAGGAGGGCCACGAGCAGCCCCAGCCCCAAGAGGCCCAGCGACCAGATCAGCGTGGTGTTGAAGCTGCGCACCGCCGCATCGATCTCGCCGGTCTCGCCGGCGACGCCGAACCGCAGACGCTGGGTCGATCCCGGCAGCGCGATCTCGCGCTCGACCAGGCGCAGCGGCTGGTTGTCGGGGCCGATCACATCGTGGCGATAGGCCTCGGTGGTCGCGGTCTCGTCGCTCAGCGGCAGATCCTGGTCCCAGAGCGAGCGCGAGCGCAGCAGCGGCTTGCCATTCTCGGCGATCTCCCAGTACCAGCCGGAATAGGACTGGTCGAAACGGGGCTCGCCGACGCTGCGCGTCAGTTGCGGCTGGCCCTGGGGGGTCAATTCAGCGACCGCGACCAGGCTTTCCAGCAGCACCACGAGGCGGGCATCGAAGCTGTTCTCGACCGTGTCCTCGAACAGGCGCGACAGCGTGAAGCCGCCCGCCAGCAGGGCCACCGCGATCCAGACGCCGGCGCCGACGATCAGGCGCAGCGCCAGCGAGCGCGCCGCCATCTATTCTTCCTTGGCCGGCGGCGCCAGTCGGTAGCCGAGGCCCCGGACCGTGGCGATGTAATTGGCGCCGAGCTTCTTGCGCAGGCGGCCGACGAAGACCTCGATGGTGTTCGATTCGCGGTCGAAATCCTGGTCGTAGATATGCTCGGTCAGCTCGATGCGCGAGACGATCTTGCCCTGATGATGCATCAGATAGTCGAGCAGGCGGAATTCCTGCGCCGTCAGCTTGATCGGCACGCCGTCCACCGTGACGCGGCCGCTGCTGGAATTGATGCGCAAGCCCGCGCATTCGAGCTCGGCCGAGGCATGGCCCGCGGCGCGGCGGATCAAGGCCCGCAGGCGCGCCAGCACCTCTTCCATCTGGAACGGCTTGGTCACGTAGTCGTCGGCGCCGGCATCGAAGCCCGCGACCTTCTCGCTCCAGCGATCGCGTGCGGTGAGGATCAGCACCGGCATGGTGCGGCCCGCTCGCCGCCAGCGGGTCAGGACCGTGACGCCGTCGACCACCGGCAGACCCAGATCGAGTACCACCGCATCATAGGGCTCGGTGTCGCCGAGGAAATGGCCCTCCTCGCCGTCCTTCGCCAGGTCGACGGTATAGCTGGCCTCCGACAGGGCCGCCTTCAGCTGCCGGGCCAGATCGGGATCATCTTCGACGACGAGGATTCGCAAAGCGGTTACTCACATCGCGCGACGGTTCAGCCGCCGCCCTGGACATCGATGATCTGCGCGCTCCTGCCATCGACGCCGATATCCAGCGCCTGTCCGTCCTGGGTCAGGAACCGGACCCGATAGACCCATCGGCCGCCCATATCGAGCAGCTGGGTGTCGAGCACCTGGCCTTTGTATTTCTGGCGCACGGCCTTGAGGATGGCGCCCAACGGCTTCACTTCGCCCGACTCGACGGCGGCGCGCGCCCGATCCTGATCGCTGTCGGCAAAGGCCGGCGCGGCGCCGAAGAGCGTCAGCGCCAGGAGACAGGCCAGACCCATGCGAAGAAAATGCCGGCGCATGAAGGGTGATTTACTCCGGGGAAGCTGAACCGGACATGAACAGGCCGCCCAGGCTGCGTTCAACTGGCGCGAGGCAGGATGCTCGTCACCAAGGATCGCAGAACTACGGAAAGGAAACCAGTCATGCGTACCTTCTTGATGATCGCCGGCCTCGCCGGCCTGCTTGCCTCCAGCACCGCCGCCTTCGCCGCGGGCGGTCCCGGCAACAGCGACCATACCGGCAACGATCGGGATCGAATCGTGATCGCCAACAACGACCGCTCCGACGATTGGGGCCGCCAGAACAATCTGCCCTGGAACAACCCCCAGGGGTCCGGCGGCAACGGCTACGGCTACAATTCGGGCTGGCAGGACTCGGGCCATCATCAGCCCGGTTGGGGCTATGGCCACCAGCAGCATCAGCCGCTGCCGAAGGCCGCCATCCGCGCCCGTCTCCAGCACCAGCAGTTCCACGATCTGAGCAACTGGCGCTTCAAGGACGGCTATTACCGCGTCAGTGCGGAAGACCGCTATGGCCACGACGTCAAGCTGACGGTCGATGCCTATACCAGCCAAGTCGTCAAGCTGCGCCGCGACTGATCGGCGCGCATGGCTCGACGCAAAAGGGGCGGCCCTCGCAAGGGGCCGCCCTTCTTCATTCCGCGAAAAACAGGACTTTGATCGGCGGCTCCATCCTGTAGCATCGACCTCGGGTGGAGCGGCTCGCGCGGCCGGCAGAGGGATGCCGCTGCGGCGCCGAGAAGACGGGGGGTGTCGAATGCGTCATCCGCGGCGCGCGCGCAATATCGCGCTTGGAGTCTTCATCTTCGGCCTCATCGCCTTGCCGTGCGCGGTCCTGATTCCGGACCGCTCGATCCCCACGGCATGGCACACCGTGCTGTTCATCGCCGGCCTCATGTCGCTCCTGCTCGGCGGCGCCTTTGCGCTTCACCAGCATTTCGATATGCGCGCGCATGAAAGATTGCTGCGCGGCGAGGGCGTCATCGCCCGCTGGCGGATCGATCCGCTCGCCTGGCAGGCCTTTCTCGGGCTCAACCGCCAGGCCAGTGCCGAGAAGGGCGCGCTGCTCAATCAGCTGACGCTGGTGAAGGAAGCGCCGCCCGAGGGCATCGAGATCGTCGTCGCCAGGGACGGCGTCCTGGTGGACGGCGATTTCCAGCCTGTGCCGTTCCGCGGCACGCCTCGCGTGGAAAACGTCTCCCGCCTCCGCAACGACCAGTCGGCCTGCATCGAGCTCAATCTCTATTATCCCGCCGTGAGATATACCCCGACCCGGCTGGCGCTCCGCTTCCCCATTCCGGTCCGCGCCGAGGATCTCGCCGCGAAACTCGTGGCGCATTACCAGGCCTCGGAGCTGGCGACGCGCGGGAAGCCGGGGATCGCCTTTCGAAAACCGAAGCTTTTCCGGAATATCTCGCTGATCATCCTCCTCCTCTGCGCCGTTTCGTTCGCGGGCGGGCTGCTGCTCAGGGACAATCACGAGCTGGGCGATCTGCCTCTCTTCATGGCCGTGGTCGGCGCGGTCGCCGGCATCGGCGCCGCCCTTCTTCTGCTGATCGTGCAGGTCAAGCTCTTGGTCGATAAGAATGCGGACGGATGACGCCGTCCCCGCACCCTCGATAACGGAAACCGCGCGCGTTGAGTTCGACTATATCGTGATCGGCGCCGGCTCGGCCGGATGCGCAGTTGCCGCTCGTCTCTCCGAGGATGGGCGGGCCCGTGTCCTGCTGCTGGAAGCGGGCGGGTCCGATCGCCGCTTGCCGATCCAGATGCCGGCCGCGACCTATCTCTTCGCGATCGGCAATCCGCGCTATGACTGGCGCTACAAGGCCGCCGCCGACCCGACACGCAATGATCGCCGGGACTACATGCCGCGCGGCAAGGTGCTCGGCGGCACCAGCTCGATCAACGGCATGTGCTATGTGCGCGGGCAGCCCGAGGATTTCGATGTCTGGGCGCAGATGGGCTGCCGAGGCTGGGATTTCACCAGCGTCCTGCCCTATTACAAGCGCGCCGAGGACAATGAGAATGGCGCCGACGACTATCACGGAAGCGGCGGCCCCCTCTCGGTCTCGAACCTCCGAACGCCGCATCCGCTCTCCGAGATCTTCCTGCAGGCTTGCGCCAATGCCGGACTGCCGCGCAAGAGCGACATCAACCGGCCGCCTCAGGATGGCATCGGTTTTCTCCAGGCGACGCAACGCGGCGGGTGGCGCTGCAGCGCGGCGCGCGCCTATCTCTGGCCGGCGCGGCGCCGATCCAACCTGCGGCTCGCCACCCACGCCCATGTCGAGCGCATCGCCTTCGCCGGCAGGCGCGCGACCGGCGTCGAGTATGTCCAGGCGGGCCGGCCGCAGACGGCCAAGGCGTCGCGCGCCGTGGTGCTTTGCGCGGGGGCGCTCTCCTCGCCCCAGATCCTGATGCTGTCGGGCATCGGGCCGGAAGCGCATCTTCGCGAAAAGGGCGTCGCGGTCGTCCAGGATCTGCCGGGCGTCGGCGAGAACTTTCACGACCATCCCGGAATCTCGCACACGGTCTGGACCCGGGACAAAACCTACAATGTGCAGCGCGGATTCTTTCCGTACATGTTCTATGGCGCGCAGTGGCTGCTGACCGGCCGCGGGCCGGGATCGACGCCCGACGCCCATGTGATCGGCTTCACCCGCTCGCGAGCAGAACTCGATCGCTGCGACATCCAATATCACTTCACGCCCGCCGGTTATGACCTGACGGAGAACGGGCCGATTCTGTTCGACCGTCCGGCGGCCACCGGCCTGATCAACATCCACCGCCCGCGCTCGCGCGGGTGGATCCGGTTGAAATCGGCCGATCCGTTCGACCAGCCCGAGATCCAGCCCAACCTGCTGGGCGACGAGAACGATTGCGAGACCCTGATCCGCGGCCATCGTCTGATGCGCCGCATCTGCGAGACCGATCCGATGGCACGCCAGGTGGTCGGCGAGTTCAAGCCGGGAAGCGACGTGCAGGGCGACGACGAGTGGCGCGCCTTCGTGCGCGAGACGGCGATCGGCTTCTACCATCCGGCTGGAAGCTGCAAGATGGGAACCGACCGCATGGCGGTGGTCGACGAACGCCTGAAGCTGAGGGGTCTCGAAGGACTCTATGTGGCCGACGCCTCGATCATGCCCATCGTCGTCAGCGGCAATCTGAACGCGACCTGCATCATGATCGGCGAGAAATGCGCCGACATGGTGAATCAGGCGCGCTGACACCCGCCAGCCGCGAAGAACGGCATCAGGCCCGTCTGGTTCCGCCGATCAGAACCCAGCTCAAGCCCCGCCCGACGGCGAGGATGAAGGCGCCGGCAATGGCCACGGCGAGGCCGGTGAGCCAGGGGCTCGAGCCCGAGCGGTCGGCGACCAGCACATAGCCCGCATAGCCGCCGCCGATCAGCAGGAACAGTCCGCCGATACAGTCGCCGCCCAGACGACACCACTTGGCAAGATCGTTGATCATGGCGTTCCCTTCCGTTTGCGACGCCCGGGGCAAAGGAGTCTCCGGCGACGCTGCAGTCTCATGCGGATTCTTCGATCGAGGATCGCCCGCCACGGCTGTTGCGGCGCGAGAAACCCACCATGCGCTCCGCATCCTCGTCCCAGAGCGACAGCCAGACCGACCGCAGGCCCGCCCAGAGCGACAGCGGCGCCCGGGTGCGCAAGGCCGGGACGGCCTCGTAGCAGGCCTGGAGGCGATAGTTCGGCACGCGCGGCGCCAGATGATGGATATGGTGGAAGCCGATATTGCCGGTGAACCATTGCAGGATGCGCGGCAGCCGCAGGCAGGAGGACCCGTCGAGCGAGGCCGACGAGAAGCTCCAGGCCTCCTGTCGGGCCCACTGCGAATTGTCGAAGCGGTGCTGCAGGGCGAACAGCCAGACGCCGATGATCGAGGCCACGACGATGATGAAGGCTTGCACCGCCAGCACCTGCCAGAAACCGAGCAGGAGACCGAGCCCGAGCAGGGCGCCGGCAAGGATGGCGTTGGTGATATGGACCGAGCGCCGCTCGCGTTTCCACTCCTTCGGCGTGTCGAAGGGGACGCGGTAGAGCAGCACGAAGACCAGCGGCGGCAGGATCACATGGGCGACCAGCGGATGGCGCATGACCCGGTAGACGAACCGCTCGCGCCAGGGCAGCGCCTGGTATTCCTTGACCGTCAGACAGGTCGAATAGATGTCGGCGCCCGAGTGGCGGCGGTCGAGATTGTTCCAGGTGCCGTGATGGCCGGCATGATGACGGCGCCAGTTTGCATAAGGCGTCAGCGTCAGCAGACCGCAGATCGTGCCGACGACATTGTTCGCGGAACGCGACGCGAAAAGCGAACCATGGCCGCAGTCATGCTGCAGGATGAAGATCCGAACCAGCAGCGCGCCGGTGGGAATGGCGAGCAGCAGCGCCAGCGTCACGGAGATATGGATGAGTTCGAACATGGCGGCCCAGGCGACCAGATAGAGACCGATCGAGCTGACCAGTTGCCAGATGCTGCGGGCCGGGAGCGGTGATTCGAAGGTGGCGATGGCGGAGCGCAGCGAAGAGCCGGCGGTCGCGCCGGGGGCCGAACTCGACGGATTCATGTCCAACGGAGACGGTGCCTCAGGCAGGGAAACCGGCGGGATCAACATGCTGGCGAAGAGCAGCGGCCGAGAAACATGTCCCGCCTTCGGGAGAACGCAAGGCCCGGCACGCCAATCCGGAGCACGGCAGAACGAGAACTCGCGCGGTCCGGCCCGTTCAGCTGGCGAGCGCCTGCGGAGCGGCGGGCACGGCGTTGATGTCGGTGACGCCGGCGGCGCTCTGCTCGGCGAGCCGCGCCTGCTGCAATCGCGCGGCTTCGGCTTCGCTGAGGCTCCAGGCCAGCAGCGTGATCTCGAAGCCCACCATCTTGTGCTTCAGGAGCCATTCGGTAAGGAGCGCGTGCTCGTCCGCCCGCTTCACGGTGGTGCGTTTGCCCGGCAGCTTCTCGAGCTCCGGCGACGCGCGGCCCTTCCAGACATAGACGAAGACCTCGCCGGTCGGCTGATGCGTGATCTCGCCCAGCGACATCTCTCCCCAGGTCCCGGCCGCCTGGCGTGCGGCCTCATCGCTCAGTCGCAGCGCCCGCAGTTTGTCGATCTTGCTGCGCTGACTGACTTCGACCGGCGTCGTGGCTCTTCCCGAGCGTGAATTGCGGCTCATGTTTCTGCTCCGTCAACGAGGCGGCAAAGGGCCTCGGGTCGTCGAAGCCGGCGGACCGCCGGCGGGTACGGTAGCGAGAAACGGTTCCGTTCGAGGCCCCTGTCGGACCGTCGCGAAGGGCCGCAGGATGATCTGACCAAGAAAGCCCGCCAGACATCGATGGCGCCGAAATGCGCGAACAGACCGCGAGAACCATCATCCGGTGGGATGATGCCGACGCGTTCGGCGCGTGGGTGAGGTCACGTTCCCGTCCGATATTCCTGGCCTTCGCGCCAGGATCTGAACCATTGGCGAAGGTCAATCGGGCCGGGTTGTCGGTGGGCTGCGAAGCGGACAACGAGACATACGGCCCCGAAGCGGCGCTCGGTACTGAATAGATGGGCTAAAGACACCCGAAATTCAATGGGCTTTCTGCCACAGCGCCGCGGCGCCTGGCGGCGCTACTTGCGTTTGGGCGAGGGAAAGCTGCTCAGTTTGGGCTGGATCGAGACCAGCGTCGAACTGGTCGGCGAGGCTTTGGGCTTCTGCTGCTTCGGTTTCTTGGCTTCACGATTGCCGCGTTGTTGACCTTTGGCCATCAAGACTCTCCTTCATGAGGATGCCAGGGGCGAAGCGCCCCTGCGCATCGGGTGAGAACGGGCGATGAGACCGCAATCCACGGCGTCCCGGGCGGAGCCGCAAGGCAGCGGAACGGCCAAAACACGGGCAGACGTCGCAGGTACTCGCGGGTTCCTAAAAATCGGAAGCGGCCAGCGAGAGGAAATCGGCGTGCCGGCGCGAATAGAGCGCGCTCGCGACATGGTGGATCCGGTCGCAATTCACATCGAAGGCCGCGAGATAGCTGCGCTCGTCGTCGCTCGCCTCCGGATTGAGCCGCCGCAAGGCGGATTCATCCACGAAACACAGGATCTCGAGCGACCGGTCATGTCCCCAGAAGCGAACGCCGCGTCTCGTCGCATCGAAACTGCGACTTCTGTTGGGGAAGCTGAGCGTCATCGCATCAGCATAGGCCCATTCGGCTGCCCTGTCCGATTTAATTGGGTCAGCCATGGCGACGCGGGGGCGACTCCGGGGACCGACGGGAAACGAGCGAAGATTGGCCATCCTATCCGAAGCTGCCTATGCTTCGCCGATGCGCGGGGGAAGCCCGCACCGTCACGCAAGGGTGAGGCTGCGATGGTCGATCAACCGACGGAACTCGACACGCATCGCGGCATGGCGGCCCAAAAGGCCACCGAGCTGCGCCGCCTGCGCATGGAGGTCGAGAGGGATCATTCCGATCTCCTGGCGCGTCGTGAGGAGCTGGAGAAGCATCTGGCGGCAGCATCCTCGGAGACCTGGGCCGAGGCCGTCGAGAAGACCCGCTACCTGCTGAGCCTGTTCGCCGAGACTCCCGCCTGCCAGGACCCGCGCCGCAAGCAGCTCATCGGTTCGCTGCTGGCCGATTTCGAGCGGCTCCTGGCCGCGAACGCCAACGACAGGGGCAAGCCGACCTGATTCCGGCAGCCCGCCGCCCCATCGCGAACTTCTATCTTCCCTTCCAGACCGGCGCGCGCTTTTCCGCGAAAGCGATCGCCCCTTCGCGCTGGTCCTCGCTCGAATAGAGGATGTCGACCGTGCGGAAGCGGCGCTCGTTGATGCGCCGCAGGGCCTCGGTGAACTGCATGCCCTCGGTCTCGCGCACGACCTCCTTGATCGCCGCGAACACCAGGGTCGGCCCCTCGGCCAGCATTTTCGCCAGCGCCCGCGCGCGGCTCATGAGCTCGCCCGCAGGAACGACCTCGTTGACCAGGCCGCGCATCTGCGCCTCGTCGCTCTCCATCCAGCGCCCGGTCAGCAGCAGATCCATCGCCACATGATAGGGAATGCGGCGCGGCAGCTTGATCGTCGCCGCGTCGGCGAGCGTACCGGCCTTGATCTCGGGCAGCGCGAAACGCGCATGCGCCGCGGCGATGATCATGTCGGCCGAGAGCGCCAGCTCGAAGCCGCCGCCGACCGCCATGCCATTGACCGCCGCGATGATCGGCTTGTTGAGGTTGGGCAGCTCCTGGATGCCGCCGAATCCGCCCTCGCCATAGTCGGAGACGGGCCCTTCGCCCGCGGCGCCGGCCTTCAGATCCCAGCCGGCGCAGAAGAACTTCTCGCCGCCGCCGGTGACGATGGCGACCCGCAGCTCCGGATCGTCGCGGAACTTGACGAAGGTCTCGCTCATCACGCGGCTGGTGGCCGCGTCGATCGCGTTGGCTTTCGGGCGATCGAGGACGACTTCGAGGACGGGACCGTTGCGGGTGACGTGAAGAGGACCGGAGGACATGAGGCACCTTCGCTGTTCAGGGTCGGGAAATGGGTTTGCAGGCGAAACCCGGGCGGCGGTCTGGCGCCCGACAGGCTCAGTTCACGCCGTCGATGCGGCGCTGGCGCAGCATCTCGAGGGCGGCGTTGCAGGCGCGCCGGACATGATCCTTGCAGGCTTCCTCGGCGGCATCGGGCGCGCGCTTGCCGATCGCCTCGACGATGCGGCGCATCTCGCCCAGACTGCCGGGCGAGCGCCCCGGCCGCGACATGGAGGTCGCGCGCAGATAGACGATCCGGGCGTTGAGGGAGCGGATCGTGTCGCGGATCAGATTGTTGCCGCAGCCTTCGAGGAACACCTCGTAGAAATGGGTCGTCTCCGCGACGATGCCGCGCACATCGCCGACCTCGAACGCCTTCTCCAGGCGTTCGTTGGCATTGCGGAGCCGCTCGATCTCGCGATCGGTGGCGCGGGTCGCGAAGAGACGGCCGGCCAATCCCTCCAGCGCCTCGCGCACCTCGTAGATCTGCTGCGCCTCTTCGAGGGTGACCGTCGCGACGGTCGGCCCCTTGTTGGGCACGTTATGGACCAGGCCTTCGGATTCGAGATGGCGGAGCGCCTCGCGCACGCTGGTGCGGCTCACGCCGGTCAGCTCGCAGAGCTCGCGCTCGATCAGGCGGTCGCCGGGTTTGAAGCGGAATTCGAGGATGGCATTGCGCAGGACGTCGAGAACCTGCTGGCGAAGGGTGATATGGGTGCGTTTGACGCGCAGCGAAGAAAGCTCCGGTTCTTCAGCCTTGCCGACCATATCCCGTTCTCCGTAATACCGTATTATCTCTTAGTAGCACCCCATGGATTGGCAGGCAAGACAAGCGGCGGCGCCTGTCGTGCGACAAGCAGCCTACGCGCCCGTGACGGCGCAGGCCAGATTCAGATCGCGACGGCGCGCGGCCGGGTTGCGGGAGCCTCGGCGAAGGCCGGCATCACTTCCTTGATGAAGAGGGCCAGCGAGCGCTTCTGGTCGGACATCGGCTGACCGAAGGCCGAGGAGTAGCAGAAATAGTCGGTCCCGAGCGCCTCATAGCGCTTCAGCTTCCGGATCACCTCGTCGGGCGTGCCGAACATCAGGTTCTCCTTCATCGCCAGCGGATCGAACTCGTTGCGCTGGGCGAAGGCGGCGAGATCGACCGTCTCGACGAAGCCGTTCGTGACCCCGCCCAGATTCTTGAAAAGATTCTCGAACTGCCCGCTCTGGCGCATCGCGGAATTGACCGGCGCTTCCCAGTCGCCGGGCCGCTCATAGACCGAGGTGTGGCGCATGGTCATGAAGGCCGGCCGCTGGACGCCGGGATTGTTCTTCAGGGCGGTCTCGAACCGCTCCTTGTAGAGCTCGACCTCCGCGAAGGGACGCGAGAGCGCCCAGGTCATGATGCTGCACTCGTTCTTCACCGCCCAGTCGAAGGTGCCGGGATCGCGCGCCGCGACCCAGATGCGCGGATGCGGCTTCTGGATCGGCTTCGGCACCGAGGTCGCCGTCGGGAAGGACCAGTATTGGCCCTGATGCGCATAGTCGCCCTGCCAGAGCCCCTTCAGCACCGGCAGCATCTCCTGCATATAGGCGACGCCGACGCGCTGATCCAGGCCGCCAGCCAGGCGGTCGAACTCGCGCTGATAGGCGCCGCGGCCGATGCCGAACTCGAGCCGGCCGCCGCTGAGGAGGTCGAACAGCGCGGCCTCGCCGGCGAGCTTGAGCGGATGCCAATAGGGCGCCACCACCACGGCCGTGCCGAGGCGGATGCGCGAGGTATGGGCCGCCCACCAGGCCAGGAGCTGGAACGGTCCCGGCGACACCGTCATCTCGATGCCGTGATGCTCCGCGGCCCAGGCGATCTCGAAACCGCCGGCATCGGCCATCTGCACCATCTCCAGCACCTCGCGCGCCACGTCGCGCATGCTAACCTGGGGATCGAGGCGCTCCATATTGATGACGAGGGTGAACTTCATAGGTGGCGTCCTCGGTTGTTCGTGCGAGGGGCAAGGGTAGAAAGCGGCTGCCGGCGGTTCTTCCGCCGTTCCGGGGTAAGTCATGACGACTCTATCCTAGGATTCGAGGAGGCGCAGTCCTGGCCCAGGGTCTGAACCGGGCCAAGGCGTTGCCACGGCTTCGGTTTCGTGATTCGTTGCCGTGCGTGACAACACGGAGACCGCGATAGCGGACGTGCTCTGGATCTCCAACGCGCAGTGGGCGGTGATCGAGCCGTTCATGCCGAAGAACCAGCCCGGTCCAGAGCGCGAGGACGGCCGGCGGCGCTACCGCGAGCGTTGGCGTATTGAGGCCATGTTTTGCCATCTGAAGGACTTCCGCCGCGTCGCCACCCGCTACGACAAGCTCGCCTGCAACTACGCCTCGGCGGTCGCGCTCGCCGCCGTCATCGCCTTCTGATGCTGACCGCGCAAAGCCGTTCCACGGCATGAATGTCTGCAACGGGTGGAAAGCAAACTCTCGGCAGCGGCGCCGACAGCGTGCCCAGACGGACTATGCGGGCGGCAAATCGAACCCATTCGGTAGTGATATCCAGATGACAGTTTGCGCCTCTGCGGAATGGCGTGACAGATGGCCCTTGCCGTGCGTGTCCTCCACTAATACGAAGCTACCCGCCTGAACGTGGCGCATCTCTCCGTCGCTCGTCTCGTATTCAACCGAACCATCCAGCCTCACCGTAAGCACCGGCTCTGGGACCGTATGCCAAGCAACCTCGCGCATGCCCGCTGGGATGCGGGTGAGGCGGACGCGGGACGCCTGATAACTGGCCGAAACCTCGAACGGCACGGCATCGGGGTGCACCGACCTCTTCGTCGTCGGCAATTCGACTTCGTCGAAATGCGACTCGCCATCCGGGGTGGCATAGATGCGCAGGCACTTCATTGTGGCCGACTCCTTCTGGTTCGGCGTGCCGAAACGAAACATGCCTACCATGAATGAAGTGGAGTAACACCACGGGTCTGGTGCGAGAGTCCGGTGTGGGTCGTGAGCGGAACATCGCCGTTCGAGCGGTTGAGTCCAGACCTTAACCGAGCGCGGTTCTGACCCGCAGGGCGATCTCCAGCGCCAGCCGCATCTCGCGGTCCTCGAGATCGACGCCGAACAGGTCGCCCAGCCGCTGCAGCCGGTAGCGCAGCGTGGTGACATGAAGTCCCAGCGCATCGGCGCAGGGCTGATAGCGGCAGCCATGGGTCAGGAACGCGTCCAGCGTCGCCAGGAAATGCGAGCGGTGCTTGCGGTCGTAGGAAGCGATGGGGGCCAGCGTCTCGTCGGCGAAGCTGCGCAAGGCCGTCTGGTCGGCGGTCGCGAGCAGGCGGGCGAAGGGCCCGAAATCGGCCTCGGTCACCAGCCCCCGCCGGTCGAGGCGACGCGCCAGATCGAGGACGCGGGCGCCCTCCTGCCGGGCCGACTGGTAATCCTTCAACTCGCGACAGACCCGGCTCAGGGTCGCGACCGGCTTCGCGCCCAGGATCCATTCGGTTTCGCTCAACAGGCGCTCGATCAGTCGCAAGGTCGATTTCTCGCCGGCCGGACGCTCCGGCAGGAAGACCACGAAGGCATCGCCGTCGAAACAGACCGCGGCCCCCGGATGTTGCGGGCTGGAGAGCCGCAGCAGCGCGCGCAGCGTCGTCGCTCGGGCATCCTCATCCGGCGGACTGGCGTCCCGAGAGCCGGGCGCGAGGATCAGAAGCCGCGCCGGGCCCTCGAGCGCCAGGCCGAGATGGCCGGCGCGCGCCCGCGTCTCGGCCTCGTCGCGCCAATTGCCGCTGAACAGCCGCCCGAAGAACTCGCTGTTGGTCTCGGCCTGGGTGGCGAAGCGCACATGGGCGCGCATCAGCTGCACCGCCAGCGCGAAGCGCGCCTCGTTCGCGACCAGCGCCTCGAAAGGCTCGATCTTCCCCGCCGCCGGAAACAGGAACAGGCCGCCGAGCACGAGACCGTCGACGATGAGCGGCTCGACCATGCCCTCGACCGTCATGCCGGGTCCCAGGGCTTCGAGCGAGATCGGATGGAGCTCCTGGAAATGCGTCGGCTTGACCGCGCGCAGCAGCCGGCCCAGCTCGCGGATGGCACCCTGCTTCATGCGGGCCGCCCAGTCCGTGTCGCTCACGCTTGCCGGTGCCGGCGAGCGATGGGCGATGACCTGGTTGGAGGTCAGGTCGACGATCAACATCGGGTGGGGCAGGAAATCGACGATCAGCTCGGCCAGTTTCGCGAGCGAGCGCCCCGCCAGCACCGATTCCATCGAGGCGGCATGGACGTCGAGGGCGCGGCGCAGGTCCGCCGCCTGCCGCCGTTCCGCCGCCAGGCGATGGGCCTTCTCGACCGCGAGCGAGGCCAGCTCGGCCGCCGTCTGCAGGAAGACCAGCTCGTCCTTGTCCACGCGTCGGCTGTCGCCGGCATGGACCGACATCACCATGCCCCGGCCCCGCTCGTCCGGCGCCTGCAGCGGGATCAGCACGACCGTGCGATAGCCGCGCTCGCGCGCCTCGCGCCGATAGTCGGGATATTCCGCCGACTTCTGCGCATCGGGGATGATCAGCGGCGTGCCGGCCTCGAGCACCCGCGTCGTCGGGCTGGTGACGAGCCGCCAGCGCTGGCGCGTGCGCTTCGTCTCCTTGAAATGGGGGTCATGCCGGGCGACCTGGATCGAGTAGCCGCTTTCCCGGTCGAGCGCCATGATCGCCGACGACGACCAAACCGAGTTCTGGCAAACCGCGAACACGATCCTGCTGAGAACATCGCCCAGCTCGGTGCCCGAATTCACCAGGCTCGCGATCTGTCCGAGGCTCTGCAACCGCTTCGTCAGCGGGGAGGATATGTCGCGGGTCTTCTTCACCGCCGCTCCTGCTGGTGCGTCGTCTCCGGCTTTCCGCGGAATCGTAGCACTCCAGCGGCGATGCCGCGTCCAGATTCGAAACGGGCTTGCCGATATCGCAGGATCAAATCATGCTCCGCGGCGCGAAAAAGGGGAGAGCCAGGTCGATGACGAAGAATCGCCGCATCTATTTCGAAGGCGAGGTCAGGCCCGAATGGATCGACGAGTTCGGCCATATGGGCTATCTCGACTATCAGCGCGTCGCCGATATCGCGACCATGGCCTTCTGGGACGAGGTGAATGGCGGTCGTGCGCAGAGCGAGCGCGACGGCGGCGAGTTCGCCATCATCGATGTCCATGCGCGCTATCTGCGCGAGGTCCGGCTGGGCGATCCGCTGTCGGTGGCGACGCGCCTCGTCGGCTGCGACCCGAAACGCTTCACCCTGCTGCATGAGATCGGCAGCAGGGGCGAGCTCTGCGCCACGGTCGGGTTGTTCTGCCTCAGCTTCCATCTCGGCGACCGGCGGGTGCGGCCCTTCGATTCGGCGGTCGCCGGTCAGCACCAATGCGGCAAGCTTGAGCACCGCATCGCAGAGCCCGTCGATGTCGGCGGCGGGCGCGCCGCGATAGCCCTCGAGGATCTTCGACACGCGCAGTCTCCCGATCTCCTCCAGGAGGTCGGGCCTGGTCAGCGGCAGCAGCAGCGTCGCCACGTCGCGCGAGACCTCGACCCCGATGCCGCCGGCCCCCAGCACGAGGATGTAACCGAAGCCCTCGTCGCGGCGGATGCCGACCATCATCTCGGCGACCGGCTTGGGCGCCATGCGCTCGACCAGGAAGCTGTCGGGAACCGGCCCGTTCAGATATTTCTGCGCCGAGATTCCGATCGCTTCGACCGCCTCGCGAACGGCAGGCGCGCTGGCGAGGCCGAGCCGCACGGCGCCGGCCTCGGTCTTGTGCGGCAGGGAGGCGCTGATCAGCTTCACCGCCACCGGGAATCCGATCGCGGCACCCGCGTCGGGCGCCTCGGCGGCGCGACAAAGCCGCCCGGCTGGAACCGGGATGCCGGCCTCGCGAACCAGCGTCTTGCTCTCCCATTCGTCGAGCGTCCGAGGCTGTCCGATGGCCGGCATCGGTTGGGCGAGGCGATAGCGGTCGCCGCCCTCGGCCGCCCTCAGCAATTTGAGGCGGGCGCCATAAGTCGCGGCGGCAGCGATCGCGAACAGCCCGTCCTGGATTCCCTGCAAGGGGGCGGCCTTCTTCGACAGCGCCAGATCGCGGATGTCCCGGGTCAGGCATTCGGGGATGGTGCTGCAGACGGCCGCCGGCAGCTTCGCCTTGGTGGCGGCGGCAAAGAATCCACGCGTGTCCGCGGTGTTGGAAATCCGATCGATGTCGGAGCCCAGGGGCGGGAAATCCTGGATCAGGACCGCGGCGTCGTAGCCGTCTTCGAGGAAGGTCGCGTGCGCGGCCTCGACGCGATCCTCATGGCCCCAGATCGCCGTGTTGTAGTCGAGCGGATTGCTCACCGTGGCGAAGGAGCCGAGCTGTGCGGCGAGGCGCTGCCTCGTGCGGTCGCTGGGCTGCGGCAGCAGCAGGCCGTAATGCTCCGCCCAGTCCGCCACCATCTCGGCATCGCCGCCGGAGCAGGTGAAGGCGCCCAGCCGCCGGCCGGCGGGAATGCCGCCATGGGTGAACATCTTCAGGGTCTCGAGCAGCTGGGCCGGCGTGGCGACGCGCGTGATGCCGAGGCGATGGAACAGCGCGTTATAGGCGTCGTCCGATCCGGCCAGCGATCCGGTGTGGCTGATGGTGAGCCTGGCGCCGATCTCCGAGGCGCCGGTCTTGAAGGCGACGATCGGGATCTCCTTCGCCGCCGCCTGCAGCGCCACCCGCGCGAAGCGCGGAATGTCGCGCAGCATCTCGATATGCAGACCCACCGCCGAGACTGCCGGATCGTCGAGCAGGAACTCGATATAGTCCTCGATGCCGAGGACGCTCTGATTGCCGGAGCTGATGATGTGCGAGAAGGCGGCCGAGCGTTCGCTGAAGGTGAGATTGATCGCGAACATGCCGCTCTGCGTGATGACGGCGGGCCCGCGCTCGACCCGATGGCCCGGCTGCCCGTAGGGCCAGAGCGCCACGCCCTGCACATAATTGAGCAGGCCGTAGCAATTGGGTCCGATCACCGCCATCGATCCCGCCGCCTCGATGAGGGCCCGTTCGAGCGCCCCGCCTTCGGCACCGATCTCCTTGAAGCCCGCCGCATAGCAGACCACGCCGCCGGCCCCGCGGCGCGCCAGCGTGGCGAGCGTCCGGACGGTGAGCGGCGCCGGCACCGCGAGGAACACGGCATCGGGCGCTTCCGGCAGATCCTCGACGCTGGCCAGGCAAGGGAGTCCGGCGAGATCCGGCCGCTTGGGATTGACCGCCCACATCGGGCCGGAGAAGCCGATCTTCTGACATTGCCGCGCCGCCTCGGCCGCCTCGCCCCCACCGATGAAGGCGACATGGCGCGGCGCGAAGAGCCGAGCCAGATTGCGGCGGCGTTCGGCGCTCAGGTCCGTGGCGGAAGACGGGGCCGGGGTCACGGAAGTTCCTCGCGGATTCGGTCGGCACCACCTGATTGAATGGTATAATACAGAATATTACCGTGCAATTCAGCCTGCCCCCGTAACCCTGGTTATGCCCTGTCGCCGATCATAACCGGCGCCGTCATTCTCGATCTCAACCAGATTGTATTATGGAATAGGGTATGCAGAATTAGATAATTGCTTCAACCCAAGAAGCAGGAAGCACGGGCGGCCCAAAGCCCCGCGCCGAAAACCATTCAGGGGAAACGTCAGGAGATTCAGATGTCGACCATAAAACGAACCGGAGCATTACTGTTCGGCGCGGCCGCGCTGCTGATCGTGTCGGCGGGCGGGCTCACCACGGCGCGGGCGGAGGATAGCGTCACCTTCACGGGCTGGGGCGGCGAAGGCCAGGACGCCATGAAGAAGGCCTGGGCCGACCCCTACCAGGCCGCCACCGGCGTGAAAGTCCTCCAGGACAGCCCCACCGACTACGGCAAGTTCAAGGCCATGGTCGAGAGCGGCAATGTCTCCTGGGACGTGGTCGACGTCGAGGGTGCCTTCGCCTACAAGGCCGCGGCCGAAGGCCTGCTCGAGCCGCTCGATTTCAGCGTCATCGACAAGAAGAATATCGATCCGAACTTCGTGTTCGACCATGGCGTCGGCAGCCTGACCTGGTCGTGGGTCCTCGCCTATAACAAAAGCTCGCTGGGCGATAAGACCCCCGAGGGCTGGGCGGCGTTCTTCGACACCAAGACCTATCCGGGTGGCCGCGCGGTCACGAAATGGCTGGCGCCGGGCATGCTGGAAGCGGCCCTGCTGGCCGACGGCGTCGCGCCCGACAAGCTCTACCCGCTCGATATCGACCGCGCCTTCAAGAAATTCGATTCCATCAAGAAGGACATCGTCTGGTGGGATACGGCGGCGCAGTCGCAGCAGCAGGTGGCTTCGGGCGAGGCGTCGATGGGCATGCTGTGGAACGGGCGTGCGCATCTGCTCGAGAAATCGGGCGCGCCGGTCGCGGTGAGCTGGAAGGAAAATCTGGTCACCGCCGACTATGTCGTGATCCCGAAGGGCTCCAAGCACAAGGCCGAGGCGATGAAGCTCATCGCCCAGATCGTGAGCGCGCAAGGCCAGGCGACGCATTCCTCGTTGACGGCCTATGGCCCGGTGAACACCCAGTCCATGCCGCTCATGCCGGCGGATGTGCTCCCGGCCTTGCCCTCGAGCCACACGGACTCGCAGATCGTCATCGATCTCGACTATTGGAAAGAGAATCTCGATGCGATCAACAAGCGCTGGTACGACTGGCAGGCTAAGTAACTGACCGCTGCCAGGCGGCAGCCGGTCATGGGACCGGCTGCCGCCTTCGCATTCGAACCGGAAAGCCATACGCAGATATGCAACAGGGAGCCTCGGCCGCACTGCCGACGCTGCGCGCGGGCGCCAGCCGCCGTCCCTCGGGCCCCGGCGGGCGTCACGCGCTGCCGGCCTTCTTCTTCCTGTTTTTCCTCTTCGTCGTTCCGCTCTCGGTCCTGCTGCTGCGCAGCGTCACCGATCCGGTGCCCGGGCTCGGCAATTACGTCACGCTGCTGACGGACCAGACCTATGCCCGCGTCCTCTTCAATACCTTCCTGGTGGCGGGCATCGTCACCTTGGTCTCGCTCCTGCTGGGCTATCCCGTCGCCTGGCTGCTGGTGATCCTGCCCAGCCGCGTCTCGCGCTGGCTCTTCGCCATCCTGCTGCTCTCGATGTGGACCAACCTCGTCGCCCGCACCTATGCCTGGCTCGTGCTGCTGCAGCGCACCGGCGTGATCAACCGGGCGCTGATGGCGATCGGCGTCACCGACCACCCGATCCCGCTGGTCAACAATCTGGTCGGCGTCACCATCGGCATGACCTACATCATGCTGCCCTTCGTGGTGTTCCCGCTGCAGACGCGCCTCGCGACGCTGGATCCCGCCATCATGCAGGTGGCGGCGATCTCGGGCGCGCGGCCCTCGCAGGTCTTCTTCCGTGTGCTGCTGCCGCTGTCGCTGCCCGGCATCTATGCCGGCGGCCTGATGGTCTTCGTCATGGCGCTGGGCTACTACGTCACGCCGGCCATGCTCGGCGGCACCTCCAACATGATGCTGGCCGAGCTGATCGGCGTGCAGGTCCAGACCTTGCTGAATTGGGGTCTCGGCAGCGCCGCCGCCTTCATCCTGCTGTCGGTGACGCTGGTGCTCTACGCGCTCTATGTGCGCTCGGTCGGCTTCGGCCAGTTGAAATAGGGCGCCGCCATGCTGCTTTCCCTCAACCGCATGGGTCCCGGGCGATTCGGTCTCTACGCGATCGGTCTCCTGGTCATGACCTTCCTGCTGCTGCCGATCCTCTTCATCGCGGCGCTCTCCTTCGGCGCCTCGCGCTGGCTGGCCTTCCCGCCGCCCGGCTGGACCTTGCAATGGTATCAGGAGCTCTTCGCCGATCCGCGCTGGATCGACGCCATCCTGCTCAGCATCCGGGTCGGCCTCGCCGTCATGGCGGCGTCGATCGCGCTGGGCCTGCCCGCCTCCTTCGCGCTCGTGCGCGGGCGCTTCCGCGGCCGCGAGCTGCTGCGCGCCTTCTTCATCGGGCCGATGATCGTGCCCCTGATCATCCTCGCGATCGCGCTCTACGGGCTTTTCCTCCGGATCGGCCTCAGCGGAACCTTCGTCGGCTTCGTCGCCGGCCATCTGGTGATCGCCCTGCCTTTCTCGATCATCTGCATCAGCAACGCGCTCGAGAGCTTCGACGAATCGATCGAGAAGGCGGCCGTGATCTGCGGTGCCTCACCGGCCCAGGCGATCCGGCGAATCACGCTGCCCTCGATCCGCATGGGGATCTTCGCGGGCGCGCTCTTCTCCTTCCTCGCCTCCTGGGACGAGGTGGTGGTCGGCATCTTCATGGCGAGCCCGGAGATGCAGACCCTGCCGGTGCGGATGTGGAACACCCTGCGCAACGACCTGTCGCCCGTCATCGCCGCCGTCTCGACCCTGTTGATCGGCCTCACCCTGGTGATCCTCGCGGCCGTGATGATCCTGCAGAAGAAGCGCGGGCGATGATCGAATCCGGCGTTTTGGCTTGGCGAAGCACATCCCAAACCGTAATATGGATACCATATTACGGTCGATCCCGGGCTTGGCGTCGTCAGGCCCGGCTTTGGCCGTTTTCCAGAAGGAGATGACCGCCTTGTCCAACCGCGTTCGCAAGCTGGTCCGCTATAGCGAAGACATACTGATCGAGGGTGGCAAGGAGGCCGCGAAGCCGGCGCGCATGGTGGCAGTGGCGGCCGTGCTGCAGAACCCCTGGGCCGGCCGCGGCTTCGTCGAGAATCTGCGCCCCGAGATCCTGGCGATCGCGCCGGGTTTGGCCGAGATGCTGGTGCGCGAGATCCTCGAAGCCTGCGGCGGCCCCGACCCTATCGAGGCCTATGGCAAGGCGGCCGTGGTGGGCAGCAGCGGCGAGGTCGAGCATGCCTCGGCGCTGATCCACACCCTGCGCTTCGGGAACATCTTCCGCGAGGCCGTCGGCGGCAAATCCTATCTGAGCTTCACCAACAAGCGTGGCGGTCCCGGCTGCGCCATCGCCATCCCGATGATGCACAAGCTGGATGAAGGCCTGCGCTCGCACTACCTGACGGTGGAATTCACCATCGGCGACGCGCCCGGCCCCGACGAGATCGTGGTGGCGCTGGGTGCCGCCACTGGCGGGCGCGCTCATGCGCGCATCGGCAACCGCTATATCGACATGAAGGAAATGGCGGAAGAGGGCAAGGGCGCATGACGCTGCGCGAGGGCAGCCTGCGCGGCACCCGATTTCGCATCACCGGTGAAGGCCCGCCGATCGTCCTGATTCACGGCGTGGGCGCCGATCTGGAGATGTGGACGCCTCTGGCGGCCCATCTCGCGCGCCACCGCCGCGTCGTCGCCTATGACATGCAGGGCCATGGCGAGAGCGAGAAGCCGGCGGGACCCTATGCGCTGGCGGATTTCGTGCGCCAGCTCCGGCGGCTGGCCGAAGATCTGGCGCTCCCCGCCTTCGATCTGCTGGGCTTCTCGATGGGCGGGCTGGTGGCCCTGGGTTTCGCCCTCGAGCATCCCGAGCTCGTGAGCCATCTGGTCCTGGTGAACACGGTCTATGATCGCAATCCCGAGGAGCGCCGCGCGGTCATGGCGCGCGTCGCCGACGCGAAGTCGGGGGAATATATCTCGGGCGTGGAGGCCGCGATCGAGCGCTGGTTCAGCCCCGCCTTCGCCCTCGCCCGGCCGCAGCTGATCGAGCCGATCCGCCGGCGCATGATGACGAACGACCAGCCCGCCTATATCGCCGCCTATACCGTCTTCGCGACCGCCGACGGAGAGCTGGCCCCGCAGGTCGACAGGATCGAGGCGCCGACCCTGGTGATCACCGGCATGGAGGATCGGCGCTCGACCGCGGACATGGCGGCCCGCCTCGCCGCGAGGCTGCCCCGCGCCCGGTTGCAGTTGCTGCCGGGCCAGCGCCATATGACGCCGATCGAGGCGCCGGACCGCATGGCCGATATCGTCGACGAGTTCCTCGGCGCCCCGGCGCCGGGAGCCCGGTAACAGGGCCCGATAACAGGGATCGCGAGAGCATGACCGAGATCGTCAAATACTCGATGTTCATCGACGGCAAATGGGTCGAGGCGAAGGACGGCCGCCGGCTCACCAGCATCAACCCGGCGACGGGCGAGGTCTGGGCCTCCTTTCCGGAAGCCGGCGCCAGCGACGTCGATGACGCGGTCAAGGCCGCCCATCGCGCCATGACCGAAGGCCCCTGGGCCCGCATGACCGCGACCGAACGCGGCAAGAAGCTGCGCCGGCTCGCGGACCTGCTGGCCGCCCAGGCCGACGCGCTCGCCACGCTGGAGACGACCGACACCGGCAAGCTCATCCGCGAGACCCGCAGCCAGACGCGCTATACCGCCGAATATCTGAATTATTTCGCCGGGGCCGCCGACAAGCTCGAGGGCACGACGCTCCCGATCGACAAGCCCGATCTCTTCGTTATGACGGTGCGCGAGCCGATCGGCGTCGTGGCCGCCATCGTTCCCTGGAACTCGCAACTCATGCTGACCGCGGTCAAGCTGGGACCGGCGCTCGCGACCGGCAATGCGATCGTGATCAAGGCGTCGGAGCATGGACCGGTGCCGCTCCTGGAGCTCGCGCGCCTCTGCGCCGAGGCCGAAATTCCGCCGGGCGTGGTCAATGTCATCACCGGTCTCGGCGACCCTTGCGGCCAGGCGCTGACGCGCCATCCGCTGGTGGCCCGCATCGCCTTCACCGGCGGCCCTTCGACCGCGCGCCACATCGTGCGCAACAGCGCGGAGAATTTCGGCGTGGTGTCGCTGGAGCTGGGCGGCAAATCGCCGATCCTGGTGTTCGAGGACGCGGATCTCGACAGCGCCGTCAACAGCATCCTCGCCGGCAATTTCGGCGCCACCGGTCAAAGCTGCGTCGCCGGCAGCCGCGTCTATATCCAGTCGGAGGTCTTCGACGAGGTCATCGACCGCGTGGCGGACCGGGCGAAGCGAATTCGCGTCGGCAATCCGCTGGACGAGACCAGCGAGATGGGTCCGCTGGCGACCGAGGGCCAGCGCATCAACATCGAGCGGGTGGTGGCAGCCTCGGTCAAGGAAGGTGCCACCCTGGTGACGGGAGGCGCGCGTCCGGCGAGCCATCCGCGCGGCTGGTTCTACGAGCCGACCATCCTCACCTGCCCCGATCCGGACCTGCCCTCCGCGCGCCAGGAGCTGTTCGGCCCGGTCTTGAGCGCCTTCCGCTTCACGGACGAGGCGGAAGCGGTCGCGGCGGCCAACGACACCGAGTTCGGCCTCGCGGCCGGCATCTTCACCCGCAGCAGCGGCCGTTCCTTGCGCGTCATGCGCCAGCTTCGCGCCGGCATCGTCTGGATCAACACCTATCGCGCCAGCTCGCCGCTGGCGCCCTTCGGCGGCTACAAATCGAGCGGCTCGGGCCGCGAGGCGGGCCAGGATTCGCTGCTCGACTACACGCGGACCAAGACCGTGTGGATCGACACGGCGACCAAGCCGATGGGCGATCCCTTCATTATGCGATGAGCGGCTGCAGGACAGCATGATGACGGCGTCGGCCCCGGGAATCGTCAGCCTCCGCAACCTGGTCAAGCAGTTCGGCACGACCACGGCCGTGGACGGCATCTCGCTCGAGGTCGGCGAGGGCGAGTTCCTGACCTTCCTCGGATCCTCCGGCTCCGGCAAGACCACGACGCTCTTCATCGTCGCCGGCTTCGAGGACGCGACCAGCGGCGACGTGCTGATCGACGGCCAGTCGGTCCTTGGCGTGCCGCCGCACAGGCGCAATATCGGCATGGTGTTCCAGCGCTACACGCTGTTTCCCCATCTCAATGTCTATGAGAATGTCGCCTTCCCCCTGTCGGTGCGCCATCGGCCGAAGGCAGAGATCCAGAAGGCGGTCGGCGACGTGCTGCGCCTGGTCCGCCTCGAAAGCTATGCCGAGCGCAAGCCCAGCCAGCTCTCGGGCGGGCAGCAGCAGCGCGTGGCGCTGGCCCGCGCGCTGGTCTATCGCCCGCGTTTCCTGCTGATGGACGAGCCGCTGGCCGCGCTCGACAAGCGGCTGCGCGAGGAGATCCAGGGCGAGATCCGCCGCATCCATCAGGAAACCGGCGTGACCGTCCTCTATGTGACGCATGACCAGGAAGAGGCCTTGCGCCTCAGCGACCGCATCGCGGTCTTCAGCCATGGCCGCATCGAGCAGGTCGGCACCGGCCTCGATCTCTATCGCGCGCCCAGCACCGCTTTCGTCGCGGGCTTCATCGGCAACTCGAACTTCATCGCCGGCACCGTCGAGGGCAACGGCAAGGACGGCACCGCGCTGCGCCTGCCCGATGGCGGTCTCTGGGTGGTGCGCAAGCCGCAGCCCGCCGGCGCGGGTGATTCGGTTTCGCTCATGATCCGCCCCGAACGGGTGCGGCTCTGCGCTGGTGCCGCCGCGGCCGGTTCGGACTGCGCCATCAAGGTCCGCATCCGCGAGATCACCTTCCTGGGCGAAAGCCTGGATTACAGCGTGGTCACCGGCTGGGGCCAGACTCTGGCGATCCGCGAATCCTTCGGCGGCGCGCCGGTCGTGCCGTTCGAGGTCGGCGCCGAGGCCTATGCCGCCTGGCGTCCCGACGACCTGCATCTGTTCGCGTCCTAGAGTCCCAAGCGCCTGCGACAATCCGAGAGAGGGAGCGCCCGTCATCATGACCCCCGACACCCGGTCGATGTTCGATCCGAAGTCCTATGCCAAGGTGCTGCGCCCGCCCTTGCAGGCCGAGCCGCTCCCGGGCTGGTGCTACACCAGCGAGGAATTCTATCGGCGCGAGATCGAGCAGGTCTTCAGCCGCAATTGGATCTGCATCGGCCGCGAGGACACGCTGCCGCGGGTCGGCGACTATCGCGCCTTCGAGTTCTGCGGCAAGAAACTGATCCTGGTGCGGTCGGCCGAGAACCGGATCAGCCTCCTCGACAATGTCTGCCGCCACCGGGGCACGCTGCTGCTGACGGGCAGCGGCAACACCAACGTCATTCTCTGCCCGTTCCATCATTGGGGCTATGGCCTGGACGGCGTGCTGCGCGGCGCGCCCGCGATGGAGCAGACCGAGGGCTTCCGCAAGAGCGATTACGGCCTGCAGGCCTACGACGTCACGCTCTGGAACGGCTTCATCTTCGCGCGCCTGGTTCCCGGCGGACCCAGCCTCGAGGAGGCGATGGGCGATATGGATGGGCTCGTCGCCACCTACAGGATGAGCGACATGACCTGCGCCCGGCAGAAGGTCTTCACCGTCGCCTGCAACTGGAAGCTCTTCATCGAGGTCTTCATGGAGGACTATCACCTCAAGGCGGTGCATAAGAGCTCGATCGCGGGCACTTATACGGCCCCTGAGCCGTTGGAGCGCCTCAACGGCGATTTCGCCACCATCTTCAATCCGCATCAGGGCACCAGCGCGCTGCTGACGGGCGAGCAGCATCTGGCCCTGCCGCCGATCGCGGGGCTGGCCGGCAAGGCCGCCGCCGGCACGCGCTATCTCTTCTTCTATCCGAGCTTCGCCTATGCCTGCACGGTCGATTGCATGTGGTTCTTCGAGATCTATCCCGAAGGCCCGTCGCGGACGCGCGTGGCGATGAACATGTGCTTTCCGCGATCGACCGTGGCGCGGAAGGATTTCGCGGAGAAGTTCGCCGCCTATGAGCTGCGCTGGGACGTGTCGATGAAGGAGGACCTCGTGGTCCTCGAGCTGCAGCAGCAGGGCCTGGAGACCGACCAGTATTCGCCGGGGCGGTTGTCGCATCTCGAGCCGGTCGTCGGCATGTTCGCCAACTGGCTGATCAGGCATGCGGTGGAGATGCCTCGGGATGCTTCTTGATGTGATCGCTTCGCTTTGATTCTAGAGTTCGAGCGCGACCCATGATCGATGTCGTCACTCCATCCTGAAGCAACCCCTCCCCCTACCCCCGCAAGGGGAGGGGGTGAAGAAATCAAGAGAGAGCTCACTCTGCTCGACTGTTGGGGAAGGGCGGGAAGGAAACAGAAATGAACTCACCCCCTTCCCTTGCGGGAGGGGGTAGGGGGAGGGGGCCTGCGAGATCTCGCAGATAATCGCGCCCCCACTGCTTGACACCGCCAAGACCCCGAAGGGATAACGGGCCCTGGCCCCGGCGCCCGCGCCGAGGCCCCCACAGCGCGAAGTGTCACCATGCCCGACAGTCCCGGCATTCTCGTCGCCAAGAGCGAAGCGCCGTGCGAGCTGCTGCCGCGCTATGCCAACCGCCATGGCCTGATCACCGGCGCCACCGGCACCGGCAAGACCGTGACCCTGCAGGTGATCGCCGAAGGGCTGGCCGCGCGCGGCGTGCCGGTCTTCATGGCCGACGTGAAGGGCGATCTCGCCGGCCTGAGCCGGGCCGGCACCATGAGCCCGAAGCTCCAGGAGCGCCTGGCCAAGCTCGGCATCGCCGATCATGCCTTCCGTGCCTTTCCGGTGATCTTCTGGGATCTCTTCGGCGAGCAGGGCCATCCGGTGCGCGCCACTGTGTCGGACCTGGGGCCGCTGCTGCTGGGCCGCCTGCTCGATCTGAACGAGGTCCAGACCGGCGTGCTCAATCTCGTCTTCAAGGTCGCCGACGATCAGGGTCTGCTGCTGCTCGACGGTCACGCCGTACAGTTTGCCGGCATGGTAGTCGACATCGATACCTGCTCCCGCGCCGGCCGGGGCCACGCTGGCGAGTTGCACGATGGCGAGGGGATTGGTGACATCGAGTGCGATGAACTTCTTGGCTGCATGGCTCGTCGCCAGGAAGGCCACGCCGCCGTCCACGTCGATGCCGTTGACGTCAGCGCCTGCCTCGTACTCGCCGACGAGCTGCGCTGCCGCGGGAGCGAGAATCGGGTGGGAGACGACGGCAAGCTCTTTCTGCGATGCTTGCTCTTGCCTGCCGATGTAGACGTTGCCCGCGACTACGGAAATGGATAGCGCATCGCCAAAGCCGGGCAGGTTGACCTCTTTCACCAGCTGCGGATTGGTGCGGTCGCGCACGTCGAAGATCTGCAGCTCGACGCCGTTGGCGCTGCTCGCCACGTAGGCCAGGTCGATTCTCGACCACGTCTCGCGGATCATCCCGTCACCGCATGGGAGCCGACCACGAGTGGGGCACCCGGATTCGCGATGTCGACGATGACGAGCTCGTCGGCGCCGCCGGACTGGCGCCCGACGAAGGCGTGGTCCCCGGCGACAAACACATCCGTTGCCGCCAGCGCATCGGCGAGGTTCGCCACCCCGACCTGCGGCGTCAGGGTGTGAAGCTCCACCTCGGGGGTGGCGAGCGCATGGTTGATGATGGTGGCTTCCGATTCTTTTTTTACAACAGTCTGTTTGGGATAACCGCCAAGACGGCCGACCAGAAACTTTGCGAAATCAATTCCTTCGATTTTGGTGGGAGTTTTTTCTTTAAACCGTTTGGGAGATTCAATGGCACTCGGTCCGGGATTTCCGGTATTCGTGAAGCGAATATTGTCGATGTAGATTACGCCTTCTTTTTTACTGACGCGGCGATCTTCGAAAACAATCACAAACTCATCAAAATCCGTAAACGCGGAAGCAGGATTTT
>CAVOLB010000027.1:0-37874 GCA_963696655.1 uncultured Alphaproteobacteria bacterium
GCCCCTTGTGGGGGAGGGCTAGGGAGGGGGGTGCCACGGACACAGCCGTTGGACCACCGGGCCTCAAGCGTTCAAGAACTCGGTCCACACCTCGAGCATCGCCTTGTCCATCTCCGGGTTGGGCGACATGTAGTGATAGGATTTCGGCAGGAAGGCCGGCTGCTCGTCCCAGCGCAGGATCTTCTTCTGCTCGTCGGTGAGCGCCGCCTTGTTGTTGGCGGGCATCGCCCAGTAGCAGGCCGAGGTCGCCAGCCGAGCCTGGCCGGCGGGGCTCATGATGTATTTCACGAACTTGTTGGCCGCTTCCTTGCGCTTGCTCTTCTCGAAAATGGCGAGCGACTGCATCCAGCGGATACCGCCCTCGTCCGGCAGCACCCAGTCGAGCGCCGGGTTCTCGCCATGGAGACCCGCGGTCGCGAACTCGCCGCCGCCGGCGATGATGTCGGCCGAGCCGCTGACCAGCGCGTTCTGCACCGTCACGACGTCCCCGATCAGGGCCGCCAGCGGCTTCATCTCGAGGAGCTTCGCCTTGATCGCCGGCAGCTGGTCCTGCGTCAGCTGCGGCGGGATGATGCCGATTCCGATCGCCACCATCTGCATCAGCGGCACGTAATAGTCGTAGATCGCGATGCGGCCCTTGTATTTCTCGTTCCACAGCACCGAGGCCTTGCGCATGTCGGCCGGATCGACCTTCGACGAGTTGTAGGCCACGGTGTTGTAGCCGAACTTCTCGGGAATCCCGTAGAGCTTGCCGTTGAGGAAATGGAGGCTCTCCGTGGTCAGCTGCGGGAAGATGTCGTCCCAGGGATAGTCGGACTTGTTGAGCGCGGCGAGATGGCCCATCGCCGCCACCTTGGTGATGTCGACCGTGTCCAGCACCAGCACGTCCCAGTCGCCGGGCTGCGACTGGTCGAGGATCGCCAGCGCCTCGCCGGTCGCGGCGAACTCCTTGGTGTTGACCTTGATGCCGTAGGTGTCCTCGAACGGCTTCAGCAGAGCCGGGTCGGAATGATCGCACCAGACCAGCGCGTTGATTTCCTCCGCGGCCTTGGCGCGCCCGATGATCGAGAACGTGCCGACCGCGGCGGCACCGGCGGCGCCCGTCTTCAGCAGACGGCGGCGCGAAATGCGGAGATGCGAACGGATCATGACAAGAGCCTCCTCTGGGGTGACGGGATTCGAGTCCCGATCTTCGCCTTCCGCAAGCCTCGCGGAGGGGCTTGCCGAAAAAAGAACCGTCTCTAAATTTGCGTCAAGCTCCAACGAAATCATTTTGACGGAGATTGTCGCCCCCGATGGCCGGCTTGCGCGAACGACAGAAGGCGGGACGACGGCGCTCGATCCTGGCCGCGGCGGAAAACCTGTTCCGGCGCGACGGGTTCGACGCGACGCCGGTCGACGCCATCGCCGAACAGGCCGAGGTCGCGGCCGGCACGGTCTATAATCATTTCGAATCCAAGGGCGACCTCCTGCTGGCGCTGGTGGCGCGCGACGGCGAGGAGGTCCGCGCCGCCGGCCGCGACATCATCGCAGATCCGCCCAGGGACCCGGTCGCGGCCGTGCGCCGGCTGCTGGAGCATTATGTCGATCATTCGCTGGTGCATCTGAGCAAGAGCATGTGGCGCAACGCCATGGCCACCGCCCTCACCCAGGCCGACTCCCCCTTCGGCCAGGGCTATGCCCAGCTCGATCGCAAGCTGGCCGACCAGGTCGGCGAGCTCCTGCAGGTGATGCAGGGGCGCGGCCAGATCGCCGCCGGCATCGATTGCCGCGCGGCCGGCGATCTCCTGTTCGCGTCCTGCAACAGCCTCTTCATGGGATTCGTCGCGCGGGAAGAACGCACCCTGGCCGAACTCAAGCGCGAGATGGCGCGCCAGGTGAAGATCGCCTTCGCCGGCCTCCTCGCGGCGCGTCCCTGATCGGGGCAGCCGATCCTAGGATTTCGGACTTACGCCCTCCCGGCATGTTGTCCTAGATTGCACGGGCTTATCGTTCAACACCGGTTAGGGGGACCGTGCCGTGAGCAGCAATCCGATCGACCCGAAGGCGGGCAGTACCGCCAATCTTATCTACATCCTGTATCTCGTCAGTCTGATCGTCGGCGTGACCGCGCTGGTCGGCGTGATCATGGCCTATATGAACAAGGGCGAGGCGCCTGAATGGGTGCAAACCCATTACCGCCTGCAGATCCGCACATTCTGGATCGGCATCCTGTTCTCGATCGTCGGCGTGCTGACGACGATCATTCTGATCGGCTGGCTGATCCTGCTGCTGGTGGCGATCTGGTGGATCGTGCGCTGCATCAAGGGCATGCAGTATGTCGGCAAGCAGCAGCCCTATCCCAATCCCGCGACCTGGATGTTCTGACCTCCGGTTTCTAGGCCTCGCGCACCGCACCCGGCTTGAGAGTCGCCGGGTGCGGCCAGCGCCCGAACTCCCGGCCGCAGCGCCGCGCCTCCGCCAGATGGGCCGCGAGCAGCGCCGCGTCGTCATTGACGTCGTAGAGGATCCGGGTCGAGACATTGCGCAGCCCGCAATAGCCCAGGATCCCCACGTCGATCTGGATCGCCATCGCCTCGTCATAGCGATATTTGCGATAGGTGCCTTCGCGCGATCCGGCCGATGCCAGCAGCAGCACCGGACGATCGGCCAGTTGCCCGCGCGATCGCGCGGGCGAGAAGTCATAGGCCCAGCCCTGCGACATCACGCGATCGATCCAGCCCTTGAGAATGGCCGGGAAGGACCACCACCAGACCGGAAAGACGAAGGCAATACCTTCCGCCCGGTCGACCCGCGCCTGTTCGCGCCGGATCGCTTCCGGCATCGCGCCCGCCCGGAACTGGGCGAAATCCTCGGGCTGAAAGCGCGGCTCGAATCCCTCGCGATAGAGATCGGCGACCTCGGCGCCGTGCCCGGCTTCGGCGGCGCCCTCGAGAAACGCATCGAGCAAGGCGCCCGTGAAGGACTCCCGAACCGGATGGGCAAAGACCGCCAGGATATGCATCGCGACGCCCCCCGCCCCGACTATGGCGCCAGCCTGGCGGCGTAGCGTTCGATCCGATCGCAGGCGCGCGCCAGCTCCTCGTCGGCATTGCCGAGCGAGATCCGCACATGCCCGGCGGCGCTGGGGCCGAAGGCGTCGCCCGGCAGCACCGACACGCCCTCGGCATCGAGCAGCCCGCTCGCGAAATCATGGGCCGAGAGGCCGGTGCCGCGCACATCGACCATGGCGAACATGCCGCCTTCCGGCCGATGGCAGCGCAGGCCCTTCACATTGCCGAGCCTGCCGCAGACGAGATCGCGCCGGCGCCGGTAGCCCTGCTTCATCGCCGACACCTCGGGCGGTTCCACCGCGAAGGCCTGGCGGGCCGCGTCCTGAATGAAGGGCGGCGAGCCATAGAGCATGCAGAGCGCCAGATTGCCGATATGCTCGGCCAGCTCGACCGGCGTGATGCTCCAGCCCAGCCGCCAGCCCGTCATCGCATGCGACTTGGAGAGGCTGTTGATCGTAATGGTGCGTTCCGCCATGCGGGGCAGGCCCGCCGGGCTCACATGCTCGCCTTCGAAGATCAGGCCGGCATAGACCTCGTCCGACAGCAGCCAGAGGTCGTGGCGCACGCAGATTTCGGCGATGCGCTCCCAATTGGCGCGGGTGATGACGGCGCCCGTCGGGTTGTGCGGCGAGTTGATCAGGACCGCGCGCGTCCTTGCGGTGACCGCACGCTCGATGGTCTCGGGCTCGATCTGAAAACCGCGCTCGGGCCGGAGCGGCACGAACACCATGCGGGCACCGCTGGCGCCGACCACCGCCTCGTAGGTGACATAGGCGGGCTCCGGCACGATGATCTCGTCGCCCTGGTCGAGCACGCAGACCGCGGCGGCATAGAGCGCGCATTGCGCGCCGGCCATGACCACCACCTGATTCGGATCGGTCGGCTGGCCGCTTCGCGCCTCATGGGCCTCGGCGATCGCGGCGCGCAGACGATGGTCGCCGACCACCTCGCCATAGTGGGTGCGGCCCTGGCGCAGGCTCTCGATCGCCGCGTCGACAATCGCCGGGGGCGTGTCGAAATCGGGATCGCCGACGCTGAGCAGGATCACGTCCTTGCCCTGCCGCTTGAGCTGGGAAGCGCGGAAATGGATCTCCCACGCGGCAGCGCCCTCGCCCCCGATGCGCTCGACGAATGAGGAGAATCGCATGACTTGTCGGGATCTCCCAAAAGCGCGGGGGTTGACCGCACGGACCGGTTCGGGCTCGATAGCAGACGGCGCACCGGAGAGCAATCGCCCGCTTGGATAAAGTCGGCGGGCCAGCGGCTTCCGGCAGCCCGCCCAACCCCGGACAGATCTCGAGAGATGACCAAGACCCATTATCAGCCGCTCGGCGGCAACCAGATGCCTCGTTTCGGCGGCCCCGCCACGATGATGCGGCTGCCGAGCCTGCCCTCGGCCAAGGGCCTCGACGCCTGCTTTGTCGGCGTGCCGCTCGACACCGGCACCTCGAACCGCTCGGGCGCGCGCTTCGGCCCGCGTCAGATCCGCGCCGAGAGTTGTCTGATCCGCCCCTACAACATGGCGACCCGCGCGGCGCCCTTCGACAGCCTGTCGGTGGCCGATATCGGCGATGTCGCGATCAACACCTTCAATCTGCAGAAGAGCATGGGGATCATCGAAGCGGCCTATGACGAGATCCTCGGCCATGACTGCATCCCGCTCACGCTCGGCGGCGACCACACCATCGCGCTGCCGATCCTGCGCGCGATCAGGAAGAAATACGGGCCCGTCGGCATGGTGCATGTCGATGCCCATGCCGACATCAACGACAACATGTTCGGCGAGCCCATCGCCCATGGCACGCCCTTCCGTCGCGCGGTCGAGGAAGGTCTCCTCGACGGCAAGCGCGTGGTGCAGATCGGCCTGCGCGGCACGGGATACGCGGCCGAGGATTTCGACTGGCCGCGCGCGCAGGGCTTCCGCGTCGTGCAGGCCGAGGAGTGCTGGTACAAGTCGCTGTCGCCGCTGATGGAAGAGGCGCGCAAGCAGGTGGCCGGCGGGCCGGTCTATCTGACCTTCGATATCGACGGGCTCGATCCCGCCTTCGCCGGCGGCACCGGCACGCCCGAGATCGGCGGCCTCACCATCACGCAAGGCATGGAAGTGATCCGCGGCTGCCGCAGCCTCGACATCGTCGGCTGCGACCTGGTCGAGGTGGCGCCACCCTACGACCCGACCGGCAACACGGCGCTCACGGCGGCCAATCTGCTGTTCGAGATGCTCTGCGTGCTGCCGGGCGTGACCTATCGGAATTAGGGGGTATCGGCGCGCGACGTCGCTCAGCTTCTTTCTGCTCACAAGAGAAAAGCGAGAATCCCGATCCGAACGAACGATCCCCTCCCCCCTTGTGGGGGAGGGTTAGGGAGGGGGGTGTCGCGGTGTCGAGCGCAGAACGGAATCTCCGAATGAGTTTCGGACACCGAGTCAGTCACCCCCTCCCTGCCCCCCCCATCAAGGGGGAGGGGATATATCTTCAATCTCTTGACGGCTTCCTTCTCAAGCATGACTGAAGGGGTCGAGCCTCACCTCACCTCGACCCACAGCTCCGTCACGCCGCCGCCGGCATTGATGGTCCAGCCGGGAATCTTGAGGTCGAAGGGACAGAACGAAACCACCACGATCAGATTCATCAGCGCCTCGAGCTCGACAGAGCTGCCGGGTGCCACGGGGTTGGGCGGCGAGACCAGTTTGCCGTCGGCCTCGACATGGGTGTTGGTGAAGAAATTGACCGGCTGCGGCGTGACCGCGACCTGGTGGCCGAGCCCGGCCATCGCCTCGGCGAGATTGGCGGCGCAACTGCGATGGGGCGCCGCATGACCGAATTGCGTGTAGCGGGCCTGGTCGCAGGCCGCGATCAGCATGTCATGGCATCCGCCGGCCTTGTCCTCCAGCAGCGTCAGCATCGGGCGGCGAAACCGGCTCAGGAACTGATCGCCGGGTTTCGGCTTGATCGAACGCGTCGTGACCCAGCTGTGCATCGGCGACAGCCATTCGTCGAGATCGTCGGCGTTGTACGCGAAGAAATCGGCGGCCTGATGTCCTGCCGGCGTGATGACGCGAACCCGCTGGCCCCGTGCCACAGGAATGGCACGACCCTCGGCGGCCGGAACCGTAATGCGATCCATGGACAGCTCCCCTATTGACATCGGTTCGCAAAGTCGATCCGGAGATGGGGACCGACCCTGGTTTCCGTGTCTGTTCTCCCGGGACGATACAACCATGGCGCGGCCCACGCCTCAAAGCCCCCTGGCAGAACCGGGACAAGGCCGGAAACCGTGGTTGCAGCGCAACCAACCTCCGCCCTCTTCGTCATCGCCCCGCCATAATGGGCGGATTGGCGTTCGATCCCGACCGAGGGGCTGCTCCGCCTTATCGCCTGCAGGTGGGACTTGATGTTAAGCTGGTGCCGCTTCCGAGTCTGGCCATCGATCAACGCAATCCAGCCTGGTCTCCATGGCACGGCCGCCTTCTCACGCCGCCGCGATAACTGGAAGTGAAGTGCAGGCATGACGGAGCGCCGTCCAAACGTGCCAGAAACAGGCAATCTCCACGTCGGTTCGCCAAAGCGAATCCTCTCTCCATTCGAATCCTGGCATCCGGTGTTGTTCTACGCGCCGGTCATTGTCTATTGGCTGCTGCTGGCCTTGCGCCATCGCAGCCTGACCTTGCCGGCCGTGGCGAACCCGCAGATCGAGCATGGCGGGCTGTGCGGCGAATCGAAGACGAAGCTGTTTGCGAGCATGACGCCCGAGGGCCGCGAATGGGTGGCGCCCTATGTCAGCTTCGCCCGCGGCGACGACGGCGAGATCGACCGCGATCTCGACCGATTGATCGCGCAGCTCGAGGCCGCGGGGCTGGAGTTCCCGCTCGTCGCGAAGCCCGACGTCGGCTGCCATGGCGCCGGCGTGCGTCTGGTGCATGACCGCGCCGAGCTCCGTGCCTACTTGCGCGCATTCCCGGCGAACGAGCGTCTCCTGATCCAGCATTTCGTCAACCATGAGGGCGAGGCCGGCATCTTCTATGTCCGCCGGCCGAACGACGCCGTCGGTCGCATCTTCTCGATGACGCTGAAATATTTCCCCACCGTCGTCGGCGACGGCAAATCGACGCTCGGGCAGTTGATCCGGCGCGACCCGCGCGCGGGCCGTCTGGCCCATCTCTATCTGCCACGCCATCAGCACCGCATCCATTGGGTCCCGGCCGTGGGCGAGCCGGTGCGGCTCGTGTTCGCCGGCAATCACTGCAAGGGCGCGATGTTCCGCAATGGCGGCCGCCTGGTGACGCCGGAGCTGGCGGAGCGGATCGACCAGATCGCCCGCACCATCCCCTCCTTCCATTTCGGGCGCTTCGACGTCCGGTTCCGATCCCTGGGCGAGTTGATGCAGGGCGAGGGCTTCACCATCGTCGAGTTCAATGGCGGCGGCAGCGAAGCGACCCATATCTGGGATCCCGACACCACCCTGTTCTCGGCCTATCGGGATCTGTTCGCGCAGACCCGGATCCTGTTCGAGATCGGGGCCGCGCACCGCGAGGTCGGTCACGAGCCGGCGGGCTGGCGCGTGCTGCTGGGATTGTGGCTGCGCGAGCAGCAGCTCAAGCGCGCCTATCCGATCACCGAGTAGGCGAGGGCTCCGCCCCTCATTCGACCGGCTTTTCCAGCGTCTCCACATAGACCAGCAGCGTGCAGCCGCCGGGCGTGTGCGATTCATGCTGCGTGCCCGCGCGCAAGAGCACCATGTCGCCGCGGCGATAGCGGGTGCCGTCGCGCTCGATCAGCTCCCCGTCCAACACATAGAACATCTCGTCGGCGGTATGCTCATGCGCCGCCGACACGGTCCCGGGCTCCATGCGGATGACATGGAAGCCGGTGCCGGGAACCCGCGTCTCGTCGAGCGGCAGATAGGTCATGCCGTCATAGACGAGACCGGGCGCATCGAAGGACCGATAGGGGTCGGACAGAAGGTTGCGCACGATACGCTCGCCGGCCTTGATCGGTTTCATCCGGCCTTCTCCTCGGAAAGGGGCCCGTCGATCACCGGTCCAGATCGCGTTCGATCCGATTGAGCCGCTTCAGCAGCTCCGCCTGCAGATTGTCGATCTTGTCATGCAGATGCGAGACCTCGAGCTCGGCCTTGAGATTGACGTCATATTCGATGTCGGTGCGGATCCGGTCCTTGGAGGCCTGCCGGCTCTGGCTCAACAGCACGATCACGCTGAGGAAGATCGCCTCCAGCGACACGCACATCGTCAGCAGGCCGAAGGGGAACGGGTCGAACGCCTCCAGGCCGGGGATCACGTTCCAGCCGATCCAGGCCGCGAACAGGACGCCATGCAGCACCAGGAAGGCGAAGCTGCCGCTGAACTCGGCGATGGCGTCGGTCGCCCGCTGGATCAGGGTCGCGTGCGAGGCCATCACGTCGTTGGCGTTGCGAACGGCGGCCTGGCGCAGCCGCTGGTCGGTGGCGCGCAGGCGCCCGGCCATCACCGCCATCATGTCGAGCGCCGCCTCTGGCCGTGCCCTGACGAAGCGCAGCAAAGCGCCGCGATCGAGCACCAGGAGATGGGTCGCCGCCGTGGCGACGGCATTGGCCGTGCGCGGTCCCTGGTCCAGGAGCGAAAGCTCGCCGAACAGCTCTCCGGGGCCGGCATCGTGAAGCACGATCTTCTGCCCGAGCTTGTCGGTGGTGGCGAGCTCGACCGCCCCTTCGCAGACGATATACATGCGCTCGCCGGTCTCGCCGGTCCGGAACAGCATGTCGCCCTCGGCGGCGTCCTGTTCCTCGACGAAATCCGCGAGCATGGTGCGGTCGTCGGGATCGAGGCGCGAAAATATCGGCACGCGGCCGATGGCCTCGACCTTGTGGACCAGATCCGCCGTCGCGTCCGCGGCTTCTTCGCTCGGCGGCGACGGGATCGTGCTGCTCTCTGCCGTCATGGTCCGCGGGTCGGAAGGCCGGAGCCGGCCGCCCTATTCTCCCGCCGCGGCGAACGGCACCAGGCGCTCGGGCGCCTGGAACGGACGGTCATGCCGCAGGGCCGGGATCATCTGGCGCGCCTCCTCGACCTTGACGGGATCGATCTCGGCCATCGCAAAACCGACCTTGTCGCCGGCGTCAGCCAGAACCTCGCCCCAGGGGCTGACGATCAGCGAGTGGCCGAAGGTGCGCCGTCCCTCGGCATGGAAACCGCTCTGGGTCGCCGCGAAGACATAGCTGCCGGTCTCGATCGCCCGCGCCCGAACCAGCAGATGCCAATGGGCGAGGCCGGTCGTGTAGGTGAAGGCGGCCGGGATCCCGAGATAGGCCGCCCCGCCCTGCGCCAGCGCGCGGAACAGCGCCGCAAAGCGCAGGTCGTAGCAGATCGAAAGGCCCATCTGGCCCCAGGGGAGCGCCGCCAGCACCGCCTTGTCGCCCGGCGCCACCGTCGCCGACTCCTTGTAGGAATGGCCGTCTTTGATCGCGACGTCGAAGAGATGGATCTTGTCGTAGCGGGCGGTGATGCGGCCTTCCGGATCGATCACGAAGGCGCGGTTCGCGACCCGCGAGGCGCCCTTCTCCTTGATCAGCAGCGACCCGACATGGATCCAGCGCCCGAGCTCGCTCGCCAGCCGGCGGAAGGCGGCGAGCCCTGGATCCTCCGCCTCGGTCAGGGTCTTGCGCAGCACGGCAGCGTTGTCGGGCTCGATCATCGTCGCCATCTCGGGCAACTGGATCAGGTCGGCGCCATCCTTGGCGGCCGCGCGGATCAGCGGCTCGATCGCCACGATCGAGGGCGCCATCTCGCGCTCGGCGCAGTTCTGCACGACGGCGACGCGAAAGCGGTTGGACATGGGACCGGCCTCTTCCTCGGACAATGAATGGCAAGACACCCCCACGGGCAGCGATGCCCGGGCGTTCCCTGCGGGAAACCATATCGCGCAGGCGGGGTCAGAACAACCTCCGCCGTCCGTCCGCGATTTCCCGAATCCTTAGCCCTCGAGGCGGGGACGGATCGATTCGCGAGAGCCCTATCGTCGAATCCACCTTGTAACCGGCCGGACGGGGAAATAGGTACGTATCATGCAAAAAGCGATCCTAGGATTTTTCGCCCTGGTGACGGTTGGCTCTATTGGCGATGCGCGCCTCACCGCCGCCGATGAGGCGCTCGATCGGCGATATGCCGCGATCGTGACCGAGACCTGCATCGAGCGCGGCAAGATGGGGACGACGCCGGAGACGCTGACGCGGAATTGCACCTGCGTCGCCGACATCATGGCCGAATATGTTCCGCTGGAGATCAAGGCCCATTCGGTCCAGAAGGACAGGTTCGACGATTCCGAATGGGCCGAGATCCGGGATACACCAGCCGAGAGCCAGATCAGCGAGGGGCTGTATCAGGACTGCGCCATGTCCTATTCGATCATCCAACAATGGCCGTAGGGTTCCCGAGCACTCCCCGCAGATCCGCCGTCCGATAGCGCCGGATCGGCACTCGGTCGCCGGGACCCCGCGAAGCGGTTGACAGCGCGCCCATTCTGGTTCATCCGAAGCGCGGTTTTCCGGCTTCGCCGGCTCCAGATGCCCCTATAGCTCAGCTGGTAGAGCACCTGATTTGTAATCAGGGGGTCGCGGGTTCAAATCCTGCTGGGGGCACCATCTCCTCGCTCGGGCCGCGACACGCCTTCGCCCGCCGACCGGCCGGCAGGGCTGAAACAAACGCGCAGGGCGGGGCTCTCGCCCGTCGCGGCGTTCAAAATTCCCAGCTGACACATATTGCCGTATTGCGCGACAGCGAAGTCCGCGAAGCGTAAATGCGCGGCTGGGCCCCCGACGGGCCGAGGCCGCGCCGCCGCCCGGGCCGCAGGCGACCGGACGCGATCGCCCCCAAGAAGAAAGCGAGGGGGGTCACGACGTCCGTCATCCGCCCCGTCTCCCGCCGCAATCCGGGCCATGCGGTCGCCGGCGAAGCGCGTCCGAATTGGGACCAAATCGCCGCTCCATTTCCGACTTTCCACGCTATCTAGGGATGGCGAGGGGCCGAAAACCGTCGCCGGTAACCTTTTCCGGGAGCGTTTAGTAACGAAATCAACCTGCTATCGATCGCCGAGGCAAAATCATCGTTAACTGACGGTTTAGACAATTTTGCTACAGTCTCCAACGGGCGTGCCTTCAACTGTCGGAGTGAAATGGCGCGAAGCGCGTTTGGGCAGAGGTCGCGCTTCAGTTGAGGAAGTTCAACATGGCGAAGCATAAAGTGGTCGTGCTGGATGACGAACCCATGATCCGGCAGCTCGTCGCCGAGGTCGCCCAAACCTGCGGCTGGGACACCTTCGATACCGGAGATCCAGAAGTTTTCGAGGCGGAGGTCCGCAAACGGCCCCCGGCCGCGGTCGTGCTCGACCTGGTCATGCCGAATGTCGATGGCATCGAAGTTCTAAGAGAGCTGGCCACCGTCCTCACCGGCATCCCCATCCTGATCCTCAGCGGAATGGATGGCCGGTTGCTGGAAACCGCGATGCAGCTCGGCCAGGCGCGTGGCCTGACCATGGCCGGATACATTCAAAAGCCCTTCCGCGCCGATGCCCTGAGCTCGCTCCTGCAGAAACTTGCCTCCTGCCAGGGCGAGGTCAGCGAGGCGATGCTCGAGGAGGCCGTCGAACGCGACGAGCTCGATCTTCACTACCAGCCCTATCTCGATCTGCAGTCCCGGCGGATCGTCGGCGCCGAGGCATTGGTGCGCTGGCAGCATCCGCAGCGCGGCCCGATTCTCCCCTCCGCCTTCATTCCCATGGCGGAGAAGAGCGCGCTGATCGGCAAGGTGACGGATCTCGTTCTGGCGAAGGCTGTTGCCCAGGCGGCCCGCTGGAACGACAGGCTGGCCCCGCTCGACATATCGATCAACCTTTCGGCCCGCAGCATTCGGGACGTCACCTTCCCCGACCAGATCCTGCGTCTGTGCCGGCAGCATTCGCTCAATCCGGCCCGCATCGTCTTCGAAATCACCGAAACGGCGGCGATGCAGGATCCGGTCATGCTGATGGACGTGCTCACCCGGCTCCGCCTGAAGGGCATCCGGCTTTCGATCGACGATTTCGGCACGGGCTATTCTTCGCTGGCGCAGTTGCGCCGGCTGCCGTTCTCCGAGCTGAAGATCGACCTGTCCTTCGTCTCCACGATGATGACCTCCCGCGACAGCGAGATCATCGTCAAGACGATCATCGACATGGCGCGCAACCTGGGCCTGCGAACCGTGGCCGAGGGCGTAGAGACATCGACGATCCTGGAACGATTGGGCGAGCTCGGCTGCGACGTCGCGCAGGGTTATTTCACCGGCCGCCCGATGCCGGCGCCGCAGATCCCATCCTTCCTGGGAAACTACGCGGCCGCCCAGTAAACCGCCGGCAGCAGCCTTTGCCGACGGTCGAAGCGACTTCTCCATGTCGCCAGACTGCTCCGCTGAACCTGACCAGAGAACCGGTCCCGGGGGCTGTCCCTTCGGAGAATTTGCGTCGAGCGCGAGGGGCGGCTCTAAGTAGAAATACGCCAACCGTTCTGGTCTTATCGCCGCAGGCTCGCGGCCAAGAGATCGTTACACTTACAATTATTTATGAGTTACAATGGGTTCTATAAAATTACTTCACCGACAATTTGAGAAGTGTTTGCTTCTCAGAGTTCTAACTCATAAAGCTGTTGCGCCTTTCAAGGTCTCGCCAAGCGTCGCGTGAGACGACGGATGTGGGCGACGAGGATCCAGGCCACGGCGCTTTCGATGGTGGCTTCGAAGTCCTTGGCGAGGCGGCGACATCGGCCGAGCCAGGCGAAGGTGCGTTCGACCACCCATCGGCGAGGCAGCAACTCGAAGCCCTTGGCGGCGTCGGAGCGCTTGATGATTTCGAAGGTCCATTGACCAAGCGCGGCCATGGCGTCGCGTAGCTTGTCGCCACCATAGCCGCCATCGGCGAACACATGGCGCAGCCACGGGTAGAGAGAGCGGATCGACATCAGCACGTCGGGCGCGCCATCGCGATCCTGGATATCCGCAGCGTGAACCTGCACCCCGACCAGGCAGCCCTCGGTATCGGTGACGATATGGCGTTTGCGGCCTTTGATCTTCTTGGCGGCATCGAAGCCTCGTGGCCCGCCACACTCGGTGCTCTTCACAGACTGGCTGTCGATCACCCCCGCCGTGGGGCTGGCCTCTCGCCCGACCCTCTCGCGCAGGGCCGTGACCAGCATGTGGTTGATGTGCGCCAGTAAGCCTTTGTGCGACCAGGCGTAGAAGTAGCTCTGCACCGTCGAGTAGGGCGGGAACTCCTTGGGGATCGCGCGCCATTGGCAGCCGGTCGAAGCCATGTACAGGATCGCCTCCACCACCGAGCGCAGATTTGTCTTTCTCGGCCGCCCCAGTTTGGAAGCCATCGGCATCAAGGGCGCGATCAACGCCCATTCCGCATTCGTCAGGTCGCTTGCGTATCGCAAGGCATCGCGCCGATAGTGCGGTCGGGTGGTTTCAGTCCAGGCCATCGTGATCTCCATTGAGATTCGCAACCCAACGGAATCACAACCGATTGAAATCACCCAACTCCTTTTTCAGTCAGCCTCTCAAATGAAAGGGAGATTCTCAAATGAAAATTCCCCCCTCGACCGGGCCAGCCATCATCGGCGTGATCGTCGGCGCGGTGGCCGTCATGATCCTTGGCTTCAGCTTCGGCGGCTGGATGCTCGGCAGCTCGGCACAAAAAATGGCCGATCAGCGCGCGGCGGTCGCCGTGATCGACGCGCTCGTTCCGTTCTGCGTCACCCAGTCGAAAGCCGATCCCACCGGCTCGGCCAAACTGGTCGCGCTTCAGGCGATTACCTCGACCTATGAACGTCGCGACTTCATCATGAAGGCCGGCTGGGCAACCACGCCGCCGACCGAGACGCCGAACAGCGACCTCGCCACGGCTTGCTCCAAGGTTCTTTCCTGAACGGCCGTTGATCGCCGCTGAAACCTGCGGCAATCAGGTCGAGGAACCAACCGACACCCTTAGCGCCGATCGACGCCGCTCAGCCGGCCCCGGCAACCCACGGGCGAACCGCCACCTGGCGCTTCGCCCGCGCTTGCCAGTTCCATGGGCTCGACCCGGCGCCGGTCTTACCATTCGCCGAAGCCGCAGAAGGTCTGATCGGAACCGATCTGCTGGCTCGGAAGTGTCGGAGCTCCCGTGCAGTCATTGAAGAAATTCGGTGTCCTCGAGGTCGGATGAATGTTCGGCGTCTCGGGATTCTGCCGAAGCAACGGCTCCCGGAACGTCGACAACGCACCATCGCGGCTCGACGCCGGGGCCGTCATCGAGCCCGTGGGCGAAAGGCCCATGGGGATCTGCGGGGCGAACTGGGCGCCCGGATTGAGCAGATCGACGCCATGCATTTCATTTCCCGCCGCCCAGGCGGAGGGGCCGGTGCCGAGGGCGGCTACCGCCAGCCCAAACGTCAATCCGGCGACTGCGAAGAATTTAGAGACCATGTTCGTAAACCCTAGTTGAGTGTGGCCCCCATACCGCTCATCTGGTGTGTCTCCTGGCTTGAGCAATCATACGATGGTTGCGGTGCGCTCCTCCGCATCGCCTCCCCTTGACGATCTCGCGGCTTCAGCCCAGGCTTCATCCGCCGCCTGAAGAAGGAGCGATTCAACAAGCAATCGCAGGAACATGGCGGTCGATATCAAGAATCCACGCAGAAGGGGGAGCCACCATGCCGAGCCGCAAGCCGGATGCCTCGACCCGGGTCCGGGTCGATGGACACGAGGTTGTGACCTATAGTTACGGCAGCGGGAGCGAGGTCTTGTTCCTGCTGAATGGCGGCCCCGGATTGCCGTCTCTTTATCTTCGCGAGCCGCTGCTGCGGCTGCTCGACGAGGGTTACCGCATCGTCACCTATGACCAGCTCGGCTGCGGCGCGTCGGACCGTCCCACCGATCCCAAGCTCTGGACCATGGCGCGCTATGTCGCCGAGGTGGAGACCGTGCGTAAGGCCCTCGGGCTGGGGCCGGTGCATCTGCTCGGCCATAGCTGGGGCGGATGGCTCGGCATCGATTATGCGCTGAACCATCCGGCCGCGATCAAAACCTTCATCCTCTCCAACACCTGCGGGGACATGCCTCACCTGGTGGGCGAGCTGAACCGGTTGCGCGCCGCCTTGGGGGCGGAGACCGTCGCGATGATGCAGCATCACGAGGCCGACGGAACGCTCGACCATCCGGAATATCAGGCGGCCGTCACCATTCTCAATTACCGGCATGTCTGTCGTCTGCAGCATTGGCCGGAGCCGGTGTCCCAGTCGCTGGGCGACTGGAACATGGGACCCTATGCGACCATGCAGGGCCCGAACGAGTTCCTCTATATCGGCAACCTCAAGGACTGGAACCGCATCCCGGACATGCACCGGATCACACAGCCCTGCCTGATCCTCACCGGCCATTTCGACGAGCTGGGCCCTCCTTGCGCGATGCGGATGAAGCATGCGCTCCCCAATGCCGAGCTGACGGTCTTCCCCAGCAGCTCCCACATGCCGATGTATGAGGAGCCGGATGCCTATCTGGCGAGGGTTTCGGCGTTTCTGGGCCAACATCGCGGCTGACCGAGCGGCGGGTTTGACCGCCCACGGCGCCGCGCCCTATTGTTGGCGGGAAGGGCGCCCGGGAACCTTGCGCAAGAGGCGTCGCTGGCAGGGGAGCCTCGTCCGCTGGACGACGTGATCGACAACTTCGCCGACAGGATCGAGAGGGCCGACAGCCTCGAGCGCTGCCTCGATCTGCTGCTCGAGGCCGTCGTCCCGATCGGGTTCTCTTCGGTCATCTACGACTATGCGCCGGTTCCGGTCGCGCATGACGGCAGGATGATCCGGCCGAACCTGCTGAACGCGCGCAACGTCCCGGCGGACTTCGCCGGACTCTGGTCCGATCGCGAATATTACCGCATCGATCCGGTCCAGCAGATGTGCCTCGACTGCAATCTGCCGTTCGTCTGGTCGTTCCAGGGCGTCGACGATCATATCCTCGAGCGTCCGCTGACGCGCGAGCACCAGCCGGTGGTAGCCTATCTCAAGGATACGCATCTGAGCTGCGGCGCGACGGTGCCGATCCATTCGAGCGATGGCAGCCTCGCCACCGTCACCGCCATTCGCGTCGGCGCCGAGCGGGGCTTCGAGCGCGTGGCGCGGCGCGAGCTGGCGACGCTCTCCCTCCTCGCCCATTTCATGCATGAGGCGGCGCTGCGCAGCTTCGACGAGGAGACGCGCCGCTGCCATGCCGTTTCCTTGAGCGCGCGCGAGATCGAATGCCTGCGCTGGGCGGCCCGCGGCAAGACCGCCGAGGACATCGCCGAGATCCTGGACCGCGCGCCCGCCACCGTCTGCCTCCATCTCAACAACGCCCAGCACAAGCTCGGCGCCCAGAACCGCGCCCAGGCCATCGCCCGCGCCGCGCATTACCGGCTGCTCGGCGCGGGGCTGTAGGGCTCTTCCCTTTCAGAGACGAGGCCTTCCCTTATTTCTTTCCTCTCCCCCTCCCGTCTTCGGGAGGGGGCGAGGGCAGGGTGAGGGGGAGTGGTGCAACCACGATGATGTTGCAGAACGCGCAGGCTTAGAGCCCCCCTCACCCTGCCCTCTCCCCCCGCTTCGCGGGTGGAGAGGAAAGATTCTTCGGTAAGTCTGCGTGCCGTGATCACCCGCCCCCTATCACTTCTGCTAGTTGTCCCCCCGCTCCTCCGGTCCCTAGCCTGCCATAGGCCCTAAGCGGAGTTCTGCGCCGGGCCTGCTCCAGACCCTGGGACCCGAGAGATCATGGCTGCGCTCAACCCGCCCCTTCCCGCCGATGCCCGTCCGCCCGACGAGACCTTCCGGGTCAAGATCGATGGCCATGAGGTCCAGGTCTACAGCTACGGCCGTGGGCCGGAGGTGCTGTTCTGCCTCAATGGCGGGCCGGGCCTGCCTTGCGATTATGTGCGCGAGACCCACAGCCTGCTCGCCGACCATGGCTACCGCGTGGTGGTCCATGACCAGCTCGGCACCGGGCGCTCGGACAAGCCCAAGGACAAGGGCCTCTGGACCCTCGCCCGCTATGTCGAGGAGGTGGAGACCCTGCGCCAGGCGCTGGGGCTCGGCCGCGTCCATCTGCTGGGGCAGTCCTGGGGCACCTGGCTGGGCTTCGAATATCTCCTGACCCATCCGAACGGCGCCAAGAGCTTCGTCTGCGCCAACGGCACCGCCGAGATCCCGCTTCATCTGCGCGACCTGGAGCGGCTGCGCGGCGCGCTGGGACCCGAGACGGTCGCGATGATGGCGCGCCACGAGGCCGAGGGCACGACCGACCACCCGGCCTATCAGGGCGCGGTCCAGGTCCTGAACTACCGCCATGTCTGCCGGCTCGACCATTGGCCGCCGGCGCTGATGCGCTCGATCGACGGCATCAACATGGACATCTACGGCACGATGTGGGGGCCGAACGAGTTCACCTGCACCGGCAATCTCAAGGATTGGGACCGTCTCGCCGACCTGCCGCGCATCGAGCAGCCCTGCCTCGTGCTGTGTGGGCATCATGACGAGCTGACGCCCGACAGTGCCGCGCGCATCGCCCGCCGGCTCAGGAAGCCGACGCTCAAGATCTTCAGGAACAGCTCGCACATGCCGTTCTTCGAAGAACCCGCCGACTACATCGCGACGCTCAGGAGCTTCCTCGACCAGCATCGGGGCGGCTGAAGAACCGGCCGCCCGCGAACGGGCGGCGCCTAGGACCGGGAGGAACCACGACCATGATTTCCGCAAAACGACGACATCTTCTGCCGGCCCTGCTCGTCGCGGTCACCCTGCTCTTCACGGCGGGCCAGGCCTCGGCCGGCGGGGTGCTCAAGATCGCCCGCGAGCAGGACAGCACGACCTTCGATCCCATCTATACGATCCTGGCGCCCGACATCTGGGTCTTCAACCAGTTCTATTCGACCCTGGTGCGCGCCAACGCGACCGCGACCGACATCGAGCCCGACCTCGCCGAAAAATGGGAAATCTCGGCCGACGGCACGGTCTACACCTTCCATCTGCGCGAGGCGAAATTCTCCGACGGCACGCCGGTCCTCGCCAGCGACGTGGTCTTCAGCCTGTTGCGCGCCCGCGACGACGAGAAATCCGTGCTGCGCTCGATGTTCTCGCCGATCGACCAGGCCGAAGCGCCCGACGACCGCACCGTCGTGCTGAAGCTCAAGGGTCCGAGCGCGCCGCTCATGTCGACGCTCGCCATGTTCGCGGCCTCGGTCCTGCCCGAGCATGCGGTCAAGGCCGAGGGCGAAGGCTTCGGCGAGAAGCCGGTCGGCTCCGGCGCCTTCGTCCTGAAGGAATGGAAGCGCGGCGACCGCATCGTCCTGGCGCGCAATCCGCTCTATTGGGAGAAGGGCCTGCCCAAGCTCGACGGCATCGAGTGGATCTATGTGCCCAACGACAACACCCGGATGCTCAAGCTCAAGGCCGGCGAGGTCGATGCCGCGACCTTCGTGCCCTGGAACCAGATCAAGGAGCTCCAGGCCGACAAGAATATCCAGGTGCAGCTCGACAAGTCGACCCGCATGGACCATATCCTGGTCAACCACGCCCACAAGCCGCTCGACAACAAGCTGGTGCGCCAGGCGCTCAACATGGCGATCGACCAGAAGGCGATCGTGGATGTCGTGACCTCGGGCTACGGCACCGTCGCCAATTCCTTCTTCCCGCTCGACGGCATGGACTACAACCCCGACAACCCGAACTACGCCTACGATCCGGCCAAGGCGAAGAAGATCCTGGACGAGCAGGGCGTGAAGAATCTGACGCTCAATTTCGCGCTGGTGGCGGGCGACACGGCCCATGACCAGATCGGCGTGCTGGTGAAGGATCAGCTCGCCAAGGTCGGCGTGACCGTCAATCTGGTGAAGATGGAGGGTGGCCAGCAGTGGGACGCGCTCGTCAGTGGCGATTACGACATCGGCGTGATGTGGTGGGTCAATGACGTGTTCGACCCGGACGAGAAGGCGCAATTCTGCGTCTCGGGCGATCCGGAGAACCGGTCCTACTACACCAACTACAAGAACCCGGTCGTGACCGACCTGGTCAACAAGGCCGCGGTCGAGCAGGACCCGGCCAAGCGCAAGCAGATGTATTTCGAGATCCAGCGGCTGGCGAAGGAGGACGTCCACTGGATCGACCTCTATTACAGTCCCTTCCGCAACGCCTCGCGCTCGAACGTGACGGGCTTCGTCCAGAACCCGCTCGGGCGCTACATGCTGGAGACGGCCGACATCACCAACTAAGCGGGGCCGAGGCGGCATGAGGGCGGCGCCCCCCGAGGGGGGATCGCCGCCCTCTGCCTTGTCGGACAGGCTTCGCGCGGCCTGGAGCGCGACGGGGAAGGCCGATAGGATTGCCGCCAACGCTTCCCTGATGCGGATCACCGGGTAACTTCACGGGCATGGGCCGATATCGCTTCATCCTCTGGCGTCCCCTGCAACTGGTGCCGGTGCTGCTCGGCGTCAGCCTGATCAGCTTCCTGCTGGTGCATGCGATTCCCGGCGACCCGGTGCGGATCCTGCTGGGCACGCGCGCGACCACGGCCGTGATCGAGGCGACCCGCGCGCAATACGGCCTCGATCAGCCCCTCGCCCTGCAATATCTCTACTTCCTCAAGAACCTCGCGGCCGGCGAGTTCGGCAAATCCATCATCTTCAAGATCGGCATCCCCAAGCTGGTGGTGAGCCGGATCGTCCCGACCCTGTTCCTGTTGGGCTATGCGATCTTCATGTCGGTCACGATCGCGGTCGGCTTCGCCGTGCTGGCGGCCGTCTATCGCGGCCGCTGGCCCGACCAGCTGGTCCGGGTCTATTCCACGGCCGGGCTGGGTCTGCCGGCCTTCTGGCTCGGCATCGTGCTCATCATCCTTTTCAGCATCGAGCTGGGGCTGTTTCCGGTCTCGGGCTATGGCGAAGACCCGCTCGATCGTCTCCATCACCTGTTCCTGCCGGCCCTGACCATCGCGCTGGCGCTGTCGCCGGTGCTGATCCGGAACCTGCGCGCGAGCCTGCTGGCCGAGATGGAGGCGGATTACGTGAAGGCCGCGCGCTCGCGCGGCCTTTCCGAGGCCAAGATCTTCCGGCGCCATGTGTTCCGCAACTCGCTCATCCCCACCATCACGCTCCTGGGCGTCAATGTCGGCTGGCTCATCGGCGGGACGGTGGTGGTCGAGCAGGTGTTCTCGGTCCCGGGGCTGGGCTCGCTGATGGTGAGCTCGATCTTCGCCCGCGACTATCTGGTGGTGCAGGTGGTGACCCTGGCTTTTGCCCTGGCCGTCATCCTCACCAACTTCGTCGTCGATATCGTCACGGTGGCACTCGACCCGCGGGTCAAGCTATGAGCCTGACGCCCGCCCATCGCGCCGCCGCCCTGCCCTTTCGCCTCGCCGCCCGAGGGCTGGCTGCGCCCACCGCGCTGAAGCTGGGCGCCGCCATCTCGTTTGCCTGGCTGTTCCTGGCGGTCGCCGCGCCCCTGGTCGCGCCCTACGATCCCATCGCCCAGGATCTGGAGCAGACGCTGCGCCACCCGAGCCTCGCTCATTGGCTCGGCACCGACAATTTCGGCCGCGACGTGCTGACCCGCATCATCTGGGGCGCGCGCCTCGACCTCGCCATGGGTCTCCTCGGCGTGATCGTCCCCTTCATTCTCGGCAGCGCCGTCGGCCTCGTCGCCGGCTATTTCGGCGGCATCGTCGACACGCTGCTGATGCGCCTCCTCGACATCACCATCTCATTCCCCTTCTTCGTGCTCGTGATCGCGATCATCTCGGTGCTGGGCGCCGGCCTCGTCAGCTTCTTCATCGCCGTGTCATTGGTCGGCTGGGTCAGCTATGCGCGGCTGATCCGGGGCCAGACTCTCGTGCTCAAACATAGCGACTTCGTGCTCGCCGCCCGCAATCTGGGCTATGGCCGGCTGCGCATCATGGCGCGGCACATCCTGCCCAATGCCGTGCTGCCGGCGATCGTGTTCTCCATGTCCGACGTGGTGCTGACGATCCTGCTGGGTTCGTCGCTCTCCTATCTCGGCCTCGGCGTTCAGCCGCCCGCCGCCGAATGGGGCGTCATGATCGCGGAGGGCCAGACCTTCCTCGCCAGCGCGTGGTGGATCAGCTTCTTCCCCGGCCTCGCCATCGTCACGCTGGCGCTGGGTTTCAGCCTGCTGGCCGACGGCCTGGCCGAGACCCTGGGGATAAGGGAATGAGCGCGGCCCTGATCGAGGCGCAGGATCTGACGGTCGATATCGACGCGCGCGCCGGCCGCCTGCGGCCGGTCGATCGCGTTTCCTTCGCCTTGCGCGCGGGCGAGATCATGGGGCTTGTCGGCGAGAGCGGGTCCGGCAAGTCGATGACCTGCCGCGCCCTGATGCGCCTCCTGCCGAGCCGCCAGGCCCGCATCGCCGCCGGCCGCGTGCTGTTCGAGGGCCGCGATATCGCCGCCCTGCCGGAATCGGAGATGCGCGCGCTGCGCGGGCCGAAGATGGCGATGATCTTCCAGAACCCGTCCTCGCATCTCGATCCGGTCATGACGATCGGCGATCAGATCGCCGAGGCTGTGCTCTGCCACGAAAAGATCGGCCGGAAGGCGGCGCGCGAACGGGCCGCCGACTTGCTGCGCCAGGTGGGTTTCCCGGATCCGGCGCACCAGCTCGACGCCTATGCCCATCAGTTCAGCGGCGGCATGCGCCAGCGCGCCATGATCGCGGCGGCGCTCGCCTGCCGGCCCCGGCTGCTGATCGCCGACGAGCCCACCACGGCGCTCGACGTCACGGTTCAGGCGCAGATCCTCCGCCTCCTGCTCGATCTACGCGACCGCACCGGCCTTGCCATCATCCTCATCACCCATGACCTGGGCGTCGTGGCGCAGACCTGCGAAAGCGTCGCGGTGATGTATGCGGGCCGCATCGTCGAGCGCGCCAGGAAGAGCGACCTGCTGCGCCGGCCCTTGCATCCCTATACCGAGGCGCTGATGCGGTCTCGGCCGGAGTCCGTGCCGGTCGGCAGCCTCCTGCCGTCGATCGATGGCCAGCCGCCGGCCTTGTCGCAATTGCCGCCTGGCTGCCGCTTCCATCCGCGCTGCCCGCACAGCCTGCCGCTCTGTCGCGAGACCGATCCCGCCCTCGTGGCGGCCGGCAAGGACAGGGCCAGCGCCTGCCTGCGCTGGGAGGTGCTCTATGCCCTGCCGGCGGGAGACCGCCGATGAGCGCGCTGCTCGAGACGAACGACCTGACGGTCGAGTTTCGCGAAGGCGGCCTTGGAGCGCTTCTCAACCCCGCGAGCGCCCGCGTCACCCATGCGGTCAATGGCGTGACGCTCGCGATCGCCCCCGGCGAGACCATGGGCCTGGTCGGCGAGAGCGGCTGCGGCAAGAGCACACTGGGTCGCGCGATGCTGCGCCTGGTGGATGCCAAGCGCGGCAAGGTGCAATTCGACGGCACCGATCTGACGGCCCTCGATCCGGCCCGGCTGCTGGGCTTCCGTCGCCGCGCGCAGATGATCTTCCAGGACCCCTTCGCCGCGCTCAATCCGCGCCTCACCATCGGCGAGACCCTGGCGGAGGTGTTTCGGGTTCATCGGCTCTGCCCCTCCGGCGAGGTCGCGAAGAAGGTCGCGGATCTGATGCAGAGCGTGGGGCTGTCGCCGGACCTGGCGTCGCGCCGGCCCGCCGCCCTTTCCGGCGGCCAGTGCCAGCGCGTCGGCATCGCCCGGGCGCTGGCGGTCGGTCCGGAGCTCCTGATCGCCGACGAGGCCGTGTCGGCGCTCGACGTCTCGATCCAGGCGCAGATCCTCAATCTCCTGACCCAGCTCTGCGCCGAGCGGCATCTGGCGCTCATTTTCATCTCGCATGACCTGGGCGTGATCCGGCATCTCTGCCGGCGCGTCGCGGTCATGTATCTGGGGCGCATCGTCGAGGAAGGCCCGACCGAAACCGTGTTCTCGAACCCGCGCCATCCCTATACCGAGGCCCTGCTGGCCTCGATCCCGCGGATGGCGCCCGACGGCAGCCTGCCGCCGCCCCGTCTGATGGGCGAACCGCCCAGCGCCACCCGCCTGCCCGCGGGTTGTGCATTTAATCCTCGCTGCGGCAAGGCCTTCGACGCCTGCCGCGCCGGCTCTCCCCCGGCTCACCGCCGCGACGGACCGGTCCGCGTCGCCTGCCATCTCTATGCAGATGACAGATTGGCGACCGACCGTCCCGCCGCCGCCGGGGGCCATTGACGCTGACCGGCCCCCGCGCGCCATAATTCCCCTCAAGGGCGGGAGGAAGACCGCCCGCCATTCGATGGGGAACTTCCCATGGCCGCCATCATCCGCCGCCTGTCGGTGGCTTCGCTTCTGTTGCTGTGCATGCTCCTGCTCGGCGCCGGCCCGGTTCACGCCGGCGGCACGCTCAAGATCGGCCGCGACCAGGACAGCACCACCTTCGATCCGATCCTGATCAGCCAGAACGCCGATCTCTGGGTCATCATCAATGCCAACGAGATGCTGGTCCGGAACAATTTCGACGGCACCGCGATCGAGCCGGACCTGGCGGAAAGCTGGACCGTCTCGCCGGATGGCCTCACCTACAGCTTCAAGCTGCGCGATGGCCTCAAATTCAGCGACGGCAGCCCGCTCAAGGCCTCGGACGTCAAGTTCAGCCTGGAGCGCGTGCGCGACACGAAGGAGTCGGTGTTCGGTGCCATGTATGCGCCGATGAAATCGATCGACACGCCCGACGACCGCACCGTGATCGTCACGCTGAGCCAGCCGACGGCGCCGTTCCTGACCTTCCTCGCCTTGTTCTCGGCCGCCGTGCTGCCCGAGGACGCGGTCAAGAATCACTATGACGAGTGGCTGGAGCATCCGATCGGCGCCGGCGCCTTCAAGATCACCGAATGGAAGCGCGGCGAATCCATCACGCTCGACAAGAACCCGAACTATTGGGAAGGCCCGGCCAAGCCCAAGCTCGACCAGGTGCAGTGGATCTACATCCCCAACGACAACACCCGGATCCTCAAGCTGCAGGCGGGCGAGATCGACGCGATGATCTTCGTGCCCTTCAACCGGATCGACGAGCTGAAGCAGGACCCCAAGCTGGTGGTCCATCTCGACAATTCGAGCCGCGAGGATCACCTGCTGATCAATCACAGCCATCCGCCGCTGGACAAGAAGGAGGTCCGCCAGGCGCTCTGCATGGCGATCGATCTCGACGCGATCGTCAAGACCGTGACCTTCGGTCACGGCACGCCCGCCAACTCCTATATTCCGCAGGGCGGCATGTTCTATAACCCGGACAATCCGCGCTGCCCCTACGACCCGGCCAAGGCAAAGGCGATGCTGGAAGCGGCGGGCGTGAAGGATCTTGCCCTCAAGCTGCTGATCTCGTCGGGCGACGTCACCCATGAGCAGCTCGCGGTCCTGTTGCAGAGTCAATTGGCCCAGGTTGGCGTCACGGCCAACATCGAGAAGCAGGAGGTCGGACAGGCCTGGGAGACGGAGATCTCGGGCGACTACGATCTCAGCGTCAATTACTGGACCAATGACATCATCGATCCCGACGAAAAAACCTCTTTCAGCCTCTATGGCGATCCGGACAATCTCTCCTATCACACGCGCTACAAAAACCCGGAAGTGACCAAGCTGATCGACGAGGGTCGCGCCGAGCTCGATCCCGAGAAGCGCAAGGCGATCTACTACAAGATCCAGGCCATCGTGAAGGACGACGTCCATTGGATCGATCTCTATTACTCGCCCTATCGCAACGCGTCCCAGATCTATGTGAAGAACTTCACCCAGAACCCGCTGGGCCGCTTCACGCTGGAGGATACGGAGATCGTGAAGTAGGGCGCGACAGGAACGCGAACCCTCAGAAAGGCCCACGATCCTTCAGCGCCGCCACGAGATTTCGATAGGTCGGCTCCATCATGGTTTTGTGATCCCGACCCTTGAAGTGCAGGATCTGGATGCCCGAGCGCCGCAGGTGAAGGAGCTCTTCCCTGGTCCCGACATGGTTCATGGGGAGCTGATAGACGCTGGGATCGAGCATGCCGAACGCCGTCGGGTTGAGCTTATAGGCCTCGAACAGGGCAACCTGGTCTCCATACCAGCGATGGAATCGCGCCGGCAGACGCAAGCAGATTTTCAACAGGTCCGGGAAGAACTGCCGCGCGTTTCTGACGGCGAGGGCACCGAACAGGAGGGGCATCACCTCGAGAAAAGTCTTGCCCTCGAATTCCGGGTAGCGTTCGGGAAAGCTGGCGTTGACGAAAATATTGTTGACCCGCCTGATGGCCAGGACATCCCGTCCGGAGCTTTCATCGAGTTCGAACTTTCCGATGAAGAGAAGATCGGCATCGCAGAAGAAAGTATAATCCTTGCCGATGTCGACGCCGGCATAGGCCTCGAGCCTGGCGACCATCAGATCCTTGGACAGCCGATTGCGAACGACGCGGGTGACGCCGGGTACTTCCGGTGTCGCGTAATCGGTCAGCTGGATGACTTCCCGATCGTCCCCGTGAAGCAGCTCGATGGACTTCGCCAGATATGAGGGGACCGTGACGTCCGGGCCGACCCAGAAAAAGACGATTGGAGTCATGCTCTCTTCATCGCGCGCCAAGTTGCCGGCCGATCCGGGACGAAGTGTCGTCCAAATCGATCGGCAATGCCAGACGAGGCTGGCCGGCGGATCGACCCTGAACCCTACGCCGACCCCGCCCGCCCCTCCTCGAACCCCCTCAAGCTCGCCACCAGATTCCGCCCCAGCTCGGGCGAGGGATAGCCGCCCTCCTGCACCAGGACCGTGGGCAGCTTGAGACCGCCGATCCGCCGGCAGATCGCTTCGAAGCCCGGCGTCGTCACCTTGAGGCCCGCGAGAGGGTCGCCTTTGAAGGCGTCCAGGCCCAGCGCCACCACCAGCGCGTCGGGCGCGTAGGCCCGGATCTCGGCGAGGCCCCGCTCCAGCGCCGCCAGGAACGGCGCGTCGCCGCTGCCCAGCGGCAGAGGCAGATTGAGATTGTAGCCCTCGCCCGCCCCTTCGCCCCGCTCCGCCGCGTGGCCCCAGAAGAAAGGATAGAAGTTCGCCGGATCGGCATGGACCGAGATCGTCAGCACATCGGCGCGGCCATAGAAGATCCCCTGCGTGCCGTTGCCATGATGGAGATCGACATCGAGGATCGCCACGCGCGAGGCCTGCCGCCGCAGCTCGGCCGCGACGATCGCGCAGTTGTTCAGGTAGCAGAAGCCGCCGGCCATGTCGGCGAAGGCATGATGCCCCGGTGGGCGGCAGAGCGCGTAGGCGGCTTGCGCCCCGCCCTGCAACAGCCGCGCCGCATGCACGGCCGTGTCGGCGCTGGCGACGATCGCGGGCCAGCTCCCGGCCGCGATCGGGCAGGCGGTATCGGCCATGTGATGCCCCGCCTGGCCGACGATGCTCTCGGGATAACCGCCCTTCAGCCCGTTGGGATGGACGTTGGGAATGACCTCGGGCGACGCGCCGGGCAAGGCCTGCCAGCGTTCATGCGCCGTCTCGAGGAAACGCAGATAGCGGGGCGTATGAACGGCGGCGCGCGGGCCCGCGCCATAACTCTCCGGCCGCACCAGCCGATGGCCATGGCCCTCGGCCGCCTCCTTCAGCACCGTGGCCCGGGCGGGAACCTCGGGGCAGGGTTGGCGCTGGCCGCGGACCAGGAATCCCGATGGGTGATGGCCCAGCTGCGCCTCGGCGAAAACGATCTGCATGGCGTGGATGCTCACCAGACCAGAATCTTGCGGTCGCGATAGAAGCCACCCGTGGGACCGCCCTTCGGCAGCGTGGCGAGCCAGACGGCCGTATCGGCGCCTTGCGCCAGGCTGCGGGTGGCATGGGGTCCGCCCATGTCCGATTTAACCCAGCCGGGGCACATGCAATTCACCAGGATATCCTTGGCCTTGGAATCCTTCGTCAGCTCGGCGGCGAAGATCGCCGTCACCGCATTCAGGCCCGTCTTGGCGATACGATAACCCGCTTCGCCCACGCCCATACCGGTCAACTGCCCCGAGCCGCTCGACACATTAACGATGCGCCCGCGCTTGCGCTTCTTCATCATCGGCAGGATCGCCTGGATCAATTGCAGCGGACCATAGAGGTTGGTCTCCATGGTCTGGCGCACCTTCGACATCGGTTCGGTCTGGATGCTGTCGATCGGCGAGCCGGCGGCGTCATAGCCGCCCTCGAGATAGATGCCGGCGTTGTTCACCAGCACATCGCAGCCGCCGAATCTGCTTTCCAGATGGCGCGTCAGCGCGCGGATCCGCTTGGGATCCGTGACATCGAGCTTGAAGAACGCGATGTTTCCCGCCTTCGGTCCCAGCTCCTGCTTCAGCGCCTTGACGGCCGCCTTGCCCTTGGCGGCGTCGCGTGCCGTCAGCACCACATGGAAGCCCTGCTCCGCCAACTGGCGACAGATCTCGCGACCGATCCCGCGATTTCCGCCCGTCACGACGGCGACGCCTTTGGCGCTGGCCATTCCCCAGTCTCCGCAATTGCCCGACCTCTCAGGCTGCGGAGTTTGACGAGAAGAGAGAGAGGCGTCCAGTACGGACGGACGCGGGCCGGCCCATCGAGAATGAGCGCGTGACGGGCGACTCGTTCAAGTCGTGCCCGGACCCGCCGGCTTCGGATTCAGCCCGGCCGGGGCTTCCCTCGTCGCCGTCGCGGTCGCCGGCCGCATCATGCGGTTGCGATACCAGTGCGGAACCGTGGCGCCGAGGAAGGCGCCGATGAGGAACGATACGCTGCAGGGAAATTGCCAGGGCGGCGGAGCCGGCAGGGGGCAACCGGGGACCGGCGGGATTGCGCCTCCGATATCGCCCAGAACCTGCACGATGTAATAGGCGATGCCCGCCTGGGCGACGCCCTGGGCCAGCCCCTCGGCATAGCGCATCCATTTCGGCGCGCGCTGCGGGTCGGCCGCATAGTTGTCGGCCAGCAGCGCCAGCAAGACCGTCTCGATGAAGGACATCGCGAGCCAAGGCGACGATGCGAGCGACAGCGAAATGGAACAGTCGAAGTTCATGTAGAGCAGCGAACGGAAGACGAAGCCGATGGCGGCGGCGGCGATGATCGCCAGGACACCGGATACGAAATAGCCGATCACCGGGCGCATTCCGACCTTCTGGATGTTAGCGAAGCCCCAGAACTGCTTCGGCATGATGGCGCAGTAGATCGCGACGCCATTGATGATCGCGACCAGAAGCGCGATGCCGAACAGCCGATGCACTTTGACCTCATAGCCATTGAGCACGAACCCGAGCAGCGACAGGCCCGTGAAGAAGATCAGGAAGACCGAGGTGGCGAAGGTCACGATCTTGGTGGCGCTGAGCCCGGCCTCGGCCCCCTCGGGGACAACGAACCCCAGATCGCGTATCACGGCCTCGCGCTCACGACGGGTCCGGATGTTGTGCAGCAGGGCCCGGGCCAGAAAATCGCAGATCTCCCGGTTGAGCGCCTGGCAATCCGCGAGAATACGCTTACGCAACTCGCCATGGGCGCGCGCCATCGCATCCGTGCCGCCCTTTTCCGACAGCGTGAAGATCGCGGCGAAACGGCTCGTGAGTTTGACGAGGTCGTCGAGTTTCTTGAAGATTCCATCGAAATCGTCGCGAAACTGCACGCAATCCCCGGAAAATCTCTCATGGCTCTCCCACTGTTTGAGGCGTGTTCCGAGATACAGCACGCGATTGAAGATATATTCCGGCTGGTCCGGCGCGTTGGCCTTCAGGAAGGCCAGAAGCGCTTCCGGCGATTGGAGCTGGGCATCGACGTAGCGCGCGGCGGCGGCCGGCTCGATCTGCAATTGGGCATCGCGCAGAAGCGCGGCAAGCCGGCGGACCTCGACGGGAATATTGCCGAGCGCGCGGAAGCGATCGAGGAGAAATTTGTCGATCTGGGAGATGACCGGAGAGTGCGGCAGCAGGGTCGTCATGACCAGGGCCGCGACCAAGGGCGCCGATATGCCTTCGATCCCCTCGGGAATCTGGGTCGGGTCGCCGCCGGCAAGAAGCTTCAACACCTCGGGCGACGCGTGGACCAGCCCCGACATCAGCACGAGGAGCAGGAGATTGCAGGTGACGTAGGCAATTTCCGCGAAATAGAACTGCCCGATGGTGGTCGAATAGCGGCTGTTCGACGGCGTGTTGAAGCGACTATGCGCGAACACGATCACCAGCAGAACGGCGAAGGCCCAATTATACATGGATCATGCCCTTTGCTCGAATTCGGGCGCCTCGAGCACCGCATGATGGAATTCGCGCTTCTCGGCGCGATCTTCCTGCGGTCTCGACCGGCAGTCGGCGGTCGGCTTGGCCAGACCGTCGAACGAATTTCGACACGGGCTCCATGTCGCGAGGCGGAAGTCTAACAGACCGCTTGCCCATGCAGAACCAGGCATCGAGCCGAGCCGGGCGGGCTGTTGCCCATCGATCTCGTCGCGGCGCCCCGCTCGTTAACAAACATCAACGGAATCCTACCGGCGAACGGCCAGGACCCTTGTCCCAACGGATTTTCGCAGGGCCGTTCCTTGGGCGGCCGACCAAGCAACCGGATGCCGGGCCGGACGAACGGGCGCGTCCCACGCTTGGGAACACGGTAACCGAATGCTTACCCTTACGGGCCTAGCATCGGCCATGAGCGGCCCCGACCCATCGAGGCCTGGCAAGGAAGGACCCTGTCCCGTGACCCGCTTTCTCGTCACGTCCGAAAACCCGACTGGCTGGCGCCTCGAGGATATCCTCAGCGAGATCCAGAAGGACATCATCCGGCGTTGCAGCAAGATCCTCGAGGATCCGAGCCCCGTTGCAGCGCCGGTGCGATACAACAATGTCCGCATCATGGGCATGCTGACCGAGTGCATCAAACTGGCGGAGGATTCCTCGCGCCTGTTGAACACGCTCGGTCCGAGCCAGGCCGCCACTGGCGGACCACCGCGTATCGGTGTGCCCTGACGCCTCTGGGCGTTCCGGTTTTGCGATCCGATTGGAATTGGCTGAGCCAGCGGCTTCCCCGACGGCTGGGGACGGCCGCGATCAAACGCCCATCACCACCAGCGCATCGACCGCCACAACGCCCTTCCCCTGCGGCAGCACCATCAGCGGATTGACGTCGAGCTCGACCAGCTTGTCGCGATGCGCATAGGCGTAAGCCGCGATCGCCATCACCGCGTCGACGGCCGCATCGATATCGCCGGCGGGCTTGCCCCGGTAGCCCTTCAGCAGCCTGGCGATCTTCAACCCCGCGACCGCCTTGGCGACATCCTCCCGCACGGTCGGTAGCAACAGGGTCGCCGCGTCCTCGACCATCTCGACCAGAATGCCACCGGCGCCGACGACGAGGATCAGTCCGAACTGCGGATCGCGCTTCACGCCGACGATCAGCTCCGCGACCACGTCCGAAACCATGCGTTCGATCAGGAAGCGCTCGGGCCGGGCGCCCGGTTTGTAGCGCGCCAGGTTCTCGCCGATCGAGGCCACCGCCGCCGTCACCTCGGCGGCGCTCTTGAGGTTGAGCTTGACCGCGCCGGCCTCGGTCTTGTGCGCCAGCACCGGCTCGGCGAGCTTGGCCACCACCGGAAAGCCCAGGGCCGCGGCCGCCTGGCCCGCTTCGGCGGCGCCGACCAGGCGATTCTCGGGCACGGTCAGTCCTTGCGCCTTCAGCGCGGCCTTGCCTTCGGCCTCGCCCAAGAGACGGGTAGCGGTCGGTACCGGCGGCAGGTTCGGCAGCAACGCCGCGTCGATCGCGCCCGGCTTCATCAGGGCGCGGCGCCGCCGCCCGAAGCGGGCGGCCCCGGCGAAGGCGTCGATCGCGCTCTGCAGCCCCTGCAGCGGCGTGCCGCCCGACTTGATCACATGATCGCGGGCCTCGATCGGCATCAGCTCCGACAGCGAGCTCGTCACGAAGGCCGGCTTGGCGTGGATCCTGCCGGCCCGGATGACCGCATCGGTCGCGATGAAGCAGGCGTCATAGCCGCTCTTGTCGTCGACCGGGAAATCGATCACCAGCATCGCCGCGTCATAGTCGCCATGCAGCGCCGTCTCGAAGCATTTTTCGAGCTGCTCCTTGTGGCCCCAGAGCGAGGTGTTGTAGTCGAGGGGATTGGAGACCGAGGCGAAATGCGGCAACTGCTCGCGCAAGGAAGCCGCGGTCTTCGCCGGAAACTGCGGGAGCTCGACACCGACCTCGGCGGACCGGTCGGCGGTCATCAGGCTGTCGCCGCCCGAGCAGGTGAAGACGACCATGCGGTTATCCTCGGGCGCGCCGGAGATCGCCAGCAGCTTCGCCGTCTCCAGCAGCTCCGAAAGCTCGCGAACGCGCACGACGCCCAGGCGGTCGAAGAGCGTGCTGTAAAGCTTGTCGTTGCCGGCGAGCGAGCTCGTGTGGCTCATCGCCAGCTTGCTGCCCAGCTCCGAATTGCCGGCCTTGAGCGCGACCACCGGCTTGCCCGCCTTGAGCGCCTTGAGGGCCGCCCGCGCGAACCTTGCGGCGTCCGGCATGCCCTCCATATAGAGGCCGATCACCGAGACCAACGGGTCGTCCGCCAGGCACTCGATATAATCGGCGATGTCGAGGACCGCCTGATTGCCGCAGGTGATGACATAGGACAGCGGCACCGACCGCTGATGGTTGGTCAGGTTGAGCGCGATGTTTCCGCTCTGCATCACCAGCGCGACACCGCCCTTGGACCGCGCCCAGCCGGGGCCCGAGGCGAACATGGCGACGCCATCGACATAGTTGAGCAGGCCGTAGCAATTGGGACCGACCACCGCGAGATCGCCGGCAGCCGCCACCAGCGCCTTCTGCAGCTGCTTGCCCTCCTCGCCCACCTCGGCGAAGCCGGCGGCATAGCAGACCGCCCCGCCCGCTCCCATGCGCGCGAGCTCGCCCACCATCTCCACCGTCATCTCGCGCGGCACCGCCAGGAACACGGCATCGGGCGGCTCCGGCAGATCGGCCAAGGTCTTCACGCAAGGCAGGCCGGCGATCTCCGGATATTTCGGATTGACCGGCCAGATCTTGCCGGAGAAGCCGGCCTTCTGGCAGAGCTCGATCGGAACGGCGACCCCCTGGCCGCCGACGAAGGCGACATGGCGGGGCGAAAGCAGGCGGCGAAGATTGGCCAGGCGGCGTTTTTGCCGGTCGTCGGTCGCGGAAGCGGACATGGGCGTCGGATCGATCGCGATGTTCATGGGAAGGGTTCGAAAGCCTTATCGAGAGTCCAGTCTGGCCGAGACGGGCCGGGCTGGCTAGACCGGGTCCACAGGGCTCATGCGGCGGCCACCGGGCCTATCAGATGTTCTCCGCCATCCAGGATCAGCGTCGTGCCCGTCATGTAATCGCCCGCCGGCGACACCAGGAAGGCCACGAGCTGCGCCACCTCTTCGGGCCGGCCCATGCGCTTGACCGGCAGCCGCTGGATGTCGGCCGCCATTTCCGCCGCATCATATTGCGACAGAGCGGGCGTTTCGATGGTGCCGGGCGCCACCGCATTGAGGAGGATGCCGTGCCTGGCCCAGCCAAGCGCCAGCGACTTGGTGAGGTTGATGACCCCGGCGCGTGCCGCCCCCGCATGGGCCGAGGCGGGCAGACCTTGAAACAGCGAGAGGACGATGTTGACGATCCGCCCCGGCCGCTGGGCGGCCACCAGCCGCTCCGCCACCGCCTTGGTCACATGCCAGGTGCCATTTAGATTGAGATCCACCACGGCGCGGAATCCATTGGCGCTGATCGCCAGCGGTTCGGCGTTGAACTGACCACCCGCATTGTTGACCAGAATATCGGGCAACCAGTCATCGACCTGCAGCCGGTCCAGGAGCAGGCCGACCTCGGCTTCCTTGCGAATGTTCAGGGGCTCGGCGCGGACAGCGATCCCTGCCTCGCCGAGACCGGCCGCCGCGCGCGCCAGGCGATCGCCGTCGCGCGCGGCAATGACGACCCGGGCGCCCAAGACGCCCAGCTCCCGCGCGATCGCCAGACCGATCCCCGTGCCGCCGCCGGTGACGAGGGCCGTGCGCCCGGCGAGCAGGCCGGGCCGAAATATCTTGGAAGAGGCGTCGCCGGCCGGGGTGGGCATGAGGGAGGGGCCTGGAAACCGACAAGAAACCGGCTGACAGCCCTGGCTCATCGGGCGGGGAACCGCTTCTTAGCCGGTCTGGCGCAAACCGTCGAGGGCGGCGCGCCCGATGCGATCCCGTGCCTGCCCCGGATTGGCCACAATTAATGCGCAGCGGCGGTTGGCCGCGGATCGCGAGGGAACGGGGCGCCCGCGATTGACGCCGCCCACAGCCAAGGCGAGGATGCCGCCATTACGCACCATTTCAAGGACGTCTCCCCTCATGTTCCGGTCCTTCGCCACCTCCTTTGGCCTCGCCCTCGTCCTGCTCGCCGGTCCAGTCCTTGCCACCGAGATTCCGAAAGACCAATCGGACAAGGACTACAAGGAATGCACCGACAGCGCACACGACAAGAAGTACAGCGACGAGAAATGGGCGGCCTTCTGCAAATGCAATGTGGACGGTACCAAGGCGCAGTTCACCTATGAGGAGTATCAGAAGCTTCTCAGCGACATCAACGCCGGCACCTTGGCCAACCAGGACTCGCTGAACAAATTCAAATCGATCGCCTCGGGCTGCAGCGCGAAGACGCTGCAGCCTTAAGATAACCGAGGCAGGGACGAGCAGGTTGCAGAGGATGCCTGGTCATCGTCTCGATGCGCTGGCATCGCACATCGGCGGTCGCTGCGAGGGCGATGGCAGCATCGAGGTGGATCGCCCCTGCGAGCCGGCCGATGCCGGGTCGGCCCGGGACCTCCCGTTGATTTTTTCCGCCGCGGCGCTCGGAAAATTGAAACCCGGCGGACCTTGCGCCGCGCTTACGGTCGATGGCCTCGCCCTGCCCGTCGGCCGGTTCGCCGGTCTCATCCGGGTTGCCCGCCCGCGCTATGCCCTGGCGAGGCTTCTTCCGCTGTTTCTGCCGGCGACCCGTCCAGAGCCGGGCATTCATCCAATGGCGATCGTCCCTGCCAGCGCGCGGATCGGCCCAGACGTTTCCGTAGGACCCTTTACCCAGATCGGTGCCCGCGCCGAGATCGGCGCCGGCTGCATCCTTGACGGCAATGTCACCATTGGGGAGGAATCGCGGCTGGGTCCCGGCTGCCGGCTCCACGCCGGCGTACGCCTGGGCCCCGGCGTGGTCCTGGGCGCAAGGGTGATATTGCACTTCAATGTCTGCCTGGGGGCGGACGGATTTTCCTATGCCACGCCGGAGCCGGGCAGCATCGAGAGCTCGGCGGTGGGAAGCCGGGTTCAGGCTCGCAACCATGCCATCGAGCGGATCCCTTCCCTGGGCCGGGTGGTGATCGGCGACGATGTGGAGATCGGCGCCAACAGCGCCGTCGACCGGGGCACCGTCGGGGATACGGTGATTCAGCGAGGGACCAAAATCGACGATCTGGTGATGATCGGCCATAATTGCCGCATCGGCGAGGATTGCCTGATTGCCGGACAGGCCGGCATGGCCGGGAGTTGCCAGATCGGAAATCGGGTGGTGCTGGGCGGTCAGGTGGGAATCGCCGATCATGTGACCGTCGGTGACGATACAATGGTGATGGCCTCGTCCGGAGTTGGCCGTGACGTCGGGCCGGGAATGGTGGTGGGAGGGACGCCGGCTTTGCCCCGTCAGCAGCTTTTCGAGCAGTTGCTTGGCCTTGCGCGGCTCAAGCGGATAGCCGAAGAAATGAGGGGGTTGGGGGAACGAGTCAGGGGCCTGGAGCGTAGTAAGGACCGGCCCGAGACGTGACCAGCAGGGGAGATCAGGGAAGTGATGTCGGCTATCGAGAACAAGGTAATCGAGATTATCGCCCGGGAAAGCGGTTTGGACCGGACGCGAATTTCGGGGAACTCGACCTTGAAGGATCTGGATATTCCATCGTTGGATTTCGTGCAGATCATGTTCGCGATCGAGGAAGAGTTCAAAATCTATTTGCCGACCAACGATCCCCGCGCCGAGACCGGTTCGGTGGCCGGGCTCGTGGCGGAGATCGAGCGGCAGGTGACCGCCAAGACGGCGTGAGCGCGCGCTCCAAACCATGAAGCGCGTGGTCATTACCGGCGCCGGCTGCGTGTCGGCGCTGGGACCGGATCTGGCGACGACCTGGGCCGGAATGCGCGACGGCCGGTCGGGGATCGGTCCGCTCGAGGGCCTTCCGCTCGAACGGCTCCGGATCACCATCGGCGGCCAGATCCGGGGCTTCGATCCGGCGGCGCATTTTGCGGAGAAGAAGCTCGCGCAGTATGACCGTTTCACGCAGTTCGCGCTGGTGGCGGCGCGCGAAGCCGTCAGCCAGTCGGGCATCACGCTGAACGGCGATCTCGCGCGCGGCTGCGCGGTGATCGTAGCCACGGGCATCGGCGGCCAGTCGACCCAGGATGAAGGGTTTCGACGGCTCTATGAGGAGAAGGCCGACCGGCTCCAGCCCATGACCGTGCCGCGGGCCATGCCAAGTGCCGCCACCAGCCATGTGTCGATGGAGTTCGGCCTGCACGGGCCCGCGTTCGGCGTGACTTCGGCCTGCGCCTCCTCCAACCACGCCCTGGCGATCGCGTTCGACATGGTTCGGCTCGGCCGGGCCCCGGCGGCCCTGGCCGGCGGGGCGGAGGCCTGCTTGACGCTCGGGACCATCAAGGGTTGGGAAGCGCTGCGGGTCATGTCGCCCGACGGCTGTCGACCGTTCTGCCGCGACCGCCGCGGCATGGTCCTTGGCGAGGGTTCCGGCATGTTCCTGCTCGAACCGTTGGAAAGCGCGCTGGCCCGGGGCGCCCGCCCGCTGGCCGAGCTGGTCGGTGCCGGCATGTCGGCCGACGCCGGGGATATCGTCGCTCCGTCGGTCGATGGCTGCGCCGCGGCCATTACGGCGGCATTGGCCGATGCCGGGCTGGCGCCCGAGCAGATCGGCTATATCAATGCCCACGGCACGGCCACGCCGGCCAACGACCCGGCGGAGACCAAGGCCGTTCGAAAGGTGTTCGGCCGCCACGCCGACCGTCTCGCCATATCTTCGACCAAGGCCGTCCATGGCCATGCCTTGGGGGCCGCCGGGGCGATCGAGCTGGTCGCGGTCCTGGGCGCCCTCAGGGAGGATCTGCTTCCGCCCACCGCCGGCTTCACCGAGGCCGATCCGGAATGCGACCTCGACTATGTTCCCAATCGGGCGCGCAAGGTCGCGGTCGAGGCGGCGCTCTCCAACTCCTTCGCCTTCGGCGGCCTGAACTGCGTTCTGGCGCTGAGACGCATCGATTCCTAAGACACGGGGGCGTGGCACCGGCTATAGATGCGGACTGGCCCACGGCTTTGCCACAAGTGGCCCTTCATGCCGCCTTTTTTTGGTCTAACAATTCCCGATGCTGGGCGCTGAACAAATGGCGTGCCACCCGTGAGGCGAATGCGCAATCCCATCACCGCCGAACCGGCTGCCGCGTCGCGTCGCGGTCCCCCCGCATTGCCGCCCCCTCTTGCGAGCCGGTCTCCCTGCCGAAGGCTGTTCGCAGGCTCGCGCCTGCGTTCGAGCCTGATGGCGCGGGCGCTCTTGCTCGGCCTCTGCCTGATCGCGCTGACCGGTCCCGTCCAGGGGCAGGAACTGCGCTATTTCCGCATCGGCACCGGCGCGCCCGAGACCAGTTACTTTCCGATCGGCGGCGTCATCGCCAGCGCGGTCTCCAACCCGCCCGGCTCCCGGGACTGCGATCAGGGCGGCAGTTGCGGGGTGCCGGGGCTGATCGCGCTCGCCCAGACCACCAGCGGGTCCATCGACAACCTCACCCAGATCGCGGCGGGCCGCACGCCGCCGATGTACACCGGCTGCCCGCCGGCGCCGTTCGCGGCCACGGTGAATCCCACCTTGTCCGCGCCGGCCGTCGCCAGGTAGGCCTGCATCGCGAAACGCCCCATCACCCCGAAGCCGTACGAGTAGCTGAGGTGCATGAAAGTCCGCCCCTTGTCCAGCGGCACGGCCGCCAGGACGATCCGGTAGTCGCTGGTGCCGACCGGCCCGCTGGCCGCGTTCAACCGGCTCTCGAAATACTCGGGCGTCGCCGCCACCTGCCGGAGCGTGAAGTCCACCCGGTAGGCGTCCTGGACGGGCTGGTCGAACTTGCGGCCGATGCGAACCTGCAGCACCGCGCCGCCGCCGCTCTCGACCGCATGGCAGTACTTGGTGTTGAACGGCAGGATGAGGATGTCGCACCAGTCCGAAGGGTCCTTCAACGCGACGGTGAGGTCGTCGAACGGATGATCCAGCACGGCGTACACGTCGCCGCGCAGCGTGTCGCCGGACTGCGAGGAGACGATGTGCAACGGACGCTGGAAGTTGTTGTTTCGCAGCTGGTCGCGCAGCTGGGCGTACTTGGCGCCCAGCGTCGCCGCATCGCCGGCGATCGCGCTCGAAGCAGCCGCGCCCAGCAGCAGCGCCAGGCCCAGCTTCGACAGGCGCCGGCCGGCCGCACCGGCTTCCAGTTGAGGCAAGCGGCAACAGGCCAGGGCGGTGCCGGAACCGGTTTGGTAGCCGGCAATACTGCGAGTTTATTCACTCTCGATTACATCAATCCCACCTCCCGACTAGGTAACTTGGCTGCATCGGTTTCCTTACTGGAGTCATTCGGCAAGGTAAAAGTGTTATCCAGCCCCAAGCTGAGCGTGATGAACAACCAGACCGCCATACTGCGCGTAGTAGACAATCTGGTGTATTTTGTTATCAATGTCACCACCA
>CAVOLB010000028.1:0-49915 GCA_963696655.1 uncultured Alphaproteobacteria bacterium
GATGAATTCCTCATTGCCCTTGACCGCGACGGTGAAGCCGATGCCGGCTTCGAACGGGTCGATCTGGTCGTTGAACTCGGCACCGAAGAAAACGAGCCCCGCCTCGATCCGCAGCATGTCGAGCGCCTCGAGGCCCAGCGGCTTCAGGCCGTGCGGCTGCCCCGCCTCCCACACCGCGTCCCAGACCTTGAGCGCGTCCTTGGGGTGGCAGAAAAGCTCGTAGCCCAGCTCGCCGGTATAGCCGGTGCGCGACGCGATCACCGGCGTGCCGTCATAGCCGCCGATGCGCCCGATGGTGAAATGGAACCAGCCGATCTCCTCGAGCTTCGGATTGGCCGGCGCGGTCCAGACGATCTCCTTGAGAATGTCGCGGCTCTTCGGCCCCTGGATCGAGAGGTTGTGCAGCTGGTCGGTCGAGCTCTTGACCCAGGCGCGCAGACCCCGCTTCGCCGCCTGCTCGCGCAGCCACTGGCCGGTATATTCGTCGCCGCAGACCAACCGAAACTTGTCGGCGCCCAGCCGGAAGACGATCGCATCGTCCAGCATCCCGCCGCTCTCATAGCAGAGCGCGGTATAGACGCATTGCAGATCGGCGAGACGCTTGATGTTGCGGGTGCAGGTGAGCTGCAGCAGCGTCTCGGCGTCGGGCCCAAGCACTTCGAATTTCCGCAGCGCGCTCAGATCGAGGACGATCGCCGCCTCGCGCGCAGCCCAATATTCGTCCACCGCGCCGATCGCGGTGTAGCGCGACGGGAGCCAGAAGCCGCGATACTCGGTGAAATTACGGGTGAGCGCCGAGGTGCGCGGATGAAAGGCGGTCTCGCGCGTCAAGCGCGGCTCTGAATCGGCTGACATGCGGAAGGCGATCGCTCGCTGAAAGTCGGATTTCGCGGGATAGAGGCGGACATGGATATCGGTCGGGTTCCAGGCATTGGTCGCGTCGATATCGTCGGGACAGGCCGAGGAGGCGCAGACCAGGTCGGTCATGGCGCGGAGCAGCACATAGTCGCCGGGACGCGACCAGGGATCCTCGAGGAAGATCGCGTTCTGGCTGGTGAGACCGGTGTTGTAGAACAGATTGATGCAGGGCCAGCCGCGCTTGGGCACGACACCGAAGGGCTGGAGGCTGCTGTTGAAGTTCTCCGAGCAGCTCGGATGGCCGGGATAGCCCGAATCCTCGTAGAAGCGCGCGGTGCAGGCGAGCCCGAAGGCATCATGCCGGCCGACCGTGTCCTGGACCACCTCGACCAGAGGCTGCAGGTCGGTCGAGAAGAATTTCGAATAGAGGCCCGGGCCGGGATAGAGCAACCCGGTCATGGTCCGCGTCGCGGTCATGTCGAAGCCGCGGTCGATGCCCTTCTCCAGCAGGCGCGCATCGACGGCGACGAAGTCCGAGCATTGCCGGCCGGCGACATCGATGATCTGGATGTATTCGCCCGCCTTCACCTCATAGGCCCGCGCGGTGCATTTCGCGACGCGCAGCTCTTCGCGCAATTCCGCCAGCGGCTCGGGCAGTGGCGGCTCGATCAGCGGCGTCGCGGTGGCGCGATGGACCACGAGGGTGAGATCGGTCGGCGCGTCCTGCGCATCGACCGCCATCGGCCCGCCGGCCGCATGGAAGATCGCGATGGCTTCGCGCGCCACCACCAACTCGACGGTTTCGCCCGGCAGGGAGTCGCGCGCGAACAGCAGGCCGGCGCGGCTCACCCGCGACGGCAGATTCCGCTGGCGCAGCTGCGACGCGACAGCGCGCGATTCCCGGTCGCCGCCGGCGAGCAGCCGATTGATGCCGGCGAACTCGCGGACGGCATGCAGCCCCAGCGTCCCCAGATCCTCCTGGCCATCGGGCGCGAAGGCCGCGATCTCGCAAGGCTGGCGCCCCTCGCGGTCCGTGACCGTCACACGGTCGCCGCGAAAGAGATGGAGGATGACGGCGCCGCCGCCCCGCAGCAGATGCCGCTCGGTTCCCGGCCGGAACAGCGGCAGCCCCGGCTCGCGCAGGCGCGGCCGCGGGCCCGAGGCATTCGGTGTCGGCGTGACCAGGTTCATGACGGCAATTATCGCGTCCGCAGAGCCTGTTCCGCAAGACCGGGGGCGATACGCAATGGTGCGGGATTGGATTCGGAGAGAGGGGGGCGCCGTGCGCCTTACTATTCATCCCTTCCCCCCTTGTGGGGGAAGGCTAGGAAGGGGGGGCGCGGTCTCGATGTCCGACCAAGCTCCCCCCGCCCGCTCGCTTGCGCTCGCGACCTCCCCCGCAATGGGGGGAGGTGATATCAAGTTTTACGCCTTCGGATATTTGATCGAGAGGATCTCGAGCGAGAGGTCGCCGGCGGGGCGTTTCCACAGCACGGTGTCGCCGACGCTGGCGCCGCTCAGTGCGCGCGCGAGGGGCGAGACCCAGCTGATCTTGCCGGCCTTGGGCTCGGCTTCGTCCTCGCCGACGAGCGTGAAGCTGCGTTTCACATCCTTGTCGTCGACCGTCTCGACCGTGGCGCTGAACCCGACCTTGTCATGCGCCTGCGTCGCGGGATCGATCTGGATCGCCTTGTCGAGCCGCTCCTGCCAATAGCGCAGGTCGCGCTCGACCAGCTTCAGATGCTCCTTGTCCAGCATCTCGGGCTCGCCGCCCTCGGTCAGGGTGCGGCGCTCTTCCTGCAGTTTTTCGACGCGACGCTGCAGCGCCTTCAGCCCCTGCGACGTGACATAGTTCGGGTGCGGGCTTTGCGGCCGCTCGGGCAGGTCGTCGCCTGGCAGCTCGGCGTCGTCTTCTTTGACAAAGGCGCGGCTCATCGGGTTGGTCTCCCAGCTCTTGTATCGATTGACAGGGCGGCCCTGGCACCCGCCCCATCGGACGCGCCCCTTGATGAATCTGGCGATGAGCGTGCCATAACGCAACCCGATCCGGAAATAGCGGCGCCGGACCGACAGGGCCGCAGCCGGCCCTTGCTCCCCGACCTCGCTTCGGCTAGACCCGCAAGATCATATCAGCCCAGCGGGTCATGCCCTTGCAAACAGCGGATATTCTGATCGTCGGCGGCGGCGTGGTCGGCAGCTCGACCGCCTATTTCCTGACCGCTCATCCCGGTTTTCACGGCCGCGTGGTGGTGGTGGAGAAGGACCCGAGCTATGGCGAGGCGGCGACCGCGCGCTCGGCCGGCGGTGTCCGGCAGCAATTCTCGACGCCCGAGAACATCCGCATGTCGCAGTTCGGCGCCGGCTTCATCAAGAACGTGGCCGAGCATCTGAGCCTGCCGGGCGAGAAGGCGCAGCTGCCTTTCGTCGAGCAAGGCTATCTCTTCCTCGCCACGCCGAGCGGTCTGCCGGTGCTGGCGCAGAACCACGCCACCCAGACCGCTCTCGGCGCCGACATCGTCATGCTCGACCCGCCCGCCTTGCGCCGGCAATTTCCCTGGCTCCATACCGACGATCTGGCGGGCGGCGCATTCGGCCGTCGCAATGAAGGCTGGACCGATCCCTACAGCCTGCTCCAGGCCTTCCGGCGCAAGGCGATCGCGCAGGGTGCCGTCTATATTCAGGACGAAGCGGTCGCTCTCCAGCGCGAAGGCGATCGCATCGCCGGCGTGACGCTCGCCAAGGCCGGCACGATCGCGGTGGGCGCGATGGTCAACAGCGCCGGCATCAATGCCGCGCGCGTGGCGGGCTGGGCCGGCTTCGACCTGCCGGTGCGCCCGCGCAAGCGCTTCGTCTATGTCTTCGACTGCCGCGACAGCGCCGAAATCCAGAAGGGCCCGCTCCTGATCGATCCCAACGGCGTCTATTTCCGCCCCGAGGGCGCCAGCTTCATCGGCGGCGTGTCGCCGCCCGAGGACCAGGATCCCGACTGCACTGACCTCGAGGTCGAGTACGGCCTGTTCGAGGAGACGGTCTGGCCGACGCTGGCGCAGCGCGTGCCGGCCTTCGAGGCCATCAAGCTGGTTCGCGCCTGGGCCGGGCATTACGACTACAACACGCTGGATCAGAACCTGATCATCGGCCGCGGCCCCGGCCTCGCCAACTTCTACATGGCGAACGGTCTCAGCGGCCATGGGCTGCAGCAGTCGCCCGCGATCGGCCGCGCCCTCAGCGAGATGATCCTCGAGGGCGCCTTCAAGAGCATCGACCTGACGCGCTTCGGCTATGAGCGGGTGGCGAAGAACCAGCCGCTGGCCGAACTGAACGTGGTGTAACCTCCCCGCAGAGACCGGCCTCGGCGAGACCGATCCCGTCATCGGAGAACCCCGCCGCCATGAATTTCGATTCCTTCCGTCATTGGGCGCACAAGGCTGCCGACTGGTCCGCCGACTATCTCGGCGCTGTCGCGAAGCGGCCGGTGCGCGCGCAAGTCAAGCCTGGCGATACGCTGAAGCAGCTGCCGCTCTCGCCGCCCGCCGCCGGCGAAAGCATGGACGATATCTTCGCCGACCTCGACCGGATCATCCTGCCCGGCATGACCCATTGGCAGCATCCGCGCTTCTTCGCCTATTTCCCGGCCAATTCGAGCCCGCCCTCCGTCGTCGCCGAATATGTGACGGCGGCGATGGCGGCGCAGTGCATGCTCTGGCAGACCTCTCCCGCCGCGACCGAGCTCGAGACGCGCATGCTCGACTGGCTGCGCCAGATGATCGGGCTGCCCGACGGCTTCAGAGGGGTCATCCAGGATTCCGCCTCCGGCGCCACGCTCGCCGCCCTGGTCACGGCGCGCGAGAAGGCGCTCGCCTGGGCCGGCAACAAGGACGGCCTTGCGGCCCATGCGCCGGTGCGGGTCTATGGCTCGACCCACACTCATTCGTCGATCGACAAGGCGGTCCGCATCGCCGGCATCGGCGACGCCAACCTCGTCAAGATCCCGGTCGCAGGGCCGCGCTACGGCATGGACATGGCGGCGCTCGATGCCGCGATCGCGGCCGATCGCATGGCAGGGCGGATTCCGGCCGCGATCGTCGCCTGCCTGGGCGGGACCAGTGTCGGCGCCTGCGACGACATCGACACCGCCGCGGACGTCGCCGCGCGCCACGGGCTCTATCTCCATGTCGATGCCGCCTGGGCCGGGAGCGCCATGATCTGCCCCGAGTTCCGCGGCCTGATGCGCGGCGCCGAGCGGGCCGACAGCTTCGTCTTCAATCCACATAAATGGCTGCTGACCAATTTCGACTGCTCGGCGCATTTCATCCGCGATGCGAAGGCCCTGACCGACACGCTCGGCATCCGTCCCGCCTATCTGCGCACGCTGGCCCAGGAAGGCCAGGTCGATTATCAGGAATGGTCGGTGCCGCTGGGACGGCGCTTTCGCGCCCTCAAGCTCTGGTTCGTCATCCGCAGCTATGGCGTCTCGGCGCTGCAGGCGAAGATCCGCGATCATGTGAACTGGGCCCGCGAGCTGTCGGCCCTCATCGACGCGCATGAGAGCTTCGAGCTCACCAGCGCGCCCCTGCTCTCCCTCTTCTCCTTCCGCTACGCGCCCCAGGAAGCGGCCGATCTCGACGCCCTCAATGCCAGGCTGGTGGAGCGGATCAACGACGATGGCCGGATCTATCTGACCCAGTCGCAGCATGAAGGCCGCTTCGTCATCCGCTTCCAGGTGGGCCAGACCAACACCAGCCGCGCGGACGTCATGGCCGCCTGGGATGTCATTCGCGAGATCGCGGCGCAGCTTTGAATCGTTCGATCCGGCGGCCCGCGATCCAATGATCCCTTTCGACTTAGCCCACAGCCGATAGCGGTGACGGTTGCGCCGCCTGCAGGGCGTCACAGTCGGGCACAACGATCGCGAACCGGTCGGCGAGGATCGCCAGCGCCGCCCGCTTCACGGTCCCCGCGGCGATGACCCCACCCAGCGGATCCGGCAGGTCCCGGGTCGCGGTCGCATGGGCCAGGACGGTGTTGCGATAGCCGAGATCGGTCGCGGCTCTCGCGGTGGCACTGACGCACATATGGGTCATGAAGCCCGCGATGATGAGTTCCCGCCGGCCCGTGGCCGCGATCAGCTCATGAAGATCGGTCTTGGCAAAGGCGTTGGGCAGCGACTTCACCACCACCCGTTCCCCCGACCCTGGCCGGAGCTCGTCGAAGATCTCGATCATCGGGCCTTGCGGATCGAAAATCGGCGACCCCGCTCCGGCATGCTGCACGACATGGAACACCGGCAGGCCGGCGCGCCGTGCCAGCCCGAGCAATCGCGCCGCTTCGGCGACCGCCGGTTCGATGCCGTCGAGCTTCAACCGCCCGCGGCGATATTCCTCCTGGGCGTCGATCAGCAGCAGGGCCGAGGCGGCGAGCGGGCTCGCGGTTTGGGGGGCCTTGACGATGTCGAGAAGCGAGGGCGGCCGGCTGGTCATGGCGGTTCTCCTGGCTGGGATGGGCGGCTCGGTTGCCACTCTGCAGCGTTCGCCTTTTTTCAGGAATCCGCTATCTTAGCGCCATGACTGATCGTTTGCGCACAGCCCCTCTCGATTGGGACGATTTGCGTTACTTCGTGTCTTTGGCGCGCGAAGGCAGCCTCTCGGCGACGGCGCGCGCGCTCAAAGTCAATCATGCGACCGTGGCGCGCCGGCTGGCCCATCTCGAGGGCCGCCTGGGCAAACCGCTGTTCGAGCGCCGTCCCGACGGCTATGTGCTGACCGCCGAGGGCGAGGCGCTGCTGGGCCCTGCCGCCGCCATGGATGAAGCCGCCCTCGCCGTGCTGCGCCGCGCCGACGTCGGCAGTGCGCTCCAAGGCCTGGTGCGGATCACCACGACCCCGGGCTTTGCCGACAGCTTCCTGATGCCCCAGCTTGGACGGCTGCAGAAGCGCCATGCGGAGATCGATCTCGAGATCATCGGCGAATCCCGGAATCTGAGTCTCTGCCCGGCGGGAAACCGATATCGCGATCCGCCTCGGAAGGCCCAAGGACGGCGAATCCCGGGCCCGCCGCGTTGCGGTCATGGGGTTCCGGTTCTATGCGGCCCGCCGCTATCTCAAAACGGCGCTCGATCCGGCCGATCACCGCTTCATCGCCTTCGACGAGGAGAACGCGGCCGTGCCGCAGGCCGTGATGTTGCGCCAGGTCAGGGCGGGACGGCGTGTCGCCTTCCAGTCGAACAGCCAGATCGCGCAGGCCATTGCCGCGACCCAGGGCTTCGGGATCGCCCTGTTGCCCTGCTACCTCGCGGCTCAATACAAGGGGCTGGAGCCGGTCGATCTCGGCGAGACCCCGCTTTCGCGGGAGATCTGGCTCCTCATCCGGCGCGATCTCGCGCGGGTGCCGCGCGTGCGGGCCGTTGCCGACGACCTGGTCGGCATATTCAAGCGGGAAGGTCGCGCCCTGGCCGGACTTTAACGCAGCCGCCCTCGACACCACCTAAAAGCGAGGACGACGCGCAGGGAGCGCATGAGCCGTGAGCGTACATGTTCCGACCTCGGCCGTCCTGCAACGGCTCCTCTCGGAGGCGCCGCCCGACCATGTTTCGGTCGGCTGGATCATGGAACAGCTCGAGGAGCGCTCCTTCGGTCTCCTGATGTTCCTGCTGGCCGTGATCGCGCTCGTGCCCGGACTCTCGACCTTCATCGGCGTTCTCTTCGCCGTCCCCGCCTATCAGATGATCGTCGCCCGGCGCAGCCCCGCTTTGCCGCGGATCGCGACCGCCCGACGCTTGCCGACACGGCAATTCGCCCGGGCGGTCGATCGCATCGCGCCGCTGCTGCGGCGCGCGGAAACGCTCATCCGCCCGCGTTGGCCGCAGTCGTTCAAAACCACCCGGAGAATGGTCGGCATCACTATCCTGTTGCTGGGGCTGACCCTCGCCTTGCCCGTGCCTTTCGGCCATATCCTCCCCGCCTTCGTCATCATGATCGTGGCGCTGGCCTATCTCGAGGAGGACGGCGTGGTGCTTTGGCTCGGCCTTGCCCTGGCGCTGGTCTCGCTCTCGCTCTCCGCGGCGGCGGGCTGGGGTGCCGTCGCCGGCGTCGAATGGCTCGACCGCCTCTGAGATCCGCGCGCCCCGCGATCCGAGCCGGGCACCCACGAAGTCAGGTCCCGGATTGCGCGGCAAGGCCGCCATGCTAGGCTTGGTGCGCGACCGCCAGTTCAAGGAGCGAGGCCATATGAGCCGCACGGCCCTCATCTCGATCATCTGCGAAGACCGGATCGGCCTGATCGCCGAGGTGACCGGCCGGCTGTTCGATCTCGGGATCAATCTCGGCGATACGACCTTCGCGGTCCTGGGCGGCGCGGCGGAACTCACCGCCGTCATCGAGTTGCCGGATCATCTCTCGCTGGGCAGTATCGAAAGCGAGCTGTCGGCGCTGCCGGCGCTCAAAGGGGCCAAGATCAACGTCGCGCCCTTCTCCTATCGCGCCCAGCATGGCGACACGGCGCATATCACCCACCGCATCGAGATCGAGGGCGAGGACAGCCCCGGCCTGATCGCGCGGCTCTCGGAGGTGTTCGTCGGGTTCGGGGCCAACATCGTCCGGCTCAACTCCGAACGGGTCAGCGGCGGCAGCGGGGCCCGCTACATCACCCGCATCGCCGCCTGGGTCCCGCCGGAAAAATCGAAAGCCTGCCTGGCAACCGTGGCCAACACCGCGGGCGAGCTGCGCCTCACCTGCAAGACGCAGGCGGTGTGACTACGGCGTCACGGGGCAGGCCAGGTTTTTTCGGGCGTTCTCCACGTCGATATTCCTCATGGAGCGTTCGATGCAGAGCCGGTTGTATTCTTCAACCGCCGTGTTCAGCTTTGATGTGGTTGTCCAGGCTTGCGGGAAGATAGTCGTCCGATGTTGGTTGTTGAGCGCGTCGCGTTGGCTAATCAATTGTGATAGCGCCTGAATCGACGCGTTGTCGTTCGGATTCATCGTTTTGCGCATATTGTCGATTTTCGTCTGCAGGTCCTGCACCTGCGCGCGCGCGGCATTGAGTTGCGTCTGCAGCGCATCGTTTTCTTGGCGGAGGCTCTGCAATGCCTGCTCGCGGCATATGCAATCCCGAACTTCGTCCGGACTCATGAAGCTGTCCGCATTTGCCCGCTGCTGAACGATCCCCATCGTCAGGAACAGAGCCAGCAATATGGTGAAAGCAAGCTGCTTGCGATTGGCGCTCATCGGAACCTCCCGAGAAAATCGGTCTCGGAGAAGTTGGCGTCGGCACCCCTCCTGGATCAAGGCAAATTCCAGAACGGGCAGGAACATTTTTATGGCCAGACGGGCCTCGGAATCCGGGAAGACGGTCCTGGCACTCGATGGCAATGGCATTTGCTGCGCGGAATATTGCCGCGGCGACCGCGCGAGGTTGAGCGATGATATGAACTTTGGCGGTAGAGGAGGCTGGGGGCTCGGCATCAGGAAAAACTTCGAATCACTGCGCCGGCGGACAGCTCAGGCTCTTGCTCGCGGCGTCGACGTCGGTCTTGAGCATCGCGCGCTGGGTGCAGCGCTGGTTGTAATCGGCGACGGCGGCATTCAGTTTGGCGACCGCGGCCTGGGCCTCCGGATAGCTGGTGGCCCGGATCTGGTTGTTGAGCGTCTCGCGCTGATGGATCATCTCCGACAGGATCTGCACCGAGATATCGTCGTTCGGATCCATGGTCTTGCGCATATTGGCGATCTGGTTATCCAGGCTCTGCAGCCGGGTGCGTGCATCGCTGTAGCGGGTCTGCGCAACGCCGGTCTCCTGACGCAGAGTCTGAAGCGCCTGCTCGCGGCACATGCAATCCCGGATCTCGTCCACGGTCATGGCGCCTTCCGCCAGCGCCCGCCCTTGAGCGACCGCCGCCGTGAGAAACAGCGCCAGCGACGCCGTGACGAAGAGCCTGCTGCGATTCACGATCATGGCCACACACCCTCGAAGGAAACCGATCTTGGCGGAATTGTCGTCAGCGATAACCCAGGATCATGGCAAATTCCAGGTGAGGCGGAAGCAATTTTGCGGCAGCGCCCGCCTCGAATCCTCAGGAAAACGATCCTGACCCCGAGTCAATGCCGCCGACGCCGCTTGCCGCGCGGGATATTGCCGGGACGTCCGGTCCGGGGCGCTCCTTTGTTGCTCTGCCCCCCGCCCGGCTGGCCGGCGGCGCCGACCGCCATGGGCCGGCCCGCCGCGCTTTCGGCCGGGGCACGTCCGTCGGCCAGATCGCGCATCAGCTGCAGATGCCGGGGCAGCAGGTCGCGCAGCGCGTAACGATCGACGATCGTCTGGCGTGCCTGGCTCCGGATCGCGCCCATGCTGTCGCGCCGGTTGAGTGCTTCCTCGATGCGGGCCGCCATGCCCTCGATGTCGAACATGTCGGTCATGAGTCCGTTGCGTCCGTCCTCGATCAGTTCGCGCACCGGCAGCGTATCCGAACCGACCACCAGGCAGCCGCTGGACATCGCCTCCAGGAGGGACCAGGAGAGCACGAAGGGGATCGTCAGGTAGACATGAACGGAGGAGAGCTGCAGAAGGTTCCGGTACATGTCGAAGGGAAGATGGCCGACGAAATGCAGCCGGCTGTGATCGAGGCCCTTGAGCTCGTCCAGCGCCTTGCCCTTGTAGCTCTCGCCTTCCGGCAGCTTCTTGCCATAGGCCACGCGATCGGTGCCGGCGATGACGACCTGCAGATTGGGCCGGCGCTGCTGCAGGATCTCGACCGCCTGCATGAATTGCGGGAAACCGCGATAGGGCTCCATGCCGCGCGTCGCATAGGTCAGGACCTCGGCATCGCGGGTGAGACGGAGATTGAGCCCCGGAACCTCGAACTGGACCGACTCCGACGGCGTGAAGAAGTCGGTGTCGACCCCGTCATGAAGCTGCGTGAGCTTGCTGTGGAAGACGCGCGGAATCTGGCTCAATTGATACTGGGTCGGGCAGATTCCCCAATCGCAATGGGCGAGATCCATCAGGATCGGCAGGTTGCGCGTCCGCACCCGGCAGAGATCCTCCCAGGTGAGGGTCTTGTTCATGAAATCGACGTCGGAGTTGCGCGCGTTGTAATACCACTCGAAATAAGTCAGCAGCCGCGCTTCCGGGAACACATCCTTGGTATAGATCGTGGTGCCCCAGCCGGAATGGCCGCAGATCAGATCGGGGACGAAGCCGCTCTTGCGCAGTTCGCCGCACATGCGGACCACCGCCTGCCCGTCCAGCACCGCCGCCTCGGTCGAGCGCAGATAATGGTGGGTGTCCTTCCTCGGCTCGCGTTGCGGTTTGTAGATATGTTTTGTGACACCCGGCAGGTTCTTCTTGTTGTCGAGCGAGCCCGCCACGACCTCGTTGGCCGGATCCGCCGCCAGCGCCGCCGCCACATGTTTGTATTGCGCCGGAAAATTATTGTGCAGGAACAGAACCCGCATCGGCCTTACCCCTTATCGTCGGTCAATGATGGTGATGCTTGACGGGCGACCCGGCGGGATCTGACCCCTGCCCCTCCGGATCGCCTGTAAAACCAGAGAATTGCACCAGAATGCTAACGCAACGTAGCATGTCCGCGCCGGGCGGGCACCCGGGAAGAACAGGCGTTAACGATCTGGAATGACAGGGAATTAGGAGCAGGCATGGCGGGGATTGTGGTGCTGGGCGCGGGCGTCATGGGGGTCACGACTGCCTATTATCTGGCCAAGGCGGGCCGAGCCGTCACCGTTTTGGACCGGCAGCCCGAGGCGGCCGCCGAGACCAGCTTCGCCAATGCGGGCCTCATTGCGCCGGGTCATTCCAATGCCTGGGCCTCGCCCCGCGCGCCCATGATCCTGCTGAAATCGCTCTGGCGCGACGACACCGCCCTTCGATTCCATCTGCGCCTGGACCCGGCGATGTGGCGCTGGGGCCTCCAGTTCCTGGCCAACTGCACCACCGAGCGGAACCGTCACAACACCCTCATCAAGCTGGGACTGGCGCGCTACAGCCGCGAGAAGCTGATCGAGCTGCGCCAGGCGGAGCGGATCGCTTATGACGAGATCGCCAAGGGCTGCATCTATCTCTATCGCGACCCCGTCCATTTCGAGACCGGCCAGCGCGCCATCGGCTTCCTGAAGGCCCAGGGCTACCCGTTCGAGACGATCGACCCGGCGGCCTGCGTCAGGCTCGATCCGGCCCTGGCGCCGGCCCGCGACAAGATCGCGGGTGCGATCTTCGCGCCGCAGGACGAATCGGGCGACTGCCATGCCTTCGTCCAGAGCCTGGCACGGATCTGCGAAGGGCTCGGTGTGACGTTCCGCTACGGCACCACCGTGCACGGCCTCGAAACCAAGGGCGGCCGTGTCGAGGCGGTCGTCACCGATCGGGAGCGCATCGCGGCCGACCAGGTCGTGCTGGCTCTGGGATCCTATGCGCCGCAGATCGCGCGCAGCGCCGGCCTCAGGCTCCCCATTTATCCGGTCAAAGGCTATTCCCTCACCCTGCCGATCAAGGACAAGGCCGCGGCGCCCACCCTGGGCGGGGTCGATGAGGGCGCGCTCGTCGCCTTCGCGCGGATGGGCGACCGGCTGCGGCTGACGGCGACCGCCGACTTCGCCGGCTACGACACCAGCCACAAACCGGAGAATTTCGCGACCATGCTCAAGGTCGCGCGCGACCTGTTTCCCGCGGCCGCCCATTACGACCAGCCGCGCTACTGGGCCTGCCTGCGCCCCATGACGCCGGACGGGCCGCCGATCCTCGGCGCCACCAGGCTCGACAATCTCTTCCTCAACACCGGCTCGGGCCATATGGGCTGGACCATGGCCTGCGGGTCCTCGCGGCTCGTCACCGATCTCATGCTCGGACGCAAGCCCGACATCCCGCTCCGGGGCATGACGCTCGACCGTTACTGAGTGCGACAAGAAAACATTCCGCATTACCGGCTTGTGGGTTGACCCCTTGAAAACGCGGTGCCATATCCCGGAAACCTCAGGAGGCCCGAGCGACCTTTCGAGGAGTCAATGAAACCCGGTCCAGCAACAGCCATCCCTTGAGATGGGCCCGGACCTCGAGGTGACCCATGCCGCTCTTCAAGCTCCGTCTGTTGCTCCGATGGCATGGCTCGGACAGCGACGACCGACCTCCTTCCTGATCCTGCGGTAACACATCTTACGTCCCGGATCGCAGCGCCGCCTTAGGCGGCCCGCGCGGTCCTTTCCGCTCGCGCTCGCGGAGGTCGGATCATGACGCTTCATTCATCCTGGCGGGACCCTGTGTCCCTCCGCTCCCTGTCCCGGCAATTCCTGCCGAGCTTCTGGGATCTGCCTGCCTTCGCGCTGCTGTTGGGCGCCTTCGTGCTGATCGCCAAGGCCGGCCACGAAACGCTGGCACCGCTCTCGGCGATCGCGGCCGCGCCCGTCACGCTCGATCCGACGGCGCTTCCCCACTATGCCCTGCTGACGACCCTGCGGATGCTGGCGGCGATGCTGGCCTCGCTGGTCTTCGCGCTGGTCTATGCGACGCTGGCGGCCAAGAGCCGGCGCACGGAGACGATGCTGATCCCGCTGCTCGACATCCTGCAGTCGGTCCCGGTCCTGGGCTTCCTCTCCTTCACCGTCGCCGGCTTCATGGCGCTCTTCCCGGGACGGGTGCTGGGCGTCGAATGCGCCGCGATCTTCGCCATCTTCACCAGCCAGGTCTGGAACATGGCCTTCAGCCTTTACCAGTCGCTGAAGACCCTGCCGCGCGATCTCGACGAGGTCACGCAGAGTTTCCGGCTTTCCACCTGGCAACGCTTCTGGCGCCTCGAGATCCCCTTCGCCATGCCGGGCCTGATCTGGAACGCGATGATGTCGATGTCGGGCGGCTGGTTCTTCGTGGTGGCGGCCGAAGCCATCTCGGTCGGCCATACCACCATCTCGCTGCCGGGGATCGGCTCCTATGTCGCGCTCGCCATCGACCGGCGCGACCTGGGGGCCATCGGCTGGGCGCTGCTCACCATGCTGATCATCATCCTGGTCTATGACCAGCTCCTGTTCCGCCCGCTGGTCGCCTGGTCTGAGAAATTCCGCTTCGAGCTTTCGGCCGCCGCCCGGGTGCCGGAATCCTGGTTCCTCGACCTGATCCAGCGGGCGCGGCTGTTCCAGTTCCTGCTAAGACCGGTCGGCGAGTTGGCCCGCACCCTCGCCGCCCTGCGGCTGGCGCCGGCACGGCCTCTCCCGGCGCGGCTTCGCCGTCTCTGGTCGAGCCGCCTCATCGATTTCGGCTGGGGCGCGGCTCTCGGCCTGCTCGCGGTCTATGCGCTATGGCGGGTGCTCCATTTCGTCCTCGGCGATGTCGGGGTCCCCGAGATCCTGCATGTGGTGCTGCTGGGTGTCTTCACGCTGCTGCGCGTCCTGGCGCTGATCGCGCTGGCCAGCCTGATCTGGGTTCCGGTCGGCGTCTGGATCGGCCTGCGGCCACGCTGGGCCGAACTCATCCAGCCCCTCGCTCAGTTCCTGGCGGCCTTTCCGGCCAACCTGATGTTCCCCGTGGCGGTGGTCGCGATCCTGCATTTCCATCTGGCGCCGGATATCTGGCTCAGCCCGCTCATGGTGCTGGGCACGCAATGGTACATCCTCTTCAACGTGGTCGCCGGCGCCAGCGCCTTCCCCAACGATCTGAAGGAGGCGGCCGCGAGCTTCCGCATCCGAGGCTGGAACTGGTGGCGTCATGTGATCCTGCCCGGGATCATGCCCTACTACCTGACGGGCGCCATCACCGCCTCGGGCGGATCCTGGAACGCCAGCATCGTCGCGGAGATCGCGAGCTGGGGGGACAAGACCGTCGCGGCCCAGGGGCTCGGTGCCTATATCGCCCGGATGACGGCGGCGGGCGACTTCCCGCGTCTCGTGCTCGGCATCGCCGTCATGTCGATTTTCGTCGTGCTGCTGAATCGCCTGTTCTGGCGAAAGCTGTTCGCTTTCGCCGCGCGCAACCTGCGTCTCGATTGAAGGTGACGACCATGGCCACTCTTCCCATCGCCAGGACCACGCCCCCCGCGGCTCCGTTGCTCGAGCTGCGCAACATCCGGCAGGCCTATCGCAAGGCGGGCGGCGGCGAGCTGCTCGTGCTCGACGGCGTCTCGCTCGATATCCTCGACGGCGAGATCGTCGGGCTGCTGGGCCGCTCGGGCTCGGGCAAATCCTCGCTGCTGCGCATCGTCGCCGGGCTGGCGGCCGCCACCGCCGGCGAGGCGCGCTGGCATGGCCAGCCGATCGTCGGGCCCTCCGACGGCATCGCCATGGTGTTTCAGAGCTTCGCGCTGTTTCCCTGGCTGACGGTGTTGGAAAACGTCGAGATCGGCCTCGAGGCCCAGGGCGTGCCGGGGCCGGAGCGCCGGCGGCGCGCGCTCGCCGCCATCGACCTGATCGGGCTGGACGGGTTCGAATCCGCCCATCCGAAGGAGCTTTCCGGCGGCATGCGCCAGCGCGTCGGCTTCGCCCGCGCCCTGGTGGTGCATCCGCAATTGCTGCTGATGGACGAGCCCTTCTCGGCGCTCGACGTGCTGACGGCCGAGACCCTGCGCACCGACCTGATCGATCTCTGGATCGAGGGCCGCCTGCCGATCCGCTCGATCGCCATGGTGACGCACAACATCGAAGAGGCGGTCCTGATGTGCGATCGCGTCCTGCTCTTCTCGGCCAATCCCGGCCGGGTCGCGACCGAAATCAGGATCGACCTGCCGCAGCCGCGCAACCGCACCGACCCCGCCTTCCGCAAGCTGGTCGACGACATATACGCGCGCATGACCAACCGGACGGTCGCAGAGCGCAAGGATCGGCAAGGACCCGGCGGGTTTCCCGGCACGGGCGTCGGCATGGCCCTGCCCCATGTCTCGACCAATGTGCTCTCCGGCCTGCTCGAGACGCTGGCGGCCCCGCCCTATCAGGGCAAGGCCGACCTGCCGCAGATCGCCGAGGCGCTGCAGATGGAGACCGACGAGCTGTTCCCGATCGCCGAGACGCTGCAGCTCTTCCGCTTCGCCGATCTGGCCGACGGCGACATCAAGCTGACCGAGGCGGGGCGCCGCTTCGTGGGCCTCGATATCGACGGGCGCAAGCGCATGTTCGCCGAGCATCTGCTCACCTATGTGCCGATCGTCGCGCTGATCAGACGGGTGCTGGACGAGCGGCCGATCCATCGGGCCCCGGCGGCGCGGTTCCGGGAAGAACTCGAGGATTTCATGTCGCCGGAGTTCGCCCAGAACACCCTGCGCGCGGCGATTTCCTGGGGCCGTTACGCCGAGCTCTTCGCCTATGACGATCAGAGCGAGCAGTTCAGCCTGGAGAACCCGACCTAGCCGGCGCCGATCAGGCGCCGCGCATGGCCGAAGCGTGGACAAGCGCCGCCTCGGCCTCGGCGACGATGCGCTTGACGAGCGCGCCGGCGGGCAGGATGTCGTGCACCAGTCCTGCCGACTGGCCGGCATAGAGACAGGTCGCCTCGATGTCGCCGCTGGCGCCCGGCGCCGGCCCGCTGTCGCTGTAGCGCAGCAGCATGGTGCCGTCCGGCTGCCGGGCGACGGGCTCGCCCTCTCCTGGACGCTGGCCGGATAACGGCCGCCCGGCCGCTTCCCACCGATCGAAAGTGCTGTTTCGGAGCACGCGGTGCGGAGCCTTCGGCCAATCGAGATCGAACAGCTCGGTATGGACCGTGTCGGTTTCCCGCGCCGCGACGATGCGGCGTTTCCATTCCTCATGCGTATAAGCTTCGGGGGTGGCCAGGAAGCGCGTGCCGATCCAGGCACCGGCGCCGCCGAGGGCCAGCACGGCCGCCAGCCCGCGCCCATCGGCGATACCGCCGGCAGCGATCACCGGCAGCGGCGCCACGGCATCGACCACGGCGGGCAACAGCACCATCGTGCCCACCTTGCTCCAGACGTGGCCGCCGGCCTCGACCCCTTGCGCGCAAATCACGTCGGCACCGAGATCGGCGGCACGCCTGGCCTCGTCGGCCGAGCCCACGGTCACGATGGTCTTGACCTTGGCGGCGCGCAGTCTTGGGAAATAGGCGGTCGGGTCACCCCAGAAGAGCGAAATGACGGGCGCGCCCGCGTCGATGCATTGGGCGAGCCGCGCGTGCTGGTCCCATTCGAGCGCGAGATTGACGGCGAAGGGATGCGCCGTGCGCCGCCTGATCGCGGCGATCTCCGCCACCATCGCCGCTGGCTCGTGCCAGGAGACGCCTTGCATGCCAAGGCCGCCCGCCTCGCAGACCGCGCAGATCAGCTCAGGCGTGACCGAGCCACCCATCGGCGCCTGCGCGATCGGGCAATCGATGCCGAGCGCCTTGGTGAAGGATGTCTGGAGCATGGGTGACCTTGCTGTGAGGGAGCCGCGCTCAGACGCTGGCACCGGACGCCATTCGGGCGGCGAGCATGACCGCCTTGAGACCCGTCGCGGGACTGACCCAAGGCCGACCCTCCCGGCAGAGCGGCGCGGCGGCGGCCATCGAAACCTGGGCCAGCACGACGGTCTTCGCGCCCTCGCGAAAGCCCTGATCCGCCGCCTGGGCTGTCAGCGCGTAGTAGCGCTCGAGCCGGCCGGCCTTGAAGTGGTCCCAGGCGTCGGGAACGCGCCGCATTTCGATCGAAGCGCCCGTCGCGCGGGCTTCGGCTTCGAACAGCTCTTGTGTCGAGGACAGCGTGGTCGTTGCGGTGCAGAGCACCAGCACCTTGCCGCCCTGCCGGACCGCTTCGCGCGCGAGCCCCTGATCGACGCGAAGCACCGGCACAGCGCAGACCTTCTGCGCCGGCAGGACCGCCGGTCCCAAGGTCGAGCAGGTCAGCAGCACCCCGTCGGCATCGGCAGCGAGAGCCTGCAGCGCCGCGACCGTCTGGGCGACGATCGGCGCGGCGAAAGATCCCGCCCGGCCGACGGCGGCAAGGAGATCGTCGCGGACCTCATGCCGGAGCATCAGCGAAGCATCGCCCCGTTCGCGGCGCGCCGCCTCGAAGGGCTCGATATTGCTCTCGATCGTATGGAGGCAGGCGATACGCAAGGCCGGCCTTTCGGATCAGCTTCGGAACAGGCGTCCGAAACCGCGGATCGCGTCGTTGACACCGGCAAGCCGCAGGCAATGCCAGGCCAGCGCCAGATTGCTGGAGGTCACGGGCTTGCCGGTCGCCGTCTCGACATCCTCCGCGATATCGGCGACGCGCAGGCTGGTGCAGGAGACGAAGATGCCGTCGACGGTCGGCTCCTTGCCCAGCTCGATCATCGCGTTGCGGATCGAGGCCGTGTCGATGCGCGCCACCTCGTTGTCGTTCTCGTGGTTGAACGAGCCCATCACCGTGACCTCGAGCCCGCGCGCCTCGATATAGCCGCGGAAGCGCTGATTGACCTCTTCGATATAGGGGGTCAGCAGCGCGATGCGCTTGGCGCCCATCGTCTTCATACCCGCGATCGCGGCGGTGATCGGGTTGGTGACGGCGACGCCGGGGCGCGCTTCCTGGATGCGCCTGGCGACCGTCTCCTCGCCCAGCACCACCGAGGCCGAAGTGCAGCCATAGCCGATCACATCGAGCTTGGTTCCCGGCAGGATCACCGCCGCCGACTTGCCGAGATCCTTCTCCATGGCGGCCAGCGTGGTCGGGTTGATCTCGGGCGAATTGGAGATGCGGCTCTCATAGATCGCGACACCGGGCAGCCGGACCACATGGCGCCATTCGGCCTCGATCGTATGGTCGGTCGCCAGCACGATCAGCCCGATGCGGCAGCGGCTGGCCGTTCCGCCATCGAGCGAGAACTTCATATGGGTCTTGCTGATCGAACCGCCGGCAGGCCGGCGCAACGCGGTCTCGTTCATCCTGGCTCACTCCGTTTTCGGCCGGTCCCATCGGCAGGCCCGCACCCGACCCTTCGATCGCCAATTATAGCCGCCGCCGGATCGGCGGTCATCCTCCCCGCCTCAAACCAGGTCGCGCGGCAGGGTGAAGCTCTCGTTGCGGCAGAAGATCCGCTCCTCGCCCTCATAGGCTTCGAGCTCGGCGCTGACCACGAAATGAGTCGCGGTGAGCTTGAGGCTGGTGGTGGTTCGGGTCTCGATCCGCCAGTCGCCCCGGGTCAGGCGGTGGCGATAGCGCGTCAGCCCCTCGGCGCCGGTCGGATCGTCATGGCGGATGCGGTAGGTCTCGACCGTGTCGTTGTCGACGGTGAGGTCGATATCGAGCAGCTTGGTGGCGCCGGCATCCTTGACCATGGTCACGACGGTCTCGCCCTTGCCGACATCGGTATCGACCCGCCGGCGCGTGCTGTCGGGACGCAGGCCCTCCTCGCGGGGGCCCGGTGCCGCCGCCGGCGGCGCGAACTCGGGCAGCTGCGCGTCGGCCTCGCTGGGTTTGCGCTGCGGCAGATCGAGCCGGCATCCGCTGCCATGGACCGTCAGCGTGAAGCGCTCCGGCGCCGGCCACATCATCGGCCAATAGCCGGTCGTGACCGCGAGGCGCAGGCGATGGCCGGGCAGGAAGGCATGGGCGATATGGTTGAGCGCGATTGTCGCGCGATAGACCTGGCCCGGGACCAGGGCCGTCGGCTCGGCATGGCTGTCGCGATGCGTCAGATTGAAGAGCGTGAACGTCACTCGGGCCGAGGCGCCGTCCGGCCAGACGTCGCACAGCCTGACACAGATCGTCGCCACCGGCTTGTCGACGCTGAACTCGAGATCCAGGACGGGCGCGCCCAGGATCTCGAAGCGCTCCGGCAGCGGCGCGCTGTCGAAGCAGAGCGAGCCCGCATCGTCGCCACGCTGATCGGTTGGCAGGTCGCCGCCGCGCCCGCCATAGGAGCACCATTCGAGGCTGCCGGTGCCCACCGTTAGCGGCGATTGGATCGAGAACGTCCTCGCCTCGCCCGGCGCCTCCGACAATCCGGCGCGGGTCAGTTGCCCCGCCTCGGTCAGGTAGAAGGCGCGGGGCGCGTTCTGCCCGGCCGGCCAGCCGGGCTCGGCGACCCAGCGCCCCGCGCGGGTCTCGGCAAAGGCCGCGGGGCGGAAGCTCTCATTCATCCAGACCCGGTAGCGCGGCTCGTTCATCACCCCGGTCTCGATGCCCTTGAGCCAATGATCCCACCAGCGGAGGCTTTCCTGCAGGAAGCCGATCGCGGGGCCCGGATAGGCGCTGTGCGGCAAGGCATGGCCCCAGGGGCCGATCAGGCCCTTGGCCGGCGCCTGCAGCCCTTCGAGCAGGCGGGGCACGGCATTGCTGTAGCCGTCTTCCCAGCCGCCGACCGCATAGACCGCGCAGGTGATGTCGCCATAAGTCTCGGCGACCGAGCCCTGACGCCAATAGCCGTCGCGGCGCTGATGCTGCAGCCACTGCCGCAGCCAGAAACGCGCCCGCTGCAGCCGGTCGAGCCAGGTCTCGCGCCACCCCTCGCCGACCACCTGCGGATCGGGCGGCTGCGAGAGATAGGCATACATGGCCGACGCCCAGGCGAAATTGTCATGCAGCATCGCGCCGCCCATGTAATGGACGTCGTCGCCATAACGGTCGTCGGTGGAAGCGATGGTGATGATCGCCTTCAGCGCCGGCGGCTGGCGCGCCGCCACCTGGAGCGCGTTGAAGCCGCCCCAGGAGATGCCGGTCATGCCGCAATGGCCGCTGCACCAGCTTTGCTCGGCGGCCCAGGCGACGGCCTCCATCAGATCGACCTGCTCCTCGGGAAGATACTCGTCGTCGAGGATGCCGTCGGAATCGCCCGAGCCGCGAATGTCGATGCGCAGCACGGCATAGCCGTGGCTCGCGATATAGGGATGCATCGCCTCGTCGCGCCAGACCGTGCCGTCGCGCTTGCGATAAGGAATACATTCAAGGATCGCCGGCACCGGGTGGGCCTCGGCGTCCTCCGGCATCCAGACCCGCGCCGCCAGCCTGGTTCCGTCGCTGAGGGGGATCCAGAGATTGGGAATCTCCCGGACGCGCCGAACGGTCGGGCCTTTGCGAAACTTGGCAGGGATGAACTTCACCGGACGCGATCTTTGCGAGGAGGGGGCAACCGTTTCGAACCGGCCCAGCTATAGCACGAACAGGATCAGGAGCGGCAATGTGACGAACGACATCACCGTCGAAACGACAACGATTCCAGCAACTTCTTCCGGTTCGCGGCGATAGAGCTCGGCGAACAGATAGTTAAAGACCGCAACCGGCATGGTCGATTGCAGCACCACGACCCCGAGCGCCGCCCCTTCAAGGCCGAAGGCGCGCGAGACCCCATAGCTGACGAGGAAGCCGCCGCCGAGCCGGACCGCCGACAGGATCGCGGCGCGTCCCAGCGAGCGGACATGGAGCTGGGACAGCGAGACGCCGAGCGCGATCAGCATCAGGGGAATGGTGAGACCGCCCAACAGGCTCAAGGTGTTGGAGAGCCAGAGCGGGACCGGCCAATCGGTGACGACGAAGATCAGCGAGAACACGACCGCGTAGATCAGCGGCATCTTCAGGAGCCGGCGCGGATCGGCGCTGCCCGACGCGATCCCGATGCCGATGGTGAACTGCAGGGTGATGGAGACCACGAAGAACACGATGGCAAGGGCCAGCCCGGTCTGCCCGAAGGCGAACAGCACCAGCGGCAAACCCATATTGCCGGTGTTGGGGAACATGAGCGACGGCAGGAAGGAGTGGAGCGGCAGCTTCATCGCCTTGCAGACGAGGATTCCCAGCACCGCGAAGCCGGCGAAGACCGAGAAGGCGACCAGCACCATCTGACCGAGGATCGTGGTGTCGACGGTGAGGCCGGTCAGCGTGCTCGCCACCAGGCTGGGCGTGCCGATGGTCGTCACCAGCGCCGTGACCAACCGCGGCTCGAGCTGGTGGCCCATCCGGCCCCAGATGAATCCCAGCGCCGAGACGATCAGGATCGGCAGGATAATGGCGCCGAGAGTCGCCAGCATGGGAACGCCGTCCTTAGGGGTCGCGACGCGGTCAGCGACCGCCTGGCCCCGAGCCTTAACAGCGCTTCAGGAAGGAGGCAATGACTCTCGACCCGCGCCGGCGGGAACTCAGGCTCGCGCCACCTGCGCTGCGCGACCGGTCCATCCGGCAGCCCCGAAAATCAGGGACAGAACGACGGCGACCAGGATATTGCCGACGACCGAGTAAACGGCGGCATAGCCCGGGATCGCCAGGCCGAACAGCGTGATCGCGTAAGTGGCGCCCTTGAAGGCCTGGAGCCAGGCCATCCAGGTCCCGAGGCCCGTGCCCACGGCCCAGCCGATCAGGAGCGCCCAGCCATTGAGGAAGCGCCAGCGCAGGCCGAAGACGACCGCCGGCAGGATCTGAATGATCCAGATACCGCCGAGCAGTTGCAGCTGGATGGCATATTGGAGCGGGAGGGCGAAGATGAAGACGAGAGCGCCCGCTTTCACGATCAGCGAGACCAGCTTGGCGACGCGCGCTTCCTCCGCCTCCGAAGCGAGAGGCCGGAAGAATGCGCAATGGACGTTCCGCGTCCAGGTGTTGGCCGCCGCGATCGACATGATCGAGGCCGGCACCAGGGCGCCGATGGCGATGGCGGCGAAGGCGACGCCCACGAACCAGGAGGGGAAGATCGCGAGGAACAGCGCCGGGACGGAGAAATTGTTGCCGTAGCGCGCGAAGCCGTCGGAGAACTCCGGCATCGACTGAACCCCGAGCGCGATCGCCATGAAGCCCAGCAGCGCCAGGAACCCCAGCAAGATCGAATAGGCCGGCAGCATCGCCGCATTTCGGCGAATCGCCTTTTCGCTCGATGCCGACAGGATGCCGGTCAGCGCATGTGGATAGAAGAACAAGGCCAGCGCCGAACCCAGCGCCAGCGTCGCATAGCTGCTCAAGCTGCCGAGGCTGCCCGCCGGGGGTTCCGGCAGCGTCAGTTTCGCGGCGGGAACGGCCGAGAAGATATTCTCGAAGCCGCCGAGATGGATCGGCACGATGACGATCGCCGCCAGCACCGTGACATAGATCAGCAGATCCTTGACCACCGCGATCATGGCCGGCGCCCGCAAGCCGCTCGTATAGGTGGAGGCCGCCAGAACCACGAACGCGATAATGAGCGGCAGATCGCCGGACAGACCGGAGGTCTCGATGCCCAGGGCGCCGATCACGACCTGCATACCGACCAGCTGGAGCGCGATATAGGGCATCGTCGCCACCAGCCCCGTGATCGCGACGGCCAGCGAGAGCCAGCGGTTGCCGAACTCGCTCTGAACCAGATCGGCCGCCGTGACGCAGCCCCGTTCCCGCGCAATCCGCCAGATCGCCGGGAAAATCAGATAGAGCATCGGATAGATCATGAGCGAATAGGGGATGGCGAAGAAGCCGAGCGCCCCTGCCCCGAACATGAGCGCCGGAACGGCCACGAAGGTGTAGGCCGTATAGAGATCGCCGCCGAGCAGGAACCAGGTCACGAAGGTGCCGAAACGGCGCCCACCGAGGCCCCATTCATGCAGGAGATTGAGATCGCCGCGGCGCCACCGCGCGGCGACGAAACCGAGCAGGGTCACGAACAGAAAAAGCAGAACGAAGACGGTCAGCGCGACCCAGTTCACGGCCATGGTGGAATCCGGCTCTCTCTGGAAGCGTGGGGACGATGCTCAGGAGGATTTATGCTCGGCCCTGTAGACGATGCCGATGATGGCGGCAACGAGCAGGACCCAGAGCAGCTGGTACCAGAAGAAGAACGGGATCGACCAGAGTTTGGGCTCGACGCTGTTGTAGAAGGGGACCCAGAGAATGGCGACGAAGGGCAGAACCAGCAGCCAGCGCGTCCAGGAGACGCGGGTAACGCCGTTTTCCGGAGCGGAGTCGGTCATGGTCGGATCCTGCGATTTGCCATCCGGGCCGCAAAGCGCGGCGCTCTTCGCGGCCATTCCGGACATGCGAAGGTCCAAGCCATAACCCGCGAATGCCGAGGGAGGCAATGCCAGACGCCAGGCTGCGGCCTTCTGAGAGAGAGCCGGATACTGCTACTCGATCGATGCGCGCGGGCCGCGGCGGACGCTGTCGGTTTCTCGCGATGCGCGCGCGGTTCTGGCCGCGCGGCCGGGCTCTGGCTCGAGCAGCGCGTGGCCTTCCATGTGGGACAGCCGCCGACGCTGCGCCGATTCCTGCTCGCGCACCACTTCATCGACGGTCCGTAACGGCTTTGCCAGATAGGGACTTACCAACGCCGTTCCTCCAGACCCGGAATTCGGAGCGCATGGTGAGCGAACGATCCCGCCATGGGAAGCTGTGGATAGAATGAATAGCCGGGATAAGATGCGGCAGCCCCAGCTTGCCGGCAAGCGGGCACCGGTTCATGCTGCGGCCCGCTGGAATCCTGACTGGAATGTCGAAAATTTGTGCCGCATTTGAGCTAAATCCCCTGTCCAAGGACGAAGAATGACCACGAACATGACCTGCGGCCAGGCCGCCATCGCGCTGCTGGAACAATATGGCGTCGATACCGTCTTCGGAATCCCGGGCGTCCATACGCTGGATTTCTATCGCGGTCTCGCCGACAGCTCGATTCGACATGTCGGCGTGCGTCATGAGCAAGGCGCCGGCTTCATGGCGGACGGTTATGCCCGTGCCTCGGGTCGTCCCGGCGTCTGCTGCGTCATCACCGGCCCCGGCGTGACCAATGCCGCCACGCCGATCGGCCAGGCCTTCTCCGATTCCGTGCCGGTGCTGATGCTCTCGAGCGTCAATGGCCGCGCGGATCTCGGCCGCGGCCGCGGCCGTCTCCATGAAATCACCGATCAGCAGGCGACCATCGCGCCGCTGGTCTCGGCCAGCCACAGCCTGCGCGCCGCGAGCGAGCTGCCCCTCGCCATGGCGGACGCCTTCGACCGTTTCGCCAGCCAGCGTCCGCGCCCGGTCCATATCGAGGTGCCGATCGACCTTCTCGCCGCACCGGCCGTCCGCATCGAGACGCCCGGCCCTGCCCGCGCGAAACCAACCCCCTCCCCCGATGCGATCCGCGCCGCCGCCAAGCTGCTGCGCGAGGCCAAGCGGCCCCTGATGCTGGTCGGCGGCGGCACGGTCGATTGCGCGGCCTCGGTGCGCCGCCTGGCGGAGCTGACCCGGAGCGCCGTGATCGTCACGGTCGCCGCCAAGGGCGTTCTGCCCGACGATCATCCGCTTTGCGTCGGTGCCACGCTGCTGACCGACGGAACCCAGGCCCTGCTCGCATCGGCCGATGTGGTGCTGGCGGTCGGCACCGAGCTGGCCGAGACCGACAGCTGGGTTGATCGGCTCGAGATCAAGGGCAAGCTCGTCCGCGTCGACATCGATGCCCGCACGATGGCGCGCGACTACCCGGCCACGGTGCCAATTCTCGCCGATGCCGGTCCGTCGCTCGACGCGATCGCGACCGAGCTCGGCGGCAGGGGTTCGGCCGGCCATATTCCCGCGGAAGAGCTCGCACGATTGCGCAAGGCGAACCATGCCAGCCTCGGCAAGCTGCAGCTCAAGCATGGCAAGGTGCTGGATGCCATCCGCGCGGTCCTGCCCGAGGACGGGATGATCGCCTCGGACATGACCCAGATCGCCTACACGGCGAACCATTATTTTCCGATGAGCCAGCCGCGCTGCTGGTTCCATCCCGTGGGTTTCGGCACGCTGGGCTATGCGCTGCCCGCCGCCATCGGCGCCAAGCTGGCCCGTCCCGAGAGCGCCTGCGTGGCGATGGCCGGCGATGCCGGGTTCCTCTTCACGGTGCAGGAGCTGGCGACCGCCGTGGAGCTCAAGCTGCCGATCGCGATCCTGCTCTGGAACAACGACGCGCTCGGCCAGATCGCCGGCGACATGGTCCATAGAGGCATCCCCGAGATCGCGGTGAAGCCGCGCAATCCGGACTTCCAGATGCTGGGCAAGGCCTTCGGGGCCCATGTGGCGAAGCCCACCAGCGCCGCCCAGCTGAAGAAAGCCCTGACCGATGCCTTCGCGGCCGACGCTCCGACCCTGATCGAAGTGCATCAGAGTTCGAGCTGGCTCGACTGACGCCGCCTGCGCCAGGCCGCGCCCGGAAGCCGGAAACGAAGATGGCGGCAATTTCATGGGCGGCCCGCATGGCCGTCGCTCTATCGCGTTGCTGGCGGCAAAGCTGGACCGTTATCCTCCTGGCACCCCTGCTCGCCGGCGCCGGCGGCGAGCGGGTCGACCGGCTGGTCACGGATTTCGACCTGATCATCTTCAATACCGAGTTCGGCACGCCGATGGACGCGAAGATCCACAAATGGATCGCGCCCATCCGCATCTTCCTCGACGCCCGCGCCGGCCCTTTGGACCTCGAGCGCAAGGAACTCGAGGAACATGTCGCGCTGCTGAGACGTTTAACCGGCTTGAAGATCGAGTTCGTTCCCAAGGCTGCCGACGGCAATCTGATGTTCGTGTTCGATACCCAGGATCGATTGATCGGTTCGGTGAACAAATATCTCGCGCAACCGATCGGCGGCTGGAAGGACCTTCACGGTTCGCTCTGTTTCGGCATGTTCGGCGTGCAGGACGCGCTGCAGATCAATTTCGCCGTGATCGGCATCCCCATCGACGAGGTCATGTCGCGGGGTAAATTGAAGGATTGCGTGATCGAAGAGACCACCCAGGTGCTGGGCCTGCCGAACGATTCCGACAAGGTCTTCCCGTCGGTGTTCAACGACCACAGCCCTCAGGTCACCTTGACCGACGATGACGAACTCCTGGTGCGGCTGCTCTACAGCCCGCGCATCGAAGCCGGCATGTCGCGGGCCGAGGCCTTGAAGATCGTGCGCGAGATCCTCGAGCAAGGTGGCCCATGAGTTTGACCGTTGGCGACAGCGTCCCCCTGCCCCACACCCGCCCGCGTATCGGCTTGGCCCTCGGCAGCGGCGCTGCGCGCGGCTGGGCCCATATCGGCGTCATCCGGGCGCTCGAAGCCGCGGGCGTCAAGCCGGATGTCATCTGCGGCACCTCGATCGGCGCCCTCGTCGGCGGCGTCCATCTGGCCGGCAAGCTGGATGTGCTGGAGCAATGGGCGCGCGACCTGACGCGCCTGAAGGTCATGAGCTATCTCGACTTCCAGATGGCCCGGGGCGGCCTCATCAGCGGCAACCGCCTGACGGAAAACATCGCACGCCATCTGGGCGACTTGCGGATCGAGGACCTGCCCGCCCCCTTCGCCACCGTCGTCACCGACCTGGTCTCCGGTCACGAGGTCTGGATCCGCGACGGCAATCTGGTCGAAGCGCTGCGCATCTCGATCTCGTTGCCCGGAATCTTCGCGCCGGCGCGGCGCGAGGGCCGCTGGCTGGTGGACGGGGCCCTCATCAATCCCGTGCCGGTCTCGGTCTGCCGCGCGCTGGGCGCCCATATCGTCATCGCGGTCAATCTTCATTCCGACCTCATCGGCCGCGCCCGCGCGCCGGAATCGGATCTTCAACGCGAAGGCGGCATCGATCTCCAGCTCGAGGTCTCGGCCATGGAGGCGGCCACGGGGCGGACCTCGCGCTTCACCAGCATCCTGCAGCGGGTGTTCGGGCGCAGCGGCGATGTGCCCAGCATGTTCGCGGTGATGGTGCAGTCGCTCAACATCATGCTCGACCGCGTCGCCCGCAGCCGGCTCGCCGGCGAGCCGCCCGACGTGCTGGTGCTGCCGCGCCTCGGCCATATCGGACTGCTCGAGTTCGAGCGCGCCGACGAGGCCATCACCGAGGGCATGAACGCGGTCAACCGCGCGCTGCCGGACCTCGCCGATGCAATCGCCGTGTTCCGCGGAAAGCCGCCGCGTTGAGCTGAAGCAAGAATGATGAAGAAGGCACCCTGAACGGCCCTTTATCCACGCCGGAATCAGCCCCAAAAAGGACCGCCCCGCTCCTGTGAAGGAGCGGGGCGCGCGAGTTGGCGTGTGGGTGCTGCGCTCCGAAAGCCTCTCGCCAGGCCCAGTGGCGAGGGGCTTTCGGCGGCGACGCAGCTGCGCCGGAGGGGCGGCCTTGCGGGGGTCCGCGACCGGCGCTGAAGAAACAATGCGCTGATTCGAATTAACCATGGTGTGGCCTTTCTGTGACGCCAACCCCGTGCATTTTCAATCGCTTGTGGTAACTTTGATTGATCGGTCAGGGAAATCAGGGGGATGGAATCATGGCTGGAATCGCCGCGGATCTGATCTTGCAGAACGGCAAGATCGCGACCTTGAACACAACCTCCGCGCAGGCGCAGGCGATGGCGGTATGGCAAGGCCGCATCCTGGCGATCGGCAGCAACAGTGACGTCGCCGGCCTTGCCGGCCCGGGCACGAAGACGATCGATCTCAAGGGACGGCGCGTCGTTCCCGGCATCGTCGATTCCCACTGCCATCCCGACAGCCATGCCATCTCGCTGCTGCGCTGGACCGATGTCGGCCCCTCCGCCATCAAGTCCGTCGATGAGTTGCTGCAGTTCGTCCATAAGCGGACCTCTGAGCTGGCGCCCGACAAGCCCCTCCTGGGATTCTGCTACAACGACAAGAAGCAGGGCGGCTATCCGACCCGCGAGCAGCTCGATGCGGTCTCGAACGGCCGCCCGGTCTGGATCTACCGCACCGACCATCACATCGCCGTGCTGAACACGCCGATGCTGACCGCGATGGGCGTGGGCGACAACACGCACAACCCGCCCCACGGCCAGTTCGACCGCGACCCCAAGACCGGCCGCATGACCGGGCTTGCCCGCGAGATGGCGGCCTGGAGCCTCGAGGAGAAATTCAAGGAAGAATATTCCGTCGGCGAGTACGAGACCGGCCTGCCGCAGGTGTTCGGTCTCTATCTGCAGCATGGCGTAACCTCGCTGCATAATTCATTGACCGCCCGGAAAGCCATCGAGGCCTATCAGCGCCTGCGCGAGGCCGGCAAGCTCAGCATGCGCATCGGCGTCATTCTCGACGGGCGCGACGACGATCTGGTCGCCGCCTACAGCCATGGCCGCGTGCGCACCGGTTTCGGCGACGAATGGATCCGCATCGTCGGCGCCGAATGGTGCCCAGACTGCTCGACCTCCGGCCGCACCGCCGCCTATTACGATCCCTATGTCGGCACGCCCGTTCCCGGCGAGCCGGTGCCCAACACCGGCATGCTGCTCTACGAGGCGGAGGACCTCATCCCGCGCGTGGTGGCGGCGCATAAGGCGGGCCTGCGCGTCTGCGTCGAAGGGCTCGGCGACCGCGGCATCGATTTCGCGCTGGATGCGATCGAGGCGGCCCTCACGGCCCACCCCAAGAAAGACCATCGCAGCCGCGTCGAGCATTGCTGCTACGTCACGCCGAAGATCCTGGAGCGGATCAAGAAGCTGGGCGTGGTGGATTCCTCGGCCACCGGTTTCATGTACAGCCTGGGCGACGCCTATATCGACAATCGCGGCGAGAAGGCCATGCGCTGGATGTTCCCCCATCGCAGCCTGATCGACAAAGGCGTGCCGGCGCCGGGTCATTCCGACGCGCCGATCTGCTCGACCAACCCCTGGGAGATCATCGGCGCCCTGGTGACGCGGCGCACCGACACCGGCCGCCCGTTCGGGCTCGAGGAGGCGATCACCTTCGAGGAGGCGCTGCGCGCTTATACGACCCTGGGCGCCTGGGTCGGTTTCGAGGAGAACCTCAAAGGTTCGCTCGAACCCGGCAAGCTCGCCGACTTCGCGATCCTGCGCCAAGACCCCTTCGCGGTGGCGCCGGAGAAGATCAAGGACACGCAGGTCGACATGACCTTCGTCGGCGGCGAAGTGAAGTACCAGGCCTAGAAGCGCCGCGGGGCGAACCGCCATGACCGCGATCGACCGCAGCCGGCTCGAAAGGCTGACGGCGGCGGAGACCGAGCGCTATGTCTCGGCCCGTCCCAAGGCCCGCGCCTCGTTCGAGCGCGCCGGCCGCAGCCTGGTCGGCGGCGTGCCGATGCAATGGATGAGCGAATGGCCCGGCGGCTTCCCGCCCGTCATGGCGGAAGCGGAAGGGGCCCGCCTCACCGACATCGATGGCCACCGCTATATCGATTTCTGCCTGGGCGATACCGGCGCCATGTTCGGCCATTCGCCGCCGGCGGTGGCCGCGGTCGTGGCGCGCCAGGCCGCCAAGGGCCTGACGGCGATGCTTCCGTCCGAGAATGCGGTGATCGTGGCCGAGCTCCTCGCCGAGCGCTTCGGCCCGCCCTTCTGGCAGATGGCGCTCTCCGCCACCGACGCCAACCGCTTCGTGCTGCGCCTCGCGCGCGAGATCACCGGCCGGCGGAAGATCCTCGTCTTCAATGGCTGCTATCACGGCACCGTCGACGAGACCATCGTCAGCCTGGAGAACGGAATCCCGCGATCGCGGCGCGGCAATGTCGGGCCGGCCTTCGATCCGACCGCCGACAGCCGCGTCGTCGAGTTCAACGATCTGGCAGCGCTCGAAGCCGCGCTGAAGGACCGCCAGGTCGCCTGCGTCCTGACGGAGCCGGCCCTGACCAACCTGACCGGCGTGGTGCTGCCCGATCCGGGCTATCACGCGGCCCTGCGCGATCTCACCCGCAAGGCCGGGACGCTGCTCGTCATCGACGAGACCCACACCATCTCGACGGGCCCCGGCGGCTACACCAGGGCCTTCGGTCTTGAGCCCGACATCTTCGTGCTGGGCAAGCCGATCGCGGGCGGGATTCCCGCCGCTGTGTTCGGCATGACGCGCGAGGTCGGCGCCCAGGTCCGCGAGCGGCTCTACGGCCCGGGAACCTCGGTCGCCGGCATCGGCGGCACCCTGACCGCGAATGCCCTGGCGCTGGCCGCCATGCGCGCGACCTTGACCGAGGTCGCGACCGAGGCGGCCTACGCCCATATGACGAGACTGGGCGAGCGCCTCGCCGCGGGCATCCGCGCGGTCATCAGCCGCCATGACCTGCCCTGGTATGTGACGCAGCTGGGCGCACGCGTCGAATACCGCTTCCAGCCGACGCCGCCCCGCACCGGCACCGAGGCGCGGGCCGGCGCCGACGGCCAGGTCGACCGCTTCTTCCATCTCTGGTGCCTGAACCGCGGCGTGATGGTCACGCCGATGCACAACATGCTGCTCGCCTGCCCCGCCACCAGCGAGGCCGACGTCATGCGCCATGACGAGGTGTTCGGCGATGCCGTGGCGGCGCTGCTGGGGCGCTAACAACTGCCCTTGAGCCAGGCTCCCAGCGCCGCGATCGTGTCGATCGAGCGTAGCGCGAAGCCGTTGCCGCCGCAGGCCATGGCGCCCGCGCGCTCGGTGCGGCCTTCGCCGGTGCCGACATGGAAGCCGCCGGCGAGCTTGGCGGCACGGCCGGCCTTGAGGTCGCTGGCCTTGTCGCCGACCACCCAGGATTTGGCCGGATCGGCGCCCAGCGCCTGAAGCGCCGCGAGGATCATGCCCGGCTCGGGTTTGCGCCAGGCATGGGTCGGATAATGCGGACAGGCAGCCACCAGCTCGATGGTCTGGGCGGCATCGCCGAGCGCCGCCAGCATCGCCGCCTGAACCGCGGCGAACTCGTTCCAGCCATACATCCCACGCCCGATGCCGGACTGGTTGGTCACCAGCGCCACATGCCAGCCCTTGGCGCGCGCCACCACCAGCGCCTCGCGGGCCCCCGGAATGAGCCGCACCTTGCGCGGATCGGCGAGATAGCCTTCGTCCTCGATGAGGACGCCGTCGCGATCGAGAAACAGGCCGGCGCTCTCCCGCGCCGCGGCGACCGAGCTGCGACGCTCGAACCAGCAGCCTTCGGCATTGAGCGGATGGCCCATCCTAAAGATTCCGCCAGCGCCGATGCAGCCAGAGCCACTGCTCGGGCCGCTCGCGCACCCAGCCTTCGATGATCGATGTCACCTTGGTCATGATCGCCTCGACATCGGCAGCGGCGTCGTCCGTGATCGGGATCTCGATCGGCGGCGTCAGCGTCGCCCGGAACCGCGCGCCGCCCAATCGCTCGAACTCGCGCACCATGCAAGGGACATTGATAGCGCCGGGCCAGCTTCGCAAGCAACGACGATGCGCGAACCGGGTTCCCGAAGAAGGGGACCGTGGTCCCAAGACGCGAATGCTGATCGACCAGCAGGCCGAGATGCCCGCCCTTCTCGATCACCTCCACCGCCCCGATCGCGCTATGGACGCCGGTCGAGAGCATCTCGCCCATGGCGTTGCGGCGGATATGCTCGACGAACTCCGCGGCGATCGGATTGTGGGGCGGCTTGTAGAGGACGGTGAGCGGCAACCCGTGACGGGCCGCGGCCACCGGCAGGAGCTCCCAATTGCCCAGATGAGCGGCAAAGATCAGTGCCGGCTTGCCATCGTCGCGCAGCGCCAGGAACTGATCGATGCCGACGACCTCCACCCGCCCTTGGCGTCCCGGCGCGGGGTCGTAGTCCCAGATCCGCTTCAGATGCGGATATTCGAGGGCGTAGCGGCCGAGATTGTCCCAGACGCCGCGCAGGATGCGCTCGATCTCCGCGTCGCTCTTGTCGGGGAAGGCGCGCTTCAGGTTGCGGCGGCCGACCCGGCTGACCGGCAGCCAGGGCCCCAGGGTCCGCGTGACCCAGCCGCCCAGCCCCGACGCCCAATCGATCGGCAGCGCGCGAACCGGCAGCCACAGCAGCAGGATCGCCGCCCCTTCGAGCCCCTGCAGCAGGCGCTTGGCCAGCGGATAGCGGCGCCGGCTCACGGGCGGCGCTCCCTTGCCGACAGCGCGTCGATCGCCTGCTGCGGCGTCAGCGCCACGAGAGATCGGTGGCCCAGCGCCGCCGCCACCGCCGCGAGGCCAGGGTCGTTCGACGCCACGGCGTCCGCGAGCGCGATCAGGGCCACCGCCTCGCCCAGGCCGGTGCGGCCGGCCAAGTCGAGGCAGAGTCCGCCCGACGCTGCCTGGACCGCCGCCGTGGCCTCGCGATCCCGGGCCGAGCCCAGCAGCCAGACCGCTCCGCCGCCGGCGTGATGATGCTTGGCGAGGGCCGCGAAATGGGCCGTAGGCCAGTGCGTCGTCGATCTCTCGTCCGCGCTCGGCAGCAGAAGCAGCAATCGGCCGGCCGGGCGTTCGAGCCCGAGGCGCTCCAAGACCCGGTCGATCGCGTCGTCCGAGACCCGTAAGGCCGGTGCCGGCGCATCGAAGGGCGGCGTCGCGTTCTCCGGCAAGGCCAGCGCCAGGAAGCGATCGGTCCGGCGTTGCAGGCGGCTCCGGTCGAGCCAGCGCGCCTCGGTCAGGAGCAAGGCGCGGCCCTCGCGCGCATAGCCCACCCGCTTCGGAATTCCCGCCAGGAACGGCACCAGCGCCGACTTGACCGAGTTCGGCAACAGGATGGCGAGATCGTAATTCTCCCCGCGCAGCCGGCGCGACATCCGCCAGCGGGCGATAAGCGCCCGATCGCCCGGGGCGTAAGGCGCCACCAGCACCGCGCGGAGCTCCGGCATGAACGCCGCGAGGTCCGCCGTCCGCGGCGGCGCCAGCATGTCGATGGCGGCCTTGGGATAGAGCCGGCGCAGCAGTCGCGTCAGCGGTTCGGCCAGGACCATGTCGCCGACCGTCACGGGCGCCACGATCAGAATTCTTTCGGGATCGACGACGGGTCTGGCGGTCGCGGCCTTGGCGCGCCCGATCCGGGAGCTCGGCGAGGGCGCGGTCATGACGCGCCGGATCGCTGCGACGGTATCACGGCTGTCCGGTTGACAGCGCTTAGAAAGAAGCCCGCTGCTTCATCTTCTTCCCCTCCCCCCTTGAGGGGGAGGTTAGGGTGGGGGGTGATCGAAGAGCGCGATGATGAAACAGCATTGCGTCGCGTGAACGTCACCTGCATCGAGCTTGTGGTCACCCCCCACCCTAACCTCCCCCTCAAGGGGGGAGGGGAAAAGAAGAAGTGGCAAGGGGCCGAGAGGAGATGGGATGGGCTCGGCTTCACGATCGGATGTCCAGACTGAAACCGGATGCACTTTCCGCATTCGGAATTCGCGCTTTGAGCAAGTTCAGATAAACCTCATCCGGACAGCCGTGGGACAGGATCGGCAAACCTGCAATCCGCGGCTCTCCGTCCAAGCCGTTGCCCCCCGGGACGGCGCGCCGCCCCGGCCCTCACCGGTAGCGGTCCCCGGTCGAGAGATAGCGGCCGACATAATCGGCGATGCCGGCTTCCAGCGAGACGAAGGGCCGGTCGTAGCCGGCGGCCCGCAGCCGCGTCAGGTCGGCGGCGGTCTCATACTGATAGAGCGGCCGCAAGGCCTGCGGCATCTCGATGAACTCGATGCGCGGCTCGTGTCCGACCGCAGCGAAGAGCGCGTTGCTCAGATCGAGGAAGCTGCGCGGGGTGCCGCTGCCGACATTGTAGATGCCGCTGGCGGTGCTGGCGTTGGAGAGCCACAACAGCAGCTCGACGCAATCGCGCACATGGACGAAGTCGCGCTTCTGCGCACCATGGGCGTAGCCCTCGCGATAGGAGCGGAACAGCTCGATCGCGAGCCCGTTGGCGACGCGCGGATAGTTGCGCGCGATCACGCTCTGCATCGGTCCCTTGTGATATTCGTTGGGGCCGTAGACGTTGAAGAATTTGAGGCCGTACCAGCGCGGCGGCGTCGGACGGCCGCTGCCGGCCTGGGCCGCGACCCAGCGATCGAACAGATGCTTGCTCCAGCCATAGAGATTGAGCGGCCGCAGTTTCGCCAGGGCGTCGGGTTCCCAGCCGTCGGAAAACCCGGCCGCGCCATCGCCGTAGGTCGCGGCCGACGAGGCGTAGATCAGGGGCCGCTCGGCCCGGCTGCACCAATCCCACAGGCCGCGCGAGACGCTGTAATTGTTGGCGACCACCAGATCGGCGTCGGTCGCCGCCGTGTCGCTGATCGCGCCCAGATGAACCACCATCTCGACCAGATGGCGGTTGCGGTCGAGCCAGCCTAGGCATTGGTCCGGCGTGATCAGATCGACGATCTCGTGCTTGGCGAGATTGCGCCATTTGTCGGTGGCCCCGAGATGGTCGCAGACGGCCGCAGGCGTTCCCCGCTCCGACAATGCCGCCACCAGATTGGAGCCGATGAAGCCGGCGCCGCCCGTCACGAGAATCATTGATTGCGACCGAGCCGTTGGATCGTGGCGGTCGTGCTGTGGCCGGCCACCAGATCGACCAGCAGCACCTTGCCGCCATAGCCCTGGACGACGTCGCCGCCGACCACCTGGTCCAGGCGGTAATCGGCGCCTTTGACCAGCAGATCCGGGCGCAGCGCCTCGATCAGCTTGAGCGGCGTGTCGTCCTCGAAGATCACCACCATGTCGACGCTGGCGAGCGCCGCCAGCACGGTCGCGCGCATCTGCTCGTCCTGCACCGGACGATCGGCCCCTTTGAGCCGGCGCACGGAAGCGTCGCTGTTGAGTCCGACGATCAGGCGATCGCAGGCGGCGCGCGACTTGGCGAGCAAGGTGACATGGCCGGGATGGATCAGATCGAAACAGCCATTGGTGAAGCCCACGCGCGCGCCCGTCGCGCGCCAATGCTCGACCTGCCCCAGCGCCTGGGTCAGGGTCATGATCTTGGCGTTGCTGGAAATGCCGACGGCGCGCGCGTGGAGCGCGCCGGTGACGTCGGCAGGATGGACCAGCGCCGTCCCGACCTTGCCCACCACGATGCCGCCGCAGAGATTGGCGAAGCGCGCGGCGACATCCATCTCGAGCCCGGCCGCCAAGGCGAGGCCGAGGCTGGCGATCACCGTGTCGCCGGCGCCTGAAACATCGAACACCTCGCGGGCATCGGCCGGCAGATGCAACGGCGCCCGGCCTTTGCGCATCAGGGTCATGCCCTGCTCGCCGCGCGTGATGAGCAGCGAGGGGATGCCGGTCTGCTCCATCAGGTGGGTTCCGGTCATCACCGCCTCCGCCTCGTTGCCGCAGGCGACGCCGGCGGCGATGGCGGCCTCGTGGCGGTTGGGCGTCAGGAGATCGACGCCGTGATAGCGGCGGAAGTCGCGCGACTTGGGATCGGCGATCACGATCTTGCCGGCGGCCTTGGCCGCCGCCGCGACCCCGGCGATGACGCGGTCGGTGACCGCGCCCTTGGCGTAATCCGACAGGACGACGAGATGGACGCGGCTCAGCACCGACTGCACCGCCGCGATCAGCGCCTGCTCCATCGGCCGGGTGGCGGGCGTCGATTTTTCGTGATCGACGCGCAGCAATTGCTGCCGCCCGGCGACGAACCGGGTCTTGGTGGTGGTGGGCCGCGCCGCATCCTCGATGAGATGCGCCTCGATGCCGGGATCGGTGCGCAGTGCCGAGCTCAGGGCCGCGCCATCCTCGTCGGACCCGACCAGGCCGATCAGGATGGCCTGGCCGCCCAGGGCCGCGATGTTGCGCGCGACGTTGGCGGCACCGCCCGCCATGCTGCGCTCGCCATCCGCGCGCAGAACCGCGACCGGCGCTTCCGGCGACATGCGCTCGACCGAGCCGTCGACATAGCGGTCGAGCATGACGTCGCCCACGACGAGAATGCGCATCTGCTTGAAGCGGGCAAGGTCGAGCCGGTCCAGCAAGGGGTCGTGATGCAAGCCGCTCTCGGTCATACCAGCCCCAGATCCTGCTCCAGCGCCGCGCAGAGCATCTGCCCCAGCGTGATATGCATTTCCTGAATTCGCGCGGTCACGGTCGAGGGCACCGCCAGGATGTGATCGCAATAATCCGGCAGCTTGTGCGGGCCGGCACCGGTCAATGCGGCGGTCGCGATGCCCATGCTTCGCGCCATGGTGAAGGCCGCCAGCACATTGGGGCTGCGGCCCGAGGTCGAGATGCCGAAGGCCAGATCGCCCTTGCGCCCGAGGGCTTCGAGCTGCCGGGCGAAGACCTTCTCGAAACCGAGGTCGTTGCCGCCCGCGGTCAGGGCCGAGCTGTCGGTCGTGAGCGCGATCGCCGCGATCGGCTTGCGGTCGCGCGAATAGCGGATGGTGAGCTCGGTCGCGAGATGCTGGGCATCGCCGGCGCTGCCGCCATTGCCGAAGAAGAGGATCTTGCCGCCGCCCTGGATGGTCGAGAGCCATAGCTGGCGCATGGCGGCGAAGGGCGCCGCCAATCCGCCGCGGACGGCCTGCGCCACCGCCAGATGTTCCGCCAGTTCAGAGTCGAAGAGATCGCCGGCCATCGCCCCGTTTCCGGTCGCCGTCGCCCCCTGGACTCGATGTCCCAATCCCCGGCGAACGGCCCTGGGGCGACCCTACCCTCGGGACCCCGGCGGCGGCAAGCGCGGGCGCGCTAACCGCCTCGCCTTCAAGCCCTTTTCAGAAGCGCTCGACCCAGGGGCGAAGCTCGACCTCCCAGGTCCAGGTGCTGCGCGGCTGGCGATGGATATGGAGATAGGTATCGGCGATGGCATCCGGATTGAGCCGCGACTCGCCGTCCGGGTCTTTCCCGATGCTGCCATCGATGACGAAATGGGCGACATGGATGTTCTTCGGCGCCAGCTCGCGCGCCATGCTCTGCGCCAGCCCCCGCAGCGCGAACTTGCCCATCGCAAAAGGTGCGGACTGGGCATAGCCCTTCACGCTGGCCGAAGCGCCGGTGAAGAGGATGCTGCCATGGCCCTGCTTCAGCATGCGCCTGGCGGCGGCCTGCGCCACGAGGAAGCCGCCATAGGCGGTGACCATGATCGTCTGCTCGACCTCGACCGGATCCAACTCGACGAAGGGCCCCCGGGTGCGCCGGCTCGGATTGTAGACGACCAGATCGACCCCGCCCAATTCCTGGTCGATCGCGTTGAACAGGGCGGCCACATCCTCGCGCCGGCCCGCATCGCATTGATAGGCGCGGGCGCCGGTCTCCTTGACCAGCGGGCCGAGCTTGCCGACATCCCGCGCCGCCAGCGCGACCTCGACCCCGTCATGCCGCAGCCGCCGCGCGAGGGAGGCACTCAAGCCGGCGCCGACGCCGACGATCAAGGCACGCTCGGTCTTCGCCATGATGGTCTCCACTCGATGATTGCTACCGGCAGGGTATCTGGGGGTGGCGGGCGGATTATCCAACCGCGCCGATAATGTGGGTAATGGCGCTGCCGGTGCGCCGCACCAGCTCATAGAGATGCCCCATCGGCTCGAAGATCCGCCGATGCTCCGCCTCGTAGGATTGCGCCTCCTCGCTGCGATAGCTCGCGGGCTCGCCGAAGGCGGCCAGGTCGAACTGCTCCTCGACCACCGGGAAGATCCGGCGCAGGACGGCGACCGCGGAATCGATCTCGAGATGGAGGACCTTCGCCATCAACTGGTCGGGCGTGATCCCATGCCGGTCGGTGAAGGCCGGAATATGGGTCGAGAGCAGGAAAATCCTCTGTATCAGCGCGATCCGGATCGCATGCAGCAGGTGGAGATCGCGCCGCATCGCCGCCGGCAGAAGCGGCTCGGCGGCGACGCCTTCCGGCCCCAGCCCCGCCGCCACGTCCAGATAGTCGGCCTGCAGCACGCGGAAGATGCGCGTCAGCTTCTCATGGCTCCCCAATCGCTCCAGGTGATCGGAGACCTGCCGCAACTCGTCGCTATGCCCGACGGTCGAATGATGCGCCGCCTGCATCAGCCAAAGACCCGGATCGAGCAGATCGATATAGCCCTTCAGCAGGTCGGGGTGGCTGAAGGCAAAGGCCCAGCGCACCATCGCCATCAGATTGCGGAAACGCGGGCTTTCGCGATAGAGGCGCTGGAAACGCTCGGGATCCTTCCGGATCGCCTGGCCGACGCCGCCCAGCGTGTTCGCCATCAGGCCCAGCTGCTGCAGGATGCTGTTGTGGGGGATGGCCCGCATCTGAGTCGGGTGAACCAGGTCCGGCCGCTGCGCCGATCCCTCGGTCTCGCGGCGCATGGCGCGCGACCCGGCCGGATAGAGCAGGCTCGGACCGAAGCTGTCGAGCAGGGTCGCGTAATTGCGGTCGCCCATCACGCGCTCGTTGAACTGGCGCACCGCGATGAAGAACTCGGTCACATAGTCGTAGTCGGCATAGAACGGATCGGTGCTCTTCTCCTCCGGCGCTTCGAGCGCGAACTCGACCATGCGCGCGACCGCGGCCAGGGATGCCGCCGGCGTCATGAAATAGAGCCAGCCGTCGCCGCCCTGATAGCTCGTCTCCTGCTTGACGCGGATGCCCTTGGCGGCGAAGCGGCGCCGGCTCTCGGGCGAGGCGACATAGGCGAAACGCTCGGCGAAGCCGTCATAGTGGCAGCCGCGGCCGACCGACTCCCCGTGGGTATCGAAGATCACCAGCTCGATGTCGGTGAAACCGCGCTCGGCCAGCAGGTCGGCGAGGCGCGAGCGCAGCAGCTCGACCGTCGCCGCGGTCACGGTCTGGCCCAGATTGCGGCCGGCGTCGGAGAAGCCGGTCTGGATGCAGAGCCGCCCGCGCTTGCGCAGGTAAGCCGCGTAATGCGGATTGGCGAGGGCGTCGTCGAGGATGCGCGGGGCGCGCTCGAAGGCCTTGATGGTCTCGAACAAGGGCGAGATGTCGATCCGGTCCTCGACCCCGAACATCCGCGCATAATAGAGCGCCGTCAGGAGCGTGAAGGAAGTCTCGCATTCGGCGATCAGGAAGCGGATCGGCGTGGTCGCATCGATATATTTGAGGAACTGCGCCACCAGCATGAAGAGCCGCTTGGCCGAGGCGCGCTCCGCCATGAGCGAGCCGAAATTGATGCTCGCCGGCTTGACCCCGCTCAGCAGTATGTTGATCGCCGCGTGGAAGCTGCGCCGGCGGCTGGGATCGTCGGGGGCGCCTTCCCTCCCGATCTCGCGCCGGATCGCGTTGTGGAGCTGGGTGGCGTTGAGGCGGACATGGATATGGGCGAGCCCCAGCCCGTGGTTCAGCACTTCGGCCAGCAGCACCGCGATCGCCGGCCGCGCGGGCTCGGGCGCCGAGACCAGCGCCTGCTCCAGCGCGGCCGCGATTTCGGCCGCGCTGGTGAGACGGGTCTTGCGGCCTTCATGCATGGTCCTGGCCAGCGTCGCCAACCGCTCGCGCGCGCCCTTCGCATCGCCCGATGCCGTTTCGAAGATCTCGATCTCGCGGTCCATCTCGTCGGCGGCGACCGCCAGGCGCTTCGCGAGGGTCGCGAAAGAGGTACGGGTCGGACCGTCCACCAGCGGCCCGATCTCGGTCAGGCGGTCGCGGTAATAACGCACCTGCATCGCCGCCAGCTTGAGCCGCTTGTAGAAGCTGTCGTTCCAGGGAATGTCGGCGCGGCCGTCGAGATCGAACCCGACCCAGCTCGCCACCGTCAGCAGCCGCGGCCGCAGTTCCATCCAGCGATCGGGATAGAGCTCGCCCGCGACGGCGAAGGCCGACTCATAAAGCTGCGACAGCGCGGCGCGGATATTCTCGAGCACTTCGAGCGAGAGATTATGCTCGGCCTTGAGATCGATGCCGGGCTCGGGGCGATGCTCGGCCTCGATCACGCGGCGTGCCAGCCGCTGGCGCTCGGCGGGATTGAGCGTCTCGCCGGTCGCGTCGGCATCGAGCGCGAGGGCGGCGAGCGCGCGTTCGATCCGGAAGGCGAGCCCGAAGGTCGGATGGGCCGTGATGACGATGCCATAGACCTCGCGCTCGACGGTCGTCCGAAACTGGTCGAAGGACACCGGCTGGCCCGCGCGGTCGAAGCCCAGGCGCCGGATCGAGGCCTCGATCGCGGCCCGGTTATTGGCAGGCTCGCCGTCGCCGACATAGCTCGCCAGCCGCCGGGCGCGTTCGGCGAACGCATGCAGGGTCAGTCTCTGCAGCAACTGCTCGATCAGGGCCGGCGACAGATCGAGGTCGAGCCGCCGCAGCAGGTCGAAGGCCAGGAGCTGGACCGGGTTGCCGTAGGGATCGCGTTCCGTCTGGCGCTCGAACTCTTCCAGCGCGGCACCGAGCTCGGCATGCAGGCGCCCCAGATCGGCGGCCGGCGCCGGCGAAAACCGGACGACGCCCGCTGCCAGAAGCGGGCTCGCGGCGCCGTCCAGCAGGGCGGACAGGACTGCCGACGAGGCCTCGATAGTCGGGCGTTCGGCCGGATCGACGGTCTTCTGGCGCTCCAGCAACTCTCCGCCCCTCCCCTCGAATGTCGCCGGCGGCAACCCGCGGCCCTTGAGATGATGATCCTACGCCGCCTCGATGGCGGTTCATCAACGACTGCGAGTTGCAGCCGCGCGACGCCGATTCCTGCCCCCTTGGTCCGGTCTTCGGGTCACGGGCGGCAAAAGGCCCCCTTCCATCTTGACATACCCTATCTAATGAGTAGAGTTATGTCATCATGCTGTCCCATCGAGCGAAATATGCCCTGCGGGCGCTTCAGTACCTGGCCCAGCAGGAGCCCGGCGAAGCCATCCTGATTTCCGAGATCGCGGAACGTCAGGCGGTGCCGAAGAAGTTCCTGGAGATCATCCTGGTCGAGCTGAAGCGCGCCTCGCTGGTCCGGAGTTTCCGCGGCCGCAATGGCGGCTATGCGCTGGCGAAGCCGGCCGATGCGATCTTCCTCGGCAACATCGTTCGTTTGATGGACGGCCCGCTCGCCGCCCTGCCCTGCGCCAGCCTGACGGCCTATCGGCGCTGCGACGATTGTCATGACGAGGCGAGCTGCCAGATCCGCCGCGTGTTCCGGAAGGTTCGCGACGCGACCGCCGCCATTCTCGATCGCACCACCCTCGCCGACATCGTGCGGGGCCCTTCGAATCCGCGTTCCACCAAGGCTGCAGCCCTGCTCGATCTCGGGGCCGATATCTGATCGCCTGAAAAGCGGCGGCAATGAGCCGCCCTTTTTTTGCTCCTTAACACTACCAAAAGGATCGGGATAACCGACCAAGCCCGGACGCCGCAGACGGAACATGGAGGAAGGACTATGACCAGCCGACGATCGATCCTGTCCCTTGCGTTCGCCGCGACGGTGGCCGCCGGCCTTGCCGGCATAACCACTGCGGCCCATGCCGACACCAGGCTTCTCAACGTCTCCTACGATCCGACCCGCGAGCTCTATAAGGCCTACAACGACCTCTTCGCCAAATATTGGAAGGCGCAGACCGGCGAGGACGTGACCATCGACACCTCCAATGGCGGCTCGGGCAAGCAGGCCCGCGCAGTCATCGACGGGCTCGAGGCCGATGTCGTGACCCTGGCGCTCGCCTACGACATCGACGCCATCGCCGACAAGGCCGGGCTGCTCGACAAGAACTGGCAATCGCGCCTGGACCAAAACAGCTCGCCCTACACCTCGACCATCGTGTTCCTGGTGCGCAAGGGCAACCCCAAGGGCATCAAGGACTGGAACGACCTGATCAAGGGCGACGTCCAGGTGATCACGCCCAACCCGAAGACCTCGGGCGGCGCGCGCTGGAACTATCTCGCGGCCTGGGCCTATGCCTTGAAGCAGCCGGGCGGTAATGACGAGACGGCCAAAGCCTTCGTGGCCGAGCTCTTCAAGCATGTGCCGGTGCTCGATACCGGTGCACGCGGCGCCACGACCACCTTCGTGCAGCGCGGTATTGGCGACGTCCTCCTCGCCTGGGAGAATGAAGCCTTCCTGGCGCAGAAGGAACTGGGCCCGGATCAGTTCGAGATCGTCGTCCCCAGTCTCAGCATCAAGGCCGAGCCGCCGGTGGCCGTTGTCGACAAGGTCGTCGACAAGCACGGAACCCGGAAGGTCGCCGAGGCTTATGTGAAGTACCTCTATTCGCCGGAGGCGCAGGAGCTGGTGGCCGAGAACTACTACCGTCCGACCGATCCGACCGTCGCGGCCAAGCACAAGGCCGACTTCCCCGACATTCCGCTCGTCACCATCGACGAGTTCGGCGGCTGGGCCAAGGCCCAGGCGACGCACTTCGCCGATGGCGGCGTGTTCGATCAGATCTACACCCCGACGCAATGAAGCCAGCCAGCTCCTTTCTCGGGGTGCAATGGCGTCAGCCGAGCGTGTTACCGGGATTCGGTCTCACGCTCGGCTTCACCATTTTCTACCTCAGCATCATCGTGTTGATCCCGCTGGCCGCTCTCCTGTTGCGGCCGGCGGAACTCGGCTGGTCGGGATTCTGGCATACCGTCACGGCCCCCCGCGTGCTGGCCGCGCTGCGGCTCAGCTTCGGGGCCGCGCTCATCGGTGCCGTCATCAACGGCGTCTTCGGCCTCATCACCGCCTGGGTGCTGGTGCGCTACCGCTTCCCGTTCCGGCCGCTGGTGGATGCGCTGATCGACCTGCCCTTCGCGCTGCCGACCGCCGTCGCCGGCATCGCGCTGACGACGCTTTACGCGCCCAATGGCTGGATCGGCAGCCTGCTGGCACCGCTCGGCATCAAGGTCGCCTTCACGCCGCTGGGCGTGGCGCTGGCCTTGACCTTCATCGGCCTGCCCTTCGTGGTGCGGACGGTGCAGCCGGTGCTCCAGGATCTGGAGCGCGAGATCGAGGAAGCCTCCGCCAGCCTGGGCGCCGGCCGCATCAAGACCTTCCGCTACGTGATCCTGCCGACGATCGCGCCGGCGCTCCTGACCGGCTTCGCGCTCGCCTTCGCGCGCGCGGTCGGCGAGTACGGCTCGGTCATCTTCATCGCCGGCAACATGCCGATGAAATCCGAGATCGCGCCGCTGCTGATCGTCATCAAGCTCGAGCAATATGACTATGCGGGCGCTGCCGCGATCGCCGTGGTCATGCTCGCGGTCTCCTTCCTGATGCTGCTGGTGCTGAACCTGCTGCAGCGCTGGGCCCGCCGTCATGAGGAGGCCCGCTCGTGAACGCCGCCAAGCCGCAGACATCCCCGCGCCGCCGCCGCGATCCCACCACCGAGCCCCTCTGGGTGCGCTGGCTGCTGATCCTCGTGGCCGTGGGTTACCTCCTGGCCATGCTGGTGCTGCCGACCGCCTCGGTCTTCATCGGCGCGTTTGCCAAGGGCATCGCGGCCTATCTTTCCGCGATCAGCGACAAGGACGCGCTGGCCGCGGTCCGGCTCACGCTTCTGGTGGCGGCGATCTCGGTGCCGCTCAATGTGGTGTTCGGTCTCGCCGCCGCCTGGGCCATCGCCAAGTTCGAGTTCCGCGGCAAGAGCCTGCTGATTACGCTGATCGACCTGCCCTTCTCGGTCTCGCCGGTCATTTCCGGCCTGATCTATGTGCTCCTCTACAGCGTCCATGGCTGGTTCGGCCCCACGCTCGAGGCGCTCGGCATCAAGGTGGTGTTCACCGCGACGGGCATCGTGCTCGCCACCATCTTCGTGACCTTCCCCTTCGTCGCCCGCGAGCTGATCCCGCTGATGCAGGAACAGGGCACCGACGAGGAACAGGCGGCGATCTCGCTCGGCGCCAACGGATTCCAGACCTTCTTCCGGGTGACGCTGCCCAACGTCACCTGGGGCCTGCTCTATGGCGTTTTGCTCTGCAATGCCCGCGCCATGGGCGAGTTCGGCGCCGTGTCGGTCGTCTCCGGCCATATTCGCGGCCTGACCAACACCATGCCGCTCCATATCGAGATTCTTTACAACGAGTACGATTTCGTCGGCGCGTTCGCCGTGGCCTCGCTCCTGGCCATGCTGGCGCTCGTCACGCTGGCGCTCAAATCGTTGCTCGAATGGCGCTACGCCGACCGGCTTGCCGGCGGCGCGCGCCACTGATTTCAGACGGCGGAGGTTTCCAGGTGAGCATCACCGTCACCAGTCTGGTGAAGCATTTCGACAATTTCGCGGCCCTCAAGGGCATCGATCTGGCAGTGCGGCCGGGCGAGTTCCTGGCGCTTCTCGGACCCTCGGGCTCGGGCAAGACCACGCTGCTGCGCATCCTGGCCGGGCTCGAATTTCCCGATGCCGGGACATTGACGATCGACAATGTCGATGTCAGCGAACAGGGCGCCCGCGACCGGCAGATGGGCTTCGTGTTCCAGCATTACGCGCTCTTCAAGCATATGACCGTGGCGCAGAACGTGGCCTTCGGCCTGCGCGTGAAGCCGCGCAAGGACCGCCCCTCGCGCACGGAAATCGACGAGCGCGTCGACCGGCTGCTGCAGCTGGTCCAGCTCGAGCAGCTGGGCGACCGCTACCCGACCCAGCTCTCGGGCGGCCAGCGCCAGCGCGTGGCCCTGGCCCGGGCGCTCGCCATCGAGCCGCGCGTGCTGCTGCTGGACGAGCCCTTCGGTGCGCTCGACGCCAAGGTGCGCAAGGATCTGCGCCGCTGGCTGCGCGGTCTCCATGACGAGATGGGTATCACCAGCATCTTCGTGAGCCACGATCAGGAGGAAGCGCTGGAGCTGGCGGACCGCGTCGCAGTGATGAGCGAGGGCCGGATCGCCCAGATCGGCACGCCGACCGAGATCTACCGCAATCCCGCCAATGCCTTCGTCTGCGAGTTCCTCGGCAACACCAACCGGCTCGCCTGCCGCATCGAGAAGGGCGGCGCCAAGCTGGGCGACCAGTTCTTCGCCGCCTCGGTGCCGAGCGACGCGCCGGCGCTGGCGGGCGTCGCCTATGTGCGGCCCGAGGATTGCGATATCCACACCGAGCCCTCCGCCCCCGGTCTCAAGGCCCGCGTGCTGAAGATCCATGCCGCCGGCCCGACGGTCCGCGTCGAGCTGCGCCGGATCGAAAGCGACGAGATCATCGAGATCCATCTGCAGCCCGGCACCGACGCGCCGGAAATTGGCAACGACGTGGCGCTCACCTTCCGCCGGGTCCGCATCTTCCCGGTCGCCAGCGCCTGAAGGGCGATCTACTGACCTGTCTTAGCGAGCCGTTTTTGGGCTAGCACCCAGAAGTGATGCTCGTCATCGCCGGATTTGCCTTCGAATGCAGATTCCAGAATCTCGAAGTTCGCTTCAACGAGATGTCGCTTGTAGGTGCCGGGGTCGTAGCTGCTCCAGGCCATGGGGGCGCCAGCCCAATCCGGTTCTTCGCCATACTCGAAATCCGACGCCCCTAACGTCGCAAGAAAGATCCCGCCTTCCTTAAGAAAATGTCGGACGCGTTCGAACAGCCTGCGGTGCTCCGCCCTAGGAATGTGGAAAATCGCATAGAAAGAGACCGCCGCATCGAAACTGCGGTGCGGCAGATCGACGTCTGAAAAGTCCTCTTGGAGATAGGTCGCCGAAGGAACATTGACCCTGGCTTGTGAGATATGCTTCGGCGATATATCCACGCCCGTGACAACAGCCCCTTGCAGGGCAAGATATCGATCCACTGGCACACCCGTGCCGCAGCCAAGATCGAGAATCCTGGGATTCACGGAACACAAGGAGAGCAGGCGCGTCAAAAACCGCCGCTCCATCTCATTGGGCTCGCTGTCACGGCGAAACAGCCCCGGATAATCTCCGAGCTCGTAGCCCTCCTTTACGATTCTCCTAATGTCCTTCTTCATGGATCGCCGATAGGCCGGATGAGACGCGGACGGGGACTCCCCGAGAGATCGAGTTGCTCACCGTGGAGATTGCCCGCGCCCGCTGGATGAGGCCATCAATGTCGGCATTCCGATCCGCTGCTTCGATAGCAATTTTCACATCGGCAGAGGTAGCGAGAAGCGGGCTGCCCTCAAACGTCACCGTGACCTCGACGGCTACAGAAGTCAGGCGAACGCCCATGTCATGGGCGACGTAATAGAGATCGTTGCAGAAGCATCCGCCGACCGCCAGTCCCAGCAGCTGTCCACCATTGAAGCCGAGGCCCTGGCCGCCCGCCTTGCCGTCCGGACGGTCGACCACCAAGGAATGCGCGCCGGCCCAGCCGATAGAGGCCTCCGTCTCGGGGATGTTGCGCAGCTTCACCGTCATCGTGGCCATGGGCGCGCCTCGCGAGTTCTTGCCGGCATCGAGTATGGCATGGGCAAGCCCTTCGCCATGCCGTCGCGCTTTATATCCCGGGGGCCGCGATCTATGTCACCTGCTGGGGTCGATCCAGTCGTCCCGAGGATTCTGGACATCGTAGGGATGGATCGGATAGTCGCCCCAAAATTGGCCGGTCTGGCCCATTCTCCAATCGGGGAACTGCGAGTCCGCCGCGCATCCGCCCAGCGCCAACAGGCAGACCAGGAATGCGATGCACAGCGAAGTCCTTCGCGTCTCGCGCCGAAGGTGCGGGTCTTTATTGGCCATGCTTCGCAAACCGATCCGTAGCAGCCGTCGGAATTTCCACCTGCGATCTCGCGCCGACAGGCGTTTCCATCCCGGGAAATCGCCCGGTCGCATCGAGGAGTCTCCACGACGCTGCCGGCTCCTGTCCCGTGAATCGATGCTAAATTTTGTTAGGGAAGCGGCGCCTAGAGGACCTTGCCGGGATTGAGGATCGCATGGGGGTCGAGCGCCGCTTTCAAGGTGCGCATCAGGCCCACCACGGCGTCGCTGCGGCTGAAGCCCAGATAATCGCGCTTCAAGGTGCCGATGCCGTGCTCGGCCGAGACCGAGCCGCCCATGTCGCGCACCACCTCGTAGACGCAGAGCTCGACCGCGTGGCGGACCTCCTCCGCGTCGCTTCCCATATCGAGGCTGAGATGGAGGTTGCTGTCGCCGATATGGCCATAGAAGGTATTGAGCGATCCGGGCCAGCGGGCTTGCAGGCGCGCGCGGACCTGTTCGGTGAAATCGCCGATGTTGGCGATCGGCAGGCTGACATCGAGATGGAGCCCATAGTGCCGCGCGTTCCAGGCACCGACGCCTTCGCGGATCTCCCAGATCGCACGCGCCTCGCGCTCCGACTTCGCGATCACGGCATCGGTGACGAGCCCCTGCTCCAGCGCCCTGCCCAGGAAGGCCTCGAACCGAACGGGGTCGCCTTCGGCATCATTGCCGGCGAATTCCAGCGCCACATAAAAAGGCGAGGTTGCCGGCAGGGGCGGAACCCGCGATGGATCCGAACCGGTGACGAACCGATAATAATCCTGCCACATCGCCTCGAACGCGCTGACGCCGCCGAGCTCGGCCTGGGCCGAGCGCAGCAGCTGGACGACCTGCTCGTAGCGCCCGGTCGCCACCAATGCCGTCACGGAGCTGCGCGGCTTGGGATGGAGGCGCAGCACGGCGCGGGTGACGATGCCGAGCGTGCCCTCCGAGCCGATGAAGAGATGCTTCACATCGTAGCCGGCATTGTTCTTGAGCATCTTGTTGAGCGCGTTCACGACCGTCCCGTCGGCGAGGACCGCCTCGAGCCCCAGCACCTGCTCGCGCGCCATGCCATAACGGATCACCTTCATGCCGCCGGCATTGGTCGAAAGATTGCCGCCGATCTGGCAGGAACCGCGCGCGCCCAGATCGAGCCCCAGGAGGAATCCCGCCTGGTTCGCCGCTGCCTGCAGCGTTTCGAGCGGCGTGCCCGCCAGGACCGTCATCGTCGCCGCGGCCGGGTCCAGCTCCTCGACGCCGCGCATCCGCTCCAGCGACAGCACCACCTCGCCGCCGCGGGGCGTGGCGCCGCCGGCAAGGCCCGTCAGTCCGCCCTGGGGCACCACCGGCTGGCGATGGCCGTTGCAGATCCGCAAGACGGCCGAGACCTCGCCGGTGCTGCGCGGACGCAAGACCGCGAGCGGGCGATGGGGCGCGATGCCGGTGGCGTCGCGGGCATGGCGGTCGAGGATCGCGCCCTCGACCGAGACGACGTCCCCGCCCAGGGCCTGGCGCAGTTCATCGAGTATGGCAGCCATCGCGACCTCTCCGTCGACAGGACCGGTCCGGTCAAGCTAGAGCGCTTCTCGCGCGAATTGAATCACGAAGCGCTCTAGCTTCGCTTGTCTGGTCGCATTTTCTACGGCGAACCGGCGTCCACTTCGCCGGAAAATGCTCCGCCGCGGGCCTTCGCCTCAGCGGCCACCGCTGACGACGGCCAGGTGCGGTTTTATCGCCGGGCGGTCGGGAAAACCCGCCATCCGCATGCCGGCGATGAAATGCTCGAGGTCGGCGGCGTCGCGGAACGGTTCCTTGGGCAGCCAGGTCTGGACCGCGCTGTCCGGCCGGCTCGCCATCATTGCCTTCGCATGCTCGCGCGCCTTGTCCAGATTGCCCAGATGGGCATGGGCCACGGCGAGATAGCAATTGTCGAAGGGCATCGGCGGCGACACGCGGTGGAAGGCCTGGATGGCTTCCTCATAGCGGCGCGCCACCAGGAAATTGAAGCCCATATCGTGCCAGTGCCAGGCCTGCCGATAGGGGTTGAGCCGCATGGCGCGCCGGATCCACTCGATCCCCTCGTCGGTCCGGTTGACATAGGCGAGGAAGGAGCCGAACTGCGACAGGAGCTCGGCGTCGTTCGGATTGAGCTCGATCGCGCGTTCGTAATGGAGCGCCGCCTCCTCGTAGTTCCGGCGATAGAGGCAGACGAAGCCCAGCGCGAAATGGCACCAGCCATCCTCGGCGTCGAGCGCGACGCCCTGGCTTGCCAGCTCATAGGCCTTGTCCATCGCATCGGGGATCTCGTCCCGATACCAGCCGAGCACCGTGACGAAGGCGAGGAGCGCATGGGCCTGGGCATAGGCGGGGTCGAGCTCCAGGGCGCGTTGCAGCAGCTCCGCGATCTGGCGATGCTCGGTGCCGCCATTGCGGTAGAGATTGTCCCAGGCCCGCAGCATGTAGTCATAGGCGACCATGTTTTTGAAGTTCTTCCGGCTCTTACTGAAGAGATAAAAAAATTACGCTCATAAAATTAACAGGTTTTGATTTGGATAAAGTACAATGTGAAATTTTAGGATTATCAACCAGCCCTGCCACAGGCGGCGCTTATGCAATTCTTCTAAAAGAAATAGAAGGAGTAAGAAGGTTACCGATTATCATCGGCGCTTTTGAAGCTCAAGCAATAGCATTAGAGATGGAGGGAATTAAACCGCCAAGACCACTTACTCACGATTTGTTAAAGCAGTTGGTTGATAATCTTGGTGCAAGTGTAATTGAAATAATAGTTAATGAATTAAAAGATAATACCTTTTTTGCGAAAATAATTTTAGAAGTATCAGGTCTAACCAATGAAATTGATGCAAGACCAAGCGATGCAATTGCTCTTGCTGTTAGAACCTATGCTCCAATCTATGTAAGTGAATCAGTTATGGAATCAGCAGCTTTTGTTCCTTCCGAAGAAAATGAAAGTGAATCGGGTGAATTAAATATTTCTGAGTTTGATGATAAAAAACCTGTAACTAAGGAAGCACAGCTTGCAGCAATGCAGGATAAACT
>CAVOLB010000029.1:0-34484 GCA_963696655.1 uncultured Alphaproteobacteria bacterium
GGGGAGGTTAGGGTGGGGGGTGATCGAAGAGCGCGATGATGGCCCGCTGGGACCAGCGCTTCGCTGCCTGCCTGTTGGCAATCAATTGCGCGCAAATGCGATTGGCTGATAGCGAGACCTGCATCTACCCCCCACCCCAGCCTCCCCCTCAAGGGGGGAGGTGAAGAAAGTAAGTAATGACGTGAGGGTGATGGCGTGCATTCAGCCCTCGGCGCGGAAGGGCCGCGACAGCAGCGCGCCGATCGCGGCCTCGATGGCGGCGCCGCGATTGAGGATATCGTCCACCGCCGCCGCGATCGGCATGTCGATGCCCGCGGCCTCCGCCTGGGCGCGCAAGACCGAGGCGGTCCAGATTCCTTCCGCCACGCTGCGCCGTCCCGCCTGATAGTCGGCGAGACTCTTGCCTTCTCCGAGCGCGATGCCGAGCGAGAGATTGCGCGACTGCCGGCCGCTGCAGGTGAGCACCAGATCGCCCAGTCCCGACAGGCCCATGAGCGTCTCCGGTTTGGCGCCGCGCGGCACGGCGAAGCGCATCATCTCGGCCAGCCCGCGCGAGATCAGGGCCGCGCGCGCATTGTCGCCGAGCCTGCGGCCGATCACGATGCCGCAGGCGATCGCCAGCACATTCTTGATGGCGCCGCCGAGCTCGACGCCAGTCACGTCGCCCGACCAGTAGAGGCGAAAACGCGGGGCGGCCACAGCCTCCACGATCGCCTGGCCCAGCGCCGCATCGACCGCGGCGACGGTGGCGGCGGTCGGGAGGTCGGCCGCGACCTCGGCGGCGAAAGTGGGTCCGCTCAAGACCGCGACCGGCGCATCCGGCAAGGTCTGAGCCAGCACGGCCGTCATGGTCAGTCCGCTGCTCTGCTCGATGCCCTTGGCGCAGATCACGACCGGTCGGCCCCGCGGCCAGACCGGCGCGAGCTTGTCGCTGACCTCGCGCAGATGCTGTGCCGGAACGGCCAGCAGCAAGGCGTCGCAATCGCGCATCGAAGCGAGATCGGCGCTCGCCGCGATGCGCGGATCGAGGGCGACGCCCGGCAGATAGTCCGGATTCTCGTGGCGCGCCGCGATCAGAGCCGCGATCTCCGGGCGGTGGGCCCAGAGCCGGGCCTCGCGTCCGGCGCGCCGCGCCGCCACCGCCAGCGCCGTGCCCCAGGCGCCGGCGCCGAGGACGCCCCATCGCTGCAGGGCGATCGTCATGCCTTGACGCCGGCCCCGGCCGCGCGCGGTGCCGTCGGGTCGAGCGGCCAGCGCGGCCGCGCCGCGAAATCGAGACCGTCGCCATCGGCAGGGACCGCCCGCTTCGCAGCCGTTCGATTCCGGCCCAGGCGATCATCGCGGCATTGTCGGTGCAGAGCGCGAGCGGGGGTGCCACCAGCGGAAGGCCCTTCGCCCGCGCGACTCGATCGAGCGCCTGCCGGATGCGTCCATTGGCGGCGACGCCGCCGGCCACCACCAGGGCCGTCAGTCCGCCGCCGGTCGCCGCGGCCAGGTCGAGCGCGTTGGCGGTGCGATCCGCCAGCACCGCCGCGATCGCCTCCTGCAGCGCCAGCGCCAGCCCGTCGCGCTCCCGCTCGGGCAGGCGGCCTTCGATCGCCAGCTCTTCGACGCGCTGGCGCAGCGCGGTCTTGAGACCGGAGAAGGAAAAATCGCAGCCGGGACGGCCCAGCATCGGCCGCGGCAAAGCGTAGCGCTTGGGATCGAGGCCCGCTTCGGCGGCGCGCCGCGCCGCCTGCTCGATCGCGGGCCCGCCCGGATAGCCCAATCCCAGCAGCTTCGCACCCTTGTCGAAGGCCTCGCCGGCCGCGTCGTCCACCGTGGTGCCGAGGCGCCGGTAACGTCCGACGCCGTCGACCCGAAGCAGCTGGCAATGGCCGCCCGAGACCAGCAACAGCAGGAACGGAAACTCGACACCGGGATCGAGCCGCGCCGAGAGCGCGTGGCCCTCGAGGTGATTGATCGCGAGGAAAGGACGGCCGAGCGCCAGCGCGATGGCCTTGCCCATCGTCACGCCGACCAGCACGCCGCCGATGAGACCGGGGCCGGCGGTCGCGGCGATGGCGTCGATATCCTTGGCCGCGAGCCCTGCTTGTTCCAGCGCCTGGCCGATCAGCCGGTCGAGCTGGGTCAGATGGCTGCGCGCGGCGATCTCCGGCACCACCCCGCCGAACGGCCGGTGCTCCTTCAGTTGCGACAGCACGAGCTCGACGATCCGCTCGCGCTTCTCGTTCACGACCGCGACCGCGGTCTCATCGCAACTGGATTCGATACCTAGGACACGCATGACGCGACTCGGGGGGGCGGACGGATCGGAACGGCTTGCCATCGCTGGCGGGAGCGCGTGCCAGGGAAGGGCCATGGCGGGCGCGATCCTAATCGCGAGGACGGGTTGCCGCCAGCCATGCGAGTCGCGGCCGATGGACGCCTTGATTCAGCCCGCAAAATGACATTGGCGGCCCAAAAACCGCCCCGGCGGGGCCGCTTGCCAGCGGCCGGCCAAAGCCCTAAAGCTGGGCTCCAACAGGCATTTCGCCCAGGACGGCCGATGAAATCGAGTCGCAGGCAATGACAGGCGCGCGCGTCCGAATCGGCACCCGCGGCAGCCCTCTGGCACTGGCCCAGGCGCACGAGTTGCGCGACCGGCTCAGGGCCGCGCATGATGCGTTGCGCGTCGCCGATGCGATCGAGATTCGAATCATCAAGACCACCGGCGACAAGATCCAGGACCGGCCCTTGACCGAGATCGGCGGCAAGGGGCTGTTCACCAAAGAGATCGAGGAAGCGCTGATCGATCGGCAGATCGACATGGCGGTTCATTCGATGAAGGATGTGGAGACGCGTCTGCCGGATGGTCTCGAGATTCCGACCCTGCTGGAGCGCGAGGATCCGCGCGACGCGCTGATCGCGCGCGAAGGCAGCAGTCTCGCCAGCCTGCCCCGGGGCATCGTGGTCGGCTCCGCCTCGCTGCGGCGCAAGGCACAGATCCTGCTGCATCGGCCGGACCTGGACGTCGTCAATCTGCGCGGCAATGTCGGTACGCGGCTGCAGAAGCTGGCCGACGGCAAGATCGGCGCCACGCTGCTGGCGCTCGCGGGCCTGCGGCGGCTGGGGATGGAAGACAAGGCGACGGCGCTGCTTTCGACCGACGAGATGCTGCCGGCCCCCGGCCAGGGCGCCATCGGCATCGAGATCCGGTCCGAAGACGAGGAGGCCAGGCGCTGGCTGGCACCGCTCGATCATCGCGCGACCCATATCGCCGTTACGGCGGAGCGCGCCCTGCTCGCCTCGCTCGACGGCTCCTGCCGCACGCCGATCGCGGCCCTGGCCGAGATCAGCCATGACCGTCTCTCCTTGCGGGCCTTGATCGCGTTGCCCGATGGCAGCCAGCACCACCGCGAGACCGTCGAGGGACCGGTCGCGCAAGCCGCGCAATTGGGGCGCAAGGCCGGCGAGGCGCTGCGCAGCAAAGCCGGCGCCGGCTTCTTTGCCCGGCTGCAGGAAGCCTGAGAGGCGAACCCAGGGAAACCACACCATGGCGCTGACCGCTCTCATCACCCGACCCGATGACGATGCCGAACCGCTCGCCGCGGCGCTGATCGCGCGCGGCATCACGGTCGTGCGCGAGCCCTTGCTCGCGGTCAAGCCCGTTGCCGACGCCGCGGTCGATCTCGATGGCGTGCAGGCGCTGCTCTTCACCAGTGCCAATGGCGTGCGCGCCTTCGCCAATCTTTCCCAGCGCCGCGATCTCCCGGTCTTCGCGGTCGGCGACAACACGGCGCGCACCGCGCGGGCGGCGGGCTTCGACAATGTCGAGAGCGCGGCCGGTGCTGTCGACGATCTGGCACGGCTGGTCGCGCGGCGGCTCGATCCCAAGCGCGGCGCCTTGTTCCATGCGGCGGGCTCGGCGGTTGCCGGCGATCTCGCGGGGCTGCTGGGCGAGAAGGGTTTCGAGCTCAGGCGTGTCATGCTTTATTCCGCCGATCAGGCGGCCGCGCTGACCGATGATGCCAATGCGCGCCTCGAACGCGGCGAGATCGGCCTGGTGCTGCTGTTCTCGCCGCGCACGGCCGAGACCTTCGTGACGCTGGTGCGCGGTGCCGGCGACGCGGCGATGCAGGGGATCGAGCAGGCGACGGCGCTCTGCCTCAGCCCCGCCGTCGAGAAGGCGGCGCAGGGCCTGCCCTGGCGGTCGCTACTGACGGCGGAGAAAGCCGATCTGCCTTCGATGCTGCGGCTGGTCGATCAGGCCGCCGAGGCGGCGCGGCCGATCGCCAGCAGTGCCGCCACGCGCGACACGGCCCATGCCGGCGACACGCCCGCGCCGGCCGATATCGAGGCCGCCTTGAAGCGGATGGCGCGCCGGCCGCCACCGGCAAGGCGCTTCGCGCTGGTGGCGGGGCTCCTGATCCTGGTGGTGGCCGTCGTCGCGTCACGGCCGCTCTGGCAACCCTTCATCGATCGCCTGACGACCACCTCGGAAACGGTAGCCCCCGCCCCGACCGGCAGCGCCGACACCGCGTCGACGACCAGCGGCGCCTCCAACGATACGAGCCTCGCCGCCGTCAAGGCGGAAGCGGCCCAGCTCGAAAGCGATCTCGCGCTGATGCAGGCCGCGATGGAGCGGGCGGCGACCGAGCGCCAGGCGCAGTGGGAGCGCATCGGCACGCTCGAGAAGCAGATGGGCGAGCTCGCCCCGAAGCTCGAGGCGCTGATCAAGGCGCAGGCCGATCTGCAGGACAAGATCGGGACAGCAGGCCTCGGGCGCGACCGCGGCGACACCGGCGTTGCCCGACGATATCGCGGCCCTGCCCGGTGAGATCGCGGATCTGCGTGCCAGGCTCGACAGTCTCGCGGCTGCCGCTGCCGCGGCTCCGGCTCCGGCACCCAGCGAGGGCAGCGCCGACGGCGCGGCGCTCGCCAATCTGCAAGCTTCGCTCGATCAGCTGTCGAACGAGAACGCGTCGCTCAAAGCGACGCTCGACCAGGCGACGCAGCGCTTGAGCGCGCTCGATCAGTTGCAGCAGGAAAACGCCTCGCTGAAGGCCACGCTGGATCAGACCGCGCAGCGCCTGACCGCGCTCGAGGCGCGTCCCGACCCGGCCAAGGGCGAGGCCAGGAACGCGGCGCTGCTGCTGGCGACGGCGCAGCTCAAGAGTGCCATCGCGGCCGGACGCCCCTTCAATGCCGAGCTGCAGGCGGTCGACGGGCTCGCGGCCGGCGATGACGGGTTGGCCGATGTGCTGACCAAGGCGCATCTGACCCTGGGAAACTATGCCCCCCAGGGGCTGCCGACCGCCTCGACGCTGCTGCAGCAGGTGCCGGGCCTGATCGACGCGGCCCTGGAAGCCTCCGGCGGCGCGCTCGCGGAGACTCCCTCGGGCCAGGGCTGGCTCGATCGGCTGCTGTCCGGCCTGTCGAAGCTGGTGAAGGTCAGGCCCAGCGATGGCGCCGCGACCGGCGACAGCAATTCCGACCGGCTGGCTCGTGCCGAAAGCGCGGCGGCGGCGGGCGACCTCGCGGCCACGAAGGCGGCGCTGGATGGCCTGACCGGGCCCGCGGCCGATGCGGTCAAGAGCTGGCGGGACAACGCCGCCGCGCGCCTGGCGGCGGATTCCGCGCTCGACGGGCTGGAGCAGGCGGCGCTCGCCCGCGTCGCGGCCTCGCCGTCCACCGGCGGCGGCTGAGAGCAGGAGGACGCGCAAGGCCCATGCGCAGCACGCTCTGGTTTCTTCTCAAGCTTGCGATCCTGATCGCGGCGGCGATCTGGATCGCGGACCGGCCCGGCCATGTCAGCTTCGATTGGCTCGGCTGGCGCGTCGACACCAGCGTCGGCGTGCTGCTGGCGGCGCTGTTGCTGTTGATGGCCCTCGCGGCCGTGCTCTACCGGCTCTGGCATGTGATCGTGCGGGGCCCGCGCCGGCTTTCCGAACGCCGTGGCGAACGCCAGCGCCTCAAAGGCTATCGCGCCCTGACGCAAGGCATGGTCGCGGTCGCGGCGGGCGACGCCGAGGAGGCCAAGCGCCAGGCGCGCATCGCGCATGGGTTGCTGAAGGAGCCGCCCCTGACCCTGCTGCTGGCGGCCCAGGCGGCCCAGCTCTCCGGCGACGAGACGGCCGCAAGGCGCTATTTCACCGCCATGCTGGAGCGGCCCGAGACGGCCTTCCTTGGCATGCGCGGCCTGCTCAATCAGGCGCTCGCCAAAGGCGACACCGTCGAGGCGCTGAAGCTGGCCTCCAAGGCACATGAAGAGCGGCCGCAGGCCGGCTGGGCCGCGAAGGCGCTGCTCGATCTCGAATTGAAGCAGGGCGAATGGGTCTCCGCGCGCCGGACGGCCAAGGCCGCCGAGAAGCTGAAGATCATCGATCGCGAGCGCTATCGGCGCATCGAAGGCATCTCCTATCTCGAGCAGGCGCGGCTCGAGGCCGAATCGGTGCGCGCCACGGCGCTGGCGCGCGACGCCGCCCGGCTCTTGCCGGACTTCGTGCCGGCCCTGGCGATCGAGGCGCGCGTGCTGGCACGGGCCGGCCGCGAGCGCGAGGCCGAGAAGATTCTGGAAAAGGCCTGGAACCGCGGCCTCGGCCATCCGACGATGGCGAGCGCCTATGCCGCGATCCGGCCCAATGAGAGCGCTCTCGACCGAGCCCGGCGCTTCGAGAAGCTGACCCATGGGCGGTCCGACGCGACCGAGAGCCGGCTGACGCTGGCTGAAACCGCGATCGCCGCGGGGCTCTGGGGCCCGGCGCGCAGCAGCCTCGAGGCGGTGGCGGCGGCGGAGCGGTCGGCGCCCTCGCTGCGGCTCTGCCGGCTGATGGCCCGGCTCGAAGAGGGCGAGCATGGCGACCTGGCGGCAGCTCGCCGCTGGCTGATGGCGGCGGCCGATGCGCCGCCCGATCCCACCTGGGTCTGCAATCATTGCGGGGCCACCGCCGGCGAATGGACCGCGCGCTGCGGCCATTGCGGCGAGTTCGACAGCCTGGCCTGGAAGGAAGGGGCCCGCGTGGTGCTGACTCTGGGTGGGGCTGCGGGCGAGACGCGCAGCCCCGAAGCGCGCTATCTCCCGGCGAGCCTGGCGCCGGCCCATCCGGCGCAGGCCGCCGCTGCCGCCGGCGACAGCAAAGTCGAGAGCAACGCCGCGCCGATCGACGCGGCGCGCCTGATTACCTGAAGATCGGGTTGTCCAACGGAAACGGCCGGCAGAACGCCTGCCGGCCGTGCCGTTCCCCCGTGATTCGAAGAGAAACCTAAGCGCGCCGGATCATGCGGAAGCCGACCAGCAGAATGAGCGCCCCCAGGATGGCGATGACCAGGCTGTGGAGATTGAAGCCGCTCACACTGCCGAAGCCGAGCTGGGTCCCGATGAAGCCGCCGATCACGGCACCGACGATGCCGATGACGATGGTGACGATGATGCCGCCCGGATCGTTGCCTGGCATGATGAATTTGGCCAAGGCGCCGGCCACGAGGCCGAGCAGGATCCACGAAAGAATGCCCATTGTCGAAACTCCCCTTTCTCCGACCGGCCCCTCACCCGCGGACCGATCGCCAAGCGCCCCGGTGACGCCGACAGGACCGCCAATCTAGAACGCCGAGGCTGATCGCAAAAGAGGGGTGCGGGCGGGGGTCGGCTTGAAACACCGGTGTGCGTCGGGAAAAAAACTCTTCCTCTCCGCCCGCGCAGCGGGCGGAGAGGGTAGGGTGGGTCGAAGGTTCACCCTCACCCAGCTCCGAGTAAGTCTCCGCTTCGCGTGCCGGCTTCGCCGGCGATCAAACAAATTGCGGGCCTTCGCCCGCGGACTAACTCTTCGCAATCCTCTCCCTCACTGCGTGAGGGAGAGGATAAGTAAGGTCGCTCTCACGCCGCCGGCGCCAGCTCGACTCGGTAGAGATCCTGGTTCTTCATGTCCTTGAGCGTGACGGTCATGGCGTTGCTGGTGCCGTCGATATGCACATGGCCGAAGAACTGATAGCCGGCACTCGGCGCCAGGTTGGATTGGCCGCTGTCGGGCGCCTTGATGTATTTGAGCTGCGGTCCGAAGGTCGGATCGAGCTCGTTCGGCCCGAAGGTGCCGGCGTTGAGCGGCCCCGAGACGAACTCCCAGAAGGGCTCGAAATCCTGGAACTTCGCCTGGTTGGGATCGTAGAAATGCGCGGCCGCGTAATGCACGTCGGCCGTGAACCAGACCGTGTTGGTGATGGCGCTGCGCTTGATGAAGCTCAGCAGGTCGGCGATCTCAAGCTCGCGGCCCAGGGGCGGCCCGTCATTCTTGTTGGCGATGGCCTCGAAATTGTCACCGTCCGGAACCACCAGGCCGATCGGCATGTCGGCCGCGATCGCCTTCCACACCGCCTTGCTCGCCTTCAATTCCTGCTTCAGCCAATTCACCTGCTCGGCACCCAGGAACGCGGTATCGGGTCCGGCGGTCGGCTGCAGATTCTTCGAGTTGTCGCCGCGGTAGTTGCGCATATCGAGCATGAAGACATCGAGCAGCGGCCCGTAACGGATCACCCGATACACCCGATCGCGGTTCTGCGGATCGATGCGCATCGGCATGTAATCGTGGAAGGCGCGGCCCGCATAAGCGGAGAGGAGCGCCAGATTCTTGACCTGATAGCGGTCGTCGTTGCCGATGATCTGGCGCGGATACCAGTTGTTGCGGGTCTCGTGATCGTCCCACTGCGCGAGGATGGGAACGCCGGCGTTGAAGGCACGCAGATTCTCGTCCATCAGATTGTATTTATAGGCGCCGCGATAATCGGCCAGCGTCTGAGCGACCTTGGATTTCTCCTCGGTCATGACGTTCTTCCATTTCGACCCGTCCGGCAGATCGGCTTCGGCCTTGAGCGGCCCGTCGGCATAGATCGAATCGCCGGAGTGAATGAAGAAATCGGGCGTCAGCCCCGCCATCGCCTTGAAGATCGTCATGCCGCCGATGTCGGGATTGATGCCCCAGCCCTGGCCGACAACGTCGCCGCCCCAGACGAAGGTGACATCGCGCTTGTCGGCGGGTGGCGTCCGGAAACGGCCGGTCAGCGGCTCGCTCAGCGAGGTCAGATCGCTCAGATCCTCGAAGCTCACGCGATAGAACACATCCTGGCCGGCGGGCAGCCCCGTTAACTGAAGCCGCGCGGTGAAGTCGCCTTCCTCGAGCGCGGCCGGGCCGATCGCCCGATTCGAATCGGCGAAGCTCTCGCTCAGCGAGTAGTCGACGATCATCCGGGCGGGACGGTCGGTGCGCGCCCAGACGATGGCGCCGTCGCTGGCGACGTCGCCGCTCTGCAGGCCGTGGGTGATGAGGGGCCGGCTGGCCGTGGCCAGGGCCGGGCGGGGCATCAGGAGCGAGGCGCCGCTGCCCGAGAGGAGAGCGGCGCCGAGGCCGGCCGAGCCGGCGCGCAGCAGCCATCGGCGCGACAGGGCAGGCCAGGGCGAATCGGCAAGGGTCGAAGGGGCGGCGGCAGGTCGTGTCCGTTTGGCGCGCATCCGTGGCTCTCCCAAGTCGGTTATGTCGCTGGGCCTCGGGGGCGGAGCCTAAGGGTCATCCGGGGCGGGCGTGTGACGGGGCGGTTGCAAGGACGTCAAATCGGGCGCCGAGGACCGAATGCCGCAGCTTCCCCCGTTTCGGGCGAGACCGCCAGATCGGCTCTCCTAAGGCTCTATTGACCATTTCGATCTAGGTTTCAGGGCGGTTCCGTGGGGCCTCGCGCCTTGATTTGCCGGCGCTTGCGTGCGATTTACCATGGTTGACGGAACCGGGGCGCCTGCTCTAGCGTGCGCCGCCTTATGGATACCCCGGTCGCCGCAGTAGCTCAGGGGTAGAGCAACGCATTCGTAATGCGTGGGTCGGGGGTTCAATTCCCTCCTGCGGCACCATTATCTTCTTTTCGTTTCAAATCGGCGCCGGGCCCCGGAGTTTCTTCCGTCAGGGTTGGGCTTGCCAGTTCTCGGCGGCGGTCTCGGCCGCTTCGATCTCTTTCTTCGTCAAGGTCGGGGCGACGGCCTGGATCGCCTGCAACGCATCCTCATCGCCGTCGTTGGCCGCGAGGCGAAACCACATATAGGCCGCCTTCATATCGACCGGCACGCCTTCGCCGCGCGCATAGACCAGCCCCAGATTATATTGCGCGGGGGAGAACCCCTTGTTCGCCGCGGCCGTAAACCAGCGCAGGGCTTCGGCCGGATCGGCCGGCCGGCCCGTGCCGCTGAGGGCCATCCTCCCCAGATTGTTCATCGCCGCCGCGTTGCCATGCTGTGCGGCCTTCCCGTACCAGTCGGCGGCGGTGGCAAGATTCTTCACCACACCCTGGCCTTGCGCATAGAGATCGCCCAGCTCCATCTCGGCATCGGGCTGACCCTGGGCCGCCGCCTTCTCGAACCAGTACCGCGCCGTTGAATAATCGACCGGCGAGCCGTCGCCGCGGTGATACATCCAGCCGAGCTTGTACTGGGCCTCGGCATTGCCGGCCTCGGCCAGCGGCCTCAATTCCCGGAAGGCGATCTGCCAATCGCCATGGGCGAGGGCTTCGGCGGCCTCGTCCAATCCGGCGCGAGCGGGTTGCAATGGCGCACCGACGGTCAGCGCCAGGATCGCCAGCAGGGCCGCCATCCTGGTCACATGCTGTCTGATGGCCTGCATCGAACCTCGTGGTTTTCTTGCGGTCCGGTGAGCGTCATGCGCGGCTCGGAGCTTAGCCGGTCCCGGCCGCGTTGGGCCAGGGCGACGGTGGGGACCGACAAGGGTTCCGTGCCGCCGGCCATGGTAGGATGACGGCAGCGAGGGGCCCCGCCTTGGGGCGCTCCCGATCTTGGCGGCAAGCCCGGAATAAACGCCGAGGCCGGCCGTTGTCTTGTCGAAGCGGGCCCCGTCGGAGCGGGGATCGAGGGAAGGCGGACCTGAGAGCGTGAACCAGACGATGCGCGAGGAACTGGTGACGCTGTTGCCGCGGCTGCGGCGGTTCGCCTATGGCCTCACCGGCAACATGGCGGATGGCGACGATCTGCTGCAGGGCGCCTGCCTGCGGGCGCTCGACCGGGCGGATCAATGGCGGCCGGGCACGCGGCTCGACAGCTGGGTCTATCGGATCCTGCAGAATCTCTGGATCGACCAGATCCGGTCGGGACGGCGGCGCGAGATCGCGGTCGATGAGGATGCGATGGCGGCCTTTCCGGGTGGCGATCAGGCGCGCGAGATGGAAGCGAAGCTCGGCCTCGCCGAGGCGCGGCGCGAGGTGGCGAAGTTGCCGGCCGAGCAGCGCGCGGTGCTGCTGCTGGTCTCGGTCGAAGGCGCTTCCTACAAGGAGGCGGCCGAGATCCTGGAGATTCCGATCGGCACGGTGATGAGCCGGCTGTCGCGCGCGCGATTGACATTGGGTCAGGCTCTTTCGGCAGAGGGCCCGGCTTCCAGCGATGCCGCGAGGGCAAGGTCATGACGACGGATCGGGGTTCTGGCCGGGAAGGCGCCGTCTCCGGCGACAGCACCGGCGCCAGCCGCTTCTGGGACGAAGCCACCCTGGTCGCCTATGTCGATGGCGAGCTCGATGCCGCGGGCTCGCGTCGCGTCGAGGCGCTCCTGACGCAGGACGCGGAAGCCCGCAACAAGGTGGCGCTGATGCGCAAGAGCGCCGAGACGGTCAAGACCGCGTTCGACGCGGCGATCGAGGAGCCGCTGCCCGCGGGACTTGAGGCCCTCATTCGCGGCGGCGAGGATGAGGGAGGACGTCTCTCGACCCGCGAAAAATTGGCAAGCCTGCGCCGCCGTCCTTCGCCGCCGCCGGCTCGCCGCGGGGCCGGCCGGCGGCTGCTGCCGCTCGCGGCCAGCCTGCTGCTGCTGGGCCTGGGCTTTCTGGGCGGCATGGCCTGGAAGGAGATGAGCCTGAATTCGGGCCTCAAGCTTGCCGGCGCCGCCAACGATCCGGCGGCGGCGCTCTATGAGACGAGCCTCACCAGGCTTCTGGATCAGGGGGCCACCGGCGAGAGCGCGACCTATACCGACGCCGCTCACGGCATCGCCGGGCGCATCACACTCCTGGGCGATATCGTCGCCCATGGCGGCTTCACCTGTCGCGAGTTTCGCCATGATCGTACGATGACCGGCGCTTCGCCGACGGCGGAATCGGGCTTCGCCTGCCGTCGAATTGGCGGCGGCTGGGAAGTCCTTTCGATGCCGGCGGGCATTGGCGGCTGAGGCCCGGGCGCCCGGATCCCCATTCATGGCTGCGATGAAACCCGATGCTCAGTCCTGGCTTCCGGCGCGTCCGCGCGGACCGTCGCGCCGTGCCGCGCTGCGCTATCGCGTGGCGGGCCCGCTGGTCATGGCGTTGCTGCTCAGCGCGGCGCCGACTTTGCGCGTCGTCTCGCTTCCGGGTCTCGATCTGGGAACGCAGGCGGCCTTTGCCGATGGTGGCGACGGCGGCGGTGGGGGCGGCGGGGAAGGTGGCGGCAGCGGCGGCGGCGAGGGCGGCGGCAGCGGCTCCGGCTCCGGCGGCTCGGGCAGCGATGGCGGCGACGACGGCGGCGGCGAAGGGGGCGAAGGCGGCTCGGGCAGCGACGATGGCGCCGGCGGCGGCAAGGGCAGCGATCACGCCGGCCGTGCGGTCGCGCATGAGCTGGTGGCGGTCGGCCCCACCGACGGCCTGAGAGCGACACTGGCGCAGCTCGGCATGCGCGTGATCGAGGAAACGCCCTTTGCGGCGCTCGATCTGACCGCGGTGCGCATCGGCCTGCCGCCGCAGATGTCGCTGGCGACGGGAGAGGCGCTGCTGAAGGCGCGCCTGCCGGCCCTCCAGATCGATGTGAACTCCCTCTACGCGCCGATGGCGAGCCTGACCCTGCCGGCGCCCGGCGATTCGGCGCGGCTGATCGGCTGGCCCAGCCCCGCCTCGGGCTGCGGATCGGGATTGCGGCTCGGCATGATCGACACCGGCGTCGACCCGCAGGCCCCTGGTTTCGGCGGTCATCGGATCCGCCAGCAGAGCTTTATCGATGCGGGCGAGAATCCGGCACCCCGCGATCACGGCACGGCGATCGCCAGCATCCTGGTCGGCGGGGTCCCGGGCCTGTCGCCCGGCAGCGGGGATCTCGGCAGCGCGTCGGCGCCGGCCTCGCAGCCCGAGGGCCTGATGCCGCAGGCCGAGCTCTATGTGGCATCGATCTTCGCGCTCGACGGCAAGGGCGAGGCCCGGGCCACGGCGGTGGGATTCGCCCGGGCGCTCGATTGGATGGTGGGGGCGGGCATCCAGGCGATCAATGTCAGCCTGGCGGGCGACGAAAACCTGCTGATCGATCTCGCGGTCGCGCGCGCGGCGGAGCGCGGCGCGGTGCTGGTCGCCGCCGCCGGCAATGGCGGTCCCGGCGCGCCACCCGCCTTTCCGGCGGCGCTCGATGGCGTGATCGCGGTGACGGCGGTCGATGTCGATGGCCGCCTCTTCGAGCCGGCCAATCGTGGCGACTATGTCGATGTGGCGGCGCCCGGCGTGCGCGTGATCGCGCCCGCGGCGGGACCGGAGACGGGAACTTCCTTCGCGGCCCCCTTCGTCACCGCCTGGGTCGCGGCTAAGATCGCCGAGGGCGGCCCCGCCGATGCCGCCGCGATGCATCGCGCAATCGCGGCCACCGCCCGCGACCTGGGGCCGGCCGGGCGAGATCCCGATTTCGGCTGGGGCCTGCTGCAGAGCGACGGCAATTGCGGCCGGCGCTGAGCCCGGTTTATTCGGCTGGCGCTTCGGCGCTTCGGCGCCGCGCCTCGTCTGCCGCCGCCTCGATCGCCGCATGCTCGCGCGCGGATTCGAGGATCGCGTCGGGCAGCGTCTTCGGCGCCAGCAGCGAATAGGCGACCGGCACGACGAACAGCGTCAGCAGCGTGCCGAGCGACATGCCGCCGACGATGACCCAGCCGATCTGCTGGCGGCTCTCGGCGCCCGCCCCGGTGGCGAGCGCCAGCGGGATGGCGCCCAGCACCATGGCGCCGGTCGTCATCAGGATCGGTCGCAGCCGCAAGGTGGCGGCCTCGATGACGGCCTCGATCTTGGCTCGACCTTGGGCACGCAGCTGGTTCGCGAACTCGACGATCAGGATGCCATGCTTGGTGATCAGCCCCACCAGCGTGACCAGGCCGATCTGGCTGTAGACATTGAGCGTGCCGTGGGTGAAATGCAGCGCCACCAGCGCACCGGTCATGGCGATCGGCACGGTCAGCATGATGATGAGCGGATCGCGGAAGCTCTCGAACTGCGCCGCCAGCACCAGGAAGATGAAGACCAGCGCCAGCGCGAACACGACATAGAGGCTGCTCGAGGCCTGCAGGAACTCGCGCGACTGGCCGGCATAGTCGATCGAAACCGGCGTGGTCGCGACCTGGCGCACGGTCTGGCGCAGGAATTCGAGCGCCTGGCCCAGGCTGTAGCCGGGCGCGATCGAGGCGGTGATGCGCGCGGCGCGCAGCTTGTTGAAATGGTTGAGCTCGCGCGGCGCCACGGTCTCCTCGAGCTTGACCAGGTTGGCGAGCGGGATCATCTCGCCCGACTTCCCGCGCACATAAATCGCGGCGATGTCGCCCGGCCGGCTGCGCTCGGTCTCCTCCATGCGCAGGATCACGTCATACTGCTCGCCCTCGAGCTTGAAGCGCGTGATCTGCCGGCTGCCCAGCAGGGTTTCGAGCGTGCGGCCCAGCGCCACGACCGAGACGCCGAGATCGGCCGCCTTGTCGCGATCGACATCGATCCGCAGCTCCGGCTTGTTGAGCTTGAGGTCGGTGTCGAGATTGGCGAGGCCCGGATTCTTGGCGGCCTCGGCCATGATCTTGTTCACCAGGTCCTGCAGCTCCTCGTAGGTGCCGGTCGTTTGCACCACGAATTGAACAGGCGTCTGGTCGAACTCCTGGCCCAGCGGCGGGAACATGATCGGGAAGGCGAGCAGGCCCGGATTGGCGAACATCGGGCCCGACAGGCTCTGCACGATCTCGAAGGCCGAGCGCGCACGTTTCGACCAGTCGACGAAGCTCATGAAGCCGATGCCCTGGTTCACCACCGGGAAGCCGGTCACGGTGAAATAGGCCTCTTTCTCGGGGACGCTGTCCCAGAGCTGCTCGATCATCTTGATATAGCGGTCGGTGTAGCCGGCGGTGGCGCCCTCGGGCGCGATCATGATGGCGAGGAGCGAGCCGCGATCCTCATAGGGCGCCAGCTCCGAGGGCAGCAGCTTGAAGGTGAAGACGCCGGCCCCGGCGACGGCCAGGAACAGCAGCACCACCAGGATGCGCCAGCGCAACACCGCGCCCAGGAAGCGGCGATAGCCGTTGGTGAGGCCGACCAGCACCGTCTCGATCGCGTTATAGACGAACCCATGACGCTCGCTGTGCTTCAGCATGCGCCCGCACATCATCGGCGAGAGCGTCAGCGCCACGAAGCCGGAGATGAGGACGGCGCCCGCGAGCGTCAGCGCGAACTCGACGAACAGCCGTCCCGTTCGGCCCTCGGTGAAAGCGAGCGGCGCGAACACCGCCGCCAGGGTCAAGGTCATGGCGACGACCGCGAAGCCGATCTCGCGCATGCCTTTCAGGGCCGCGTCGATCGGCTTCAGCCCGGCCTCGATATGCCGGAAGATGTTCTCCAGCACCACGATCGCATCGTCGACCACGAGGCCGATCGCCAGCACGAAGGCCAGCAGCGTGAGCGTGTTGATCGAGAAGCCGAACAGAAACATGATCGCGAAGGCGCCGATCAGCGAGACCGGGATGGTGACGAGCGGCACCAGCGTGGCGCGCAGCGAGCGCAGGAAGAGGAAGATCACCGCCACCACCAGCAGCACGGCCTCGCCGATGGTGTGGTAGACGGCCTGGATCGAGCGGTCGATGAAGACGGCCGAATCGTAGGCCATGTCGATCTTCATGCCGGGCGGGAGCTGGGCCTCGATCTCGGGGATGGCGGCGCGCACGGCCTTCGACACGTCGAGCGGGTTGGCGACCGACTGCTTCACCACGCCCAGCGCCACGGCGCTCTTGCCCTGGAAGCGGGCGATGATGCGGTCGTCCTCGGCGCCGATCTCGACCCGCGCCACGTCGCGCATCCGCACCAGATAGCCGTCGGCGTTCTTCAGGATGATCTTGCCGAACTCCTCGGGCGTCTTCAGGTCGGTCTGCGAGACCACGGTGAATTCGCGCCGGTCGCCCTCGATCCGGCCGGCGGGGATTTCGGCGTTCTGCGCGGTCAGCGCCGCCTCGACATCCTGGGTCGTCAGCTCATAGGCCGCGAGCTTGTCGCGGTCGAGCCAGATGCGCATGGAATAGCGCCGCTCGCCATAGATCGGCACGTCGGCGACGCCGGGCAGGGTCTGCAATCGGTCCTGCACCACCCGGTCGGCGAAGTCGGTGATCTCCAGGTCCGAATGCCGGTCGGAGGAGAAGGCGAGATAGAGGATCGGCTCGGCATCGGCCTCGACCTTGGAGACGACCGGCTCCTCGATCCCCTCGGGCAGCTCGCCGCGCACGCGCGCCACGCGGTCGCGCACGTCGTTGGCCGCGGCGTCGACATCGCGGTCGATGCGGAAGCGGGCGGTGATCTGGCTTTCCTCGGAGCGGCTGATCGAGGTCACATATTCGACGCCCTCGATGCCGGAGAGCGAGTTCTCGATGGTCTTGGTGACCTGGCTTTCGACGATCTCGGCCGAGGCGCCGCGATAGGTGGTCGAGACCGTCACCACCGGCTCGTCGATGTTCGGATACTCCCGCACGGTGATGCGCGAATAGGAGACGATCCCGATCAGCGTCAGCACGATCGACAGCACGGTCGCGAAGACCGGACGCTTGATGCAGATATCGGAAATTCGCAAAGCCCGACGCCCCCCGGTTCCGCTATCTCAGCCGCCGCCGGAGGCGCTACCGGCATCGCCGTTCGAGCTTCCGCCCGAATCTCCGCCCGCGGCGGGCTCGGCCGGTGCGGCCGCGTTCGGGATCGGCGCCACACCCATGCCGTCGGCGATCTTCAATTGCCCGGCCGTCACCACCAGTTCGCCGGCCTGAAGCCCTTCGAGCACCTCGACCTTGCCGTCGATATATTCGCCGACCTTGACCTGCGTCTGCGCCGCCTTGCCGTCCACCACCCGGAACACGAACTTCTGGCTGCCGAACGGCACGATCGCCGATTCGGGCACCAGCAGCGCGTTCGGGTGGGTGTCATAGACCAGCGAGACCCGGGCGAAGAGGCCGGGCCGAAGCTTGTCCAGGCTGTTGGGGACACGGGCGCGCAGCACGATCGAGCGGCCGCCGGCATCGATCAGCGGGTCCATCGCATAGATGGTGCCCTCGAAGCTTTCGCCGGGGAGCGCGTCGATCTCGAGCTCGATGGTCTGACCGAGCTTGACCGTGGTGAAATAGATCTCCGGCACGCGGAAATCGACCTTCAGCGGATCGACCTGCTCCAGGTTGATGATGACGTCGCCGGCATCGAGATAGTCGCCGAGGCTGACGCGCCGGAGGCCCAGCACCCCGTCGAAGGGCGCCTTGAGCTCGGTCTTGGCCATGTTGGCCTCCGCGAGCGAGATGCGCGCCAGATTGTCGCTCAAGGCCGCGTTGGCGCGCTGCATGGCCTGCTCGCTCGCCACCTCGCCCGCGCGCATTTTCCTGTAGCGCTCGACATCGGCCTTCGCGAGCTCGAGGCCGGATTGGGCCTGCTGCAGCTCGGCGCGATAGACCGACTGGTCGAGCCGCGCGATCACGGTGCCCTCCTCGATCTTCTGCCCTTCCTGGACCAGGATCTCGGCCAGCCGGCCCGGGATCTCGGGTGCCACCCGGATCGATTCGTTCGAGCGCAGCGTGCCGACCGCCGGGATCACCAGGTCGATGCTGCCGGTCTCGACCGGACTGGCCTCGACCGGCACCGAGAATCCCCCGGCCGGAGCGGCGGCGGCCGTCGCGGCCGCCTCTTTCGCCGCCTCGCGGGTCTTCCACCAATAGCCGCCCGCAGCCGCGACGGCGACAAGGAGGATGACGACCAGAACGATCCTGCGCATAGGGGTGAAGTCCTCGGTTGCGAATCTCGCGGGGCGCGCTGGCGGGCGCCGCCGGGGGCCCTGGATATAAGCCGAAGCCGGGCCTCAAGCCAACCCTGGATTGCCGTTTCTGTCATTGCCGGGTCGAGCCCACGGCTGTCCGGTTGACGCCATCGAAGAAGAATTTCGTTGCTCTGCTTTCTTCCCCTCCCCCCTTGAGGGGGAGGCTGGGGTGGGGGGTAGCCACGAACTCAATGCTCGCCAAGCTCGTGTGGCGCAAGGCTCCGTCGTCATCGCGTTCTTCGATCACCCCCCACCCTAACCTCCCCCTCAAGGGGGGAGGGGCAGAGACGATGACGAGGCGTACACAGTTTCGCAGTCCCGTGTCCCGACCGAGCCCGGATGCGCATTCTGCGTTCCAAGTCCGCGCTCTAAACAATCTCGGAGAAACCTCAACCGGACAGCCGTGGGCTCGATCCGGCGACGACAAGAAGCCGACATCGCTCAGAAGTCCGACATCGGCTCCGTCAGGAAGGCCAGCTCCTCGGGCGTGCTTTCGCGGCCCAGCGCCAGATTGCGGTGCGGGAAGCGGCCGAACCGCTCGATGATCTCGCAATGCCGCAGCACATAGCGGAAGGTGTCTTCCGCCTCGTTGCGGGCGGCATCGCCTTCATGCGCCTCGACCCAGCGCCGGAACAGCTCGACCGAGCGGCGCTGATGCCCGATCTGCTCGCTATGCTCGATCGGCAGATAGAAAAAGGTCCGCCGGTCGAGGGGCGTCGCCTGGTCGAAGCCGCGCTCGAGCGCGCGCAAGGCCACGGCCAGCGCCGCCGCGTCATAAAGGAAGGCGCGCGGGCTGTTGCGGAAAATATTGCGCGGAAACTGGTCGAGCAGCACCAGCAGGGCCAGCGCGGTATCGGGCCTTCTTTCCCATGCGGCGAGGCGGCCCTGGGCCGCCGGCTCGATCCAGCCGCCGAAACGATGCCGGATCTCCGCATCGAAGGTGGCGTTGCGCTCGAACCAGAGCGGCCTGGCATAGTCGGAGAGCCAGAAGTCCAGGAGGGCGCGGGGATCCATCGATCAGGGACCCCGCCGCACGGCATCGAGATGCCGGCCGAATTCCCGGCTGCCCATCAAGGCCTGGCAGCGCTCGAAGCGATTGACCGCATAGGCCCAGAAGTCGTCGACCGGATTCTGGTTCATGAGCTGGATACAGCCCCAGAGCGTCCAGAGCAGATCGCACATCGCCTTGTACATGACCATGCGGCCGACATCGTTGGCGGGCGCTTGGCCCTCGAAATAGGCCTCGAGCTCGGCCGCGTCCTGGTCGGGGCCGAAGCCCGCCTCGACCGAGAGGTCCCCCAGATCCCACATCGGATCGTTGTTGCCGGCATATTCCCAATCGACGATCACCATGCGCGCACCGGTATCGAGGAAGTTCTCGGCCAGCGGATCGCAATGGCAGGGCTTGAGCGGCAGGGGATGGTGCGCGAGCGCGGCCCGGACCGCCTCGGCCTCCTTCTGCACCGCCTCGTAGCCGTCGGGCACCCTGGCGCCCTTGGCGCGCAGCAGGCCCAGATAATTGTCCATCATCTGGAACAGCTCGAACCGTCCCGCCAGGACCTCGCCCGAGTCATGCATCTTGCGGAAGGCGCGCGCCGCGCGCGCGACCGTGCCCAGATCCTTGAAGCGCTCGCCATTCATGGTGGCCGCGCCCTCGATGAAGCCCGTCACCTGCAGCCCATCGCCGTCATCGAAGAACAGCAGCGGCGCGTTCACGCCGGCCCGGTCGGCCGCGGCCGCGTTCTGCTTCTCGGCCTTGCGGTCGATATAGTCCGAGGTGCCCGCGCCCGGAATCCGCAGCACGCACGCCTTCCCATCGGGCGTGGCGATCTTGTAGTTGCGGTTGGTGAGCCCGCCCAGCCGCTCGATCCGGACCTTGGCCGGATCGGCCTTGGCCAGGAACGGGACGCGGGGGAAGAGGGACACGACCTCCCCGAACTCCTCGCTCATATGCGCTCCCCTTCGATGTGATCGCTTCGCTCAATTTTTTTGGCTTCAAGCGAGATCTACGCCCGCCCCTCCCCCTCCCCCCTCCCGCAAGGGGAGGGGGCGTGGATTTTTCTTGTCACGTCGAATTCTTCTTCAGCCATCTTTTTCCGAAGAGAGAAGCGTCTCTCTATTCTTCTAGCCCCCTCCCCTTGCGGGAGGGGGTAGGGGGAGGGGTGCGCCCGCACGGTGTCAGCTCTTCAGCCGCTCCATCTTCGGATCATAGAGCGGCCCGTCATGGCGCGCCGCCTTGTAGCGATCGCCATAGGCCTCGATCTCATAGCCGTTCTCGGGCCCCGTCAGCCCGATATCCTCGTTCGCCAGATAGGCGTAAAGGATCGCCTTGCCGACGGTATGGCCGAAATTGGCGCTGGTGGCGACGGCGACCGGCCGCTCGTCCCAGAGCACGCATTCGCCGCCCACCACCGCCAGATCGAAGCCGCGGCGCTGGTCGAGCGTGAAGCAGCAGAGCCGGCGCCTGGTGCCCTCCGCCTTGATCCGCGCCAGCGCCTCGCGGCCGATGAAATCCGGCTTCTTCAGCGAGACGCGGAAACCCAGCCCCGCCTCATAGGGATTGTAGTCGGGCGTGATGTCCGAGGACCAATAGAGATAGCCCTTCTCCATGCGCAAGGTGTCGATGGCGCGATAGCCGACATCGGCGATGCCGAACTCCTCGCCAGCGGTCCAGAGCGTCTCATAGAGATGCTGGGCGTACTCGCTGGGGACATGGAGCTCCCAGCCGAGCTCGCCGACATAGCCGATGCGCGCCGCCAGGACCGGGGCGGCGCCGACCGCGATCTCGCGGGCGGTCGCGAAGGGGAAGGCGACATTCGAGACATCGGCCTCGGCCACCTTGGCCAGCACCCGGCGCGCCAGCGGCCCGCAGAGATTGATCGTGGCGCGGGCGGAGGTCATGTCGACCAGGAAGACCGAGCCGTCGCGCGGCATATGGCTGCGGATCCAGTGGAAGTCGTGGGTGGCGAAGGCGCTGCCCGTGACGAAATAGAAGCGGTTCTCCTCGAGCCGGATGAAGGTGACATCGGCCTCGATGCCGCCGCGCTCGTTGCAGAGCTGGGTATAGATGATGCTGCCGACCGGCTTGTCCATGTCGGCGGCGCAAAGCCGCTGCAGGAAGGCGAGCGTTCCGGACCCCAGGATCTCCGCCTTCGAGAACGAAGTCTGGTCGATCAGCGCCACGCGCTCGCGCACGGCCTTGTGCTCGGCGCCCACCGCATCGAACCAGTTGGCCCGGCCGAAGGAGGGACGGTCTTCGGCTTCCATGCCGGCGGGCGCGAACCAGTTGGGCCGCTCCCAGCCGCCGCGCGAGCCGAACACCGCGCGCTTGGCTTTGAGCTTGTCATAGAGCGGGCTGCGCCTGATGCCGCGCGCCGAGTGGTGCTCCTGCTTGGGATAGCCCAGCGCGTAATATTTGCCATAGAGGTCGATGGCGCGCGGGAAGCAGAAGGCCTTGGTGGTGTGGTGATAGCCGAAGCGGCGGATGTCCAGCGGCCAGAGATCGAGGCTTGGCCTGCCTTGCGTGATCCATTCCGCCATCATCGCACCGGCCCCGCCGCCGCCTGCGATGCCATAGGTGAAGCCCGCCGCGACGAAGACATTGTCGAGCTCGGGCGCTTTGCCCATCACATATTCGCCGTCGGCGGAGAAGGGGATGGGCCCGTTGATGAGCTCGCGCACGCCCACCGTCTCGACGATCGGCGTGCGCTTGAAGGCGGCCTGCGCCAGGCCCTCGAAGCGCTCGAAATTGCCGGGCAGCAATTGCTGGCCGAAATCGGGCGGAATGCCGTTCTCGCCGAAGGGCGGCGTGCCTTCCTCCCAGCCGCCGATCACGATGCCGCGCACCTCGGGCTTGTAATAGATGCGCAAGTCGGGATCGCGCAGCGTGGGCATCGATTTCGGCAGATCGGGGATCGGATCGGTGATGAGATATTGATGCTCGACCGCGATCGAGGGGACGCGCACGCCCATGGAGAGGCCCAGCTCGCGCGCCCACATGCCGCCGGCATTGACCAGGATATCGCAGGTGATGCGGCTCTCCGGGGTGAGGACGGCATCGACGCGGCCGTTCCTGATCTCGAAGCCGGTGACCTTGGCACCCTGACGGATCTTGGCGCCCTTCATGCGGGCACCCTTCGCCAGGGCCTGGGTCAAGCTCGCCGGGTCGGCATAGCCGTCGCTCGGCAGATAGGCGGCGGCCAGCACGCCCTCGATCGAGAGGATCGGGCAGAGCTCCTGCGCTTCCTGGGCCGAGAGCAGATGCATCTCCAGGCCGAAGCTCTTGGCCATGGTGAGCGAGCGCTTGATCTCGGTGAGCCGTCCGGGCGAGGAGGCGACGCGCAGGCTCCCCACTCGTTTCCAATCGGTCGCCTGGCCGGTCTCGGCCTCCAGCGTGTCATAGAGCGCCACGCTCCGCTGCAGCATGCGGGTCAGGTTGCGCGAAGCGCGCAGCTGCCCGACCAGGCCCGCGGCATGCCAGGTGGCGCCATGCGTCAGACCGCTCTTCTCCAGGAGGAGGACGTCGGTCTTGCCCATGCGGGTCAGGTGATAGGCGATGGAGCAGCCGATGATGCCGCCGCCGATGATGACGATTTCCGCATGTTCCGTGGCGGTCATGGACCTGTCTCACCCCTTAAGAAAAGCGGCCGCCCCCGTTGCTGAGGCGACCGCCCTAAGCATGTCCGGACTCAAGCGGATTGGCGAACGCAGTTCAAGCCGCTGCGGTTCAAGACCTATCCGTTTCATCGGCATCGGCCAGATACGCGTTCCAACCCCTCCCTTTCGAGGGGCTATCGCATGTGGCGCTTGAATCCCCTCCCCCAACTTTTGGGGGAGGGCAGGGAGGGGGATGACGGGGTCCACGATCTCGTCGGGGTGCGAAGGGGCCAATACCAAGCAGCCCCTTCCCCAACCCTCCCCCAAAAGTTGGGGCAGGGGATTCACTTGCCTCGCCGCATGAGATTCTCTCGCCCCTCGAGGGAGGAGGTGAAGAAAGCGGAGCTTCTTGCGAGACGCGAGCAATCGGACAGCCTTGCTCCGTTCAAGCCGCGATCCCGTTGGCCGGCAGGATCCGCTGCACCGCCGGCCGCGCCCGCACCATGTCGGCGCAGCGCTTCACATGCTTGAACCGGCTATAGAGATCCGGAATGGGTTCCTGCCAGTTCGCGAGCATGAAGAGGAAGGCATCGCAGCCGCTGAAGCGGTCACCCAGGAAATAAGGGCCCTTCTCGCCCAGCGCCTTGTCGATCCGGCCCCAGATCTCGCGGAGCTCGGCCTGGGCGCGCGACTGGACCGCTGCCGTGCCCTTGGCGTCGTCGGTGAGACGGTCGGGATAGTAATAGGCGAGGTAGGCCGGCTGCAGCGTGTTGGTCAGATGCGTCAGCCACTGATAATAAAGCCCGCGCTCCGGATCGCCGATCGCGGGCGCCAGCCTCGCCTCCGGATGGCGGTCGGCCAGATACAGGCAGATCGCGGCGGATTCGAAGATCGTCTGCTTGCCGTCGACCACCAGGGTCGGGATCTTGGCGTTGGGATTGAACTTCAGATATTCCGGCGATTTGTGCTGGTTGCTGGCGATGTCGATCCGCTTGAGCTCATGCTTGGCGCCGATCTCCTCGAGCAGGATCTGCGGGGCCAGGGCGGCGCTGTTGGGCCCCCAATAGAGCGTATACATGGTTTTTCTGTCTCTCCTCGGGTCTTGCGTTCAACCGGCCGAGAACTGCTTGAGGAACTCGCGGGTCGACATCACCCGCGCAAACCCGCCGCCGATGAAATCGCCCACGGCGTCGCGAACCTGGTCCTGGTCCATCTTCGCGGTGCCGGGCGTGCCGGTCGCGTCGAGCACGAAGTCCACATAATAGTCGAGATCATGCGCATCGCGCGCCGTGGTATCGCAGCAGAAGTTCGTCATGAACCCGGTGACGACGACGCGATCGACGCCCAGCTTCTTGAGCTTCTCGTGCAGTCCGGTGCCGGCGAAGGAGGAATAGCGGCTCTTGACGATCTCGATCGGCTTGGCTGGAACGGCGAGCTTCTCGTCATAGGCCACGGCGGCCGATTTCTCCTTGAACGAGAAATCCGACGCTGGCCCGGCGAAGTCGAACATGCGGCCGAGGTCCGAGCCGTCGAGCTTATGGACATGGCGGATGAAGATGACGGGCGCCCTCTTCGCGGTGAAGCGTTCGATGAGCTGGTTGATGCGCTTGACGGTCTGGCCGGCGTTCTTGCAGTAAAGCTCGTTGCCCTTGACCGTGTAGATCTGCTGCACGTCGACAACCAGAAGTGCGGTCGTCATCCTCGTCTCCGTTGAGGTTATTGTTGCTGCCTGTGCGTCTGGCGCCTTCTGCGAAGGCGAGAGAGGGTGCCGCCAAATCGGGCGTTTCGACAAGTCTCTTGTCGGGGGAGTGACCCGCCTCAGGCGGCCTTCGGCTTCGGCTTTTCGCCGCGGCGCAGCATGAGCTGGGCGCTGAACAGCAGGACGAGAGAGACCGTGAGCACGACCGTGCCGATCGCATTGATCTCGGGCGTCACGCCGCGCCGGATCGAGGCGAAGATGTAGATCGGCAAGGTCGTCTTGGAGCCGGCGACCCAGAAGGCGACGACGAAATCGTCGAAACTGAACGTGAAGCTCAAAAGGAAACCGGCCACGACCGCGGGCAGGATCAGCGGCAGGATCACCTGGCGGAACGTCCCCCAGGGCGAGGCGTAGAGATCGGCCGAGGCCTCCATCAGGCTGCGGTCCATGCCGGCGATGCGCGCCCGCACGATCACGATGACCAGCGCCATCGAGAACAGGGTGTGGGCGGCGATGATCGAACCGAAGCCCATCCCCAGCTGCGGCGCGGTCGCCGGATCGCCGGGCCAGATCGCGGTCAGCATCTCGTTGAGAAGGCCGAAGGTCGTCACCAGCGCGATCAGGGTCGAGATGCCGATGACGATGCCCGGCACCATGATCGCGACATAGGTCATCGCATCGAAGAAGAGGCGGACGACGCCCCTGACCCGCTGCACGGCCAGCGCCGCCATGGTGCCGAAGATCGTGGCGAGGCTGGCAGAGGTGGTGGCGACGATGAGGCTGTGCGTCACCGCCTCGGCCACGAAACGGTTGTTGGCAGCCTTGCCATACCAGAGCGTCGAGAAGCCCTGGAAGTCGGACGCGTTGTTGCCGCTGTTGAAGCTGAACAGCACGATCAGCACGATCGGCGCGTAGAGGAAGAGATAGAGGGCGATGCTATAGGCGCGCATGGGCGATCTATCGGGGAGGGCGGAGCGGTTGCCCACCCCCCACCCTAACCTCCCCCTCAAGGGGGGAGGGGTTAAGCAAGGGAAGACTGAAGCAATGCATCTCGTCCCTTCTTCCTATCTCCTCCCCCCTTGAGGGGGAGGTTAGGGAGGGGGGTGCCACGGTCTCGATGCCGCCAATCCCGCTCATCCCCGCGGCCCTACAGCAGCGACACGTCGCGGCCGGCGCCGTAGCGCCGGGTGACGCGCAGATAGATCGTGACCGTCGCCAGCATGATGATGACGAGACTCATGGCGACCGCGGAGCCGAACGGCCAGTTGCGCGATTGGAGGAAGAGATCGACCAGCGCGTTGCCGATGAAGAACACCTTGCCGCCGCCCAGGAGCTGCGGAATCAGGTACTCGCCCATCAGGAGGATGAAGACCAGCATGCAGCCGGTGATGACGCCGGGGGCCGAGAGCGGCAGCGTCACCTGAAGGAAGCTCCGCCAGGGATTGGAGCCCAGATCGGCCGCGGCCTCGATCAGCCGCTTGTCGAGCCGCTCCAGGCTCACGAAGATCGGGAACACCATCAGCGGCAGATAGCCATAGACCATGCCGATCAGAACCGAGAGCGGCGTGTTGATGAGCCGCACCTCGCCCAGCCCCAGCCATTCGATGACGGCGGGCAGGCCGCGCCCGCCCAGGATGAACATCCAGGCATAGGTGCGGATGAGGAAGCTGGTCCAGAAGGGCACGATGACGAGGATGAGGAGGAAGAGCCGCATCCGCGGGCTCGCCTTGATGGCGAGATAATAAGCCAGCGGATAAGCGGCCAGCAGGCAGACGATGGTGCCGATCGGCGCCAGGAGCAGGGTGTTGCGGAAGGCGGCACTGCGCGCCGGCAGGTTGAGATAATTGGCGAGGGTGAAGCCCGCCTGATAGCCGCCGGCGGGGGCCCGTTCGCCGAAGCTGAACACCAGCACGACCGCGAGCGGCACCACCAGCAGCGCCAGATACCAGAGGGCGCTGGGTGCCAGCAGCAGGGCCGTGGTCCAGCGTGCGCGTCTCTCGACCTGGGCGGTCGTGCTGGTCGGGGTCATGACTGTCGATCTAAAAGAGGCAGCCTCCCGCCCGCAGCCGCAAGACGGGTCGCGGGCGGGAGGCCTGGTGTCGTCCGGATCACGCCGACTTGAAGCGCGCCATGATCTCGGCGCGTGCCGGGTTGGTCAGCGTCGCCGCCGCACCGAACTCGAGCGGCGCCAGGAGCTCGGCCGCCGGATACATGATCGGATCCTCGAGCAGTTCCTTCGGCAGAAGCTTGTTGGTACGGGCATCGGCCGAGGGATAGCCATGCGCCTGCACTTCCTTGGCATTGACCGCCGGCGTGAGCAGGAAGTCGGCGAGGGCGTAACCGGCCGCACGGTGCGGCGCCCCCTTCGGCACGGCGTAGAAGTCGGACCAGATCTCGCCGCCTTCCTTGCCGATCACATACTCGATCTCGGGGAGATCGCGATGCATCTGCTTGCCGTCGCCGGTCCAGCAGACCGTGAGCCAGGCGTCGCCGTTGCGCATCGAGGGCTGATAGTCCGAATTGATGGCGAAGAGATGGGGCTTGGCCGCCAGCAGCAGCTTCTCGGCGTCGGCCAGCTCCTTGTCGGCGATCGAGTTGAAGGAGTAGCCGTAATATTTGAGCGCGTTGCCGATGGTGGTGAGCTGATAGTCATGCACCATGGCGCGGCCGCTATATTTGCCCATCGCGAGATCCCAGAAATCCTTCCAGGAGGTCATCTTCTCGCTGATCTTCTTGGTGTTCACCGCATAGCCGGTGGTGCCCCAATCCTTGGAGACCGCGTAGGTCTTGCCGTCGATCGTGCCGGCCTCGACGAAGCGCTTCTCCATGCTGGCGGGGTCGTAGTTCGGCAGCATCGCGAGATCGAGCGGCTCGATCAGATCGAGCTCCTTGTAGGTCGAGATGGTGTAGTTGGTCGGCACGAAGAGGTCCCAGCCGGTGCCGCCGGCCTGCAGCTTGGCCAGCATCTCCTCGTTCGAGCCGAACACGTTGACCTCGACATTCACGCCGGTCTTGGCGGTGAAGTCCTCGAAGTTCTTCGGGTCGTGGTAGTTGGGCCAGGTGGTCAGCGACACGCGGTCGCCGAGATCGCCGGCATAGGCTGCGCGCGGCATCAGCAATTCCGGCATGGCCTTGACCAGCACGGCCGTCGCCAGACCCAGACCCGTCACGCCCAGAAACTGCCGGCGCGAGATCGAGCCCTTCTGCCAGCGGCGCATGTGATGAATGAATTCTTTGCGGTCCATGGTCGTCTCCTCTGTTTTGTCTTATCGGTTTGTCCGTCGTCTTCAGCGGCGACGGTTGGTCATGGGCAACGGTTGTCTTCGCAGTCTCTTTCGCCGATGGCGCCGTCCCGTCCCGCGCACCGGCGGTAAAGCCGTATTCTCGATCTAGGCGTCGACCAGCGCCAGGGCACCCTGGCGCCGCCAGCCGAGCCCCACCTCGGAGCCGGGCGCGAAAGCGCCGGAGCCCGCCCGCGAGGCCTTGGGGGCCCGCACCAGCACGGTCCCCAGTTCCGTCGTCTCGATGCTGAATTCCGTCTGATCGCCGAGATAGATCCGGTTGCGGACCCGGCCTTTGAAGCGGTAGTCGAAGCCGCTGCCGCCGGCGGCGTCGGCGGCGTCCCACAGCTCGATCATCTCGGGCCGCACCGCGATGACGGCCCGATCCTTGCCGGCCAGGGCCTCTCCCTTGCGGGACAGGGGGGCTGCCAGAGTCACCTCCTTGTCGGTCTCGATCGAGGCCCCGGCCCGATCCTGCTGCAGGATGCGGCCGGCGAAGAAGTTCAATTCGCCGACGAAATCGGCGACATAGCGGTTGACCGGGGCGTCATAGAGCTCGGTGGGCGAACCCATCTGCACGATGCGGCCTTCGCGCATGATGCCGATCGTATCGCTCATGGAGAGCGCCTCCTCCTGGTCGTGGGTCACCAGGATGAAGGTGATGCCGACCTCGCGCTGGAGGTTCTGCAATTCGATCTGCATATCGCGGCGCAGCTTGCGGTCGAGCGCCGCCAGGGGCTCGTCCAGCAACAGCACGGTCGGGTGATTGATGAGGGCGCGCGCCAGCGCCACGCGCTGCTGCTGCCCGCCGGACAGTTCCCAGATGCGCCGTTTGCCCATGCCGGGCAGGCGGACGAGCTCCAAGGATTCGCCGACGCGCCGTTCGATCTCGGCCCGACCCGGCTGCGGCCGGCGCTGCCTCAGCCCGTAGGCGATGTTGGCGAAGACGTCGAGATGGGGAAACAGGGCGTAATGCTGGAACACCATGTTCACGGGGCGCTGATAGGCGGGCACCCCCACCACGGAAGCGCCGCCGATCTCGATGACACCCTCGCTCGGCTGCTCGAAGCCGGCGATCAGCCGCAGGGTCGTGGTCTTGCCGCAGCCGGAGGGTCCGAGGAAGGAGTGGAACGCGCCCTTGGGGATCTCGAACGACACGCCGTCGACCGCGATCACGGGCCCGAAACGCTTGGAGACGGCGCGAAACCGCACATCCGGCTCCGCAGGGGCCGGGCGCGGTTCGGTCGCTGTGCTCATGGTGGCAATCGCCAACGGCGTTTCCCAGTCCCAGACGACGGCTTTTTGGGGCCTATCCCCTTGTTTTGTCGTGAGGTTGCGACATCTCTCCCGACCTGTATATACCTCCATGGTGATAGAAATGCCCAACCAGCACCTGTTTAGGGGATAGATTGACCGCGCTCGACCATCGCTGGCACCAGTATTTCGCGGCGGCGCTGGCCGCGCTCGAGACGCCGGAATTCGCCCCGGCGCTGGTGCGGGCGCTCGCCAGGATCGCGGAGTTCGATTTCTCGGTGATCTTCGGCTATGGCGGCGAAGCGCGCCCGATCGATCTCTTCAACAATTTCCCGGCCGCCCGGCGCGACGTGTTCGTGGCCGACTATCAGGCGGGCCCCTACCTGCTCGATCCCTTCTATCATGCGAGCCGCGACCGGGTGCCGAGCGGGCTCCACCGCATGCGCGACCTGGCACCGGACCGCTTCTATCAGAGCCAGTATTATCGCTCCTACTATGCCAGGACCGGCCTCGCCGAGGAGATCGGCTTCTTCCTGTCGCCGTCGAGCGACGCCACGGTCGTGATCTCCCTCATGCGCGACGGCCACCGCACGATCTTTCCGGCGCGCGAGATGAATCGCCTGCAGCAGGTGGCGCCGGTGGTGATCGCGGCGGCCGAGCGCCATTGGCGCGGGCTTGAGGGCGAGACGCCGGCTGCAGCCGGTGACCGGCCCGACGCGAGCGAGCTGGCCTCCGGTCTCGATCTGGCCTCGCTGTTCGATGCCTTCGGCGAGCGGCCTTTGACGCGGCGCGAGCGCGAGGTGGGGGCCCTGGTCCTGCGCGGCCATTCCTCCGAGGCGATCGCCCGCCAGCTCAGGATTGCGCCCGGCACGGTCAAGATCCACCGCAAGAACATCTACGCCAAGCTCGGCACTGCCAGCCAGGCCGAGCTGTTCTCGCTGTTCCTGTCCTCGCTGGCCGGCCGACGCTGACGTCTTGGGGCGACACAAACAAAAACGCCCGGAAGCGGGAGCTTCCGGGCGCTGCAGTCAGCCGCGATGCGGCCGGCTTGGTTAGTTGCGGTTGCCGAACAGGCGCAACAGCATCAGGAACAGGTTGATGAAGTCGAGATAGAGGTTGAGGGCGCCCATGATCGCCTTCTTGCCGACGACATCCGCCCCGTCCAGCTCGCTATAGATCGACTTGATCTTCTGCGTGTCGTAGGCGGTGAGGCCGGTGAAGACCAGCACGCCGATCACGGAGATCGCGAAGGACAGCGCCGAGCTCGCCAGGAAGATGTTCACGATCGAGGCGATGACGATGCCGATCAGGCCCATGAACAGGAACGAGCCGATCGCGGTCAGGTCGCGCTTCGTGGTGTAGCCATAGAGGCTCATCGCCGCGAAGGTGCCGGCCGTGATGAAGAACACGCGGGCGATCGAGGTCCCGGTATAGACCACGAAGATGTAGCTGAGCGACACGCCCATCAGGGCCGAGAAGGCCCAGAACACGGCTTGCGCGGCGCCGAACGACATCTTGGCGATGCGGAAGCTGAAAACCATCACCAGAACCAGCGGGGCGAACATGACCACCCACGCCAGCGGCGTGCCGTAAACCACCTGGTAGAAGGACGGGTTGGTGCCGATGACATAGGCGATGATGCCCGTCACAGCCAAGCCGCCGGTCATGTAGTTGTAGACGCGCAGCATATACTGCCGAAGGCCGACATCGATGTCGGCGGTGGCGGCCTGCGCGCGCGTCATCAGACGCGGATCGGGTCCCATAGCCATGGCGTTTCGTTCCCTCCTGGGTGTAGCCACTAAACTCGCTCTCCAATATTGGAGCGGCGGCCTCGGGTTTCAATAGAAATCAAAGGGCTATCCAACCCCTTGGCAGGCGCTCTAAATTCGGCCCGAAAGCGGCCCCCGGCTTGACCTTGGGGGGCCCCGGCGGCCATAAAAGCGCCCGCCCGGAGCCTTCCGGCGGCGCGAAAACCCGGAGCGATCGTCCGGTTTCGCGCGAGAAATCCGCGTTTTTGACCTCCGAAGAGCCCTTCCAGACCCATGAATCGCATTTTTTCCGGCGTCCAGCCCACCGGCAACCTGCATCTCGGCAATTATCTGGGGGCGATCCGCAACTGGGTCCGGCTGCAGGACCAGTTCGACTGCATCTTCTGCATCGTCGACCTGCATGCGATCACGGTCTGGCAGGAGCCGGCCGAGCTGCGCAAAAGCACCCGGGAGGTCGCCGCCGCCTATATGGCCGCCGGCATCGACGGGCGGAAGCACATCATCTTCAACCAGAGCCAGGTGCCGGGCCATTCGCAGCTGGCCTGGATCTTCAACTGCGTGGCGCGGCTGGGCTGGCTCAACCGCATGACCCAGTTCAAGGAGAAATCCGGCAACGCGCGCGAGAACGCCTCGGCCGGACTCTACGTCTATCCGAACCTGATGGCGGCCGACATCCTGCTCTACAAGGCGACCCATGTGCCGGTGGGCGAGGACCAGAAGCAGCATGTCGAGCTCGCCCGCGACATCGCGCAGAAATTCAACAACGACTTCGGGGTCCAACTCTTCCCGCTGCCCGAGCCCATGATCCAGGGCCCGGCCACGCGCGTCATGTCGCTGCGCGACGGCACCAAGAAGATGAGCAAGTCCGATCCCTCGGATATGAGCCGCATCAACATGACCGACGATGCCGAGCTGGTGGCGCAGAAGATCCGCAAGGCCAAGACCGATCCCCATCCCCTGCCGGGACCCGAGGCGCTGGGCGCCGACGGCCAGGTCAAGGACGAGCTGTTCACGGCCCGCCCCGAGGCCTTCAATCTGCTGGGCATCTATGCGGCGCTCTCCGACCGGCCGCTGGCTTCCGTGCTCGAGGAGTTCGAGGGCAAGGCGTTCTCGGCCTTCAAGCAGGCCCTGACCGATCTCGCGGTCGCCACCCTCGGGCGGATCGGGGGCGAGATGAAGCGGCTGCTGGCCGAGCCCTCGGAAATCGACGCCGTCCTGCGGCAGGGGGCCGAGCGGGCCCGGGCCCTGTCGGCGCCGATCCTGAAGGAGGTCGAGGACGTGGTCGGTTTCCTGCGGCCCTGAGCCCTCGCCACGACGGTTGAAGCGCCCCGGGAGCCCGGCCTTGCCGGCTTCCGGGGAGCGCCTCATCTGATAGCGTCTGACTCGAGCGCGCCTGAACCGGCCCCCACGATCCGGGCCCGGGCGAAGCCCCGCAAGCCAATCGGAGTGCCGGATGAGCGAGAACGATCCTCTCCTGAACGACCCGCTGCTGGAGGAGCCCAAGGGGCCCCGGCGCTGGTGGAAACCCTCGCTCGATCGGCGCCGGATCCTGCGCTGGAGCTTCCGCGGCGTCGTGGCGCTCCTGATCATCGCGGCCCTCTACTACCCGGTGGGCATGCTGATGGTGCACAAGATCGACGACAATCCTGACTTCCAGGCGCCGGAGACGCCGGAGGGCGCCAGCCGGGCGGTGGCGGTCGCCGCCGCCCTGATCGACCGCGAGGTCGGCCAACATGGCTGGCCCTCGAACGATCCCTTCTTCATGCCGGGCTGGGCGCTCGACAATATGCCGAACTATCAGCAGGGCATCATGGCGGCCTTGGCGCGCTTCGCCACCGAAATGACGGACCAGATCGGCCGGGTGCGCGGCACCAGCCAGGCCGACCCCGATCTGGAGAAGGCCGCAGGCCTGCTGCGCTATTCGCCCACGGTCTGGATCTTCGACTTCAACACCTCCTGGGCCCCGACCGCGTCCTCCGAGCAGCAATATCTCTCGGCCGCCCGGATCCTGCGGAACTTCAACGACCGCCTGTCCCGCGGTCAGGCCGTCTTCGAGCGAAGGGCTGACAACCTCCAGAGCACCATCGACCGCATCGCGGCCGACCTGGGCTCGGCCTCGGCCATCCTCGACAAGCAGGTCGAGGAGCATTCCGGCGACTGGGTCGATTTCCAGGCCGACGACATCTTCTATGCGACCAAGGGTCGGCTCTACGCCTATGGGCTGCTGCTGCGCGATCTCGGCACCGATTTCGCGCCCGTCATCGCCGAGCGCGATCTGGGGGCCGCCTGGACGCAGATGGTGGAGACCTTCCATGTCGCCGCCTCGCTCGATCCGCTGGTGGTGGTGAACGGACAACCGGACGCATTCATGCGGCCGAGCCATCTGGCGGCCCAGGGGTTCTTCCTGCTGCGGGCTCGAACCCAGCTGCGCGAGATTTCGAACATCCTGCAGAAGTGATGAAGGGAGCGGGTGCGGCCGCTCCCTTCATCATCCCCGCTTTCGCGCATAGGCGCTAACTTATGGCGGTGACGATTTGAATGGGTCTTTGCCGTGGTGGGTCGAGCAATTTGTTGGCGATCTTGGCGAGGCGCCGGAGTGCCGTGTTGAAGGGTCGATTGGTCTGGATGGCATAGCGACAGAAGCCCAGGGTGAGCTTCAAGGCGCGCCAGAGAGAGAAGCATCGGGCAGATTTGCGCTCAGGGGGGAACGTCGAGGACTTCGATGGCGAGGTCCTCGGCGATGAGCGCGACGATGAGATTGGCGTAGATCCAGGTTCGAGCGAGTTGAGGGTTCCTGGCGGGGAGGCCTTTGAGCTCGGCGAGGCTCTTCAGTCGCTTGATGGCGAGCTCGATCTGCCAGCGCAGCCGATAGAGATCGGCCAGGTCGTTGGGATCGATGTCGCTGGCGGGGATCGAGGTGATGAGGATCAGATGCTCGGTGGCGGCGACGGCGGTTTGGCTGGGCGTGTAGACCTCGCGCTGGGCGGCCCGGGCGAGCCGTTGCCGGGCTTTGACGGCGGCCTCGGGGGAAAGCGGCAGGACCACGAGGCGGGCTGGGACCGGCTCGAAGCGGGCGTTGCGGCCATGAGCGATGCGCACGGGCTGATCGAAGAGGCCCTTACGGGTGGAGACCAGAAGAGCCTTGCGAATGTCGAAGCGCTGCCCCTTGGCGGTCAGCAGACGCAGTTGGCGTGACCCGAGCCGATTGAGGAAGTCGCCACCGGCTTCGACCGCGGCCCGCAGATCGTTGGGTCGCACGAAGCCGCGATCGGCCACCACCAGATCGCCGGTCCGCAGCGTCAGGCGCGACAGGCTCTCCCCCTGGCGAGCCGGCGTCAGCGTCAACTCGTCGATGCGCCGCCCAACCAGATCGAAGCTCACATGAAGCCGCCAATCCGGCCGCCGGCGTCCGGGGGCGCTCAGGGTCGTCCCGTCGATCAGGCGCAGGCTGCGACCCAGCTTGGACAGTCCTTGCGGCACCCGCTCCGCCAGGATCGCCCCCAGCAATCGCTCCAGCCAGGGCGCCGCCGCCTGCAGGCGCTTCATCACGGCCACATCGGACAGCGTCGCGATCTCTTCGAGCTCGGCAATCGCTGCCACGGCCCGCAGGGACAAGCCGCAGGCACCATAGAGCAGCGCCAACCGCAGCAGCCCAGCCGCATCGCGAACCGCACGCGAGCGCGTAAATGCACCGCTCTCCCGCGCCGTTGCTTCCAGATCGAAATCGACCGGCAGCCGACCCAGCAGCTCCCGGTACCCACCTTGTGTCTGCGAAGGATTTATCCCAATGGTGAATTACATCGCGACGCCCCCGTGAATCCCTAAGTTAGCGCCTATGCGCG